>DAIDHS010000001.1 GCA_027451985.1 Elusimicrobiota bacterium
GTCGTCGGCCTCATCGCGGCCGGCGGCGGCGCGGCGGGCCCCGTCTCGCTTCTGTGCCTGGCCGCGCTCGCGGCTTTTTTGTTCCGGCCGGCCCTGCAGTCGTTTCTCTCCGGGCCGCGGGGGTCGCGCGCGTTTTGGCGGCCGGCGGCTTGGGGGCTTCTCTCGGCCGCGTGCGGGGCGGTCCTGCTCCTGGATTACCGGCTCTGGTGGCTTTTGGCCTTCGCGGCCGCGGCGGCGGCGATGCTGGGCTTAAGCCTTTTTCTCGTCCGCCGGCGCCGGGCCATGGGTTGGACCAACGAAACCGCCGGGGTCCTGGTCTTGTGCCTGGGCGCGCCCGCGGCCTACTACGCGGCGCGGGGGGACTTGCCGCCCGCGGCCTGGACGGCGTGGGCCCTGTGCGCGCTCTATTTCGTCGGCCCGGTCTTCTTCGTCAAGCTCGCCGTCCTTCAGCACCGCGCGGCCGCGGGTTCGGCGGACGCCGCGGCCCTGGAGCGCCTGCGGCGCGCGGGCATTGCCTATCACGCCGGCGCGCTGGCCGCGGTTTCGGCCGGAGCCTTGGCGGGCTTGGCGACGCCCTGGGCCGCGCTGCCCTTCGCGGCCGCCCTGCGTAAAATGTGGCGGCGCGGGAGGTCGGGGCCGGGCAAGGTGGACTTCAAGCGCCTGGGCTGGAGCGAAATCGGCTACGCCTGCTTCTTCGTCCTGGCTTTGGCCGCGGGCCGCTTTTTCTGAGCCAAGAGCAGCTCCGCCAGCGCGGCGGCATTGTTGAGCTTGGTTTCCCGCGAGGAAAAAAGAAGCGTGAGCGTCTTATGCGCGGCCTCCAAGTCCCTGAGGCGCGTTAAGAGCTCGCCGCGTCCGGCAAGCTCGGCTTTGTAGCGGGCGCGGAACTCGCCCCACTGCGCCGGTTCGTGGGAGTACCATTGCCGCAGGGCGGTGCTGGGCGCGACGTCCTTCATCCACTCGTCCACTTTGGCCTTGGCTTTGCTCACACCCCTGGGCCAGAGGCGGTCGACCAGCACGCGAAAGCCGTCCTCGCGGCTTGGCGCTTCGTAGACTCGTTTGACGCGGATCATGATCGGGGGGCTCGCTTAATCCAGCGTATTAAACTTAATATTCCAAGGCAATTTATTTTTTGGGAATAAGCGTTGCAACATCGCGAATAGATTGCCGTCACCGTGAAAATCTATCTCATCACCCCTAAGAATCCGGAGTCGTTCTGGACTCTCGATCGGATACTCCCCAGCCTGGGGAAGAAGTGCATTTTTCCGAACCTGTCCATGCCCACCGTGGCGGCCTTGACGCCGCGCGAGCACGAGATCGTGCTCTGTGATGAGAACGTCGAGTCCGTCGACTTCGACACGGACGCGGACATCGTGGGCGTCACGGGCTACGTGGTGCACGCCGAGCGCGTCATAGACATCCTCTCGCGTTTTCGCCGGCGAGGGAAGTTCGTCGTGGCCGGCGGCCCGCTGGCCACCCTCTGTCCGGAGCGCCTGCGCGCGCACGCCGACGTGCTCTTCGTAAACGAGGCGGAATACACCTGGCCGCGCTTCCTTAAAGAGTATGCGGCCGGGACCTGGCAGGCGGAGTATCGCCAGGAGGAGAAGCCCGACTTAAAGGACTCTCCGGCGCCTCGGCTCGATTTGATCAAGGCCGGGAAATACCGCACGCTGACGCTGCAGTTCGCCCGGGGCTGCCCCTACCAGTGCGAGTTCTGCGACATCATCGTCATGTACGGCCGCAAGCCGCGCACCAAGAGCCCCGCGCAGATCCTGGCCGAAGTGGAGCAAATCCGCCTTCTGGGCGCGTCCAACGCCTTCGTGGTCGATGACAATTTCATCGGCAACAAAGGCGAGGCGGCCGCGCTTCTGCGCGTGCTCGCCCAGTGGCAGGAGGTTCACGGCTATCCCTTGGAGTTCATGACCGAGGTTTCCATCAACCTCTCGCAGGACCCGGAGCTCCTCAAGCTCATGCGCCGGGCGAACTTCACCACCGTATTCGTGGGCATCGAGTCGCCGCGCGCGCAGAGCCTTCAGGAGGCGCACAAGACCCAGAACCTGCGCCAGAGCCTCGTCGAGTCGGTGCGGAGCATCCAGGCTGCGGGCATCGAGGTCATGGCGGGCATGATCGTGGGCTTCGACGGCGACGACGCCGCGATTTTCGACGAGCAGTTCCGCTTTCTGCAGGACGCCGGCATCCCCGTGGCCATGGCCGGAATGCTCAACGCCATCCCCAAAACGCCCCTCTACGAGCGCTTGAAGCGCGCCGGGCGCCTGGCAGCCGAGTCCGTGGGCGATCAGTTCGTCTTCACCAACGTCATTCCCAAAGGCATGTCGCGCGCCGAGCTCTACGAGGGTTATCGCCGCCTTTTGAGACGCCTCTACGGCTACCGCAACTACCGGCGCCGCGCCATGCGCTTCATCCTGGCTCATTCGCGGCCCGAACGCCTGAGCCTGCCCAGCCGGAAAGATTTGGGCATCTGCCTGCGGGTCTTCTGGAACTGCGTTTTGAACGCCGCTCCGCGCCGGGCCTGGCTCACGGTCTCCCTCGTCGCCGAGACCGCCCTGCGCCGCCCCTGGGCCCTGCGCCGGGCCGTCACCTTCGCCCTTTTGCACAAGCATCTCTACGAGTACATGAGCGAGACCAGCCGCCAATTGAAGGTCGCGGCCCGCGGGTTCAAAGCGCCCGGAGGCTGCGCCGCGCCCTCGGTTTGAGGCGGCCAACGAAAGGAGAACGGACATGACCGAGACGCAAGGCCCCCGCATGATTCCCGAGCCCTACAAAATCAAGATGGTCGAGCGCGTGCGCCTCTTGCCCCGCGCGCAGCGTGAGCGCGCCATCAAGGAGGCGGGTCACAACACCTTTTTGCTGCGCAGCGAGGACGTGTTCATCGACCTGCTGACCGATTCCGGCACCAACGCGATGACCGACACGCAGTGGTCCGCCATGCTCCAGGCCGACGAGGCCTACGCCGGGGCCAGGAGCTACTACCGCTTCGTAGAAGCCGCCCAGGAGGTCTACGGCTACCGCTACGTTCTGCCCGTGCACCAGGGCCGCGCGGCCGAGCACATCCTCTCGCAAATCCTCATCAAGCCCGGCGACATCGTGCCTGGGAACATGTACTTCACCACCACGCGCCTGCACCAGGAACTGGCCGGCGGCGTCTTCGTGGACGTCATCATCAAGGAGGCGCACGACCCGGGCTCCGAGCATCCCTTCAAGGGCAACCTGGACCTGGGCAAGCTCGCCGCCGCGGTGGAGAAGGCGGGCTCCCACAGGGTCCCCTACGTTGCCGTGGGTGCGCCGGTCAACATGGCGGGCGGCCAGCCGGTCTCCATGGAGAACTTGAGGCAGGTTTCGGCCTTCTGCCGCTCGGCGAAAATCCCGCTGGTCTTGGACGCCGCGCGCGCGGTCGAGAACGCCTGGTTCATCAAGGAAAGGGAGCCCGGCTACGCGGACAAATCGCTCAAGGCCATTTTGCGCGAGATGTGCGCGCTGACCGACGCGGCGGCCATGAGCGCCAAGAAGGACGCCTACGCCAACATCGGGGGGTTCTTGGCCGTCAACGACGAGGGCCTCTACCGCGAGGCGCAGAACCTCTGCGTGGTCTACGAGGGCCTGCACACCTACGGCGGGCTCTCGGGCCGAGACTTGGAGGCGCTGGCGCGCGGCTTTTTGGAGTCGGTCGAGACCGACGAGTGGATGGCCCACCGCATCGCCCAGGTGCGCTACCTCTGGTCGCGCCTCGACGACGCCTACGTGCCGCTGGTGCGGCCCTGCGGCGGCCACGCGGTCTTCCTGGACGCCAAGGCGATTTTGCCGCACCTCTCGCAGGAGGAGCTTCCCGCGCAGAGCCTCTGCGCGGCGCTCTACGCCCAAAGCGGCGTGCGCGCCATGGAGCGCGGCATCGTCTCGGCCGGCAGGGACGCCAAGACCGGCGAGAACCACAAGCCGGCGTTGGAGCTGGTGCGCCTGGCGCTGCCGAGGCGGGTCTACACACAGACCCACTTGGACTATGTGGCCGACGGCGTCATCGAGACCGCGCGCCAGGGCAATTCCGTTCCCGGGCTCAAGTTCGTCTACGAGCCCAAGTACCTGCGCTTCTTCCAGGCGCGCTTTGATCCCGTCGTACGGAGCTTGGCGGCGGCGCGCCGCTAAAAGCAGGTGTCCACATGATGGGGGCCTAATGCGATTGACCGCGCCATGCATAAGACTGCCGGCGGGCTAACCAGCGCTCAGTTGCGGCCGGTGTGTCTTTAGGGGGGAATATATAGGCCATGCACCATAAAGAAATACGGCTCGCTCTGATCCAGCCACCGTCCTACGACTGGATTACTCCATCGAATGGACTTGCGCTCCTGCAGGCTCATTGCAAAAACGCCGGGTTTCGTCCGGTTATCGTTGATTCCAGCACGCGCGTCCGCAAGGCTCTCGCTGTGGCGCTCAAGACAAAATTTTCCACTCACGCGGATTATCATGCCGCTCTTAAAAACAACCCTAAACTCGTCCAAACCCTCCTAAACCGGGAGGCGGAAAAAATTCTAGAGTTCGATCCCACCGTGGCGGCTTTTTGTGTTTTAAGCTATACGCGAAAATGGAGTTTGGCTCTGGCCGAGGCTATCAAACGGCTTAACCCCAGATGCTTCGTTGTTTTTGGAGGGCCTGATTGCCTGCGGGAATGCCGCGCCGAAGACTACGTCCGCGATCCAAGCGTCGACGCCATCGTGGCCGGCGAAGCCGACGATTCGTTTCCTGAGCTCCTGCGTTCTTATGCCGCAGCCGGAAGCCGCGCTCTTCCCAGAATCCCCGGCGTGATCCTCAAGCGTGGCGAAGACATCATCGATGGAGGACAGGCGGCCTGGAATAAGCCCATAGACAGTCTCCCGTTTATGGATTTTAGCGGCTTTCCCATGGAAGACTACGCTGGGGACCGCATTTATCTTAATACGGTGAGGAGTTGCTTTCGTCGCTGCCGTTTTTGCACCCACTTCCTGCAGCAAAAGCGATTCGCCGCGATGAGCCCGCAGAGAAGTTTGCTGGAAATCAAAAACGCGCTGAGCCATTTTCCGGGCAGGCAGATCGTCTCGTTCAGCGACTCCCTCGTCAATGGGAACATCTCTCGGCTCGGCAAACTGGCGGATTTGCTTACTAGTTGGCGGCTTGAGCGCCTCGCCAAACTCGGCGAGAGCGGAGCCTTATTCTGGTCCGGCATGGCCATGCTTCATCCGACCATGACGCCAGCTTTATTTAAAAAGCTCAAGGCATCCGGATGCGGCATGCTTTCCTACGGATTGGAAAGCGGCAGCCAGAGAGTTGTCGATTCGATGGACAAAAGATTTTCGGTGAAGGACGCGCAGACGGTGATTCGGAACACCCGAGAAGCAGGCATTGGTACGCAGCTCTATCTCCAGTTTGGATTTCCCGGGGAAAATGACGATGACGTTGAGGAAACCCTGCGATTTGTCGAGCGGAATGCAGAATGGATCAGCGACGTCACAATCTCATATTCCGAAATTGCGCTGGGAAGCGACATGGATCGCCGCGGGAGTTTCTACGGCATCAGGGTGCCGGCGGCGGATCAAACCCATTGGGAGCTCTCGGATGGCTCTAATACTTTTGCTATCCGGCGCGACCGTTGCCACCGTGCCGCCCGCCTGGCCCAGCGTCTCGGGATTCCTTACTCCCTGTGCGACAGCAAGCTAGACTACTGAATCGGGGCGCGTTCCGTCTTCAACGCGCCCCGGATGGCATCCCGGTGCCGGGAGAAGTAGCAGGCCAGATCGGTGTAGAATTCCTTCTGTCTGCGCGTTTTCACGCAGTCCGCCCCCCAATCGACAGGCGCTTTCCAGGACCAGGGACCAGGAACGTTCGTCAGTTGTCCGGCATGATGGCGCCTGACGCCCAGAATTTTATCAACAAAACCGAAGGCGGCCCGTCCACGCGCCAAGGCCAATCGGCAGATAAAATCCATCTCCATGGCCGTCCATCGGTAGACCGGATCGAAAGTTCCAATCTCTGTGAAAATGGATCTGCGCACCATGCTCATGGACAGCAGACCGTGCTGGCTTCGCCCAGTCAGTTTCAAGAGCAGCGGATCATTTTCCCAAGGCAACACGGTTTTTCCTTCCTCGGAGCACCTTCGTGGAGAGCGCAGCCATCTCCCTTTTGCACCGATGGCGTTGACGACTCGGCCGCGCCCGTCAATAACGATGCACCCCGAGGACAGCCATTGCAGGGACCCCTCACGAAAAACCTGCGTCATGGCTTCAAGGTAACCCGGCAGCCAATAATCATCCGCCTCCAGGAAGGCGATAAAAGCACCTCGCGCGGCTTGAATTCCTGCGTTCATCAGCGCGACCGGTCCAGGATTGTCCGAAAACTCAATGAGCCGTTCTGGGGGAAGCAAATGTCTGCGCAGCCATGGGAGCGATCCGTCGTTAGATCCACCATCCAGCACGATCATTTCCCAGTCGCGGCATATCTGTCGGCGCACTCCATCCATGGCCGCATTCAAATACGCCCGGCGGTTATAAGTCATGAGCAGAACGCTGACCGCAGGACGGAGCCTGGAAAGCTTTACCGCCTTTACGTGCATCTAACTCTTCAAATTATTGCGGCAACAGAAAAAGTTTTGGTGGTGGAAATAGCAGACAGTTGTTCATCCTGGGATGCTCGTTGCCATCAAGCCTTTTTGCGACATAAGCAAGAGGCTCCCAGCAGAAACCAAAACCGGCGTGACGTAGCCGCGTTTTTTCTTGCTACTACCGACGTTTGTTTTTCTTTTTTTAGCCAAACTGCCAATCTCCTATCAATTCAAGATGACGGCGGCAATTAAATATATTTTAAGAAATGTTGCAACGATACGGCCACATTAGAATTATCCATAATGAATCATCTTAAAATCGTCTTAGTGCAGGCGCCGGCCTTTTGCGGCCCTTGCCCATCTACTGCGCTGGCTCTTCTTAGCGCCCATCTTAAAGTGGCCGGCTTCCGACCTAGCGTCCACGATGCCAGTCTTGGCGCCCGCCAGTCACTGTCACGACAGCAGGACCACGCGCGCCCTACGCACTTCACCTATCCCGAAGACTTTATGGCAGCACTGAAGCGTTCGGAGAAAAATTTTCAGGCGGGAATGACGGCGCAGGCGGAGGCGATTTTATCTTACCAGCCGGATATGGTGGGATTTTCAGTCCTGCAAGCAACTGAGGAATGCAGCCTTGCGCTGGCCCAGCACATCAAAAGATCTTCTCCTAAAACCATCGTCGTTTTCGGCGGCCCTCAGTGCCTGCGGGAAACCATGGGCCTCGAACTCATCAAGCACGCCGCTGTGGATGCCGTTGCCGTTGGCGAAGCAGATCAAACAATAGTCGAATTGGCGCGGCGTCTCGAAGATATTCCGGGCCGCGTTCCCTGCGTCAAGGGACTTCTGATTAAAGATGGTGGGCGCATCCTCGACTGCGGCGATCCCAGGCAAGTTGAGAATCTCGATGATCTGCCCTTCCTGGATTTTGACGTGTTTGATTCGCGTAAATACGATCCGGCGCGATTCTTCTTGAACACCAGCCGAGGATGCGTGCGGCGATGTTCTTTCTGCACGCACATACTACAGCAGAGAATATACCGGACGATGAGCCCGGAACGCGTTGCGGCTGAAATTCGACATCACTTAGTCCGTCGCCCGGAAAAATACTTTATTGAATTCAGCGACTCGCTCATAAACGGAGATGTCCGCCGCCTCTCCGCTTTATCTGCGTTGCTAGCTCAAGTACGCATGGATCGGGCCGTTGCACGCCGGACTTGGGATTTCGGCTGGGGTGGCATGGCTATCATCCATCCCACAATGACGCCTTCGCTGCTGAAGGCAATGCACCGGGGTGGCTGTCAGGTCTTATCCTACGGCATGGAAAGCGCAAGCCAGCGAATTGTTGATGGGATGCACAAAAAATTCAGGATCTCGGACGCCGAGCGCGTCATTCGAGATACGAAATCGGCTGGTATTAAAGTCAAGGTATTCCTCATGGTCGGCTTCCCGGGCGAAACCGATGAGGATTTTTATCTGACCCTGCGGTTTCTCGAGCGCCACGGCGGGGTCATCGACAAGGTCGCCATTTCCTACTGCCACATCCTTAAGGGTTCGTTTCTTGATGCGCGTCAGGACGCTTTCGGTATTGATCTGCGTTTTTCTCCGGATCGTCGTCTTTGGCTCTCAAAGGATGGAACCAACACCCATGCTCTCCGCCGCCAGCGTTATGCGGCCTTAGAGAAATGTGCGCTGCGCAACGGCATCGATGTCGAACGCCAGCCGCATAATGCGATTTTTCAATTCTCCAAAGAAGGAAGCACCTGAATCCGCGCATTATGGCAAATCGAATCAGCGGAGAAGTAGCGGTCATCGTCGTAACCCATAATGCCTTGGCATCTCTCAAGCAATGTCTGGCCTCCATCCAACATAACACGCGCGTCATCCATCGATTAATCGTGGTAGACAATGGATCTAAAGACGGGACGGGGCGATTCCTGTGCCGTTATGTAGGGAAACGAAATAATGCCCACGTCATAGGATTTTCACGCAATATCGGGAAAGCGGCGGCGCTCAATGCCGCCGTCCGACAATTCCCGTCGGCGTGGTATGCGCTGCTTGACGATGATACCGAGGTGCCCGAGGCGTGGCTCGCGCGCCTGCTTAAGGCGGCCGCGTACGTTCACCCCAAGCCGGATATCGTAGGATGTCGCACGGTTTATCCGGACGGAAGAATTTGCGGCGCAGAAATGTTCTCATGGCGCGCCGCACATGGACGGGAGGAAAAAGACCTGGGCCAACGCAGCTACACCCGTCTCTGTGATGGAGTCACTGGAACATGCATGCTCGTCCGCGGAAAGCTCTTTGGCGCAATCCGCTTCAAGGAGGCTTTGCATCAGCAGTATGAAGACGGTGATTTCTGTCTTCAGGCTCGACGGCGCGGAGCGCGCATCCTTTATTGCGGCTCTATCGCCGTACGCCACAAGCGTCTTTTCCGCACCAACGACGCGGAACTCAGCCGCAACTATGCCCTTATGACCCGAAAATGGGGAAACCCGATCTTCTCGGATTCATTCGCTTTGGACCAAGCCTATGCCCTCGCTTGGAAATGCCTCCGCGCGCGTCAATGGCGGGATTTGCTCCACGCTTGCCGGTGGCTGGAGACATTAGATCCTGCGCCGACATACGTTTACTGGTGGCGGGCCATTAGCCTTTCGCGGCTAGGCCGCCACAGGGAAGCGCTGCTTTCTCAAGAGCGCGCTCTTAATATCGATTACCTTCCGCGCCTTTTGAGAATCCGCCTGGAGCTGGCCCGGGAACAGGAGATACAGGCTCTCGGTAAAGGGGCGCCAACGACGTTATGATCTCGCAAAGCCATCGTCCGCTTTTTTCCGTCATCCTTACTAGCTACCAATCAGCCGCCTACATCGATACGGCGATTGCGGGCGTGTTGCGGCAAACCTTGCGCAACTACGAACTCATCATGGTCGATGGCGGCTCCTCGGACAGCACCTTGGATCGATTGAAGCGAATGGAAACCGCCGGAGCAAAGGCTAAGGCATTGTTGGGGAACCCTGGCCCTGCCGTTCTTATGAACACGGGCTTAAATCAAGCCCGGGGGCGCTATGTCGCTTTCCTAGAGGCCGACGACTCCTGGCGCTCCGACTATCTGGCGAGAGCGGCCGCCGAATTAGCCCGGCCAGGCACTGCGGCCGCTCTCTTTGGCTGCGACATCGCGAATAAAGACGGCCGGATTGTCGGTAGAATTAGTGCGCGTGGGCGCGCTGCTCACGGCAGCGGCGGCTGGCGTATTTTCGCAAAAGATGCAATTTTAGCGCGGATTGCGGGTCGCCTGCGTCCGGTATGCCTGTCTGCTGTCACTTTTCGTCGTTCTGTGATTGAGCGATTGGGGGGATTCGATCCTTCTTTCCGCCGAATCTGCGCCGATACTGATTTAATGTACCGGCTAGCGTTAGCTTACGGACGATGTTCCTTGCGCTACTACGGCGAGCGCCTAGTGCTCCAGCGCTCGCATCCCGGGCAGTTGACCCGACGCATCGCACTTCCACGCGCGAAAATAAAGCGTCAGATAAAAAGGCTGGACGCTGAACAACGGTTGGCGATTCTGGATCAGATTGCGTTCAACCTTAAACACGCCCAAATTACCGATCGCCTTTGATGCGGCGATTTTCTATTTTCACTGTTCCGGTCATGTTGCATAGGAAGGCTCATGGTTTTTCTATTGACTGAGATATTCTTCCGGGCTAAAGGTCCAGAATGACGATACAAGTCGTGTTGTTGAACATGTTTTATATTGACTATAAATTCCCATCTTTAGCCACAGGAGTGCTGCGATGCCATGCCCTGGGGGATCCAAGCGTGGCTGCCGCCGTCACCATTGATTATTGCGACGCTTTTATCGAGGAAGCGCCGGAAGATGTCGCGGCGCGTATCGCGACACGACATCCACGCTTGGTTGGTTTTAGTTGTTATGTCTGGAACATTAACGCGACGTTGGCCGTTGCGCGGGAGTTAAAACGCTTGTTGCCGGACGCGCGCGTACTTTTAGGCGGGCCCGAGGCGGGTGGACTGGCCCACCTTATTTTAGAATCCAACCCCACAGTCGATTTCGTGGCGACCGGAGAAGGGGAGGAAACATTCCGGTTGCTACTGCGGTCGCTGTTTCTCGCCGATGGAGAACTCAAAGCGGTTCCGGGCTTGGCATTCAGGGAGCATGGGCGCGTCGTAGCCCATCCAGAACCTTCTCTAATTGATTTGACATGCCTGCCTTCGCCATACCTTGGCCAACATGTTCCTATTCCGCACAATCCCGGCGCCATGCTAGTGGAAACTTCTCGGGGATGTCCTTTTGCATGTTCGTATTGTCAGTGGGGGCTGCGCAAGATGCGGTATTTCGGCCTTAAGCGGATTGAAGACGATTTCAAGTTCGTTTTGAAGCATGCTTCTTACATAGTGCTTAATGATGCGGACGTTCTGATGGAACGCAAGAGGGCTCTTGCCATTATGACGGCATTCCTAAATGCCGCGCGTGGCCGCTCTGCAATTCTCACCATAGAAACTAACCCTATTCATTTGTGGCCGGAAATAGTGGATTTTGTCGCGCGATCGCCTGGTAATTTTTGCTTCGCTTTTGGGTTGCAGTCGATTTCGCCGCACGTCAATAGGCTTATGAATCGGCCCTTCAATCTACAGGATATTGAAGCGCGGCTTTCATATTTTAAGGCACGTTGTCCAGATGTGAATATGCGTTTCTCATTGATCTATTGCTTGCCTGGAGACAGTTTGCAAGGATACATGCGAACATTGGAATGGGCGCTGCGGTATAATCCGGAGCGATTATGTTTAAATCAATGTTTGGCCCTTCCGAGTTCGGAGTTGGCGCGGAAAAAGCGTGATTTCGGCTTGGAAATCGAGAATGATGCGCCGCACCGCGTGTTGTCAACGCCAAGCATGCCTGTCAGCGATGTTGAAAAAGCCCGCCGTATCTCGTCCCTCCTTCTGTTTTTATTTGCTTTCCAGCGGCCGTCTCTTAGTGCTCTGTTTTTAAACTGCAGTTCTTCATGCCGGGATGAGCGGGTCCTGCCTTTGTTGGAGAAGTGGGAAGCATTTTTAATGGAGAATGGCGTCGATCTGGAGAAATACGGACGATTTGATCAAGTATTAAAGTTTCCACATGATCCAGGGGAGCATGGTGCGCAGGAATTCTTACGTAATCCCTTGGACTTGGCCGTTTTGATAAGGGCGACCGACATATTCCTTAAGAAATGGAGAAGACAGAAATTTTAGTAAGGGTATGTCAGTTGGCGGCCCCAAATTAGCCATAGACCGCTTGTGCTGGATAAGACGGACGTAGGACCGCGCCTTTCTTGCCGTATCGCTCTGGCGGGTCTTCCCAGGGAGCTCCGGCGCGAACGGGAAGTATGGCGCGGCCTTCTTATTTACTAGCATTGTTAAGGACGTTCCTTAATAATGCCTACTCACCCTAACCCCTGGCTCCCGGTTCTGCGCTTGGCCGGACCCGCGGGCGACGCCCTGGCGGTCGCGGGGCTCTTCGGATTGGTCGCGATGGTGGCGCTGGGCACGCGCCTGCCCTGGGTCGAGCGCCGGATGGGCCTGGACCGCGTCTACCGCGTCCACAAACTGCTGGGCATGGCGATTCCGCCGGCCTTGATTTTGCACGCGCTCTTGCGCACCGTGGCCTTTTCCTTGAAGCACGCGGGCAAGTCGCCGTGGTCCTTCCTGTTTTATTTCGGCACGGGCAACCCGGCCCTGCTCCTGGGCCACGTCGCGCTCTATCTGCTCATCCTGCTCGTCCCCATCGCCATCTGGGGACGCCACCGCCTGTCCTTCTGGCTTTGGAAGAACACGCACTTGGTGCTCTACGCCGCGGTCGCCGTCGCCTTCTCCCACGCCTGGCTCGAGGGGACCAAGGGCCCGCCGGACGTTTGGAGCATGCTCTTCTACGGCGCCATCGGCGCCATCTTGCTGTTCCTGTTCGTTTACCGCCTCGCCACCCGGATGAGCCTGCGCGGCCGCGGCGTCTGGCGCGTGGACCGGGTCGCCAGGGAAACCGCCGACACCACGACGCTCGTCTTGGAGCGCCCAGAGGGGCAGGGCCCGTTCTCGTCGCGCCGCGCCGGGCAGTTCGCCATCATCCGCGTGATGGGCGAGCGGGGCTGGAGCGAGCCGCACCCCTTCACCATCTCCGCGCCGCCGCATTCGGACAAGCTCCATTTCACCATCAAGGCCGCGGGGCGCTTCACCTCGGCCGTGCCGGGCTTAAAGCGCGGCACGCCGGTTCTCTGCGAGGGCCCCTACGGAATTTTCAGCCCGGACTTCGAAAAAGAGCGCGACTTGGTGTTCATCAGCGGCGGCGTCGGCATCACGCCGTTTTTAAGCATCCTGCGGCACGCGGCGCACAAGCGCGCGCAAAGCCGCATCGTCTTGTTCTCCTGCAACCGGACCTTCGCTGACGTCATCGCGCACGAGGAGCTGGGCGCGGCGGCCAGGGATTTGTCCCTGCGCGTGGTGCACGTCCTGGGCAAGATGCCGGATGAAGGCGCGCCGGAGGGCGGCGGCCGCGTGTTCTACGAGAGCGGGCGCTTGAGCGCCGAGATTTTATCCAAGCACTGCGAAGCCAAAGGCGGCGCGTCGTTCTACCTGTGCGGTCCGCCGCCGATGCAGACCGCGGTCCTGCGCCTCTTAAAGGACGCCTTCGGCGTGCCGCCCGCGAAAGTCAGGCGCGAACTGTTCTTTTTCTGATTCTTGTAAGACCCTCCGGGCCTCTGCTACACTTCAGGGCGTGAAGAAGACGCTCGCCGCCGCTCTTTCGGCCGCCTTGGGCGCGGCGCTTTTTCTTTCCGCCTGCGGGCCTGGAATGATGCAGGCCGCGGCGCCCAAGCCCATGGCCGAGCCGTCCTCGCCGCTCGGGGGATTTCGCGAGGCGCTCGCGCATCCGCTGAGCCCCTCAATCGACGACTCGTCCCACGTCCTGGGCAGCCCCAGCGCGTCCTTGACCTTGGTCGAGTACTCTGATTTCCAGTGCCCCTACTGCGCCAAGGCCGCCGATACGGTCGCGGCCCTGCGCGCGCAATACGGCAACCGCCTGCGCTTTGTGTTCAAGCCCGTGGCCCTGACCAACATCCATCCGCAGGCGCTCTTGGCCGCGCAGTACTTCGAGGCCGCCTCGCTGCAGTCGCCGGCGAAAGCCTGGCAATTCTACGACGCCTTGTTCGCCAATCAGGACAAGTTCGGCGGGGATTTCTTCGAGGCCGAGGCGCGCGGCCTGGGCCTGGACATGGCGCGGCTCGACCAAGACGTGCAGGGCCCGGTGGTTGAGGCGCGCTTGGCGGCCGACGAGCGGGAGTTCCACGGCTTCGGCTTTACCGGCACGCCCAGCTTTCTCTTAAACGGCGCGCCCATCGTGGGCGCCTGGCCGCTCTCCTATTTCGAGAAGATGTTCGCCATCGCGTCCGCGAACCCGCCGCCCGTCGCCGTTCCTCCCTCGCCGCCCGCCTCCGCCGCGGCCCCGCGCCCGGCCAAGCCTTGGTGGCAGCAACCCTAAGCGCGGCTGGGCGCAGAAAGGGTATAATCGTCTCCGTCGGTCAATATCTCGCACTAGGTGCAGGAGGACGTAAAATCATGAAGAAAACGATGACGATGGCGGCGGGCCTGCTTTGCGCTTTTGCTTTGTCGGCGGCGGCGATTCCAGCCAAACCGGCGGCTCACAAGGCGATGAAGGCGAAGTCCGCGGCCATGAAGACGCATAAGGCGATGGGCGCCATGATCTGGGGCCACGTGCAAAGCGTGGACGCGAAGACCAACGCCTTGACCCTCAAGGAGCACGGCGGCAAGACCGTGACCGTGACGCTCTCCGCGACGACCAAGTACACCCGCGGCGGCAACAACGCGGCGGTGGCGATGTCGGCTCTCAAGGCCGGCGAGCGCGTGCGCGTCGCCTCCGAGCAGGGCGCGGCCAAGAACGTCCACATCTTCGTCACGTGGGTGGCGAGCAAGCCCGCCATGCACAAGAAGATGAAGGCCGCTTCCGCTCCGGCGACCCCGGCGAAGAAGTCCTAAGCTCTTCCGACTAGAGCCTTAAAAACGGCGCTCTCCCGAAAGGGGGAGCGCTCGTTTTTTTGCCCGGGCTATGCCGCGCCGTGCCGGCCTAAACGGTTGCGCTCCCAGACCAGCAGCGCCACGATGACGGCGTCGACCAGGAATATCGCGCCCAGGGCCGGCGAATGACGGTAGACCGCGCGGTAGCCCGTGTAGCCCGTGCTCGCGGCAAAGACAAGGATGGCCCAGAGATAAGCCTCCTGCAGCTCCAACAGCACGCAGGCGGCCAGGGCCGCGTCGACCACGCCGTGGATGATGAGGGACGCGCCCAAAAACTGCCGGAAATTGAGCGAGAGGTGCGCGGCCCAGCGGCGCAGATGGGTGGCGACAAAATCCGTGGGGTCTTCGCTCAGCTCCCCGGCGGTCAGGGCGCGCACCCAGTGGTCGATGCCGGCGCGGTTCAGGGCCAAAAACAGCGTGCCCAAGACCGCTTCGAAAGCGCCGTCAATCGCTTTGACCACGATTCCGGCCTTGAAGGCGAGGTCGGCAAGCCTGTCCCAGCGGCCGTCTGCGGGGCGGGCGGATGTGGATCCCACGCTCTGATGGTATCAAAAGCGCGAACGGGCGGGGGGAATTTGAGCGCGGGCGGCTTACGGTCTGAATCCGATGACGGGCTTGGATTTTTCCGGCGGCGGATCCATGAGCCGCCGGATGGCTTCGAACACGATCTCAAATTGTTGGTCATGCCCCGCGACTTTGCGCGCCAAATCCTCGAGCGCGCGGCTTAATTCCTTGTGAGCGAGCGCCACCCGACGCAGGCGGTTGAAGGCGCGCACGATTTCAATGCTGGCCGCGACGGCCGCGTCGCTGTTGAGCACGGCGGCCAACATCACTGCGCCATGCTCGGTGAATGCATAGGGAGTTATTCTAAGTCCCATTTTGGCTTGGGAATTGGGTATCGCAAAAATGCGATACCCAATTTTTCATTTCCTGTTTGCTGAGGCGGAACATGAAGTCTGCCGGAAATCGGCGGCGGTTTCGCTTGACCTGTTCGTTGAGGCGGCCGGTTGAAACGCCGTATATTTTCGCTAAATCGCGATCCAGCATGACGCGCCGCCCGCGCAAAAGGTAAATGCGCCGCTCGATGGGCAGGCCCAGGGCGAGTTTTTTCATGGCCGCTCGCTTAGTCTACGAACGGAGCGGCCGGAAAGTTCCCGGGGCTGGGGGGTCTCCCAGACGTCTGGCTAGGGTCTAGCCCAGGTCTGGGGACTAGGTGACTAGACTAGTTTTGACTATAGTCGAAACCTAGTCAAAAGCTAGTCAAACTAGTCGAATTCCTAGTCAAACCTAGTCTAGTCCCTAGTCGACTATAGTCAAAGCCAGGCCTAGACATGGTGTCTAGGGTGGTATACGGGGGGTGTCTAGGGCCGGCCCGGCCGGCCCCCGGCCATGGCCAGATAAGGCCAGATTTGGCCAGGTTGGCCGGCCAAAGAGGCCAACTTGGCCCATATATAAGGAAAGCGGCTGGGGCGTTTAAAACGTTTTTCCGTTCCGTGAGTTGCCGCGCCTAAAAACGAAAAGCCCCGGTTTCCCGGGGCTTGGGTAGCTTAATACCCGCCTGTCATATTCAGTGTATCAGGGAACCATATTTTTGTCAATTGGGCGGAGGCCTAATCCCCGCCTGAGGGGAGCTGATTGGGCCTCCTTGCGGGCTGCCGGGGTGGGACTTGAACCCACATCGCCCCGTTTGACAGGCGGGTGCTTTACCATTAAGCTACCCGGCAGTCGCATCCCTTATACGAGCGATGCCGGGCAAAAGTTCCCGCCGCCGCGTTTATTGTAGGATGAGCGTCCCCATGGGCAAGCTCACCTTCGCCATCAACGTCACGCTGGACGGCTGCTGCGACCACCGCGCGTTCGCCCCCGACGCCGAGCTCATGCGCTACTACACGCGCCGCCTGGCCGGCGGCCTGGCCGGGGCCGTCAAGGCGCTCAAGCGGCGCACGCCGCGCGGGCTCTTGGTCGGCAGCCCGTCCTTGGCGGCGCAGCTCCAGAGGCTGGGCCTCCTAGACGAGTACCGCTTCGCCGTCCATCCGGTCCTCGCCGGCCGCGGGCCGTTTTTGTTCCAGGGCCTCTTGCGGCCCGAGCGCCTGAAGTTCGTGGACGCCGCGCGCTTTAAGTCCGGCGTGACGGTGCTGCGCTACAGAAGGAAGTAGGGGCCGATTTCGGGAAGAATTTCTGACCCTCTGTGGGCGGTCAATGGGCTAAGATTGCTGGGACTTAAGCACAACTAGCCCAATTGCGAGGGTAAATGCTATCCAGCCAACGACTTGAAGGCTTGTTGCTACGCCATCGGAAACCCACGTTGCGGCATGATCGCAATTGTGTGTCAGAAGATCGTACGGCTGGTTGTCTCGTAGTTTTTGCTCAACTCGTGCGATTAAGTCTGGGATAGGAGCGGCGCTCTGCCGCTCTATCTTGACGGGCTTGCCTTGCGCAAATTCTTCGAAAGAGACTAAGCGTGGTCCCTGCGGCCAGTTATTTTCAAAAACCTGGTCAAAACCGAAATAGTTTCCCATATATATTCCGCGGTGTGTGACCGGGAATTTGGGTCGGGCTAGAACGCTACCGACGGCTGGACGCATCGCTGAAGTTATTGTCTGCATGGCTTACCTCGTTTTTTGCGCTGCTTTAAGTAATAGGAGAATTGCCGCTGTGATCCCGGCTGTAATTAAAACAGTCGCAATAATATTTCGAATCGATTCATCGTGCGACGCTTTTGAGAAGTCGTTGAGAAATGCTTCTTGGTATGGGGTGGGGGCAACTTTTCCGCGTTCCCAGCGACTAACTGTAATTGGATGAACGCCCATTAAGTTGGCGAACTGCGTTTGGTTTAGATGGAGATCTTTCCGCAGCTTTGGAATATTTTGTGTTGCCATAACTTAGTTATAGTTTAGTCTATAGAATAGTCTTTGTCAATAATGGTATTTGGAAAAATATCTAAGGAATGAAGGAGGTCTTATTCTTTGATACTTTGTAGAATTACACAATGTGGTTCAAAGCAGTGGGTAATTAAGGGAAAATAAAATGAGCAAACTCAATTCAGTTGAGATGGACGATGTATTAATCGCAATCGAAGAATCTACGCGCTCAACAAAAGAGGGCGTTAAAAATTTTGTTGAACCTGCGGAAGGAACTTTGCGCCGGACAAAAAGTAGACGTCACCATTTTATATTTGGCCGACGGGGCTCTGGAAAAAGCAGTCTGCTTGAAAAGGCTGTAGTTGATTTAACCTTAGAAAGACATCCTGTTGTAAAAGTTGATCTTGAAGCTTTTAAAGGACACAGTTACCCCGATGTGCTCCTTAGTGTCTTGATAAAAACCCTGGACGAGTTTCAGGAATGGCTTAAAACAGCGGCGGTAAATCCATCATCCAATAGATGGTGGAGAAATCTATTTGGCTCCAGTCCAAAAGTGGCGCCTCTTAATAAAGAGCAAATAGATAGTCTGACTGCAGAGTTATCAAAGAAAATTGAAGAGCTAAACGGACTCTTGTATTCCCCTGATGAATCAGGTGTGAGCACACAGAGCATTAGCAGCCAAGAGCATGCCGGTGGTGCGGCTGTTGAAGGGGGCTATTCTTCAGCGATGGGAGTGTCTGCTAAAGCTGGGGCATTTACAACAGATACTAATAGCTCGCAGATGATGCGTTCGGCGCAATTTAAACAAGAGAAGATTAGTTTTTTACACCGGAATATTTTGCAGTATCAAAAAATATTCAAAAGGATGGCAGAGTTATCGGGCGGGGATTGCTACCTGTTCTTGGATGATCTTTATCATATCCGACGTGGCGATCAGGCAAGTGTTGTGGATTATTTCCACCGAATTGCTAAGGGAAATTCCCTGTGGCTAAAAGTTGGAACTATTCGGCACAGGACGTCATGGTATATTCATGGCGACCCTCCTGTTGGATTAAAAATTGGCGATGACACCGATGAGATTAACTTGGATCTAACACTTGAAAAATACTCAATTGCAAAAGAGTTCTTATTTAAAATTTTGCAAAAATTTACCGATCCCAAGAGTATTGCAGTTGAAGAAGTCATTACAGATGGGGCTTGCGATAGACTTGTGCTGGCAAGCGGCGGTGTCGCACGAGATTTTTTAAATATATTTAGAAAATCTGTTATGGTCGCTCGAGAGCGAAGTGGCGATGCGCGTGGGGACAAGGTTACGGGAGAGGATGTAAATAATGCAGCTGGAGAATATGATTCCACTAAGCAGGAAGAGTATAAGACAGATGCTGATGCACAAAAACCACTTGATGCAGAATTTGAGCGTATTCGAAAATTTTGTGTTGATGATATTAAGTCAAATTGTTTTTTGGTCGACCTAGATTCAAAATCTTCAGAACTTGAGCAGATTAACGAGTTGGTCGATTTGAAGCTTCTTCATTCTGTTAGAAATCGAGTTACTGTTAGAGACTATCCCAGAGAAATTTTCCGGGCTTACATGTTAGATTTGAGCCAATATACAGGACACAGGAAGAAGCGGGGGCTTGAGATTATTGAGTTTTGGAAAAAAGGAGCCGAAGATAGTTTGCGCAGATCTAAATTAATCCTAATCAGACCGGAAGTTGGGTAGGTTCTCTTTTTTATAGTATGCCGTCATTTCGAAAGCGGTAAAAAGACAGAATTTTCGCGCGCGAGGTCTGATTTTTGGATATCGAAGGCTGCATCGAGGTTCTTGAAGCCGTCTTGAAGGACCGCGGGCTCTTGGCGCAGGTTCCCGAAGAAACGCGCATCGCCCTTTTGACCGCGGCGGGCCGGGTGTCGCACCCCACGCGCCTGGAATCCATCAAGCTCTCCCGCGCCATCCGCGCGCAGAACCGGCGCCGGTTGGACGCGCAGGACCGCAAAACGCGGGCCTCGACCACCATCCGCCGCACCCGCGCGGCCCAAGTCTTCGTCGCTCCGGCGCGCGTCTTAATCGGCCAGGCGCCGCAGCAAGAGCGGGAGCTGCAAAAGCCGCGCTTTTGCTACGTCTGCAAGGCCGAGTTCAGGAAGCTGCACTTTTTCTACGACTCCATGTGCCCGTCCTGCGCGGAGTTCAACTACGCCAAGCGCCACCAAAGCGCTCCGCTTCATGGCCGCGTGGCGCTGGTGACGGGCGCGCGCATCAAAATCGGCTATCAGACCGCGCTCATGCTGCTGCGCGCCGGGGCCGGGGTGGTGGCCACCACGCGCTTTCCCAGGGACGCCGCCCTGCGCTATTCCCGCGAGCCCGATTTCAACGCCTGGAAAGACCGCCTGCGCATCCACGGCCTGGACCTGCGGCATTTCCCCAGCGTCGAGCTCTTCACCCGCTACCTGGCCAGCTCCCACGAGCGCTTGGACGTCCTCATCAATAACGCCGCGCAGACCGTGCGCCGCCCGCCGGGCTTTTACGCCCATCTCTTGGAGCGGGAGACCTCGCCCTTGGCCGATGAGCCGCCCGAGATTCAAGCGCTCCTGGAAAGCCACGAGGCTTGCGTGGCGGCGCTCTCGGCCGGCGCCGCCAAGGAGCTGGGCAACGGCAACGCCGCGGACGTCTGCGGCCTGGCGCTGCGGGGGGCCAAGGGGCCCGGCATGGGCCTGACGCATTCGGCGATTCTCTCCCAAATCAAATACACCTTGGACGACGCTTTGGGCGAAGAGGTCTTTCCGGCGGGGAAAACCGACGCCGACTTGCAGCAGGTGGATCTGCGCGAAAAAAACAGCTGGCGGCTGACGCTGGCCGAGGTCTCAAGCGCCGAGATGCTGGAACTCCAACTCATCAACTCCGTAGCGCCCTTTATCCTGTGCTCAAAGCTCAAGCCCCTCATGCTCCGGCATCCCACCAACGAGAAGCACATCGTGAACGTCTCCGCGATGGAGGGGAGCTTCTCCCGCGGCACCAAGACCGACAAGCACCCGCACACCAACATGGCCAAGGCCGCGCTCAACATGCTGACGCTCACCTCGGCCCCGGATTACGCCAAGAGCGGCATCTACATGAACGCGGTCGACACCGGCTGGGTGAGCGACGAGGACCCGGCGCTGCACGCCGCGCGCAAAAAAGACGAGTTGGACTTTCAGCCGCCCCTGGACATCGTCGACGGCGCGGCCAGGGTGTGCGATCCGGTGTTCTCGGGGCTTTTGAGCGGCCAGCACTCCTGGGGCATTTTCTTCAAGGACTACAAGCCCACCCCCTGGTAAAAGAAACGGCCGCCCGCGACTTCAAATCGCGGGCGGCCGCTGGTTTATCGGAAGCTTAGAGCTTCTTGACGTTGCCGGCCCGAGGTCCCTTGTCGGACTGCTCGGTGGTGAACTCCACGGCTTGGTTCTCGGCCAAAGTCTTGAACCCGTCGCTCATGATTGAAGAGTGATGGACGAAAAGATCCTTTGAGCCATCATCCGGGGTGATGAAACCGAACCCCTTCTGATCGTTAAACCACTTCACTTTACCTGTAGCCATTGTGTTTGTATTCCTCTTGTACTTAAGTCTACGTCTGCGATGGGGAAACCGTCCCCCCGTCTATCCTTATTGTAGCATGAGAACCGCGAAAATGCGCAAGCAAGAATGCGGGGGTATCGCGGCCGGGGGGCCTAAAAAAAAAGCCCCGGTTTCCCGGGGCTTTGAGGCCGTCTAACAGCCGCCTGTAATACTTTTAGTTTAGCAGATATTCCGGGTAAGTCAATGGTCAAATGGCGGAGATGCCCGGTCCGCCTCGGCACCGGACATCTCCTCGAGTTGGGAGGCCGGGATTCGAACCCGGATAGGCCGTTTTACAGGCGGCTGTCCTACCAGTTAGACGACCTCCCAGCTCTCTTTGTTTTACGATTGGAGCCTCGAAAAAGTTCCCTATGCGCCGCTACCGACTATAGTCCCGGGGTTAGTCCCCCTAGCTAGGCGGGCGCGGGGAAATGAGGAGGGGTGGAAGCCCTTGAAAAATTCCGGGGCAGGATTATAATGAACTAGAAGGACGGAGGTGAAGGCTCCGGGTAAAACCGGGGCCTTCTTTTTTAGACGGTTGGCCAGGGGACTATGGGAGGATGTGCCTCCCGCGCCGTTTTTGATAAGATGGCCACGTGGCAAAAACGGTGAAAACAGCTCCGGCTCCGGCCGAGACCGCCTCTGCTCACGAAACGCCCGCGGTCAAGAGCCCCATCGACCGCGACTCGTCCGAGTTCAAGGACAACGCGCGGCACCACGAGGGCTTGGTCACCGATTTGCGCCAATGCCTGGAGACCGTGCGCAAGGGCGGGCCGGAAAAAGCCGTGGAGCTCCACCGCAAGCGCGGCAAGCTGACGGCCCGCGAGCGCATCCAAAAGCTTGTCGACCCCGGCTCGTTTTTTCTGGAGCTCTCGCCCATGGCCGCCTGGGGGCTCTACGACAACGAAGTGCCCTCGGCGGGCATCGTCTCTGGCTTGGGCGTGGTCGCCGGGCGCCTGTGCGTCATCGCGGCCAACGACGCCACGGTCAAGGGCGGCACCTACTACGCCGAGACCATCAAAAAGCACCTGCGCGCTCAGGAAATCGCGCTTGAAAACCGCCTGCCCTGCGTCTACTTGGTCGACTCGGGCGGCGTGTTCCTGCCCCGGCAGTCCGAGGTCTTCCCGGACAAGGAGCACTTCGGCCGCATCTTCTACAACCAGGCGCTCATGTCGTCCTTGGGCATCCCGCAGATTTCGGTCGTCATGGGCATGTGCACCGCGGGCGGGGCCTACGTGCCCGCGATGTCGGATGAGTGCGTCATCGTGCGCAGTCAGGGAACGATTTATTTGGGCGGGCCGCCGCTGGTCAAAGCCGCGACCGGGGAAGAGTCCTCCGCCGAGGACTTGGGCGGCGGCGACATGCACTCGCGCGTCTCGGGCGTCACGGACCACTTGGCCGACAACGACGAGCAGGCGCTCGCCTTGTGCCGCAGCCTGGTTGAGAATTTAAACCAGCCCGCGCTCGACTTGGGGCGGGGGGACGAGCCGCTCTATCCCGCGTCCGACCTCTATGGTCTTGTCAACCGCGACTTGCGCCGGCCCTGCGACGTGGCCCAAATCGTGGCGCGCATCGTCGACGGTAGCCGCTTCCAGCCCTTCAAGCCCCTTTACGGCCGCACGCTCACCTGCGGCTTCGCCAAGTTGATGGGCCGGCCCATCGGCATCCTGGGCAACCAGGGCATTTTGTTCTCGGAAGCGGCCTTGAAGGGCGCGCACTTCATCGAGCTCTGCACCCAGCGCAAAGTTCCCATCCTCTTTCTGCAGAACATCACGGGCTTCATGGTCGGCAAGGAGTTCGAGCAGGGCGGCATCATCAAGCATGGCGCGAAGCTCGTGCAGGCCGTTTCGACCGCGCCGGTCCCCAAGATTACGGTCGTCACCGGCTCCTCCAACGGCGCCGGCAACTATGCCATGTGCGGCCGGGCGTATGGCCCGCGCTTCTTGTTTACCTGGCCCAACGCGCGCGTCTCCGTGATGGGCGCGGAGCAGGCCGCGCAAGTGATGACCATCATCAAGCGCGAGCAGCTAAAGCGCCGCGGCGAAGCGCTTTCGGACGCGGAGGCCGAAAAAATCGCGGCGCCCATCCGCGCCCAGTACGAGGCCGAGGGCCATCCTTATTACGGCACGGCTAGGCTGTGGGACGATGGCGTCATCGAGCCCGCGGACACGCGCAAGATTTTGGCGCTCTGCTTTGCCGCCGCGGCGCACGCCCCCATCCCCGAGCCGCGCTACCCCGTTTTTAGGATGTAGTGTGAGCAAAAAAGAAGAGCCCCGGTTGCCCGGGGCTCTCACCACCATCCCTCAAACAGAGTGTAACACGAAAGTCCGGCGTGTTCAAGACCGCTCTACCTTTAAATCAGCCGGGACATCCCTGCCCCATCCCCGCACGGCCGGCAAGGCGGTCCCTCGAGTCCGCGGCGGCAGGAATCGAACCTGCATCAACCATTTGAGGGATGGTGGTTTTACCTTTAAACTACACCGCGACTCTGTTTGGAATACGATTCCACCGCTCAAAAAGTTCCCTCTGCAAAACGCTGGAGCATGACATGGCCTACCAAAACATTCTCGTGAGCGAAGGCGCCGCGGGCGATATGCCCGCCGTGGCTGAGGTGGTCTTGAACCGCCCGCAGGTCAGAAACGCCATGGACGACGCGATGCTGCGGGAGTTGACCGCGGCCTTCAAGGCGCTGGCCAAGAAAAAAGACTTGCGCGCGGTCGTGGTGCGCGGCGCGGGCCAGGATTTTTGCGCCGGCGCGGACATCAACTGGATGCGCCGCGCGGGGAAACTGCCGCCCGCCAAAAGCCGCCAGGACGCCAAGCTTCTGCTCGACATGGCCTTGGCGGTCGACGCCTGCCCAGTCCCGGTCGTCGCGTCCCTGCAGGGCAACGTCTTCGGCGGCGGCCTGGGCCTGGCCTCGGCCTGCGACATCGTTGTGGCCGAGGAGAACGCGCGCATGAGCTTCTCCGAAGCGCGCCTGGGCATCATCCCCGCGGTCATCTCGTGCTTCGTGCTCCCCAAAATCGGCGAGGCGCAGGCCAGGCGCTATTACCTGACCGGCGAGATTTTCAACATGAAGACGGCCAAGCACCTGGGCATCGTGCACGAAGTCACGCACCCGGACGAGCTCGCGGAGCGCACCGGCAGCGTGGTCAAGAACATCCTTAGGAACGGGCCTAACGCCGTGCGCGAGGCCAAGGCCTTGCTGCGCAAGTTCCCCGCGCTGGGATTTAACGCCCGCGCCAAGCTGGTGCTGGACACCTTGACCCGCCTGCGCCGCTCGCCCGAGGGACAGGAGGGCTTGTCCGCGTTTCTGGAAAAGCGCCCCGCGTCCTGGGTGCCGCCGTCGCAGGGCGGCGCCGCTTAGTTCCAACCAGATCGCCGCGGCCCGAGGATGTCTCTGCGTAGCCCGTCGATGACTTCGGGCGTGAGCAGTTCGCCTCCGGCCGTTGTTTTCATCCATTGCTGGATGAAGAACATGGAGCCGTAGAAGAAGCGCTCGGTGAAATCCGTGGGAAGAAAAGAAATTCCCTCGGTATCCGCCCTTATTTTCCCGAAGCGCTTGAGCAGGGCGATTTCCAGCTCGTAGCGTTCCCTGAAGTCCGTTCCGAATGCGACGGTGAAAGGCTGGAATTGAATCCGGGATCCGTTGATCAGCCGATTGTGGAGATATTCGGCAATTTCCATGGCTGGCGCAAGGCGGCGCATCATGTAAATCCGGCCTTGGGGGGAAAAGTCGGATTTTGTCCTTTGATACCACGCCTTGCCAGTGATTCTAGACCATGAAGGCTGGCCCAAGCCGAGGGTGCAATAGAGAGGCTGCTGTTCCTGACGGCTTGCGTCCGGGCGCGGCTGATCCTCGCGGACCAGATTCCAGATGCCGCAAACGGGAGACGCATCCTTCAGGAAGTAGCCCAGCCTCGGGGCTTCCCGGCGCAACCGGTCGCATATGTGCGCGATCATGCCGCGGTAGCGTTGGTAGTTCGTCGGCCTGATCCCTTCGGCCCGCATGTAGTCTTCCGTCAGGTTGAGCTGGTTGATCGAAAGGCTTGTCGGTTTTTCCTGGATGAGGCGGCGCACGCTGTCGATGAAAATAGAGGGCGAATCGCCGCAAAGGCCGGTGATGAGTTCGACCGCGACCTGGGCGAAGCCGGCCGCGTGGGCCGCGCGCACGGCGCTGCGCACGTGCGCTTCCGTCTGGTCTCCGCGGTTGACCCTGGCCAGGATTCGGGGGGAGAGGGATTGGACCCCGAAGCTGACGCGGTTGAATCCCATCTTTTTGGCGGCCAGGAGCTTTTCTTTCGTGGTGCTCGCCGGGTGGAATTCTATGGAGCGGAAAACGTCCGCGTCGATGTCGTAAAGGCGGACGGCAGCGCCGAAGAGGCGCTCCATCTCTTCGGGAGAAAGCAGGCTCGGAGTGCCTCCTCCGACCTGGAACATATTGAACCGGACGCCGGAGAGAAATTTCGAAAAGAACTTCATTTCCAGGATGGTGTCGTCTACATAGCGCGCGACGTCCGCTCTCGACGCGCCGATGCGGACCTGGAATTTGCAGAACGAGCATTTTTGGGCGCAAAAGGGGACGTTTAAGTAGAGAACGTGCCGAAGCCGCGAGGCTTTGGGCGATCCGAACGTTTCCCGCCAAAGCGGCGCGAGCTCTTCGGCGGCGGCGGCTTTCTCGATGTGGAATTTGTCCCATAGGACATTCAAGACGCGCAAGTCATCGCGAATATTGAGCTTGGAGCGCACGAGGAGTTCGGCCCAACGCCGCTTAAAGGCGTCAAGCTCCGGGGAACGAGCTTTGGACGCGTCTAAAACCCTTTGCATGGCTGCCCATTTTACGATAAAGCCGTTTCGCAAATCGAACCGCTTCCGTGAGTCGGCGGCGAGTCCTTGCGATCAAGCGAATTAGTATAATTTGTCCGTGAACTTGCCCGCGATTCGCCTAGTCGAAGTCGGGCCGCGCGACGGCCTGCAAAACGAGAAGGCGGTCATGCCGCTCGTGGCCAAGGTCGCCTTCGTGGACGCCTTGTCCGCCGCGGGCTTGAAGGAAATCGAGGCGGGGGCGTTCGTCTCGCCCGCGGCCGTGCCGCAGATGGCCGACTCGGCCGAGGTTTTCGAGAGCATCGTGCGCCACGAGGGTGTCGTCTACTCGGCCTTGGTGCCCAACGAAAAGGGCCTGGACCGCGCCTTGGACGCGGACGCGGACAAAATCGCGGTCTTTACCGCCGCGTCGGAGACTTTTAACCGGCGCAACATCAACGCGTCCGTGGCCGAGTCCATCGAGCGCTTCAAACCCGTCTTGGAGCGCACGCTCAAAATGGAGTTGCCGGTGCGCGGCTACATCTCGACCGCCTTTTACTGCCCGTTCGAGGGGAAAGTGGCGCCGGAGAAGGTTCTGCCGGTCGCGCAAAAGCTTTTGGATATGGGCGTGGAGGAACTCTCCATCGGCGATACCATCGGCCGCGCGGTGCCCGACGACGTGCGGCGGCTCTTGGAACTGCTCTTAAAGAGCGTGCCCGCGGAAAAAATTTTCCTGCACTTCCACGACACCTACGGCATGGCCGCGGCCAACGCTTTGACCGCGTGGCGGGAATTCTCGATTTCGGGCTTTGACTCGTCGTCTGGCGGCTTGGGGGGATGCCCCTACGCGCCGGGCGCCACGGGCAACGTGGCCACCGAGGATTTGATCTTCGCCTTCAAGGCCTCTGGCGCGCGGGTGCCCGCGGATCTCGCCAAAATCCAGGCGGCGGCCAAGGCCTTGGAGCCCAAGCTTGGGCGCGGCTTGGCCTCGCATTTAAGTAAAATAGATCTTACGAGCGTTCCACCCTCTTCGCGCCCGTAGTGAAAAGGATATCACGACAGCCTCCGAAGCTGTAAGTCCAGGTTCGATTCCTGGCGGGCGCACCAGTTCTTGATTCTCCGATGACCCGCGCCAACCTCATGGCCTTGGCCGCCCTCGCGCTCTGGAGCACGCTGGCCGCGCTGGCCGTGCGGCTGCGCCACGTCCCGCCGTTCCTGCTCGTGGGCCTCGCGCTCACGATTGGAGGCTTGGCCGGAGCGGGAAGGATCACCCGCCGCGGGCTTACGCCCAAAGTCGTCTTGCTCGGCATTTACGGCCTCTTCGCCTACCACTTCTGTCTTTTCATGGCGCTGCGCTTGGCGCCTCCGGTCGAAGCCAACCTCCTCAACTATCTCTGGCCCCTGCTCATCGTGCTCCTAAGCCCCTGGTTCCTGGCCGGAAAGCTCAGCGCGCGCCACGTCGCGGGCGCTCTTTTGGGCTTTGCCGGCGCCGCCTTGCTCATCGCGCACGGCGCCGGGGGAGCCGCTCTCTCCTGGGCGGGCTACGGCTTCGCGGCGGCCGCGGCCGTCATTTGGGCGACCTACTCGCTCATGACCAAGCGCCTGGGCGGCGTGCCGACCTCCGCCGTGGCCGTCTTTTGCCTGGCTGCGGGCGCGCTGTCCTTGGCCTGCCACGCGCTCTTCGAGCCCGCGGGAGGCATCGCGGCCGCCGACGTGCCGTGGATCGTGGCGGCGGGCTTGGGACCCATGGGCGCCGCCTTCTACCTGTGGGATCGCGCGCTTAAAGACGGAGACCCGCGCGCCATCGGCACGCTGGCTTATCTCACGCCGCTGTTTTCGACGCTCCTGTTGGCCGCGTGCGGCTTGGGCCGCCTCACGCTCGCCGCCGCGGCCGCGGGCGCGCTCATCGTGGGCGGCGCGGCCGTGGGCGCCATAAAATCGTAGAATAGCGGCCATGATACCGAACCAGGCGGCCGTCCACGGAGCTCTCGCCCAAGGCGTTTTTTTGTTCGCGCTGTGCTGGCTTTTGGCCGAGGTGGAGATTCAAATCGAGGGCGGCGGCGGCTGGGCCGAGAACGCGCCCACTTGGCGCTACTCCCGGCCCTGGCTTCTGAAGCTCACCAACGGCAAGCCCGTCACGGGCTATCACCTCTACCTGTTTTCCTTCCTCATCCTGATATTCCACCTGCCGCTCTTGTTCGCGGGCTTCTCCCGCGCGGCCGAGGCGCAAATTCTGGCGAGCTACTTCCTTTTGGCTTTCAACTGGGACTTCCAGTGGTTCGCCTGGAACCCGGCCTGGGGCACCAAGCGCTTTTTGCGCGAGCCCATCTGGTGGTTCAAGACGAAAATTCTGGGCGTGCCGCTCGACTACTACATGGGCGCCGTCTTCGCGTTTTTGTCCACTTGGCTGCTCGCCCCCGCGCTCCTGCCGCACGTGGCCAAGCTCTTCGCCGTCATCGAGGCCCTGGCCGTGCTTTCCGCCGGCTTGGCCGCGCTGGTCGTCCGCCGCGTCCCGCGGCCCTAGACGCCGGCTAAGGCTTCATGCGCCGCGCGGCTCTGAGCACGCCGCGGGCGACGCTGCGGACGACCGCCCCCGTGTGCTTGTGCACCGCGTCGGACTTGGACGCGCCGGAAAAAATCGCCGGCGGGTAGCCGTTGCGCTGAAGGACGAAGTCCATGACCAGCCGGGCGGTGCGCCCGTTGCCGTCGCCGAAGGGATGGATGCGGATGAGCTGCTGGTAGCTCTCCGCGGCGAGCACCACGGGGTGAAGGAGGTCCTTGTTGGCCTCGTACCACACCATGAAGTCCGCCAGGTAGCTGAAGACGCGCCGCGGCTTCGCGTACTCGAACCACGCGCGCGCGCCCTGGTGGCCGACGCGCTGCGCGGCCATGATCCGGATTTCCCCGGGCCTGGCGGCGTTTTTGTAGGAGATCAGGCCGCGCCGCAGGATGCGGTTGAGGCTCATCATCAGGCCCGCGTCGAGATCGCGGCCCTGGCGGACTCGGCGGTTGACGAGCTCGGCCGCCGCGGCGAAGTTCCTGCCCGCCGCCTTCCTGGTTTTTTTGTACGAGGCGGTCCGCGAGGCCGCTGTCCGCCCAGGCTGAAGCCTCCGCAGGGCGGCTTGGCTTAGGATCAGCGGCCCGGGCGATTGCGCGGCGGAGATTTTCTTGAGCATCGGCGCCAGCCGCCCGGTCTCGCCCGGGGACAGCGCGTTGATGGGCTTGATGCCGCCTTGGCCCGGCGTGCGCCCGAAATTGCGCGTTCCGGCGCCCCGCTCGGCGGCTTTGCGCAGGGAGGCGCCGGCGCGGCCCGGAAGAACCGACGCCGCGGCAGGCGGAGGCCTCGCGGCCGTTCCGTCGAAAACCGCGTTCCACGCGGGCTTCAAGTCCTCGGGAACGCCGCGGCGCGCGGCGCGGCGCGAGAGCGTTTTGCGCAGCGGCGCGGTCAGGGCTTTGACCGCGTGCAGGCTTTGCGGGTCGTTTTTGTATTTCCCCGCCACGGCAACCAGTCGCGCGACGATTTTTTCGCCGTCGGCCGCGCCCGCCTTCCGGGCGGCGGAGGCCTTTGCCAGGGTGGGGGCCAGCGCGGGCAGGACCTGCGGCTTGACGAGCACGCCCATCAGGAGGGAGGCGGCCAGCGCGCGGCTGGGGGGAAGATTGGGAACCGAGTAGGCCCGCCACAAGGCGGCGGCCAAATCGCGCGAGGGCGAGATCGGCGCCAAGGCGTCCAACTGCAGGCTCATGTCCGCGAAAACCTCAGCGCTTCGGACGCCTTCGGGCGCAGCGCCAAGCTCGGCGGCAAAAGCCGGGGTCAGGACGGCGAGCCAAAGAAAAGCCGCCGCGGCCAGCAGGCTCCCTATCTTTTTCCAGAGACGGCGCGTCATGATGACAGAATAGCCGCGACGGCGGCCTTGGGCGAGAGTCGAAAGGCCTAGGAGGCCTAAAGCGAACGGCCTACGGGAAGTCCGGCGAGCTCCGCGCGCGTCTTGGGCAGGCACTGCGGGTAGCGCGCCTGGATGAACTTGATGAGCCCCTCGCGCACGTAGCAGCGCAAATCCCACGCGGCGCCCGAATCGGGCGCGTCCATGAGCGCGCGCAGCTCCACGGTGCGCTCGGTGGCGTTGGTGACCTGCAGCACGTTGACTTGTCCCAGCCACTTGTCCGAGGCTTTGAGGAGCCTGGTCAGCTCCGCGCGGATTTCGTCGACCGGCACGGTGTAGTCTACGTAGAGGTAGACGTAGCCGAGGAGGTTGGCGGTGGTCTTAGTCCAGTTCTGGAAGGGGTTTTCGATGATGTAGGACAGCGGCACCACCACGCGGCGCAGGTCCCAGACCCGCACCACCACGTAGGTCGTGGCGATTTCCTCGATCCAACCCCACTCGTCGTAGATGAACACCGCGTCGCCGATGCGGATGGGCTGGGTGAGCGCGATTTGGATGCCGGCGATGAGGTTGGACAGGGTGGGCTTGGCCGCCATGCCGAGCACCAGGCCCGCCAGGCCCGCGGAGGCAAGCACGCTCTCACCCACCGTGCGAATGCCGGGGATGGTCATGAGCATGATGGAGCCGGTCACGATGACGATGATGACCGAGGCCACGCGACGCAACACGTGCACCTGGGTCTCCACCTTGCGGGCCGTCAGATCGTTTTTCGCGTGCAGATCGTAGCGCGACATGGTCCAGTCGCAGAAGACTTCAACGGCGGCGATGAGCGCCCAGCCCGCCGCCGCGACGAGCCCCAGGCCCAGGACGTGCTCCAGGACGCGGATGGCGCTCCGGGGCAGGGGAACCAAGGCGGCGGTCAGCATCAGGGACAAGAGCGCCAGGATGAAGCGGGCCGGGCGCCGGCCGTGGCGGATGACCGAGGCGTCGGCGACGTGGCGGCCGGGCTTCCTGGCGATGCGCGCCAAAACGCGGAAGAGGAACGAGTTCGCGGCCAGGGCCAGTGCGAGCGTTCCGGCCAGAGCCGCGGCGGAGACGAGCGCGTCCGCGCCGTCGTTTAAAAAGCCGTGCATTATCGCGTGCATGGTTCTATTGTCCAAACTTTTGCGGCGGCCGGGCAAACGGGCCCGCTTGAGCTTTCCGGGGTTTTGATATAATCAGCGGGTGAATTCGGCCGCGGACTCCGACGAAAAATCCCGGGCCTACTTCCGCACGCGCTTAAGCCCCGACGCGCGCCGCTCCGGCACCTGGCGGCTCATCGCGCGGCGGCTGGAAGAGATCGTCCCGATTCGTCCCGACGCCGCGGTGCTGGACTTGGGCGCGGGCTACTGCGACTTCATCAACGAGGTCAACGCGAAGGAAAAGCACGCGGTCGATTTGGCGCCCGCCAAGGAGCACGCCGCGCCGGGAGTGGTCTTCCACCAAACCCGCTGCGACGAGTTGGACGGGCTTCCCGCCGCGCATTTCGACGCGGCGCTGGCCAGCAATTTGTTCGAGCACCTGCCGCAGGACGGCATCCGCAAGACGCTCGCGGGTTTGGCGCGGGCCTTGAAGCCCGGCGGCCGCCTCGTCGTGATGCAGCCCAACTTCCGCGATTGCTTCCGCGAGTTCTACGACGACTACACGCACGTGACGCCCTTGACGCACTTGGGATTGGCCGATCTCATCGCCTCCTGCGGCTACACCATCGAGAAGATCTACCCCAAGTTCCTGCCCTTTAGCTTCAAGTCCAGCCGCCTGCCCGCCCCGGCTTTTCTCGTCTGGCTCTACCTGCGCCTGCCCTGGAAGCCGCGCTCCGGGCAGTGCCTCATCGTGGCGGTGCGCTAGGTCCGCCGCCATGTGGAACAATCAGAAAATTTCCCTGGTGCTCCCGGCCTACAACGAGGAGCCCAACATCGCCCGGGCCGTGCGCGACTTCAAGGCTCTGGGCCTCATCGACGAAATCTTGGTCGTCGACAACAACTCGACCGACGCCACCGAGGCCGAGGCCAAGGCCGCGGGCGCGACGGTGGTCAAGGAAACGCGCCAGGGCTACGGCTACGCCATCCGCGGGGGATTGGCGGCGGCGACGGGGGACCTCATCGCCGTGTGCGAGCCGGACGGCACCTTCCGTCCGGGCGATCTGCACAAACTTTTGGCCTACGCCGGGGACTTTGAGTTCGTGGTGGGCAGCCGCACCTCGCGCGCGCTTTTGTCCCAGGATGCCAACATGGGGATTTTTCTCAAATGGGGCAACTGGAGCGTGGCCAAGCTGCTCGAGTTCCTCTACGACGGGCCGTCTTTGACCGACGTGGGCTGCACCTACCGCCTCATCCGCAGGGACGCGCTGCATAAAATCCAGGGCGACTTTCGCGTGGGCGCCAACCACTTCTCGCCGGACATGATGATTTGCGCCATTAGGCGCCGCGTCAAGATGGTGGAAATTCCGGTCCACTACGAGGCGCGCATCGGCGAGTCCAAGATCACGGGCGACTTTGTCCGCGCCTTTCGTCTGGGTCTGCGCATGATCTGGCTCATCCTGGCGCGCCGGGTGGGAGGATAAGATGGCGTCCTCTTTGGTCACCGGCGGCGCGGGCTTCATCGGCTCGCACGTGGCCGAGGAGTTGGTGCGTCTGGGCCACCGCGTCACGGTCTTGGACGACTTGAGCGGCGGCTTCAAGGACAACGTGCCCGAGGGCGCCCGGCTCGTCGAGGGCAGCGTCGTGAACGCCGGCCTGGTCGACACGCTTTTCAAGCGGGAGCGCTTCGACTACGTCTACCACCTGGCCGCCTATGCGGCCGAAGGCTTGAGCCACTTCATCAAGCGCTTCAACTACGAGAACAACCTCATTGGCAGCGTCAACCTGATCAACGCCGCGGTCAACGCGGGAACGGTTAAATGCTTCGTTTTCACCTCCTCCATCGCGGTCTACGGCAAGGGCCAGGTGCCCATGGCCGAGGACATGACGCCCACGCCCGAGGATCCCTACGGCATCGCCAAGTTCGCCGTGGAGATGGACTTGGCCGAGAGCCGCGAGATGTTCGGCCTGCCCTACGTGATTTTCCGCCCGCACAACGTCTACGGCGAGCGGCAGAACCTGGGCGACCGCTACCGCAACGTCATCGGCATCTTCATGAACCAGGCCATGCGCGGCGAGCCCTTCACGGTCTTCGGCGACGGCCGGCAGACTCGGGCCTTCAGCCACGTCTCGGAGGTGGCGCCCGTCATCGCGCGCGCCTGCGAGAAGCCGGAGGCGTGGGGCCAGGTCTTCAACATCGGCGCGGACAAGCCCTACGCCGTCGCGGACATGGCCAAGGTGGTGGCCGAGGCCATGGGCGTCAAGCTCCAGATGAAGCACCTGCCGCCCCGCAACGAGACCGTCGACGCCTACGCTTCGCACGACAACGTGCGCCGCTATTTCGCGGATCTCATCAAGCCCGTGGAACTCCAGGACGGCATCCGCCGCATGGCCGCCTGGGCCAAGACCGCGGGCTCGCGCAAGCCCTCCGAGTTCGGCGCCATCGAGGTGGCCAAGAACCTGCCGCCCGGCTGGAGGCTCTAGACCCGCCTTGAAGAGCGCACGTCCGGCGTCCGCGGCGCGCGTCTGGATCTGGGGGCTCGTCGCGGCGCTGTGCTTCTGCTCGGGATATTTTCTCTCGGCCGCCTGCCGCTCGGCCTGGCAGTCGCATTATCCGGACCTCGCCGCCCAGTGGCCCGGGAACGGACCCTTCTCGCTCTTGGGCCTCTACGGCGCGCAGACAGAGGAGGAAGTGCAGTACGCCGCGCGCGTGCAGGAGTCGGCCGAGCACTTCCCGGCCTACGACCCCTATGTGCTGGAGAACCACAGCCGCAGCCTGCTTCTGGACGACGGGCTCACCTACCTGCTCATGGGCTTGGTGCAAAAGGCCTTGGGCAACATGACCTGGACCTGGGCCGCGGTGCGTTTTTTGTGCTGCCTATTCTGGTTCGTGCTGGTCTACTTCATCATGCTTCGGCTCTCGGGCGACGAGGCGCTCGCGTTCTTTGCCGGGGCCTTCGTGGTGGGGTTCAGCTATCTTCTGACCATGGATTTCGTCCCGGCGCTGCAGTGGACGCCGTCCTTGGGAGCGCTGGCCCACGACGTCTGGGCGCTGCTCTCCACCGGGCGCACCGAGTCGGTCGCGCGCCTGCCGCGTCCGGGCGTGGATTACTCCGTTCTTTTTCTGGGGACGCTGCTTGAAATCAAGGCGGCTGAGAGCGCGAATATCCGCTGGGGCGTGGCGGCCGGGATTTGCGGCGGGCTCATGCCCGAAATCCATCCCGACATCTGGTTCACGCACATGCCGGCGATGTTTTTCCTGCTCTTCCTGTCCCTGTTCTACAAAAAACTCAATCGCCGCAACCTGGCGACGGCGGCGGGGATCTGCCTGCTCCTGAACGCCCCGTTCTGGGCGCAGCACATTTCCTCCATGTGGGGGCATTCCGCGGCCAAGCAGGAGTTCCTGGACCGGGCTTGCGTGCTTTTCACCCGCCGCCCGCATTGGGAAGGGCTGCTTTATCTCGCGTGCTTCGCGGCGGTCGTCCTTTCGGGCGTCCAAGACGCGGCTGTTTTGTGGCTGGGGGCCTTCCTGGCCGCGGCGGGGTTAGTCGTCAACAGCCAGATTCTGACGGGCAAGGACGTGTTGTTTTTCCAGAACCGCTACTACGTCAACATCTACGTGCTGTTCCTGCTTTTGCCTTGGCTGCAGAAGAAGCTGCGTCTTTCCAAGACGTTCTGGAAGACGGCTGGGGCTCTGTGCTTAGCCGCGTGCTTCCTGCAGAGCGTGAGCTACGCCGCCATCCACTTCCCGTTCCAAGGCCTGCGCAAATCCGACGCCGAGGCCTTGGCCTGGCTGCGCGGCCACACGCCCGAGGATTCCGTGGTGCTGGCGCTTAATCCCGAGGCGAGCTTGCTCATTCCGGTCTACACGCGCGACAAGGTCGGCTTCGGCTCGGCGCTGGAGGAGGTTTCGGATGTTCCGGCGCTGACCATCGCCCAGCGCGTGCGCGCGGGGCTTTTTAACTTGGGCGCCGATGAGGAGAAGTTCTACCGGGATGTCACGGCCTCTTATCCGGGCTACGGCCGCCGGGAATCCGATCTGCGCGAGGTGCCTTTGCAGAGCTTCCTGCGCACGATTTACTTCGCCTGGATTCCCATGCCGATGCTGGCGCGGGACTGGACGCTGGCGGGCCAAGACGAGAAGAGCTACTCCTACCGCGTCGACTACGTCTGGGTGGACGCCTTCGCCAAGCGCTACCTCGGTCCGGGCTTCCCCAAGACCGCGCGCTGGCGCCTCGCCAAGGTCTACGACCAGGACGGCGTGACGCTCTACAAGGTCCTGCCGCTCTAGAATTTCTAGAACTCGAATTCGAGGCGGGTGACGAGGGCGCGTACGGGTGTGGCGCCGTTTAGGCCAAAGAGCAGGGCCGCGCTGTAGTTGACGGCGCGGCGCGAACCCGGGCGCCAGGTGCCGTAGAAGGCCGGGCCGGCCAGGTGAGTCTGCCGGCTCGAGTCGGGGAAGTTTCCGATGACGCCCGGCTCGCCGTAGAATTCTCCCGCGGGCGCGAAGTAGGAGTTAAGCAGGTACTCGACTTTGGCCGCGTACCGGAAGTCCGTGCCCGGCGCATAGTTGGAGCCCGACTGCCATTCCAGGCTCGGGTTGAAGGTGACCAGGAGGCGCCCGAACTGCTTCTCCACGATGGGCGTCAGCTCCTCCTCGACCGGATCGCCCGCGCGCTCGGGGATTTCCGCCTCGACGATGACGCCGGGGTCGGCCCAGTACTCGCCGGCGGGGGCCAGCTGGAAGCGCTCCTCGATTTGAACCCGGTCGCCCACCAGGGGTCCCGAGGGATCGCGGTGGAGGACCTCGTAGGCTTCGCTCTCCCACCAGGAGGTGGGGCTGTAGCTCGCGGAGAAGGCGAAGCCCTGCTGGCCCGCGGAGGTGGTAAATCCCCGGTACTCCGCCTCCCGTTCGCCGTAGGTGACGCCCGGAGAATAGACCTTGAGCTCCTCGGCGTTCAAGGACGCCTCGGCGGCGCGGCAGGGGCGCGCCCAAGCGGCCGCGCAGAAAAGGGCGGGGAAAAAAACGGCGAGGCGGCGCGCGCGGCGCCGGGAAACGCCGCTCACGAGCGTTCCTTCTGCTTTTCCTGGACGAGCTTCATGAGCCCGCCGATGGCGAGGATGGTGCCGGCGTAGAAGACAAGCTGCAGGGCCGAGGGATCGGGCGTGTAGCCGACCAAAGTCTTGAGCACGTTGCCGGCGATGCTCTGCCCGCTCAGGAGCCACGAGGTGTTCCACACGGAGTCGCGGATGGAGGGCAGCAGATCGGCCTGGTTCAAAAACGCCGCGGCCTGCGAGGCCATGCCCGCGGCCAGAAGCAGGATCATCCAGCCGGTGACGCGGAAGAAGTGTCGCACGGGAATTTTCATGATGCCCAGGTAGAGGGCGAAGCCCACCGCCACGCCGCCCAAAAGCCCCAGGACGCCGCCCAGGACGATGGACCAGGCGCCCGCGCCGTTGGCCGCGACGCCGTAGAGAAAAAGCACGATTTCCGAGCCTTCGCGCAGCACCGCGATGGCCGTGGCGACGAAAATCGCGGTCATGGACTTGCTGCCGAGGTTGACCTCGCTGCCCAGGCGCTTCAACTCCTGCGCGATGCGCTTGCCGTGGCGGGACATCCAGACGTTGTGCCAGCCGAGCATCAACACGGCGGCCAGGAGCACCGCGGCCTCGAAGATGGGCTGGCCCACGCCCGAAAGGGCCTGCGAGATTTTGTCCATGAACGCGGCGACGACGACGGCGCCCAGGGCCCCGGCGGCGATACCCCAGCCGACCCAGGCGCTGCGGCCTTTCAAGCCCTTGGTCGCGCCCAAGATGACGGCCACGACCAGGGCGGCTTCCAGCACTTCGCGGAAGACGATGATCGCGCTGGCGAGCATCAGGGTTTCGCCTTTGCGGGGTCTTTGGCCGGAGCGGCCTTGGCCGAGGGCTTGTCGTCCGTCGCCTTGAGGGTGCCGGTCACGCCGGAGTGAAAGTCGTCGAAGAATCCGTAGGACCCGGCCGTCAGAGGGCCCAGGAACACGATGGTCTGGGCGCCGGCCGTGACCACCTGCTCGCGGTGCAGCGTGAAGCTCTCGAACTCGGAGGGCTCCGCATTCTTGTTGAAAATGATGAGCTTGAACTTTTGTCCGGCCGGGACCGTCAGTGCGGCGGGGGAGAAACTGCGGCCCACGATGGCGATCTTGTAGGCCGGCAAGGGGGCGCCGGGGCCCCAGAGCGAGAATGCCCGGGCCTGGGCGCTTATAAAGGAAAGCAGGAGCGCGGCCGGGACTGAGCCGCGCTTATTGAGAGCGGGTTTCATTAATAAAAGCGTAGCATGGATTCTTCTTGAAATGCAATATCAATAATGCCGCGCGGCGGCGGGCGTTTAAGCGGGAGGAATTTGGACGACGTCCGGGGCGCGTTTGCGCGCCATGGCGAGGATCCGCGGACTGAGGCTGACCAAGTAGGCGCGGCGCGCCTTGGCGAAAATCGGAACGTCCCAGCGTGAGTTGCCCACGTAGTCGTAGCCGCGCACGCCGAACTTTTCCAGGAGCCAGCGGCGCTTGCCGCGGCCGATGAGGTTGACGCGGCCTTCGCTGCCCGCGAAATCGGAGAAAAACCCCAGCCGCTCGGCCAGCAGGCCTACGTAGGCCAAAGGCGATCCGCTTACCAGGATGAGGCGCCGGCCGGCCGCCCTTTGCGAGCGCAGCCATTCGATGACGCCGCGGTGGTAGGCCAGGGCGTCCCAGTCCGGGGTCACGCGTTCGGCCAGGCGCGCTTTGAGATAAGCCCGGCCGCGCAGAAGCCACAGGGCCAGGAGCAGGGCGTTGGCAGGATTGCGTTTGACGAACGCACGGGACGCGATTAAGGACAGGTCGCCGCTGATGAGCGTGCCGTCCAAATCCACGCAGAGGGGAACAATATCCTCGGCCATGGCTAGGGGCGGGGCGCCCGCGCGGTGCGGGCGTAGATAATGACGGAAGGATTGCGATAGACGGCGCGCCAGTCTTTGCGGGCGGCGCGGGCGAAATCGGGCCGAGCGTACTGTCGCTCCAGGTCCCCGAACCAGATGTAGTCGGGGTGGATGTCCGCAGGGCGCTTCTCCGCTTCGGCCACGATGCCGGGGATGCGGTCCGGCGGGGTCATGTAGAAGAGCAAGGTGCCGACGTCGCCTTTCTCGATTTGCCCGCGCTGCAGACCCAAGGAGACGACCTGGCGGCGGCCGTAGCGCGAGGCGTGGAAGAGGCACTCGTCGAAAAATCTCTTGGGCTTGGCGCCCAGGAGCTTCAAGCCCGCGACGAAGCGCTCGCAGTTTTGCAGCAGCGGGAAATTCGAGAGCACGGCCAGCTCGAAAGCCGCATTGACCTTGTCGTGGGTGAAGGCCGGGATGAGCGCGTCGACCTCGGGATTGATGGTCAGCACCTCGCTGTTCTTGGGCGTTTTGCGCTCGAGCCACGACAGCGCGGCGGCGTAATCACGGGGCAGACCTTGAAACGGATAGTGGATGGCGGCGTAGGAGACGGCCTGCAGCAGGGCGACGAGAGCCAGCCCCCAGGCCGCGCCGCGCCAGAGTCGCGCGCCGCGCTTGAATGCCTCGGGAGCGAAGGCCAGGGCCAACAGGAACGCGTAGACGTTGCCGAAGAACATCCAGTGCTGCGGCTGCATCGGATATCCCGTGACCAGCTCGATGTTGACCATGACGAAGGTCGCCGCGCAGAGCGCCGCGCAGAATAGGGCCGCGGAGTTTTTGCTCTTGTAGCGCAGGCCGATCAAGAAGGCGGCGAGATAGGCGAGAGAATCCGGGTGGAACTCACGCCTTGGCAGAAGCCCGCTTTTAAGGAGCATGTCCGCCGAGGGGGGATAATTGGCTGCGAGGTAGGGCAGGCTCACCAGTCCGGTGAGCGCGAAGGAGGCCCACAAATTCCAGGCTGGCTTCTTGTCTCTAAACGAAACGGCCAGGGCGAAGACGCCCGAGGCCACGACGTAGCTCGACCACACGTCCATGCGGATGTAGGCCAGCAGGCCGCCCAAGACGCCGCTTAAAATCGTCCAGCGCGGAGTCCGGCGCTCCTCGGCTTTGGCCAGCCAGAGGCCGGCCAGGAACAAAAACGCCCAGCTGAGCCCCGGCCGCGGCAGGCGCAGCACGCCCTCGGTCCGGCCGTAGGACAAAAGCGCCCAGAGGTCGTGCTCCAGGATGTGGCTAAAGCCTCCGCGCCAGACGAGGTCGCTTGTGAAAAGGAAGGTAAGGATGTAGCTGAACCCGGTGACGAAGGCGGCGCAGAAAAAAGAGAGCGGGGGGTAGTCCGTCAGGCGGTTGGCCATGACGAAAATGAGCATGAACCACGCGAAACAGCACAGGAAGCGCGCCAGGAGCCAGGCGTTGTTGACGCCGCCCGTAGCGTCGTCGAGGCCGCCCAGGATGAGGTAAGTCAGCCGGTCGATGGCGTACTGGCCCCAGGTGCGGTTGGTCCGGATGTAGGGGTCGAACGCCAGGAGGTGGTGGGCTTGGTCGTTGGCCCGGTCCGCGTAGCCCAGCCCCTCGTACGCCGTCTCGGTGCCGTACCAGCCCAGCAGCGTGAACGGTCCGTTGTTGGCCCAACGCGCGGCGACCTGAGGGTAGTGCTCCTGCCAGGCGGCGCGCCAGGCCATCATCAGGGGGTAGCCCGCGCAGAGGGCGCCGGCCATGGCCAAGGCTCCCATCCAAGGCCTTGTGCCGGCCTTTTTATCCATGTATCGCTATATTATAATAGACCAGCATGAGAATTTTGATTACGGGAGGCGCCGGATTCGTCGGTTCGAGCCTGGCTGAAGCCTTTAAAACCGAGAATCCGCGCGCCCGAATCGTAATTCTGGACAATTTAAAGCGCCGCGGCTCGGAGATCAATATCCCGCGCTTAAAGAAGCTGGGCGCCGAGTTCGTCCACGGCGACGTGCGCGCCAAGGAGGACTTGTTCGCTTTGCCAGGACGCTTCGACCTCATGATCGAGGCCTCGGCCGAGCCCTCGGTCCAGGCCGGCGCCGGCGGCGATCCCAATTACGTCCTGCAGACCAACCTGGGCGGAACCCTCAATTGCCTCGAGTTCGCCCGCCGGCGCGCCGGAGCCATGGTGTTCTTGTCCACTTCCCGGGTCTACGCCATCGACGCGCTGCGCGCCGTGCGCTTAACGGAGACCGCGGGGCGCTTCGACCTCGCGGCCAAGCAGAGTCTGCCGGGGGCCGGCCGCGCCGGCATCGCGGAAGATTTCCCGACCGACGGGCCGCGCTCGTTCTACGGGGCCACCAAGCTCTGCTCCGAGATGATGATTCAGGAGTACTGTCAAGCCTACGGCCTGAAGGCCGTCGTCAACCGCTGCGGCGTCATCGCCGGGCCGGGGCAGTTCGGCAAGACCGACCAGGGGGTCTTCACCCACTGGATGGCCTCGCATTACTTTGGCAAGCCGTTGTCCTACCTCGGCTTCAAAGGCAGCGGCAAGCAGGTGCGGGACATCCTGCACCCTCGCGACTTGTTCGCGCTCCTGCAAAAGCAGCTGCGCGTTCTGTCGAAAATCAGCGGCGAGGTCTACAACGTCGGCGGCGGGCGGGCCAATTCGGTTTCGCTCAGAGAGCTGACCGAACTCTGCCGTGAAACGACGGGGCATTCCATCGCCGTCGAACGCGAACCCAGGACTTCGCCGGTCGACATTCCGCTTTACATCTCCGACAGCGCCAAGGCCAAGAAGGCCTTCGGCTGGTCGCCGCGCACGGATTTGCGTGCCGTGGCGGAGGAGATTCACGCCTGGCTGCGCAAGAACGAGCGGGAATTGAAGGAGGTCTTCGCTTAAATGTCCGTCGCCATCGTGACCGGATCGTCGGGGCTCATCGGCAGCGAGGCCGCCAAGTTCTTTCACGACAAGGGCTTGGACGTGATCGGCGTCGATAACGACATGCGCAAGTACTTCTTCGGCCCGGCGAGCTCGGTCGCTTGGAAGACCGAGGAGTTGAAGAAGTCCTTGAAGCGCTTTACGCACCACGCGGCCGACATCCGCGACCAGGCCGCCATGGAGAAGATTTTCAAGGGCGCGGGCAAGAACGTCGCCGTCGTCATCCACGCCGCGGCCCAGCCCAGCCACGATTGGGCGGCGCGTGAGCCCTTCACGGACTTCACCATCAACGCCAACGGCACCCTGACGCTTCTCGAAATGACCCGCCGTCACGCGCCCGAGGCCGTTTTTCTCTTCATGTCCACCAATAAGGTTTACGGCGACCGGCCCAACACGCTGCCCCTGGTGGAAAAGGAGACCCGCTGGGAGGTCGCGCCGTCGCACCCCTACGCCGAGCGCGGCATCGACGAGTCCATGTCCATCGACGAATCCAAGCACAGCGTCTTCGGCGCGAGCAAGGTGGCCGCGGACGTGCTGGTGCAGGAGTACGGCCGCTACTTCGGCATGAAGACGGGCCTTTTCCGCGGGGGCTGCCTGACCGGCCCCTCTCACTCGGCTGCGGAGCTCCACGGCTTCCTGGCCTACCTGGTGCGTTGCGCCCTGACCAGGGCCCCCTACGTCATTCACGGCTACAAGGCCAAGCAGGTCCGCGACAACATCCACTCCTACGATCTGGTCAACGCCTTCTGGCACTTTTTCCAGAACCCTGGCTCGGGCAAGGTCTACAACATGGGCGGCTCGCGGCACAGCCACTGCTCGATGCTGGAAGCCATCGCGCTCATCGAGGAATTAAGCGGCGAGAAGATTTCCTGGACGCTTTCGGACCAGGCCCGCTCTGGCGACCACATCTGGTGGGTCAGCGACGTGAGCCGATTTCAGAAGGACTATCCCGGCTGGCGCTACCGCTACGGACTGCGGGAGACCCTGGCCGAGATGATAGAGTCCATGCGCGGCCGCCTGAGCGAAGCGCGGGCGTGAAGCTCTCCGTCGTCATCCCCGCCCACAATGAGGAAGGCTGCCTTGAGGGCACCGTGCGGGCGCTGAGCAAGACCCTCGCGGCGGAGGGCATCGAACACGAGATCGTGGTGGTAGACGACCACTCCAAGGACGGCACGGCGCGCATTTTGGAGGAGCTCAAGCCGCAGATTCCGGGCCTGCGCGCGGTGCAAAACGACTCTTCGCCGGGCTTCGGCCGCGCGGTGGAGGCGGGCTTGAAGGCCGCTACGGGCGGCGCCATGGCCGTCTACATGGCCGACGCCTCGGACGCGCCTGAGGATCTGGTGCGTTTTTTCCGGACCATGGAGAAAGAGGGCGTCGACTGCGTCTTCGGCACGCGCTTTTCTCCAGAGTCGAAGGTCGTGGACTACCCCTGGCTCAAGCTGCGCATCAACCGCGCCGCCAACGCCTTCATCCGCATCCTTTTCGGCCTGCGCTACAACGACGTGACCAACGCCTTCAAGCTCTACCGCCGCCACGTCGTCGAGGGCGTGCAACCCATCTTGAGTCCGCACTTCAACCTCACGGTCGAGCTGCCCTTGAAGGCCATCGTGCGCGGCTACAGCTACGCGGTCGTGCCCAACTCCTGGACCAACCGCAAGACGGGCGAGTCCAAGCTTAAGATCAAGGAGATGGGCAGCCGCTACCTATTCATCGTGCTCTACTGCCTCATCGAGAAGTGGCTGAGCCGCGGCGACTACGTGAAGAAGGCTCGGGGCGCGTCCGCATGACGGCCGGAGTCTCCGCTGTGGTCGTGGCCGGAGGACGCGGCGAGCGCATGGGCGCGGCGGCCAAGGACGTGCCCAAGCCCATGCTGCCCTTCAACGGCAAGCCGCTTCTGGAGCATCTGCTGCTCTGGCTGAAAAAATCGGGATTTGCGTCGGCGCACCTCTGCTTGGGCTACAAGGCCGAGACGGTGGTGAGCTACTTCGGCAAAGGCGAGGGCGTGGGCCTGGACCTGCGCTATCATCTGGAGCAGGAGCCCCGCGGCACGGCGGGAAGCGTCAAGGACGCCGCGAAAGACATTCCCGGCGCTGGCGATCTGCTCGTCGTCTACGGCGATCTTTTCGTCGACATGGATTGCGCGCGGATCCTGAAGTTCCACGCCGCGCATAAAGCGGCCGCCACCTTGGCCGTCATCCCCACGGATCATCCCTACGACTCGGACCTGGTCAAAATCGAGGGCGAGCGCTTAACGGGCTTCTACCGCGCCAAGCCCGGCGAACCCTGCGAGAACTGGGCCGCGGGCGCGCTCTGGGTCCTGCGCCGCGATCTTTTGGATCTTGTGCCCGTGGCGGGGCTCTCCGATTTCGGGAAAAACGTCTTTCCAGCGGCCGTCGCGCGTGGAATGGAGCTTGCGGCCTACAAGACCGCGGAAACCTTGGCGGATTTGGGCACGCCGGAGCGCTGGGAGAAATTCGCCGCCTCGGGCGGCGGCACGGGAGCGAAAACCTTATGATCATTTCCCGCACGCCGTTCCGCGTGAGCCTGGCTGGAGGCGGCACGGACTTGCCCGCGTTTTACACGCGCCAGGCCGGCGCGGTCTTGTCGACCGCCATCGACAAGTACATGTACGTCACGGTCAACAAATATTTCGAGGACAAGATCATCCTCAAGTATTCGCGCACCGAGCTCGTGCCGCGGCTGGAGAGCGTGCGGCACCCGCTGCTGCGGGAATGCCTTAAGCTGGTCGGGCCCCGGCGCGGGGTGGAAATCACCTCCATGGCCGACGTGGTCGGCGGCACGGGCCTGGGTTCGTCGTCGAGCTTCACCGTGGGCGTGCTCCACGCCCTGCACGCCTTCAAAGGGGACTTCTGCCCCGCCGAGGAACTTGCGCGCGAGGCTTGCGAAGTCGAAATCGAGCGCGTGGGCGAGCCCATCGGCAAGCAGGACCAGTACATCGCGGCCTTCGGCGGCTTCCAGTTCATCGAGTTCATGCCCGACGGCAGCGTCAAAGTCGATCCGCTCATCTGCCCCGAAGGCACGCTGGAGGACCTGCGCGAGCACCTGCTTCTGGTCTACAGCGGCATCAAGCGCAGCGCCGGGCGCATCTTGAAGCGCGTCGCCGTGGGCATGGAGAAAAAACAGGCGGGCTTGGCGCGCATCGGGGATTTGGCCCGGCTGGCGCGCCGCGAGCTCCAAGCGGGGCGCGTCGAGGCCATCGGCGGCATCCTGCGCGAAAACTGGGAGATTAAGAAGACTTTGGCCGGCGGCGTGTCTAACGGAAAAATCGACGCGGCCTATCGCGCGGCCCTGGCGCGTGGCGCCGCGGGCGGCAAGATTTTAGGCGCGGGCGGCGGCGGGTTCCTGCTCTTGTTTTGTCCGCCGAAAAAAAGGAAGACTATCCTCGCCGCGCTGAAGGGCTGGCGCGAAATTCCGTTTTCATTCGAGCCGGAGGGATCGAAAATCATCTATGTCAGCCGCTAAGACGAAAATCAGGGGGACGCTGCCGGGACAATTCCATTCTTCGGGCCCCGGGGGCCTTAAGCCCGGCGAGTTCGCCTTGTGGTACCAGGACGAACTGCGCCGCGCGCTTTCCGCGCTCGACTGGGCCGCTTTCGAAAAAATCGCCGAGGCCGTGGCCGAGGCGGGGGACAAAGGCCGGCAGGTTTTCGTCATGGGCAACGGCGGTTCCGCGGCGACGGCGTCGCACGCGGCGGTGGACTTCTCCAAGACCGCGGCCAACCCCAGGAAGCGCCTTTTGCGCTGCTTTTCTTTGGCGGACAACCCGTCTTTCCTCACGGCCGTGGGCAACGACCTTTCCTTCGATGCGACGTTCTCCCGGCAGTTGGAAAACCTCCTCAACCCGAAGGACGTCGTCCTTTTCATCAGCGGCAGCGGCAACTCGAAGAACCTCTTGGAAGCCGCCAAGCTCGCCCGGCGCCGCAAGGCCTGGAGCGCGGCCTTTTTGGGCTTTGATGGCGGCAAGCTGCGGGGCGTGGTGGACCAGGCGCTGGTGGTGGCCTCCGATCAATACGGCGTCATCGAGGACGTCCACCTGAGCTTGAGCCATATGCTGACGTTCTACTTAAAGCAGCGCGCGTGAGCGGACAAGACGCCCCGCGGCCGGCGAAGCTCTCCCTCATCATCCCGGTCTACAACGAGCGCGCCACCGTCCGGACTCTGCTTGACCAGGTCCTGGCCCTGGAGATTCCGAGCGTCCAAAAGGAGCTCGTCATCGTCGAGGGCCGCTCCACGGACGGCACCCGGGACATCGTGGCCGAGTACGCCAAGCGCCCGGGCGTGCGCGTTCTCTATGAGGAGTCGCCGCGCGGCAAGGGCGCCGCGGTCGCTTTGGGCCTTAAGGAAATCACCGGCGACATCCTGCTCATCCAGGACGGAGACTTGGAGTACAGCGTCTCCGACTATCCCAAGCTGCTTGAGCCGCTGCTGCGGGGCGAGGCGGACGTCGTATTTGGCTCGCGCGTGCTCAACTCGCCGCAGCACTGGCAGTTCCGGCGCTTCGGGGGCCTGGAACGTCTCTACGGCCTGCTCGTGAACCTGGGCGGCGTCGTGTTTACCGGCCTCTTCAATCTGCTCTACGGGACCAAACTCAGCGACGGCGCGACCATGTTCAAACTCTTCAAGGCCGAGCATCTGCGGGGTTTGGTCTTGAAGAGCCGCGGCTTCGACTACGACTGGGAGATGTCCGCCAAGCTCGCCAAGAGAGGCTGCCGCTTCGCCGAGGTTCCCGTCCTCTACAAAGCCCGCAGCCGCGCCGAGGGCAAGAAGATACGTTTCTGGCGCGACGGCTGGCGGGTCTTCGCCGCCATCGTCCGCTACCGCTTTTCGGACTAGGCTTTTTTCCAGTCCTTCAGGACCTCATCCGCCAGGACGCAGAAGCCCAGAATCATCTCGGGCATCACCGGCAGTCGGTAGCGCATCTGGCTCACGCTCACCATGTGGATGCCCATGGTGGCCAGGACGAAGAGGATGAGGATTGAAATCTCCGCGCGCTTTCTCCAGAGAAGCAGAAGCCCCCAGGCCCCACCCAGGATGAGCCAGGGTTCGGTCAGGAGGCTTACGGCAATGAGGGCGTCATGGCGGAGCCCGAGGTTGGGCTCGCTGGTCTTAGTGTCAATGTAGCGCTTGCCTGGCCGCGGATAAAATCGCCAGAAGCTCACGAACTTATAGGCCCATTGCCCAAGGGTTTCAACGGGGTTTTCAGCCATGAACTTGAGCGCCTCGTGGAAATAGAGGCCGTCTTGCGCGGGCTCCGAAAGCGACTGCGCCTTCTGGTAGAAGGGCGTCTGCTCAAGGGTCTTCACGGCCACGCCCGTGTCGATTTCGTTTAGGTCGAGCAGCATGGTGCCTTCCAAAAGAGTGATGCCGCCGTGATCGTCGAGCTTGAAGGTCCCCGCCTCAATCCGGTTGCGCGCGCACCACATCGCGACGGGCAAAAGCCAGCACAGGATGCCCGCGGCCCAGGCCTTGGCGGAGAGGCGCCGGGCGAGCACGAAGAAAAGCGCGAGCGCCCATAGGCAGGGCACGATGAACTCCGCTTCCGGGCGGGCTAGGGCGGCCGCGCCCAGCAAAAAAGCGCCCAGCGCCCAGGCTCCGGCCGAAAAGCGCTCGGGCTCGAGGCTTCGGGCGAAGAGCCATAGGCCCGCCGTCGCGGCGAGCGTATAGGGGATCTCCGAGAGCAGGAGCCCGCTGTAGTAGACGAAGAACGGGTAGAGGCAGGAGATGAAAAGCGCGAAGCGGCCCGCGCGCCTGGAGCCCGAGAGATCCTCGGTCATGCGGCCGATCACGAAAACCAGCAGAGCGCCCAGGACGGCGTTGCCCAGGCGGGGGTAGAGCAGGCTCGGCCCCAAGAGCCGGAAAAAACCGGCGAAAAAGGCGGGCACCAGCGGCGCTAGGGCGTGCGGGCCGAAGCTTCCGTCGCGGGTCAGGCGGAGCGCGTCGGCCGTGAAGCCGCCCTCGTCGATCTGGTAGAACCGCGAGGCGCCGAGCTTCAAGACGAAGGCCGCGCGAATGAGCAGGGCCAAGCCGGCGGCGAGCCACTCCTCGGGGCGGAGCTTCTTCATCGGCGCGGCCGTCCGCCCTTTTTTAGGGCTTTTTCCCGCGCCAGGATGAGGCGCGCCGCGCCGGCCAAGTCGCGCGCCACGGCGTCCGGCTTGACGCGGTAGGATCCGTCCTTGCCGCCATAGCCTGTCTTGACCAGAATGGAGCGGCAGCCGGCGTTTTTGGCCGCCAAGACGTCGGTGGAAGTATCGCCCACGAAGTAGGATGACGCGAAGTCGATGGAAAACCGCCGGGCAGCCTTCTCGAGCATCAGCGTGCCCGGCTTGCGGCAGCGGCAGCGCACGCGCCGGCCGGTCTCGGGATGGTGCGGACAGAAATAGATGGCGTCTAAGCGCGCGCCTTTTTGCCGCAGCAGCGCGCGCAAGAGGCGATGGATGCGCGCGAGGGTGGCAAGCGAGAGATATCCCCGCGCCACGCCGGACTGGTTGGTCACGACGACGAGCTTGAAGCCCGCGCGGCGCAGGCGGACCAGCGCCGCCGCGGCGCCGGGCAGGAGGCGCAGGTCCTTTTCGTGCCGCAGGTAGTCGGCCTCCGTGACGAGGACGCCGTCGCGGTCGAGGAATACGGCCTTGTTCTTGCGCGTCATGGTTTCTCCGGCAGCGGCCAAGCCCCGCGAAAGCGCGCCTTGTAGGCGGGCAGCGGCAAGGGCGGGCACAAGACGGATTTTATGAGTTCTCCGCGCGGGGCTGCGGCGGCCATGGCAGCGTTCAGGCGCCGCAGGTTTTTTCCGAGCTCCGCGATGTTTCTTCCGGAAATCTCGATTTCGACGGCGCCGCCCGTGGGGCCGCGGCGCACGCTTACGCGTGAAACTCCGGGCAGGGCGGCCAGGACGCGGGCCGACGGCGCGGTCTTGATCGCGTAACGCACGACCTCCACGTGGGAGGTTTGCGGGATGGTCGGGACGATGGCGGGTGGTCGGGAAAAAGCGCTTTGGGGCGCGGGGGGCGGCGGCAGGACGGGGCCCTTCTGCGGGCTTTCGTCCGAACGTTGGGTCTCGACGTCGGAAAGCAGAAGGCTGGGGGCGACCACGGACACGGGGACTCCGTCCGCCACGGAGTTCTCCACGCGCTGGTTCGAGCCCACCGCGAGGATGTTGTTCAAAATGTAGAGCGGGGTTCCGACCAGGTCGAGGTTGCGGATGAGCGTGAGATTACCGGTGCGCGCGTTGACCAGGTAGACCATCTCACAGACGACGCGGATGGAGCCCTCGCCCGAAGCCTGCTCGTTCTGGGAGAGGCCGATCAAATGTTCGGCCAGAATGCCGTAAGGCTTGCCCCGCTTGAGGCACTCACGCCGCAAGAGCGCGACGAGCTTGGCGCGATCCAGGGGCTTGCGCGCGCGGAGAATGAGCGATCCGGGAAAGCCCGTGATCCAGTAGCCTGGGGCGCCGCGGCCGTGGCCGTTGGAATGCGGGAAGCCGATGATCGGATGGCGGGAGAGCAGGAAGTTCTTCAAGATTCCGTCTTGGACGAGGACGACTTTTTGCGCGGGCATGCCCTGATCGTCGTAGGCGTAGTGCCCGGCAAGCAAGACGCCGCCGAACGAGGCCAGGGTCGGATCGTCCTCCAAGGTGATGCCGCGCGGCAGCACTCGGGTGCCGAGCTTGCCCTGGAAAATCTGGGCGCCGTAGGGGTTGCGCAGGTCTTCGCCGGAGAGGCGCTTGCCCAGGGCCATGATGATCGCTCCCGAGATCGAGGGATCAAGCAGGGCCGGCGCGTCGAACGGGGAAGTCGTTCGCGCCACCTTGAGAAGCGCCAAGTCGGACAGGACGGCCTTCGCGTCGGAGCGGATCGCCGAGGCGGAGGGAAAATCGGCGCTTGAGACTACCACCAGGCTGCGCGAGGCGCGAACCTCCAATCCGTCCGCCGCCCGTTCCGAGGCGTTCAGGTCCAATTCCGCGTAGCGGCCGCCGAAGTCGACCTGGCTGCCCTCCGAGTCCCTGAGGCGGGACCAGAAGTCGGACTCGATGACGCGGGAGCCCGCGCTGAGAAGATTCGGCGTGCTGCGGAACGCCGCGCTGCCTTCCCGGCAGGCGTCCGCCAGTTCCCGGCCGGTCCACGGCAGGGCGGGAGCCGGCTCCAGGCGCACGCGCGGAGGCTCGCGGGAGAAGTCGTCCGTGTCGTAATCGGCTTTGCCGCGCACCGCGCGCAGGGCTTGCTTGCGCAAAAAGCCCGCCGCGGCGCTTTTGTACGCGGCATCCAAGGCGCGCCAGAGGCCGTAGCGCAGGGCGAAAACGTCGCTGAGATTGACGGGAAAACCCAGGAAATTGCCGGGGGGCGCCGGCGGGTAGTTGTCGAGCGCGTAGCCGCCGACCCGGACGTCGCCGACCACGAAGCTTTGGCTTTGGGTCGCGCGTGCGTCAAGCGCGCCCATCCGGCAGTCGTCCTCTCGGTCGGAGGAGCGCGTCGCCGTGATCCCGACGTAGTAGGGCACTGGGTAGCCGGCTTCCTTCATTTTCATAGCGGCTTTGACCGCGGACTGCAGGGCCGCGCCTACGCTTCGCTGCGGCGTGACGGCGGCGCAAAGCGGCCGGACTGAGGCTAAGAGGGCGGCGAGGAACAGGAACTTTTTGATCATGCGGGGAAGATCAGATCGAGGGCTTTGGCGGCGGAATATCCTGCCAGAGGCATGAAGCACAGCATTACGGGCGTGTGGAAGCGCATGACCGCCCAGTAAAACGCGCAAACCACGGTCGTTACCGCGGGGATGGAGAGCAGGAAGCCGACCTCGTAGCGTCTGCGCCAGGCCAGGAATGCGCCCCAAAGTCCGAAGAGCAGCAGCAGTCCGTTGGAGACGAGGCCCACGACCATGAGCGCGAGTTCCTTCTGCCCGTAATGCCAGCCGGGCGTCGGATAGAGCCGCCAGAATTTGAGGGCCTTGCGGAAAAACGCGTACCAAAACACTCCGGGCTTGTGCACCAGGATGTCCCAGGACGCGCGGTAATAGAGCGTCTGCGCTTGAGCGGAGGGAATGTTCTCGGACTTGATGCGCGCGATGAGCGGTGTTGAGGCGGCGGCCAGGGGAGCTTCCAGCGGCTGGTCCGGCAGATCGTAGTTTTTAAGCAGGGACAGGTACATCATGGAGCCGCCCATGGTGGACCCGGCCACAAGACGCCCCGTCACCTTGTAATTGCGCCAGACCCAGGGAATCTGGACGGCGCAGGCGCAAAGGATGAAAAGCCCCAGGGTCTTGACCCAGCGCCGGGGCTCGATGCGCAGGGCCGCGATGGGGACGAACGCCGCGCCCAGGGGCAGCATGGCCGAACGGACCAGGCCCAGCGCTCCGAAAGACACGCCCATGAGGACGTGGTTGAGGATTTCGGGGCGCTGGCTCCGGGACAGCCACAGCCAGAGCCAAAGCCCGAGCAGCAAAGTCATGAGCGGCTCGCGGTAGAAGTAAGCCCCGTAATAAATCCACTCGGGGTAGAACGCGGCGGCGGCCAGGCTGATGAGCGCGGCGCGGCGATCGCCGAAGAGGCAGAGGGCAAGGGCCCAGGCCAAGGCGCAGCAGGCGGTCCCGATGAGCGCGTTCAAAACCAGGCCCGGAACAGGCGAGGGGCCGAAAAGGACGTGGACCGCCGCCAAGAGCAGCGGATAGAACGGCTCGCGGTCGGTGTCGAGCTTTCCAAACATCCGGTAGGTTCCGGATTTGAGGAGATTTTCGGCCAGAAGGTTGTATCCATCCGGATCGATGGAGAGAGAAACGGCCGCGGTGGAAAGCCCCGGTAGATCATGGGTCCGGTAGACGTGGTAGGCGTAGATGAGCCGCAGAGCGAGCCCCGCAGCCAGCAGGGCCGCCACCCAACGCCCCCAATTATTCTTTTTCATCGGCTGCGCAAGGGCGACGGGAGAATCGGCGGCCGCCGGCGGTTCTCCGGAAGCCTCTGCAGCTCAATTTCAGAGACGAGCACGCTGGGCGCGATTTGGCTCACCGGCACTTCGCCCGATTCGGCGCCGCAGAAATAGGCGTTGAAGAGCGTTTCGTCGTTTCCGGCCGCGACGATGCGGTTCAGGACGTCAAGCGGCGTGCCTACCATGGCCACCCCGCGCACTAAAGTCGCCTTCCCGGTCCGGGCGTCGATGCGGTAGACCCTCTTGGGCCGAATCTCCAGAGTCTGCGCCGCGCTGATGGAGTTGACGTTGTCGCCGCCGAAGGCGCCGACGAGCAAAAAACCATAAGGTTTGCCGCTGCGGCGGATGAGCGCGAGCAGGCGCTTTTTTAATCTGTCCAGGGGCACGGGATCCGCAGCCTTGATGATGAGGTTTGACATGCGCCCGATGGGGCGCAGGGCGGCGTTCGCGCGGCCGTGGCCGTTGGAATTGGGGAATCCTTTGACCGGCCAGCGCGACATCAGGAAATTGCGCAGAATGCCGTGATCGACCAAGACCACGCGCTGTGCCGGCACGCCTTCGGCGTCGTAGCGGTAAAAACCGTGCGTGTCCTGCCCATCGTATTCGGCTAGAGTCGGATCGTCGACGACGCTCAGAAACGAGGGGATGACCTGCCGACCCACCATGTCCTTGAAAATTTGGTTCTGGCGCGGATCGCGTTGCCGTTCGCCTTCGAGCTTGTGGCCGATGGCCTCGTGGAAGAGCACGCCCGTAAATTCCGGATCCAGGATGGCGGGGGCCGTCATGGGCGGCTGGATGGGGGCGGCGCGCTCGGCCTCTAAGTTGCGCGCGAGTTCTTCCGCCGCAGCTTCTAGGGTCTTGAGCGGCGGGAACTTGGAGAACGAGGGCGCGACCCAGGTCCGGCTCTGCTCAAGGGCCATGCCGTCTTGCGCCCGCGTGCGGGCGCTGAGCTCCAAAACATCCGGATCGCTTTGGAAAGGGCTGGCGATTTCGGTTCCCTCGCTGGTCAAAAGCCGTCGCCGCGCCCAGTCCAGCTCGATCCAGGCCTGCGAATCGTAGACGTCCGGATAGCTCTTGAAGACGGCGCTTAATTTTTCGGTCAGGCTCTCCGCCGCGGCTTTGTCGAAATCGGGCGGAACCTGAGGGATGTCGGCGGCGGTGGCCGTCTCGGTTGAGAAATCGTCCGGGCGATCAGGATCGAATCGCGTGACGTCTTCGGCCTTCTTGGCCAGGTATCCAGCGATGGCCTCCTTGTAGCCTGCGTCGGTCATGCGCCACAAGTCCTCGCGCAGGATGAGAGGATCGTCCTGCGCCGGGCCGCTGACGCCCTCAAACGAAAGATTCGTGTTGTCCAAGCGCCGGCTGCCGTAGCGCACCTCGACATAGAGGGTGCTTGATTGGCGCTCGTCTTTCTCGGTCAGGGCGCCGAAGGAGCTGGAGACCTCGAAATTCAAGTCGGAGACGAGACGGTAGGCGATGAAATAAGGCGCGGAAAATGAGCCCTCGCGGATATCTGCGAGGGAACGGGTCATCTCCGTTTTCATCGCTCCAAAGACGTCCTGATCGGTGAGCGGGAAAGCCGCCGCGCTGGCCGGAGAGAGCGAGGCGAAAAGGAGGAGAGCGCAGAGCCCGGCGTCAATGCGCGGCCGGGATGATCTCATAGCCGGTGTAGGGCAAGGAGTCGGGAGTGGCCGACGTCGGGGGTGGCGCGCGGCGCAGGCGGCCTTCGGCCTTGGCCTTGCTGTAAACGAGCGAGAGGCCGTGCTCGGCCGGAGCCAGGGCCGGATCCTTCTTGTTCGGATCGAGCTTGATGGCTTTAAGGTAAGCGTATTCGGCCTCTGAGAGCTTGCCGAGCATGTAATCGGCATCGCCCAAGCCCGTAAAGGCCGCGACGCACGATGGGTCTTCGGCGTAGTTTTCGTGCCGGTGAACGGGATAGGGGATTCCAGGCACGTTGAAATAGTCCTGATAGGAGAGGATGGTTTTGCGCAGCCATTTATTTTCGATGAGGGACTGCGCCACTTGTTCTTTAGGAGCCAGCAGAAAATCCTTGTAAACGTTGGCGGCTGCTTGGTAATTCTTTTCCATCATGTCGATTTGGCCCATGCGCAGGAAATTCGGGCCATAAACCGGATCAAGCCCCTCATAAATGCGGTAGCGGGTCATCGCCAAGTCCAGGTACTTCCGGACTTCCTCGGGATGGCCGTGGGTGGCGGCCCACTGCGCTCGCTTGAAGTAGAGGTTGCCGACCTGGTAGTGCATCTGCACGTAGTTGGGCGCCTGCTTTCTCACCTCGTCGTAGGCGGCCAAGGCCCGCTCGAAGTCGTCCCGCGGGACGTTGTTCGTGTCTCCCCAGGTCGGGTTGTAGACCTTGTTCATGTCGAAGCGGTCGTTGAAGACGTTGCCTAGGAAGTACATCGACATGACGAAATTCGGATCGAGCCGGTGCGCCTCGTAATACTCGTGGATGGCCGCGTCCCAATGCTGCTCCTTGGAGAGGAAAATGGCCATGTTGTGGTGGATGTCGGCTTCGAAGAGCCCCCAAAAGTGGTAGAGGGGAAAGAGGCAAAGAACTATGATGGTGGGGGTCAGGGGATTCTGGGCCAGCAGGATGAGCCGGAAGAACTTCCAGCCCAAGTATCCTATGCAGGCCAGGAGCACGCCCCAGGACAGAAACCACTGCAAGGTTTCTCCGGCCATGTTGAGCGCGGAGGCGGGGCCCTGCAGAACGTTGAACTGGGTGATGATGAGGAAGGAGACGTAAACGATGCCTCCGAAGGCAGCGATGCGCGCCGGCCAGATGAGGAATTCGGAGAGGGTTTCCCAAACCGTCGGGGCCTGCTCTTCGGACGCGGCTTTGACTTTCGGGCTCTGCGCCTCCCGCAGGCCGTGGAGCTCGTAGAGGCCGTGGCCGCGGGCAAGGTTCACAATCATGCCGGAGAGAAGCCCCAGGTAGACGCCGGAGGAAACAAAGCGCATGCTGACGTCAAAAAAATTGTGCCCAAGCATGCCCAAAAAGGCGACCAGGTAGCCCATCAAATCGTAGGTGCGCGGCGGCGGCCGCCCATCCTTTAGCGTCAAGGTCGTGGTCAACTGTCCTAGGGCCCTGAAGCCGATGAAGAGGGAACTCGCGATGAGCCAGATGAAGATGCCGAAACCTATGATTCCATTGTCGAAGAGCTGCTCCAGATACTCGTCCTCGGAGTGGTCGGTCTCCGTATTGTGTTTGCCTTCGATGTGAAAGATCGGCGGCCTTCGGAAAGCGGGATAAATGGGCGGGAAGCTGCCGATCCCGGTGCCGATCCAGGGCTGGGTCATGATCATCTCCCAGGTTCCTTCCCACGTGAAAAGGCGGAAGTTAGCCGAGACGATGCGCGCGTCCAAGTCCTTGATGGTGTAAGCGACCAAGCCCAGCACGCCGAAGACGACGACCCCCAGAATGGGCTTCTTGTATCGCGCCACCCTTTCCTTGAAATAGGTGAAGGCGATGACGCCGAAGAAGAAAACCACACCCGCGAAGCCCAGCCAGGCGCCCTTGGTGTTGGTGGCGAACAGATCGATGAGCAGCATCGCCATGAGCGGCAGAAGGCTTTTGCGCTTGGTCTTCAGGTACTGGGTAAAGAGGATGGGGAAAATGATGACCAGGAAGTCGGCGAAGAAGTTGGGGTTCCCGTAGGTGGAGAAGATGCGTGTGCCGAAGGCTCCCCTCCAGACGAACGGATCGATGCCCTTGCCGATGCCTGGAGGGAAGAAGTTTACGTCGATGAACTGCCAGAACCCGTAGCCGATGGCGACCCAGGCCGTCCAGATGAGGACGCGGGTCAGCCACTCGGTGCTGTCGTAGTCGAACTCGTAGATGACGACAAAGGCGGCCAGCATGAAGAAGACCTGGCGGATGAAGAAATCCGTGCTCGCCATGTGGTAGGGAGCGTGGAGGTAGGAAAAGATGCCGTCGGCGAGATAGGCTATGAATGGCAGGAGACAAATGATGTCTTCCTTGCTGAGGGCCGAGAAGCCCGTTTCCGTGAGACGGATGAGCCACAGGGCCAGCAGGGCGACGCCGCCCATCTGCATGATGGTGATTTTGACTTGGGCGGAGTCGTAGGTGCGCAGGTAGAAAAGGGATGATATAAGGAAGTAAAGGATGGGAAGCCAGAAGATGATGGCCTTATGGGCGAAGAATTCGGCGGTGGGCTTGAGCGTGCCCGGCCTGCGGCCCTTGTCGCTCTTCGAGTGAACGGCCATCGTGGAAAATCTAGCTTTTAGAAGCCGATATAATCAAGCGATACGACATTTGCCGCACCCTGGCGAATAGGCTAGAATTCCTGTGGTAAAATCGGGATGAAAAACGGGCGGATTTCGTTTGCGGCGCGGGTCCTCGCCGCCGTGTTCGCGGTCGCCGTGGCCCTGCGCCTGGCCGGCATCATGTGGGGCTTGCCCGACACCTTCAACGGGGACGAGCCTCACCTGGTCAACCTGGCCTTGTCTTTCGGGAGCGGCAGCCTGCGCCCTTACGCCTTCAAGTACCCGACGTTGTGGCCCTACATCCTTTTTTTCTGCTACGGAGTTTATTTTCTGGTTTGGTCGCGGCTCGGCCTGCGCCACGGCGTCGAGGCCTTCGCCGGCCTTTACGCCTGGCATCCCACGGGCTTCTACCTGATCGGGCGGCTGCTCTCCGCCGCGTTCGGGCTTTCGGCCGCGCTGGTTTTCTGGGTGCTGGAAAAAGAGATGGGCGGGCCGCAGCGCCGGCCATGGGGAACCATCCTCCTGCTGTTTTCTCCGGTCATTCTCAACCTTTCGCATTCCTGCAAGCCGGACTGCCTGATGTTTTTCTTCGCGGCACTGGCGTGGCTCTTTGCCGTGAGAATCTATCGGGGCGGTCGGCGGCGCGATCATTGGCTCTGCGGCGCCTTCTTCGGGCTGGCGTTTTCAAGCCAGTACACGGTTCTGCCCGCGGCGCTGGCTCTGCCGCTGGCGCATTTGCTGTCCCGACGCCGGCAGCCGCTGCGGAATCTCATTGAGGGCATCGTCTGTATTCCCGCCGCGTTTCTTGCTGGATCGCCCTATGCCCTTCTGGACTATGCCAATTTCAGGAAATGGACCAGCATGTACGGATCCAAGGAGCTGGCGCTGCGGGGAGCATGGAGCCGGCTGGCTATCTTGAAGACTGTCTGCGGCAATGTCTGGCATTTCGCCGGACCGGGTTTTCTTGTCGGCATTGCTTTGCTGGCCGGCCTCGTCCTTATCGGCCGCAGGGAATGGAAGCTTGCCGTCGTTCTAGTCCTGCCCGTTCTGGCCTACATCCCATTTCTGATCAACAACCCCGATGGAGGCTGGCAACGCTATCTGCTGGGCATTTTCCCGGCGCTGGCCTTCATAGCCTCCGCCGGCTTCGAGGGGCTGGCTGAGGTTTTGCCATCGTGGTTGGTCTCGTTGGTTTTCATCGCCGCGCTATTCCCGGGCGCGGCCCGCTGCGCCGCCATGGACAGGACAATGCGGCTCCCGGACACGCGCCAGCAATCCCAGGCCTGGATCGACGCAAACATCCCCGCGGGCGCCGTCTTCCTGTTGGATGAAGCCGATGACTCCCCGCGCCTGGTCATGGCCAAGCGCGAAGCGGAGGAGCTCGCCCAACGCACCAAGGCGAACGGCTCTCCGCGCTGGCGCCTTTATCGCGCGATGGCGGACTATCATCCTGGCGGAGGCTACTGGATTTACCGGATCAAGCGCTCGGCCGCCTCTTTAGGCACCTACCCCATGCAGGTGGCCTTAAGCCAGGCCGATGATCCGATTTTGGACGTGAGCGGCGGCCTTAAGGCCGCACGCATGGCCGGCGTCGGCTACGTGGTGACCTCCAGCATGGGCGCGACTCCGGAGCGCTCGCCGGATTTAACGGCATTCTTCCGGCAATTGAAGACGCAAGCGACGCTGGAGGCGAGCTTCGACCCTGTGCCCGGCCGGGTCGCCGGCCCGGTTTTAAAAGTCTACCGCCTCGGGACGACGCCTAAAAAACGATGAAGGCCGACGCGTCCGAAACGCGGCGCCGGGAGGCGGGGGGGCGGTTCGTTGCCCTGGGCGCCGGTTTATTTTTCGCCCTTTGGGGCATTCGCTGGGGCCTGCCGGCGCGCACGAACGCGAGCAGAGCTTTCCCGGGAGCCTCGACGTCTTCGCCGGAGTTCATCCAAGACCTGACGAAATCGTGGAAGCATCTTTACAAGAACATCTGGCTTTCCCACAAGGATATGGCCAGGCAAGAGCCCGTCACCTACGTGAAGGGCGTGGCCGTGATTCCTCCGGGATGGACTTATCCGCCGCCGGAGCTTCTGGATTCCTACCGCTCTTTTTTGCTCCAGTCGGAGGATCCCGACGAAAAAAAATCCTTCATCATCCTCTCGCAGATGCGGCCTTGGAAACTCGATTTCGAGCCGCTCTATGTTGTCTATGGCGGAGCGTTCATCTACCCGTTGGGCGCCTTCTTGGTCGCGGCCTCGTTGGTAAAGGCGGCTCATCTCGTTCACGGGCTGTCCTACTATCTTGCGCATCCCGGCGAGATGGCCCGGCTTTATCTTTGCGGCAGGATGTTCATGGCCGTTTTCCAACTGCTGACGATCTGGATGCTCTACGACATCGGCTGTCTGCTGTCCGGATGGAAAACCGGACTGCTGGCGTCCATCTTGTTCATTTTAACCCCTGCCGTCGCCGTGCATTCTCATATTCTTAAGCCGCATCCTTGCGCCGCTTTTTGGTGCTTGGCCGCCCTGCGCTACGGGCTGGCCGCGCTGCGCGGCGGCTCACGGCGGGATTATTGGCTCTGCGGCTTGGCGGTGGGAATGGCCTCCGGCACCGAGTTTTCCATGGCCTGCTTCGCCGTGGTTCCAGTGTTGGCTTGGTTGATGGGCGGCGGCGGGCGGGATGCCGATGGGCGGCGCCGCGAGTTTTTTTGGATGTGCGAGGCGGTTTTCGGCGCCGCGCTCCTTTGCCTGGCGGCGAACCCGTACCTCTTGCTGGCTTATCGGGATTTCGCCTGGGAGCTCACGATTTACGTCGGACATGGAACGGCCGGATTCGCTTCCTCCTTGGCGGCCGTGGCGCGCGGTTGGGTGTCCGGTTTAGGCGACGCTTTAAGCCTCGTCATGGCCGGCGCGGTCGCCGCCGCGCTGATCAAGGGCGGCAAAGAGCGCCGGTTCGTGGTGCTCTCAAGCGCGGCCGTTTTTTTATCTTTGTGGATCGCCTTCACCAAACTTTGGGGCTTTGCCGACAGCCCGTTCGTGTTGCGCTATTACTATGCGCTCATCGGGCCGATGTGCGTGCTGGCGGCCGACTGGCTAGCCAACGATCTGCCTTCGGCGGCCGGGCTGGCCTTGATGGGAATCATTTTGCTGGAGAGCGGAGCCCACAGCCTGGTCTATTATAAGAACATGGCTCTGGATTCTGGGCCGTCCTCCACGCGCCTGTCGGCCGCGACCTGGATGAAGAGCCACGTGCCCAGGGGCGCGAGCGTGGGCCTGCTTAATTATCCTGAACCAGCCCACACGCCGCCTTTCCCGTACTCGCGCTATCGCCTCGTTATTTTCAACAAGCCCTCTGCGCTTTCTTTGCACGAGGCGCCGCGCTACGTGGTGCTGGACGAGGAGGGGCGGGCGTCTATGAGGCCGTGGCTGACCGGACGCTACATGGAAATCAAGGCGTTTGCGCCGTGGAGCATCCTCGGGTTCAAGGCCGACGACGCCTCTTTCTACGCCAACACGGGGATATATGTCTACCGAAAGTCGCCGGCCTCCCCGCGAAAATCCTGATGTCCTGCCAATTCGACTCCGAGCAGAACTACGACGAAGTCCTGGGCAAGGGTCTGCGCCTTTCCGGTGAAAGCAGGGAGTTCTTCATTGACGGACGGGTCCGGGATCTAGCCGACCGCATGCCCGCGGGCTTTCGCCCGCGCCGAATTTTGGATTTCGGATGCGGTACGGGGGAGACCTGCGGCGCTCTCGCCCGGTTTTTCCCGGACGCGGACATCGTCGGGGTCGACGTCGCGGAAAAGCCTTTGGAACTGGCCAGAAAAGCCGCGCGGTCCGACCGTATCCGCTTCAGCCGTTGGGGCGGGGGCGAGGCCTTGGGCGTGTTCGATCTCTGCTACGTCAACGGAGTTTTCCACCACATCGAGCCCGGTCAGCGCAACGACATCTTGCGCGCCATCCGGGAGCGCCTCGCGCCCGGAGCCTACCTGAGTTTTTTCGAGAACAATCCTTGGAACCCGGGGACGCGCATGGTCATGCGGCGCATCGAGTTCGACCGGGGCAGCATTCCGCTTTCGCACGTGTCGGCGCACGAGCTCCTGCGCGGCGCGGGGTTCCTCACTCCGTACCCAACTAGGTTTTTATTCTACTTCCCCAGGATACTTTCGGGTCTGCGCGTTTTCGAGCCCGCGCTTGCGCGTCTGCCTTTAGGAGCGCAGTACCACATCCTCGCCGTCAATCCGTGAAGAGTCCGTATCTGAGCAGGCAGTAAACGGCGCGGAAGCCGTCCTTCCATTTGATTTTTTTCCCTTCCGCATAAGTCCGGCCGGAATAGGAGACTCCGACTTCGTAGATGCGCCACCCGCCCCGCGCGGCCTTGGCGGTGAACTCCGGCTCGAAGCCGAACCGATTCTCCCGCAGGTTCATGGAGCGCAGGACTTCTTTCGTGAACGATTTGTGGCCGGACTCCATGTCCGTAAGGTTTAAGTTCAGGATTAGGTTGGTGAGAATGGTGAGGAAGCGGTTGCCGGCCATGTGCCAAAAATAGGCGGCGCGGTGCGGTCGGGCGCCGCTGAAGCGCGAGCCGTAGACCACGTCGGCTTTTCCCTCCGCGATGGGCGCCAAGATTTGCGGGTACTCCGCGGGATCGTACTCCAGATCGGCGTCCTGGATGATGAAGACGTCCCCTGCCGCGCGCTCGAAGGCGCTGCGCAGGGCCGCGCCCTTGCCCCGGTTGCGCTGGTGGCGAATAATCGCCGCGATGCTTCGCGCGGCGGCCTCCTGCTCCAGAATCTCCCAGGTCCCGTCGGTGGAGGCGTCGTCGACCACGATGATTTCCCGGGACGTGAAGGCTTTTGGGAGCGGCGCTTTCTCCGCGGCCCGCAGCGCCTGAAGGACGGTCGCGGCCTCGTTGTAGCAAGGGATGATGATGGAAAGCTTCATTGCCGCACGGCGGCTTTGCTCATGCGCCGGTCTGCCGCGTTCTTTCCCGAAGCAGGAACGCCACGCGCTCTAAGACCGCGAAAGCGACGAATTCGATGCTGATGAGGGCGAAAAGGCTTCCCGCCACGATGAAAATCCAGTTGTTCTCCGGGATGGAGCCGGTCAGCAGGTAGGAGTAAATCATGCGCCGGCTTATGACAAGGGCCAGGACCAGGCTCGTCGCGGCTAATACCAAAAGAAGCTTGGTTTTCGGGGGAGAGTCCTCTTCGTTGATGGCTCCGACGAGGGACTGCGCGGTCCAGCCGAAAGCCGCCAGGAAGGCGGCGGAGGAAAGGCACCAGCTGATGAACACGCACCGGAACAGCATCCAGTTCGCGAGGCGGTCGTTGCGCAGGTAATAAAGGAGCGGGCTTTCCGGGCCTCCCCAGGACGCGGCCAAGGCCCAGAGCGCCGCGGCGGCGAAGACGGCGGCCGCGGTGCCGAAGAAAAACCGCGGCCGGTAGGTCATCGAGGTTTCCAGGATGATGCGCAGAAAGCGCATCCCGTCCTTGACCACGCTGAGCTTCGACTCGCCCACGCGCTCTTCGTAGGGCATGGGGATTTCCTTCAGCCTTAGGCGGGTGTCGAGGAGGGCCCGAACGCTCATGGCGGGCGTGAAATCGAGCCCATCAGGCAGGGGGTAGAGCCGGTGTAGGGAGCTTTTGCGCAGGACGCGCATGCCGCTGGCCACGTCGGTCGCCGATGAGGAGCCGATGAAATTGACCAGGGCGCGGAAGATGCGGTTGCCCAGGACTCTCACCGCCGGCATTCGCGCGTCGGAGTGAAGGCGGGAGCCCACGGCGACGTCGAGATTTTCCTTTAGGCAAAGCGATATAAGCTCGATGAAGAAGTCGGGATCGCAGGTGCCATCGGCGTCCAGAAAGCCCAGAAGGTCGCCGCGCGCTCCGGCGAAGCCTGTTTTAATCGCGGCACCGTAGCCGCGGTTGCGGTGATGGGAGAGTACGGCCGCGCCCTTGAATTCTCGCGCGATGGCCTCGGTCTTGTCCGAGGAACCGTCGTTCACGAGAATGACCTCGACGTCCGAGATGCCCAGGCCCGCGGCCTTGATTTTCTCGGCTGCGGCCAAGCTTCGCCGGAGGATGTCGGAAACGGACTGCTCCTCGTTGTAGGCGGGAATGACGATCGAAAAAATCATGGGCGGCTCTGGAGCGCTCCAGACTTTATTTTGAAAAACAATTTGAGGTAAGACATCCCCAGGTTCAGCGCCGAAGCCTTGGAGCGGCCACCGGCTCTGGGACGGAATTGGAGCGGAATTTCCTTGACTGTGGCGCCCGAGCTTAAAGCGCGCGCCAGAATCTCCTGCTGAATGGAGAAATCCTGGGCGCTGGTCGGGATGGATTTTAGAAAAGACGACTTGTAGATCCGCATGCCTCCCGAGGCATCGCGCACCGGAAATCCGTAGAAGACGCGGGTCAAGGCGTTAAGGAGGCGGCTGAGCGTCAATCGGTAAAAAGGCATGAGAGCCGAGCCCCCGGGGACGTAGCGCGAGCCGATGACGACGTCGGCATCGCTACGCTGCCGCCAAAAATCAATCGCCAATTCGGGCGGATGTGAACCGTCCCCGTCCATGGTCAGGATGAAGTCTCCGCGCGCGGCTCGCACTCCTTGGCGGAACGCCGGACCATACCCCAATTCAGGGCAATGCAGCACGTCGGCGCCGGCCGCCCGTGCTAGTTCCTGCGTGCCATCGGACGATTCTCCGTCCACGATCAGAATTTCATTGGAGATGCCATTCTCCGAAAACAGGGCTTTGAGGCGCGTTACTATGGGAGGCGCGCCCGCGGCTTCGTTCAAGGTCGGTATCACGACGCTGAGATCCATGGGTTCTTGTACCGGAGGCGTCATATGCTACCAGGTTTTGCGCGCGGCGGCAATTTGGTAGCATGCAAGCCGACTTAAAGGTCCACCGGCATCGCATGTCCACTAACAACGGCGTCCGCTCCGTCCGCTTCGCCAAAAATGTCGTTTGGAGCATGAGCGGGCAGGTGTGCGTCATGGCGCTGAGTTTTTTTCTGGCGCCTTACCTTATCCACAGGCTCGGCGTCCAGGTCTACGGGCTTTACATCATCCTCAACGCCGTCGCCGGCTACCTCCTGGTTTTGGGCTTTGGGGCCTCGCCGGCGATTATGAAGTTTCTCTCCGAGTTCGCGGCTTCGGGCCATTCGGGCAAAGTCCGCAAGGCCATCGGATACTCCTTGGCGCTGCACGTGGTCGGTCCGGCCGCGGGTTCCTTGGCCATCGGCTTGGGCGCCCGGTTTCTCATCGTGAGGATTTTCCACGTCTCTGGTGCGCTCGTCGCGCCTGGAATTTTTACGCTGCGCTGCCTCGCGATCGCCGGGCTCGCGATTTCCCTGACCTCGTGGGCCTCGGCCGTGCTGGCCGGGCTGCAAAGATTCAAGTGGCAGAGCACCATCTACGTGGCGCAAAACGGGCTCATGATTTCGGGCGCCGCGCTCGCGGTTTTCGCGGGCTTTGGCATCCGCGGCATCGCCCGGTGGTACGCGGCGCTCAACATCGCTCTCGCAGCCGCGGCAGTTTCCATCGCGGTGCGCGCGCTTAAGCCCGCATGGGGGCGCCCGGACGCCCGCGCGCACGACCACGGGATTAAGCAGTTCGGGAGCTACAGCCTAAGCCTCTGGCTCGGCCAAATCGCTTGGATCGTGACCTATCAGTTCGACAAGATTTTTCTGGCCCGCGGGACGTCCATTACCGGAATGACGCTCTACTCGGTTCCGGCCGGGCTTCTGCAGCGCCTCCAGTTTTTTCCATCCGCGGTGGCGGTGGTGCTTTTGCCGGTCATCAGCGAGACATTCGTTCGTGAGTCGTCCGGCGAAGTCAAAAGGATATACCTTAAAACTTTGCGCGGGCTTCTGTGGATGCTTTTGCCAGCTTACGTATTTCTTTTCGCCGTCATGCCGCAATTTTTGGGGCTCTGGGTTGGGGGAAGCTTCTCGAGCGCGAGCGTCTGGCCCGCGAGATTCTTGGTCCTGGCGCAAATCATGCTCATGCTCAACTACGTCCCCAACTCCGTGGCCATGGGCGGCGGCAAGCCGCTCTACAGCTCCTTGGTGATTTGGGGCCAGGCCGTCATCAGCGTCGTCGCGTGGAATCTCCTAATCCCGCGCTACGGCATCGCGGGAGCTGGCGCGGGATCGCTTCTGGCCCAGTTGATTCCCGATTCGATTTACCTCGGATTCGTCCACGATCGCATCTTGTCTCTGAGTTGGAAAGAATATTTTTCCTGCGGCCTTCATGCGCCGCTCGTGAGCGGCGCGCTGCTCGTGGGCGTTCTATTGACCGTCCACTCTTGGCTCGACAGTTGGCCCAAGCTCATCGCGGCGGGCATCCTGGGCGCCGCTCTGTTCTGGATCTGCGGCAGCGTCATTTCCTCGGAAGAGGATCGCCGGACCGCGGCGTCTCTATGGGGGCACGCCCTCTCCTATGTCCGGCGTTCCTAAAAATGGTCTAATCGGGACGGCCTTATGTTCGAATACGCGCTCCTGACCTTCGGCTCACTCTTTGCCATCGTCGATCCGTTCGCCGCGATCCCGGCGTTCTTGGCCATGACGCCGCAGGACAGCGTTCCGGAGCGCAAAAAGACCGCGCGCACGGCGAGCCTGGTCTGCTGGATGGTGCTGACCGCTTTCGCCGCCGCCGGCCCGCTGATTTTTAAGATGCTGGGCATCACGCTCAAAGCCTTCCAGATCGCTGGAGGGCTGGTGCTGCTCCTGTCGTCCTTGGACATGCTGCGCGCGCAGCCCTCGCCCCTTCGGGAAACCGCCGAGGAGACCGCGGCGGGCTTAAGGAAAGAGGACATCGCAATTACGCCCCTGGCCATCCCCATGCTCTCGGGGCCTGGGTCCATCACGACCGTCATCGTACTCGCAGGTCACGCGGACGGCTGGTCCAAGCTGGTTATTTTCTACGGCGTGGTCGCGCTCGTCTCTCTCTTGAGTTACTTGACTTTAACTCTCGCGGCTTCGGGCGCGAAGCGCCTGAGCCCCATCGCGCTCAACATCATTAACCGGCTGATGGGCTTGATGCTTGTCGCCATCGGCGTGCAGTTCATCATCTCGGCGCTGAAGATCTAGGGCTGGGTCGTGCAGCTATTGCGGCTTGGCGCCGTTTTGGTGCCAAAGTTCGAGCATCAGGAGCGCCCAAAGACGGTAGCCGTGATCCCGGCGTCCGCTTTGGTGTTCGTCCCAGAACCGGCGCAGGGCAGGCCCGGCGAAGTAGCCCCGGCCCAACGCCTCGGGAGAAAGAACCAAGCTCTCCCAATATTCTTTGAGCGGCCCTCGGAACCAGGCGCCGAGAGGGATTCCAAAGCCCATCTTGCCGCGCTTGTAGATGGACGGCGGCAGCTTGTCCTTGAAGGCTTCCTTCATCAGCCACTTGTGGCCGGTGAACCCGCGCAATTTCCAATGTCCCGGAAGGGTGAAGACGGTCTCGACGAATTCCTGATCAAGCAGCGGCGAGCGGGCTTCCAGGGAGTTGGCCATGCTGGCGATGTCCATCTTGGTCATGAGGCATTCCGGAAGGTAGGTCTTGAAGTCCACGTAGAGCAGGCGATTGACGAAGTCTTCGCCCTTGGAGGCCGCGAAGGCGTCAGCGAGATAGCGCAGGGCCGCGCCGCGCCCTGCGCCCAGGCGCGACTTGAAGTCGGCGCTGTAGAGCCCCTCTTTCTCTTCTTCCGTGAAGTAGCCGACGACCTTGAGGTGTCGCTGGGCCAAGTCCGCGTGGAGCAGAGAACGCAGAAAACGTTTCAGACGCCAAGAAAACCCATAGGGCGCGTGGTACTCCGGCAGGAACTCGGCGCCCGATTTAAGCGCGGCCAAGGCCGGGGAGGGCAGAAAATCGAAGAGGCGGCTCAACTTCATCGCGCAATAGCGCACATAGCCCGCGAAGTTCTCATCGCCGCCGTCGCCGTTTAGGGCTACGGTGACGTGTTTCCGCGTCTCGCGCGAGACGTAGTAGGACGGCAGAGCCGAGGCATCGGCGTAGGGCTCGCCGTAGTGCCAGGCGAGTTTGGGCAGGATCTCCGCCATCTCCGGCTTGACGATGAACTCGGTGTGCTCGCAGCCGTAGCGCCGGGCTACTTCCTTGGCGTAATGAAGCTCCGAGAACGCCTGTTCCTCGAAGCCGATGGAAAAGGTCTTGACCGGCCGCTCGGAGAGTTCGCTCATCAGGGCGACGATGACGGAGGAGTCGATGCCGCCGGAAAGAAAGGCACCCAGCGGCACTTCGGAAATCATGCGCAGGCGCACGGATTCCTTGAGCTTGTCAGCCACCAGCGTCTTGGCTTCCTCGAAGTCCGTGGTTGGGGGGGGCGCTCCCAGCGGCAAATCCCAGTAGCGCTCCACGTGGACGCGGCCGTTTTCCAACGTGAGCGTGTGCCCCGGCGGCAGCTTCTTGATGGACTTGTAGATGCTTCCCGGGGACGGGATATACTGCAGGGAAAGGTACTGATCCAGCGCCTCCGGAGAGATTTCACCGGAGATTCCGGGCCAGACCGCTACGCAGCGCATTTCCGAGCCAAAAGCGAAAAATTCTGGCGTGTCGGCGTAGACCAGCGGCTTTTTGCCGATGCGGTCGCGCGCGATGAAGAGTCGTTCGCGTTTCTTATCCCAGATCGCGAAAACAAACATGCCGCGGAGCTTTTGCACGCAGGCGGCGCCCATCTCGTCGTAGAGCGCCAGGATGGTTTCCGTGTCGCTTTGGGTCTTCAGGCTCCGGCCGCGCGCCAGCAGATCGCGCCGGAGCTCTTGGTAATTATAAATCTCGCCGTTGAAGACGATCCAAAGGGAGTCGTCGGCGTAGGAGAGCGGCTGATGCCCGGTCTTCAGGTCGATGATGGAGAGGCGGCGCATGGCCAGCCCCACGGGACCTTCGACATGGTAGCCCTCGTCATCGGGGCCGCGGTGGGCGATGAGATCGTTGGCACGCTTCAAGCGCTCGCGATCGTGAAAAGCTCCTTTTTTTGAGACGATTCCGCAGATGCCGCACATAATCCGCCCTCGCCGGGCGATTCTATGATAGCTCATTTGGAGAAGATTGCCGATTAAATGTAGAATTCCGCTGGAAATTCCATGGGAGAATTCGGGCGCAAGGCGGGCATGGCGGTCGCCAACGTGGTGTTTGGGACCAAGGAACGCCTGCGCCGGATTCGGGGAGGGCTTATGAAGACGAGCGCAGCGCCGGCCGGAAAGATTTATTCCTTCGAGATGAAGACCATCGACGGCCGGATGAAGAGCCTGGCGGACTATAAGGGTCAGGTCCTGCTTGTCGTCAACACGGCGTCTTTGTGCGGCTACACGCCGCAATATGAGGGGCTGGAGAAGCTCTACGAGCGTTACAAAGACAAGGGTCTGCGGATTCTGGCCTTCCCCGCCAACGAATTCGGCGCGCAGGAGCCCGGCACGGACGCCGAGATCTCCAGCTTCTGCCGCACCAAATATTCAACCAATTTTGATCTCTTCTCTAAGATCAAAGTTAAAGGGGAGGAAATTCATCCTCTCTATAAGTTTTTGACGACTGAGTCCGGCCATAACGGAGACATCCCTTGGAACTTCGCGAAGTTCCTGGTCAGCCGCGGCGGAATCGTCGCCGACCGTTTCGGGCCGGACACCGAGCCCTTGTCCAAGGCGCTCACGTCGCGCATCGAGAGCTTGCTCGCCGAGTCTTGAACGAAAGATTCGGAACGGCTCCCGCGCGTTTTATACTTCGGCTCGAGCAGAGCTCCGGTCGTTAACGAATGAAAGCGCTACGCAACATCCTTCGCGACGTTTTGTTCCAGTTCCGGATTAAAGGCGCTTTAGGCGCGCGGCTGGCGTTCGTCATCCGGTACTATTTCTATTACGCTTCGTTCCGGCGTACGGGGCTCTCCCAGGGACGGAGCCGGGTCAAAAGTTATGAAAAACTCGCGCGGGAAGGAATTCTTGGGCACATCGTCAGAGTGCAGTCCCGCCCGGGTCGGTGGATGGAGCTTGACGTCCTTTCCTCCTGGGAGATGGTCAAGGAGATTCTTTTCGACGGCATGTATTTCGCGCTCGACGATTTCCGTCCGCGCCCGGGGCAGATCGTCGTGGACGTGGGAGCCCATCAAGGAGTTTTCACGCTGGAGGCCGCGAGCCTGGTCGGGCCGTGCGGCAAGGTCGTTTCCATCGAGGCCTCGCCGCGCAATTTCGAACTGCTCAAGAAAAACATCGACTCCAACAAGATGAACTGGGTCGCCGCGGTTCATGCGGCTGCCATGGATTTCGAGGGCCGCGCCACGCTGCACATGTCGCGCCTGGCAAGCGGCTGGAACTCCGCTGTTTTGCCCATCGAGGGGACCAGCGAGAAATACGACGTCGAGGTTCCGGCTGAGACGCTCGATGGCATACTGCGCCGCTTAGGCGCCGAGCGCCCCGATTTAATTAAAATTGACGCCGAGGGAGCCTGCGCTAAAATTCTCAAGGGGGCCGACGCGACCTTGGCGGCCAAGCCCCGCTTGGTGATGGAAGTCGAGGGAGGGGAGTCCGAGTTGGAAGCCGTCTGCTCCTTGCTTGCTTCGCGCGGATACCGTACCACGCGCTTCGGGTTTATCGTGTACGCATCGGCATGAGCGAGCCGTTTTTTTCCGTCATCCTGCCGACTTATAACCGCGCCGCCATGCTGAGGTCGGCGATTCAGAGCGTTCTGGCGCAGACCTGCCGCGATTATGAATGCTTCGTGATCGATGACGGCTCCACGGACGAGACGCCGCGGGTCTTTGGCGAGTTCGCCGCGGAGACTTCCTTGCGGTTCGTGCGCTTCGAGGACAACCGCCGCCAGCACGCGCGGCGTAACCATGCCATCCGCCAGGCTCGGGGGCGCTTCGTCGCGTTCATAGACTCGGACGATATCTGGCTGCCCGAACGACTGGAAACGTTCAGAAAAAACGCCGAGTCCCGTCCGGAAATCGGCTTCTGGTTTTCGAACGCCTATCTGCTGCGCGAGGGGCGCATCATCGGCACCGTGTTTGAACCTGGGCGCTCCATTCCTGAAGGCCGCGTGCCGGGGTGGTGGGCCGTGGGAGAGAGCCGCCTGCCGTACTTGACGACGAACGTCGCGGTGCGCCGGGACGCGTTCGCGGAACACGGATACTTCCGGGAAGATCTGCGCGTATTGGAGGACACTGAGCTCTACGCTCGCATGCTTGGGGCCGGGCTTCAAGTCGGCGTCATTCGAGAGCCCTTGGCCGTGCGCAGGCTTCACCCGGAGCAGATTACCATGGAGCACCGGACGGCGTATCGGGAATCGCTGCAGGCGCTTTCCGCCGGGGGGATTGCGGCGGCGGAGTTTGCGGCGCAGCGGCGTCTGTTGGCCCTGGCCTCGGCGGGCTTCATGATTAAAAGTTTGAAGCCGTCCCAGGCGCGGCGTTTCCTGCGTGAAGAGCTCGGAGACGGGCGGTTCTTCGCGGCGGTCTATTGGATGAGCTTGGTTCCGCCCCCGTTGCTGCGCGCCGCCAAGGCGCTGCGTTCCGCGGCTCTGCGGGCGCGCTACCGGCCCGCCGCCGCTCCGCCGGAGTACGGCGCCGTCCTTAAAATGATTTCTCCAATGCTGTTGCGGGAAAGCGGCCAAAACGCGGAGAGGTGATGCGGCCAATCGTCACGGTCGTGATCATTAATTACAATTACGGGCGCTACCTGCCCGAGGCGGTGGAGAGCGTCCTGGCTCAGGATTTTCCGGCGGACGACATGGAGGTCATCGTGGTCGACGACGGATCCACGGATGACTCGAAGGAACGCCTCCGGCCTTACCTCGGGCGAGCGCGCTGGATCTCCAAGGAAAACGGCGGGCAAGTCAGCGCGTTCAACCTCGCGTTTGCCCAAGCCCGCGGGAAGTACGTGGCACTTCTGGAAGCCGATGACGCATGGGAGCTCGCCAAACTGCGCAAGACAATCGGTCGGCTGGAAAGCGAGCCGTCCAAAACATTGGCGCAGCACTGGCTTCGTTACACCGACGCGGAAGGTCGGCCCCTGCCCGGCTTTTCGTATCCTTCCGGACCGACGCAGGTGACGCTGACTCAGCTGCTCAACGGCGAGCTGGCTTCCGCGGGATCGAGCGGCCTCGTTTTTCGGGCCGACGATCTGCGCCCGGATACGCCGTTCCCTGAAAAGTTCCTTTTCGGCGCGGACATCTGCCTGAGGCTGGCGGCCGCCGTGCGGGGCCCCATCGCCGTGGTGCCCGAGGTTTTGGGGCGCCGCCGCATTCACGGAGGCAACCTCTTCGGGAAAACGCTTTACGATGAGCCAGAAAAGCTTGCGCGCGTGCTTAAGTTCCATCTGGCGATGAGGGATTATCACCGTGACTTTTTGAGCAGCCACGGAATAGCCATTGACCCCGGCGTGCTGCGGGCGCTTGATTTGGAAGCCGTGCAGATGGAGATGTTCCTGCACCGCTACCGCCGGAATTTCGGGAAGGCCATCGGATGCTGGTGGAAATGGATGCGTTTGTGCGGGTCCAAGCGCTACGCCGTCTTTAAAGGAGCGGCGCTGGCTCTCGCGCTCGTTTCTCCCGCCCTGTTCTTGTCGGCCCAGCGGGCTTACGCGGCCTCGCCTCTGATGCGGTGGCGGCTCAAATGGAGCGCCGCATGAAAAAAATCGCCGTCGTCATGGGGACAAGGCCCGAGGCGATTAAGCTCGCGCCGGTCGTGCGCGAACTGGCCCGTTCGCGCGGCGCGCGCACGCTGATCGTCGCCGCCGCCCAGCACCGGGCGATGCTCGACGACGCGCTCAAGGTTTTCGGCCTGCGGCCGGATTCGGACCTGAATCTGATGCGCCGCGGGCAGACCCCCAACGACGTTCTTGGGCGCGCCGTAGCGCGAACGGCCGTTTTTTTGCGCCGGAACCGCCCGGACATGCTCGTCGTCCAGGGCGACACAACCGCGGCCGCGGGCGCGGCGCTGGCGGCGTTCAATGAGAAGATTCCCGTCGCCCACGTTGAGGCGGGACTGCGCACGTTGGATCTCGGCAACCCGTTCCCCGAGGAAGGCAACCGGGTGCTCATGGATCACCTCTCTTCTTTGTGCTTCGCTCCTACGGCGGGTGCCCGTATGAACCTTTTGCGCGAGGGTATCGGGCGCAGGAAGATCGTCCTCACCGGAAACACCGCCATCGACGCGGTTCGGTGGGGACGTTCCCTCATCAGAGGCCGGCGCGCCATGCTGCCGCAGCGGCTGAGATCCATCGGCTTGACGAAGCGGCTTGTTCTGGTGACCCTGCACCGCCGCGAAAGCTTCGGCCGGCCGATCGGAGAGATCGCGCGCGGGCTCAAAAAGGCCCTGGACGCCCATCGGGACGCTTTGGCGTTTTACCCGGTTCACCCAAACCCCGAGGTGCGCCGCGCCGCCCGAAGGTATTTCGCGCACCCGCGAATCATTCTGGGACCCCCGCTGCCCTACTTGAGCTTTCTTGAGCTGATGCGCCGATCCTACGCGATTCTGAGCGACTCCGGCGGAATTCAGGAGGAGGCGCCTGTTTTTCATAAGCCCGTTCTCATCGCGCGGGAGATGACCGAGCGGCCGGAAATCGTTTCCGCGCGCGGCGGCGTCCTTGTGGGGCGCGACGGAAGGGCCGTCGCCGCGGCGCTCAACCGCATCTTGGATGATCGCGCTTTCTACGAACGGATGGCGTCCTGCAAGAACCCGTTCGGAGACGGCCGCGCCGCCCGACGCATTGCGGACGCCATCGTCCGTTATTTGAACGGATGAACGGGTCATGATCAAGGTTTCCGTCGTCATCAATAACTACAATTACGGCCGCTACCTGCCTCGTGCCGTCGAGAGCGTTTTGGCGCAGGACTTCCCGGCTCACCAAATGGAAATCATCATTGTCGATGACGGTTCTACAGACGACTCGGCGGAGCGCGCGACGGCTTACAAGGACCGTGTGATTTTCCACCGTCAGGAGAACCGCGGCCAAGCCGGCGCGCTCAACGCAGGCTTGGCCCTCGCCCGGGGCGCCTATGTGGCTCTTTTGGATGCGGACGACGAGTGGTTGCCGCAAAAGCTGCGCAAAGTCATCGCGCGCTTCGAAGCCAATGCCAAGGCCGGCTTGGTGCAGCACTGGATGCGGACCGTAGACGCCGAAGGGCGGCCGCTGCCCACCTACGTCGAACATTGGCCCGCGCGCTATTCCTTGGACGATTTACGGAGCGGCCGAGCGCGGTTCACCGGCACCAGCGGATTGACCTTCCGCAATGACGCGATCAAGAGCATCCTGCCCATTCCGGAGGATTTGCGGTTCTGCGCCGATGAATATCTGTATACTCATGCGCTTTTTGAGGCCGAAGCGGAAAATATCCCGGAAATGCTCGGACTGCGACGCGTGCATGGATCGAACTCTTATGCTGGAACGCTGCTCAAGCCAGAAGCCCTCGAGAGCCGAATCCAAGTGCGCCGGGCTTTGGATGCGCACCTGGATGCGCGCTGCGGCAGTCTTTCCATGAACGTACCCGAGGGCCTGCGGCTTTCTTCGCAGCGCGAGCGGCTCCTGTGCGAATTGTTCAGGCACAGGCTGCTGGGCGGATGGGGGGCGGCTTGGCGGGCGCGGCGCGCTTTGATGGACTCTTATCCGGCCGGGCGGCGCAGGCTCTTCAAAGGCGCGGCGCTTTTTGTCGCTTTCGCCAGCCCCGCCTTATACCAAGTCCTGCATTCCGCGTATCAGAAGGCGCGTTCGGTCTAGTCCGCGCCGGAACTAGAACGAGTAGTTGACATCCATGAAGATGGCCGCGCCTTCTTGGCCGAATCCCAAATCGATGGAGCCGACGACCTGCGGCGGCGCGATGGCCCGGAACGCCGTTCCCACGACGGGGCGCAGATACTTGGATTGGGCGTCTTCCGGCGAGTTGTACACCGTGCCCAAGCCGGCAAAAGGGGCGACCTGGGCCTCGATTTGCACGCCGGCCATTTCTTTCTTATAGACCGTGAAGCGCTCCTCGGCGTTTACGGCCGCCATGCCGTTGTCCACGAAGCGCCCGTCGCCGTAGGCCCGCAGTGAATACTTGCCGCCTAAGGACGGCAGAGCCCAGAAAGGAACGTTTGTTCCCAGGAGCTGCGAGGACTGGAACTGGACCGCCGTGATGCCGGCCTTTGGATTGTTCCAATCGTGGAGGTAGCGAGCATCGATGCCGTAGCGGTCGTAGTCGTACTGGCTTCCCAGGGACTGCGCCGCATAGCCGGCGTAGAGCTTCAAGAGCGCGCCGTGCGTGGGAGTGATGGTGCCGTCTCGGCTGTCATAGGCCAAGGCCAAGCGCCACTCGTCGATGCTTTGCCGTGAGAGGGATGACTGCTCTGGATACGTAGCTTGAAACGAGGCGAATCCGGGAATGGGACCGTTGTAGGTCCTCTCCGATATAAAATGGTTCGAAGTATAGACCTTCCAGAGGGAGTCGTAGCCGAGGGGCATCCCTAGGGACGCCTGGGTACGGATGTAGTCCTCCGTGTAGTTGGTCTGCGCCCCCAGGGGCGTTCCCGGGCCGATGCCGAAAAACCGCCGCGAGGCGTCCACATTGTCCTGAAAGAGGAGATCGAGAGCGATGTTTTTATGCAGGAATTTTTGGTCTTGATAACTGGCGTAAGCTTCGTGGTCGTCCTTGTCCCAAGCGCCTCGCAGGACCAGGTTGGAGTCGGCCGTGGGGTAGTAGTAGAGGCGGTATGTCGCGCTCCAGCCGAAGTACTCGTTGTAGGTCACGGAGGGCGCGTGGATGTATTCGATTTGTTGGGTTTTAGGCGACTGCAGAACCCAAATCGGCATGACGCCGTAAGTCACGCCGCTGTTGGGGTCCGTCGCGATGGAGGGCAGGAACAGGGCCATGCCTTGCTTGATGGGATGAATCATCAAATCTAGAGCGGTGCCGGTGGGCCAGGGAGATTCCTCTTTGTTGGGCTTCTCGGGCAGCTGAGATTGAGGCGACGGCATGGGCGTCGGCTCGGCTCGGAGGACACGAAGCGCGCAGCCTAGCAGGGCCAGGGCCAGAAAAGAGCTCTTGATCCTCATGCCCGGGCCTCCAGCGGAGATTCGGAAATTCTGGCGAGGCTCCAGGCGGCCTGCTCGCTCAGGATTGGATCCGGATTCGCGGCGAATTCTTCGAGAATTGGGCGGTAGACCGCTTCGCGAGAGTTTCCCATCGCCAAGAGGGAATTGCGGACTAATCCTTTGAGCTTCGGCCTGGAAAGAGGCGTTTCCCCGTATTTCTGCCGGAAAGAGTCTTTATCCATGCCCGGGAACTCGTTTAAGGGTAGGCTTTCTGGAAGCGCCGGCGGAAAAACGGGGCTCGGGCCGGCGAAGCGGTTCCAGGGGCAGACTTCCTGGCAAATGTCGCAGCCCATGATCCAGTTTCCGATTTTTGGGCGGAATTCGGACGGAATGGCGCCTTTGTGCTCGATGGTAAAGTAGGCGATGCAGCGCGAGGCGTCAAGAACGCGCTCAGCGGACAGGGCGTCGGTCGGGCAGGCCTCGATGCAGCGGGCGCAGCTGCCGCAGTGATCCGCGATGGGCTCGTCGTGTTCCATCGTGAGATTCACGGCCAATCCGGCCAGGAAAAAATAGGATCCGGCCTTGGGGGAAATAACCATCGTGTTCTTGCCGACCCAGCCCAGCCCGGCGTAGCGGGCGTAGAGCCGCTCCAGAAGCGGGCTCGTGTCGACGAATATGCGGCCGTCCGCTCCGGGGACACGGGCCTTGAGCCAGGAGAGGATTTCTTCCATCCGGCGTTTCAACTCCGGGTGGTAGTCCGGCAGGGCCGCATAGCGCGCGACGCGGCCCTGCCCTGGGTCGGCTGGGCGCGGCGCGTTATCGGCGTAAGAAAAGGCGCAGACTAAGACCGATTTCACCTCCGGATACCAGGCGGCGATGTCCTCGCGGCTGTCCTGGTTACGGGCCATGTAGTCCATGCTCCCGTGCATGCCGGAATCAATCCATTTTTTGTAGGCGGCAGCCTCGGGAAACGGCTCGGCAGGGGCTATGCCGGCGAACGCCGCGCCCGCTTGTTCGGCGCGCGCCTTGAGGGCCCGGGAAATGTCCACGCGATTGGCGCTAGAGTGCGGGTTCGGCCTTGAGAATGGTGAATACGCGCATGCCCGCGGGAAGGCTGACTTCTGCTTTTTCGCCGACTTTTTTGCCCAAGAGGCCCTGGGCCAGCGGCGAATAGACGGAAATCCGGCCTTCCGCAGGTTCCGACTCGTCTTCGCCAACTAACGTATAGGAAAACTCGTCGCCGTCCTCATCCTTGAGGTCGACGCGGCACCCGATGGAGACGGTCCCCTTCGGGGTTTTGAGGTCGTCGATGATTTTCGCGTTCTCAAGTTTGGACTGGATCTTGGCGATACGGCCCATGACCTCACCCAATTTTTCTTTTGCGCTGTGGTACTCCGCGTTTTCCTTGAGGTCGCCCTTTTCGCGCGCCTCGGCGATGTCGAGCGAAAGCTGGTTTTTCTGGGCCTTCAAAGGCTCCAGTTCCTTACGCAACTTCTCGTATCCCGCCCGGGTCAAGAATGTATCGCCCATAATGCTGTTCCTCTCTGCTTAAGATAGACGATTATACAAATTCGGGCTTTGCGGCCTAGGAGCCCTCAGCCGATGCGCCGGTAGGCGGGCTCGAACTCGGCGAGGAAGGCTTCCAGCATTTTTTCGACGTTCCAGGACTTCCCGGTCAGTGATTTAAGACTGCACGCGGTGCGCAGGCCGGGCGCGTTGTTGACGTTGATGCCCATGCCCAGCACCAGCCAGTCTACCCGGCGCGAGTCTCCGGCGGCTTCCGCTAGGATGCCGCAGATTTTTCTCGCGCTTGGGGCTCGCCGCGCCCCGGCCGCGTTTGCGGCGCGGGCGTACACGTCGTTGGGCGGCTTGACCATGGTTTCGACGCCTGCGTATTTCGCGATGGCCGCCGCCGCGGCTTCGGCCGAAATCATGCTCAATTCGGCCAGCAGTTCGGGCGTAAATTTCGGCCGCAGGATGAGGGAAATGTAGAGCCCGCCTTCGTCCGAGCTCCATCTCCTCTTCATCCGGCCGCGGCCTTTGCTCTGGGACTCGGCCCAGACCAGCGTCATGTCCTGGGCGCCTTGTTCGGCCAAAAACCGCGCGGTCGATTGGGTCGACTCCGTCCGGGAAAGCTTCAAGACGCAGGAGACGCCGGGCAGGCTCACGCGATTTCCAAGCTCATGTCCAGGGCCGGCGCGCTGTGGGTGATCCGGCCGATGGAGATCCGATCGGGCCCCAGCCGCGCCAAGGCCCGGACGTTTTTCAGATTGACGCCGCCCGAGATTTCGATGCGGACCAAGGGCCGCGTCCGGCGGATGAAATGGATGGCCCGGCGCAAAAGCGCGGGCGGCATGTTGTCAAGAAGGACGATGCCGGCGCCGGCTTCAAGGGCCCGCTCCACCTGTTTCATGTCGGCCGCCTCGATTTCCACCGTCATCTTGGGATAGCGGCGGCGCACCCGCGCGACCGCGGCGCTGACGTCGGAGTTGAGCGCCCAGTGGTTGTCCTTGAGGAGAACGGCGTCGTAGAGCCCGACGCGGTGGTTGACGCCGCCGCCGCAGCGCACGGCGTATTTTTCCAGCTCCCGCCAGCCGGGCAGGGTCTTGCGCGTGTCGAGGATTTTGGCCCGGGTGCCTTTGGTTTCTCGGACGTAGCGCGCGGTCAGCGTGGCGACGCCGGAAAGATGCTGGAGGAAGTTTAAAGCCGTTCTCTCCGCGATCAAGAGGCCAGGCCCGCCGGAGACTTCCAGGATGACTTGCCCGGGCTTGACCGCGCGCCCGTCCCGGGTTTTGATCGCGACGCGGCAAGAGGGGGAAACGGACCGAAACACCTGCCGCGCGACCTCGCCGCCGCAGACCACACCCGCGGCCTTAGCGATGATTGCCCCGCGCAGGCGCGCGCTCTTGGGGACGAAAAATTGCGTGGTGACGTCGCCGCGGCTTTGAAGGTCTTCTCGCAGCGCGGCGCGGATGAGCTCTTTCGCCGTCATTTGGCCGCCTTAACCGCCGACATGGCGCGCAATTCGAACAACTGATCGCGCAGGGCCGCGGCGGTCTCGAAATCCAGGTTTTCGGCGGCTTCTTTCATGCGCGACTCGATCTCATCCATGAGCACGGGCACGTCCTTGGCCGAAAGCGGCTTGGCCGTCTCCCGGAGCATGGCCAAGCCCTCCCGTTTGGACGAACTCTGGAATTCTTCCAAATCCGCCACGGCTTTGACCACGCTTTTCGGAGTGATTTTGTGCTTTTTGTTGTGGGCTTCCTGCTTGACGCGGCGGCGCTCCATCTCGGCGAGCGCGTTGCGCATGGATCCCGTGACCTCGTCGGCGTAGAACACGACCTCGCCGCCGACGTTCCTGGCGGCGCGGCCGGAAATCTGGATGAGCGTGGTCTCCGAGCGCAGGTAGCCCTCGTGGTCCGCGCCCAGGACCGCCACGAGGGAGACTTCCGGCAGGTCCAGACCCTCGCGCAGAAGGTTGATGCCCACGAGAATGTCGAATTTCCCCGAACGCAGATCGCGCAGGATTTCGATGCGCTCCAAAGGCTCGACGTCCGAGTGGAGGTATCTGACGCGCAGGCCCTTGGACGCCAGGAAAGAGGCCAAATCCTCGGCGGTCTTCTTGGTCAAGGTGGTGACCAAGACGCGCTCCTTTTTTTCGACGCGCGCGCGGATGCGCCCCATCAAGTCCTCGAGCTGGCCCTCGCTGGGCCGCACGATGACCTGGGGATCGACTAAGCCCGTCGGGCGGATGATCTGCTCGACGATTTCGCCCTTCGATTTCTGGAGTTCGTAGGGCCCGGGCGTCGCGGAGACGAAGACGGTCTGGCCGGCCAAGGCCTCGAACTCGTGAAATTTGAGCGGGCGGTTGTCGAGCGCCGAGGGCAGGCGGAAGCCGAAGTCGACCAAGGTCTGCTTGCGCGAGCGGTCGCCCTCATACATGCCCCGGATCTGCGGCACGGCGATGTGGGACTCGTCGATGAAGAGGAGGTAGTCTTTGGGGAAAAAATCGATGAGGCAGTTGGGGCGCTCGCCGGCCGGCCGGCCCGAGAGATGGCGGGAGTAGTTTTCGATGCCGTGGCAGAAGCCCATCTCGCGCAGCATTTCCAGGTCGTAGCGCGTGCGCTGCTCCAGGCGCTGGGCCTCAAGAAGATTCCCCTGGGCCTTGAGCTCCGCCGTCCGCGCGGAGAGCTCCTGAGCGATGGCGGCGATGGCCCGTTCACGTTCGTCTCCGGGCGTGACGAAGTGCTTGGCCGGATAAATCCATTCCCGTTCCAAGGTCTTGAGTTTCGCTCCGGTCAGAGGCTCGAACTCGACGATGGATTCGACGCCTTGGTCGCCGATGGAAACCCGCAGCGCCGTCTCCATGTAAGCGGGAAAAATGTCGACCACGCCGCCCTTGACTCGGAATTTGCCGCGCGTGAACTCGGTCTCGTTGCGCTCGTAGTAGATGTCGACCAGGCGCTTGAGCAAGTCTCCGCGCGAGATGCGCAGGCCCTTGGCCAGCGGAATGGAGCTTTCTTTGTAGCTTTCCGGCGATCCGATGTTGTAGATGCAGGAGACCGAGGCGACCACGATGACGTCCCGGCGGGATAAGAGTGAACTCGTCGCCTTCAGACGCAGCCGGTCGATTCGATCGTTGATGGCGGAGTCCTTCTCGATGTAGGTGTCGGTCGAGGGGACGTAGGCCTCGGGCTGGTAGTAGTCGTAGTAGGAGATGAAGAATTCGACGGCGTTGTCCGGGAAAAACGCCTTGAACTCGGCGTAGAGTTGTGCGGCCAGCACTTTATTCGGGGAGATGACTAAGGTCGGTCGGTCCAAGGCCTCGATGACTTTGGCGGCTGTAAACGTCTTGCCGGAGCCCGTCACGCCCAGCAGGACCTGGGATTTCGCTCCCTCCTTGATGCGCCGGGCCAAATCCGCGATGGCCTGAGGCTGGTCCCCGGCCGGCTTGAATTTGGATTTAACCCGGAATCGCGACATATTACGGTGATTATAGATTTTACGCTCTGGCCGCGCCATTTGCCGGATCGGGTTGACTTGCCGGGCTTATCCCGATATGATGTTTCAAATCGGATTGAAATTTAATTCAAGGACTTCTCACATGGGAACGCTCAAAAGCCACGAGAAATCAAAGGACGCCGTCGCCGACATCTTGAAGGGCAAGCCTGCGGATAGCGACAAGCTCTTCTCTTATTTCAAGGTATTCATGGGCGACCGCGGGGTCGCGGCGATCACGCCGTCAAGCCGCTACTTGGTTCGACGTGTGGTGAAGGCTTTGGATCTCGAACACGCGCGCGACGTGATCGAATACGGCGCCGCCCAAGGCGTGATGACTCGGGCTATTCTGGGGAAGCTGCACAAGGACAGCAAGGTGCTGGCGATAGAGCTCAATAAGAACCTATTCGAGTCCCTGCGCGATGTGTCCGATCCGCGGCTGACAGTTTATAACGGGGATGTGCGGGAGATAGACCAGCTCGCCCCGCGATTCGGCATGGGGTCGGCCGACGTCATCTTCTCGGGCATCCCCTTCGCATTCTTGAGTCCGGAGGACAGGCACACCCTGCTCAAGAAAACCTCGCATTTGCTCAAGCCTGGCGGCCGGTTCGTCGCCTATCAGGTCACGACGCACCTCATCCCGCTTTTGAAGCACCATTTCAAGAAAGTTCGGATCGAGCTTGAGATCCGGAACCTGCCTCCGCACTTCGTATTCACGGCCTTTAAGTAGGCCGCCGCGCTCTTTTAAAACAGCGTGTAGATGAAGGGCGTTGGGGCCGAGGCGCTGAGAACGATGAGGACGCCGAAGGCCGCCAGCACAAGAAGCATCGGGATAATCCACCACTTCTTGTTTTGCCAAACGAAATCCAGAAGATCGCGCGCGAACGACGGGCGTTTTGACATTAGTATAACCTCTCGCATCTAATCTTATCTTTTTCGCCGGGTTCCGGGAGTGGCTGCCAGAAACTGTCCGCGCCGCCCGGTTTGAGGTTGAGGCCGTCCTGGCGGAAGCGGCGCAGGAGCACGGCGAGGGGGGAGACGAAGGCGTAATAGGCGACGGCCAGGATGAGGCTGCTTAAGAGCTCGGTCAGCGCGCGCGCAAAGCCGTTGACGAGCCGATAGAGCCAAATCCCCGCGGCTCTCCAGAAGTAAGCCGCCGCTGCGCAGAGAAGCCCCCCGGCCGCGACCCAGGGCCAGTGGGGCTTTCCCCGCCACAATAGGATCGCCGAGGCCGCGAGGCTTCCGCCGGCCAGCGAGGCCGCGAAGTTCCTGATTTTCTTCGCGTCGGGGTTCCAGTCTCGTCTGTTGAATTTCATGGCGGCTAATCCAGATGCGCCCGGCCTGCAAAGGGGCTTGGAGCGGGCTCGTTGCCGGTTTTTTTCAAGAGGAAGTTTTCCATGGCCAGCGCGTCCATGCCCGTGGCCAAGAAGCATTCGATGGCCTCCCGGGGCGCGCGGACGATGGGTTCGCCGCGGACGTTGAAGCTCGTGTTCACCAGCGCGGGGCAGCCCGTTCGGGCCTTAAAGCGCGAGAGCAGGGCGTGAAAAAAGGGATTGGCGCTTCTCGAAACGGTTTGGAGCCGGGCGCTGTAGTCTATGTGCGTAACGGCCGGCAAATTGGAGCGGGGGATGTTGAGGCGGGCCAGGCCGGCGGCGGCGTCTCCGGGCGCTGGGGCCAGCCGATGCCGCGCTCGAATCGGGGCGGTCAGGAGCATGTAGGGGCTTGGGCCGTCGATTTCGAAATACTCCGCGGCGTCTTCTTCCAGAATCGCGGGCGCGAAGGGACGGAAGCTTTCCCGGAACTTGATCTTCAGGTTGAGGCGCTTTTGCATCGCCGGATTCCTCGGATCGGCGATGATGCTCCGGGCCCCCAGCGCCCGGGGGCCAAACTCCATGCGTCCGCGGAATAGCCCAACGGCGGCGCCCGCCTCCAGCAGGGCGCAGAGTTTTTCGATGAGTTCATCTTCGGCTAATTCGAGACAGGAAAGGCCGCGTTCATTGATGGCTTGGCGTATCTCTTCGGATAAAAAGAACGGTCCTAGGAGCGAGCTTTTCATCGCATCCGGCCGCCGGAGAGTTCTCGTCTGTCCCAAGTATTGGTGGTGGGCCAAGAGGGCGGCGCCCAAGGCCCCGCCGGCGTCGCCTGCGGCCGGCTGCACGAAGATGTCCTTGAATATTTTCTCCCGTGCGATGAGACCGTTGGCGACGCAGTTGAGCGCCACGCCGCCCGCCAGGCACAGGTTCTCCTCGCCGGTCGCCGCTTGCGCGTGCCGGGCCATCTTGAGCATGATGGCTTCGCAGACTTTCTGGATGGAAGCGGCCAAGTCGAGGTGCCGCGGCTCCAGCGGGGATTCGGGCTTGCGCGCGGGACCGCCGAAAAGGCGATCGAACGCGGGGGAAGTCATGGTCAGGCCTTCGCAGTAGTTGAAATAGCGCATGTCCATCCAAAACGATCCGTCTTCCTTGAGTTCGACTAGGCGCGAGAGGATGGTGTCGTAGTATTTGGGCTCCCCGTAAGGCGCCAAACCCATGACTTTGTATTCGGCGGAATTGACGCGGAAGCCGAGATAGTAGGTGAAGGCGCTGTAAAGCAGCCCCAGGGAGTGGGGAAAGCGGATTTCTTTTAGGAGGCGCACGTCGTTTCCGGCGCCCACGCCCAGCGTGGCCGTGCTCCACTCACCCACGCCGTCCACGGTCAAGACGGCGGCGCGCTCGAAAGGCGAGGGATAGAACGCGGAGGCGGCATGGGAAAGATGGTGGGGAAAGAACAGCATTTTCCCGGTGAAATCACTGCCCAGGAATTTCCCGATCCGCCGGGGTAGAAATATTTTCTCCTTGGCCCATAGGGGCAGAGCGCGCCGAAAATTGGAAAATCCCCGCGGCGCATAAGCCAGGTAGGTTTCCAGAAGGCGGTCAAGCATAAGAATCGGCTTGTCGTAATAGGCCACGGCCGCCAATTCTTTCGCCGAAATTCCGGCTTCCGCGAGGCAGTAGCGCGCCGCCTCTTCCGGGAATTCGCGCTCGTGCTTGACCCGCGTGAAGCGCTCTTCCTCCGCGGCGGCGACGATTTCGCCGTCTTTGAGCAGAGCGGCCGCGCTGTCGTGATAATACGCCGAAAGCCCTAGGATGTAGGTCGGCATCGCAATTGAGGAGAGGATAGGAATAATGGAGCGGGCCGTCTAGCAGTCGCCGGCCTAGGCCGGCTGGATTTGGGCCAGGACTTCGTCCAAGCCGGCGACGAAGGCTCTAGGGCTTTGGATGCGCTTGTCGGGGTCCGGTTCAAAGGCCTGCGCGATGAGGCGGTCGAGCGCGGGCGGAACGCCGGGCGCGACCGAACTCAGAGGCGCGTACTCCTTGTTGATCTTGTTCATCAGCATTCCCGCGCCGCCGCCGTTGAAGGGCAGGCGGCCGGAGAGCATCTCGTAGAGAGAGATGCCGAGCGCGTAGACGTCGGACTCCTTGCGCACCACGCCGCGCTCCTGTTCGGGCGCCATGTAAGGAGGCGTGCCGAGGATGGTTCCGGTCATCGCCGTGCGGGTCATGGCGTCTTTGGCGGCGCGGGCAATGCCGAAGTCCATGACCTTCACGACGCCCTCGTCGCTCATCATGACGTTGGAGGGCTTTAAGTCCCTGTGCACGACGCCGCGCGCGTGGGCGTAGTCCAGGGCCGAGGCCATGGAGCGAAAAATGGAGACAGCCTCGGAGAGCCCCAGGCGTCCTTTCTCGGAAAGAATCTCGCGGATGGTTTTTCCCTGGACGTACTCGAAAATGAGGTAGGCGTCCTGGCCTTCTTCGACGATGGCGTAGATGTCCACGATGTTGGGGTGGTGCAAAGACGCCACGAGTTTGGCCTCCGAGATGAAGCGCTCGCGTTCGCGCTTGTCGGACTTGATTTCATCGCGCATGCGCTTGACCGCGACTTGGCGGCCCAAGGACGTGTCGTAGCCCTCGTAGACCGTTCCCATGCCTCCCGCGCCGATTTGCCGCCGGATCTGGTACTGTCCGCGCAAATTTTGGGGGACGCCGCTGCCGTTGGCTGTCGCGGGAGTTTGGCCGGCGGGCCAGGTAAAAGCGGTGGCCGTCTCCGGCGCGGCCCCCGCAGTCGCGGGCGAGTCTTCGGTCTTCTCTCCGGAAAAAGCGTGGATGAGCCCCATGGCCAGGAGAATGCCGCCCAGGATGCTGGAGAGCGCGATGATGCTGAAGCGGGAAAGCCGGTTGCTCCGTCCGCGTCCGCTCGGGGAGGATGGGCCGGAGTCGGGGCCTCCGTCAAAGAGAGAGGCCAAGTCCTGGTCCGAGGGAATCTGCATCGCGGCTTGGAGGTAGCTGTCGTAACGAGGGTCCAACCGCGCGGCGTTGCGCAGGGCGTCGACCATTCCGTTTTTGTCGCCCAGCCCCGCCAAGGCGTTGGCCAATTCGTAGTAGGCCTTGGCGTCGCTGGGGTTGTTCTGGATGGCGATCATCGCGGCCTCTTTGGCCGCTTCATATTGCCCCATCCGGTTGAAGGCCGCGGCTTTCGCGTCCATGAGCGCTTGGCTGTTAGGGTCGATTTGCAGCCCGGCGGCGACGTCCTTCAAGGCCTGGCCGTAGTTTTTGCCGCGCATGTAGGCGGAAGCGCGGATAGCATAGGCGTTGACGTTCAAGGGGTCGGCGCTGAGGGCGCGACTGGTCTCCGCGATGGCATTGCGGTAGTCCCCGAGGCTCAGATCCTGGCGCGCCTGGCCGATGAATTGAGAGGAGGCCTGGATGCTGCTGGCCACCGCCCCGGATTGGAGCGCGCGGGCCGGGCTTGGAACTCCCGCGCTGACGTTGAAGAAATTGCTCCCGGTTGGTGAGGCCCCTGGCGTACCGTTTCCTGACTCGGAGGAGGGCAATCCTCCCGCATTTTGCGCTCCGCCGTTGCTTCCCATGGAACCGATGTTTGGAACGGAGACCGCGGCACGGTCTTCCGTCATGCCAAGGAGAACTTGAGCGTTTTTATCGTTGGGATTGATCTTAAGAGCATCCCTGGCGTCTTGCGCCGCGGCGGCGTAGTTGTTCTGCCCGGCCTCGATTTCTCCGCGCAGCAAATGGCCAGATTCGCTAGTTGGATTGGCCTCAACGGCCAAAGTGGCACCGGTCAACGCCTGCTGATTATTTCCATTTTTAGATTCTTGAGCGGCATATTCTTGAGCGAGCAGTGCAGGGCTTGGAATAAAAGGGTTAGGTTTTTGCTGTGGAATACTAGCTTCTATATCTTTGAATACTGCGTTATGGCTTAATTTGCTGTTGAGCTCACCCATTTCCTTCTGGAATGCCTTTTTTAATGCCGCAGGCTTATCAAATCCTTTTTGCATAAGTTGAGTGGCGATTCGCGGCACGTCGTTGGAGAATTCCTCCGATAATTTATCCGTGCATTGGGCAACTTCTCGTGCGGTAATTTTTTGATGATTTGATTCGTTCAGTCGGACAACATTGTCAACAATTTTTTTTATCGGATAATTCTGTTGCGCCTGAATGCCGACTTTTCCCAGGCTTTGTGTCACAGAATATTTTACGGACTCCAGTCCATGCTCAAGGGAGAACTGCAATTGTGTGCGTGATAAAACACTGTTTCGGGTTGTTCCTTGGGATTTTGATGCTTCGAAACCAGTCAATACATCTTCGCCCTGTTTTATAGCGCCGCTGCCAGAATCGGATTCCGTCGAGTTTCCATCTTGTTGCGCATTAGATTGACTTTGGCATGCTCCATGAATAAAAAGGGAGCAGAGGAGGATGGGGACTATATAAAGGAAAGCAATTTTTTTCATGGATTCCGGGCCCGAAGTAAGTTTAAACGCCGGAATAGCCCTTGTCAATGCCGTTTCCGGCTTTTAACCGTTTTTTATCCGCGGGGGGGCAAGAGGCGGTCGAAATCGGCGTAGAGTTCCTCGGCGGTTCGCTGACGCTGGGCCGGATCCGGCGACAACGCTTTCTTAAATACGGCGTCTAATCCCTCGGGAACTCCTTTGGTGTTTTGGACGGGAATAGGGATAAAGAGTCCGCCGGCCTTGTTGAGCGCCAGAAAATGTCCCTCGCCCTTGAATGGTTTTTGCAGGCACAGCATTTCATAGAAACAGGCGGCCAAAGAGAAGATGTCCGACTGGGCGCCGGGCGCGCCGCTGTCCTGCTCGGGCGCCGCGTAATCATTGGGTTCCGGCGAGGGGGCAGCCTGCCCGGCCGGAGCGAGCAAAGTGTCCTCAATAGCGCGCGCCAGCCCGAAATCCGTGATTTTAACTAGGCCGTCCTTGGAAATTCGGATAATCTCCGGGCGCAGGCTTCCGTGGACGACGCCCTTGCCGTGGGCGTAGTCCACGGCGGCACACAGCGGCTTAAGGACCTTGCGTGCTCGGTGATAGTCGAGCGCCCCGTAGCGCTTGAAGACCTGATCGAGGGTGAGCCCCTCGAACCACTCCGAGATGACGAAGATGTCCTCGTTCTCCTCAACGGCCTGGTAAACGTCAGCGATGTGGGGATGCCGCAGCAGCGCGATGGTCCGGGCCTGCTGCAGGAAGCGCCTTCGGGCGCCGGCGTCTGCGCGGATTTCCCGGCGCATCTTGCGAATGGTGACCAGGCGGTTGAGCGAGGTGTCCCGGGCTTGATAGGAAAGGTCCAGCGCGCTTTGCCCGATCGGTTGGATGATTTCATAGGGAGCCGGAGCGTCCCCGGAGCTGGCGCGTGGACGGGACGCATGCGGAGGGTGCTTTTTGGAGCGCGGCGGCTCGCTATGGGAGCGGCGTTTCTTGGCTTGCGTCCCGGCCGGGAAAAACGAGAGGATGCCCAAGGCGATGAGCAGGCCGCCGCTCACGGTCAGAAGCGACAAGGTGAGAAAGCGCGGCGGCGCCTTACGCGGCGCGGCGGCGCTCCGCGCGTCTTCGTTGCGGTCTAAAATGGACAGGATTTCATCGGCTGAAGCGGCTTGGCGCGCCTGCGCGTAGCGGCTCTCCATGTCCGGGTTTAACTCGGCGGCGCGGCGCAGGGCTCCGACCGCGCCCTCGCGATCGCCCAGGCCGGCCATGGCCGCGGCGGCGTTTTGATAGGCGAAGCTGTTCTCCGGATGCTCTTTGAGCACGGCTTGAGCGTCATGAAGGGCTTGAGGATAGCGCTCAAGCTTTGTCAGCGTCCAGGAGCGCTCCAGAAGCGCGGTCGAGTCGTCCGGAGCCAGGGAGATGGCGGAGTTTTCGTCTTGGAACGCGGCTTCGTAGCGCTTAAGCTTGTTGCTGATAAGCGCGCGCAGGGCGAATGCCGCCGCGCTGCGCGGATCGGCCTTGATGGCCCGGGTGGTCAAGTCGAAGGCCTCGTCGTACTCCAGCGCCGCCATCGCCCAGGAGGCCTGCTGGAGCAAATCTTGTGAGTCGGCGGACGCCGATGGCGCGGCGGCTGGCGCGGCCTTGCCTTTGGCGAGAGCGGGCGCGGCGGCCCCCGCTAAACCAGAGGCCAGGAGCGCGATTAGGAGGCGCACAGCGTGGCCGCGAGCTCGGCGGCGGCCAGAAGGCCGGCGGGGTCGGCGCGATTTTTTCCGGCGATGTCGAACGCCGTTCCGTGCCCCGGCGAGACGCGCACGAAAGGAAGTCCAACCGTCCAGTTGACGATCTCGAGGCCGGCGCAGGCCTTGAGCGCGATGAGAGCTTGGTCGTGGTAGAGAGTCACGAGCCCTTCAAGGATTCCTTTCGTGTGCAGGCGCCAAGCCGAATCGGCGGGAATGGGTCCGCGGAGATCCAAGCCCAAGCGCCGCGCGGACTTGACGGCCGGGGCGAGCAGGGCTTTTTCTTCCCGGCCGAGGATGCCGTCCTCTCCGGCGTGGGGGTTGAGAGCGCAGAGACCTAGACGCGGACTCCTTTTCTTCAGCAACGCCAGCGCGGCGCCCAAGGCTTGCGCGGCGGAAAGGACGGTAGCAGAATCCAATCTGGAGGGAACTTCCGCCAGCGGGATGTGTCTCGTCGCCAGGATGGACCAGAGGTTTTGGCGAGGCGAAGCCAGAATCATGTGAGCCTGCGGCCGGTGCCAAACGGCGCGGAAATATTCGGTGTGATCGGGGTAAGCGATGCCGGCAGCCTTCCAGGCTTTTTTGGAGATGGGAGCCGTGACCAGTCCTCGGACGACTTTGCGTGCGGCTAAGCGCGCGGCCGCGTCCAAGGACGCGAATGAGGCTCGTCCCGCGTTTTTATCCGTCGTTCCGTATCGGACGGAATGCAGGCCGAGTCGAGTCTCAATAAGGGGCGCCAATTCCGGCGTCCAGCCCGCGCGCCGCCACAGAAGGCTTTCCCCAACGAGAATCGGACGGCAGACGCGTTGGAGCCGGCCGGAGTGCAGGGCCTTGACGACGATTTCCGGGCCGATGCCGGCCGGATCCCCCGAAGTGAAGGCGAGCCGAGGTTTTTCCGCCACGTCGGCGTACGCTCTATTTCGGGAGATTTCGCTCGATGACCGCGGTTTTCTTGAGTGATTTCACGTAGCGTTCGAGTTTTTTCTGGAGTTCCAGGTTCATCATGGCCTTGGTCAATTGAACCTTGAAGTCCGAGAATTGGGGGGGCGTCGCGGCTAGATGATCTTCCACCTGAATGAGGTTGTAGCCGTCCGGCGTGAGGATGGGCTTGCTGATGTCGCCCACCGGAAGGCTGAAGGCGGCTTTCTCGAAGGCGGGCGGGCTCATGCCGCGGATGATGTAGCCGATGTCGCCGCCGTGCGCCGCGCTGGCCGGATCCTCCGAGTTTTGCTGGGCCGCTTCGGCGAAAGTTTCCGTGCTGGTCTCAAGCTGCTCGCGGATTTGGTTGATGGCGTCGAGTGCTCGGCGCTTCTCATTGGGCGAGGCCTGCGGCGCCAACCGAATGAGAATGCGGGAAACGCGGACGCGTTCGGCGCTCATGCTTTTGATCTGTTGGGCGATCTGCATGAAGGCTGCCGCGGATTCGTCGTCCATCCCCGCAGGCGCAATCGTGCTTCCGCTCACGATATACGCCTTGATCTTGTCGAAATACGCCCGTACCGCCGCCGGATCGGGCGGCACGACGGTTGACTTGACTTCCTGATCGACGAGCTTGCGGATGGCCACCTCTTTTTTGATTCTCTGGCGGAACTGCTCGTAGGTCAAGCCGTCCTGCTTGAGCTGGTCTTGGAAGGCCTGTTCGGCCTGCTGGGCGGACAAGGGGTTGCCGTCCGGGTCGGTTTGGAAGCGGCGCTTGATTTCGTCGATGCCGGCGTCGACGGCGTGGGAATCTATGGCAATCTTCTTTTTTTGCGCCTCCTGGTAGAGGAGCTCGTCGTCAATCATCTGCTCCAGGGCCGACTTGCGCAGCTTCGCCACGAAGTCGGGATCCTGCAGGGCTTGCGGGTCGGTCTGCGCCCACTCGCTCATGACGGGGGATAGCTGGCGTTCGTATTGGGACAGGAGGATGGGCTTGCCGTTGACCGTCGCGATGACGTCTTCGGCCACCATGGCTCGGGCCGCCGACGCCAACAGCGCCAGAGCGATTGCCGCAAGGACGACCTTACTTGAATTCTTCATCAACGACCTCCACCGGGAAACGATTTTGAATCGAACGCAGGTATTGATCCAGCTTTTCCTTCTCCAGAATGCGGCGGATGGTGTCCTGCACCTTCTGGAGAGGAACGCGCGTCTGGCTTTCTTTGCAGATCACGTAGTAACCGAACTTTGTTTTGATGGGTCCGGATGGCTCGCCGATGCGCGCGAGAGAGACGACGTCTTGAAGCTCCGGGATGATCTCCCCGTAGAGCATCGGCGGCATCTTGCCGCCCTTGTCTGCGTAGGAGTCGATTGAATATTTTTTGGCGAGCGCGGCGAAGGAGGATTTTTGGCGCAGTTCCTTTAGGATCTGATCCGCCTCGTTGGCGTTTTCGACCAGAATGTCCTTGATGGAGATTTCGTAAGGATATTTTTTGTAGTAGGCGGCGACGTCGGCCTCGCTGACCTGGGTGATGCCCCGATCTGAGAGTTGCTTCAGCCAGTCCTGGGTTAGGAGATAGTCCTTTTCTTGGGCAAGCTGGCGCGCTTGGTTTTTCCGGATTTCCGCGATGGCCTGCTTGAAGTCGGCCGACTTTGAAACGCCGGAATTCTCAGCGGCGGCGAGAATCATCTTGTCTTTGATAAGGACGTCCAGAAACTGGCGCCGGCCGGCAGGCGTGCCGATGTATTTTTGGTAGGGAGGGGCGACCTCGGAAATTTTTTGGTCAAACTCGGCACGGGTGATGACGAGATTTCCGACTTTCGCTACGATCGGACCTTGCCTGCGGCAAGCGGAGAAAAAGGGCAGCAGCAGCGCCAGCAGAATCGCCACGATGCCGATGATATCATTTTTTTGCGGTTAAGCCGCATGGCCAAGGAATGCCTCCAGCCAAGGCAGGGGCGGCCCATCGATGGGGGCCGCCACGCCGTCGCCTTCTTCCGAGGGGAGAAAGGACAGCCTGCCGCCGTAGGCGCTTTGCCACCGGTCGAGCGAATCTTGGCCAATTGGGGCGTTTTTGCGGAAAAACACCTCCATGACGCCGTCTTTCTGGGAAACGGAGCGCACGCCAAGTTTCCCGGCGCGAATGCGCATTCTGGAGAGTTCGAAGAGGTTGGCGACCGGCTCCGGCGCTGGCCCGCATAAATCCTCCAGCTTACGCCGCAGGCCGTTGAGATCCGATTCTTTAGCTTCCAACAGGCGCTTGTACCACTCCAAGCGGGCCATGTCCTGGGGGAGATAGTCGCTAGGGATGAGGGCGCGGATTTTAACGTCGATGCGGACCTCCTCCGGCGGCTTGGATTCGGGCTTACCCTTCATCCGGGCAATCTCGTCCGCGAGCATTTGGCTGTAAAGGTCTACACCGACGGAATTCATGAAGCCGTGCTGGCGTCGGCCAAGCAAATCGCCGGCCCCGCGGATTTCCAAATCCCGCATGGCCAACCGGAACCCCGTACCCAAGCCGGCGAACTCTTTAAGCGCCTCCAGGCGCTTTCGCGCTTCTTCGGAGAGTTCGGAGAAATTTTCGTAGCCTTCAGGATAGAACAGGTAGCAGCAGGCCTTGCGGCTTTCCCGTCCGACCCGCCCCCTGAGTTGGTAGAGCTGTGCCAAGCCGAATTCCTGGGCGTTCTCGACCAGGAGAGTGTTGGCGCTGGGGATGTCGAGTCCGGACTCGATGATCGCCGAGGCCACCAGCACGTCGGATTTTTTATGAAAAAACTCCCACATTGTTTTTTCGATGTCCGCGCCGCTCATCTGGCCGTGGACGACGGCGACCTTGGCGTGCGGCACTAGGCGCGAGATTCTGGCCGCGGCCTCCTGAATGCTCCGCACGCGGTTGTGAACGTAATACACCTGCCCACCGCGCTCAAGCTCCTCGGAGACGGCCTCGACGATGACCGCCTCGCTCCAGGGGCCCACGCGGGTGAGGATAGGCTGGCGGCCTTCGGGCGCGCTTTCGATGCGGGAAATGTCCCGTAACCCGGACATGGCTTGGTTGAGCGTGCGCGGAATCGGTGTGGCAGAGAGGGAAAGGCAGTCCGCGTTTTTGCGAAAAGACCGGATTTTGTCCTTGTCCTTGACGCCGAAGCGGTGCTCCTCATCGATCACGATAAGTCCGAGGTCCTTGAAGCGCACGTCGCGCTGCAGGAGGCGGCTGGTGCCGATGACGACGTCGACGGAGCCCTCGGCCAAGCCTTGGACCACGGACGCTTGCTCCTTGCGGCTTTGAAAGCGGGTCAGAACGGCGATTTTAGCGGGGTAAGCCGCGAACCTGGCGCAGAAAGTTCGGTAGTGCTGCTCGGCCAAAATGGTTGTGGGCGCGAGAACGGCCGTCTGTTTGCGGGCGGCGGCGCATTTGAAGGCCGCCCGCATGGCGACCTCCGTTTTTCCGAAACCGACGTCCCCCACAACGATGCGGTCCATGGGGTGCGGACCTTCCATGTCCGCGATCACTTCCGCGATGGCGCGCGCCTGATCCGGGGTTTCCTCGTACGGGAAGGCATCGGCGAACTCGCGCTCCATTTCGTTCATCGGCGGGAATGCCGCGCCGCCGGCGGCCTTGCGGGCCGCCTCGAGCTTCAGGATTTCCTGGGCCAGCTCGCGCACTCCTTCGGCGACGCGGTGTTTGACTTCCTCCCATCGGCGGGAATCCAAGGAGGACAGCCGCGGCCTCTTGCCCTCTCCGCCCGCGTATTTTTGAATGCGCTTAAACTCGCCCATCGGGATGTAGAGCTTGTCCGAGCCTTTGAATTCGAGGATCATGCAGTCGGTTTTCCCGCCCGCAAATTCAAGCGGCTCGAAGCCTTTGTAGCGGGCCAGGCCGTAGTCCTGATGGACGACGTAGTCGCCCACGCGCAGTTCCCGAAACGCGATCTTGCCGCCCTTCCCTTCCGACATGCCCCAAGAGCGGCTCGGCCGATAAAGCCTGGAGAAGATTTCAGAGGTGGATACCGCGCCCCAACCCAGGACGGGATGTAGAAATCCCCGACGCAGAGGTCCGATGAGAAACTGGCATGAACCTTCGGGAGCGCGTCCTTCCAAAATCTCCTGTAGGCGGGCGTCTTCCCCGTGATTGAGGGAAAAGAGAAGCAGCCGAAGCCCGCTTTGGGCCAAACGCCCGATTTCCACCGTCCAGGCCGCCGGATCTGGCAGAGGAGGTAAAGGTCTGGCGCCGAAATCGATGTCGTCCTCCGAGGTGTCCAGAAGATTCCCAGCCCGGAGCACGGTCGTGTCCGCAGGCGGAATGACCGTCAGGTGTTCTTGCGCGATGAGAATGGAGTCCGGCGCGACCCAATCTTTGACGCGCGCCGAAGCCGTCTCTACGCGCAAGGGCACGGCCAGGACGCCGTCAAGCATGTCCTGCGCCGATTGCGAGGCCGTGTCGATTCTGCGCAGCGAGGCGACGGAATCCTCATCGAAAAGGATGCGGACGGGCGTTTCCGGCTCGACTGCAAAGAGGTCGACGACCGCGCCGCGCGCGGCGTATTCGCCTGGGCTTTCGATGAAATCGACGCGCCGGTATCCCATCTCAGTAAGGCGGACTTCCACGCGGGAGCGTTTGAGAGTGGCGCCGGGCTTGAGGCGCAGTATTTTCTCCTGAAATTGGAGCGGAGACGGGGCCGGTTCCTCCAGGGCCTGCGGAGTCGCCAGGATGAGGGAACTGCCCCGGCGCAGGATCTCCAAAGAGGCCGAGCGCTCATCCGCATCATCGGCGAAAACGGCCGCGGGCGGAGCCGCAGGGCCGAAAACGGGCTGCAGGGCGGCGAAGGCGTCGCGGATGTCTTCGATTTGCTCGCGGTTTTCAAGGACGAAAACCAACTGCCCGCCGAATTCGGGAAGAGCGAAGTTCGGAACGGCGCGCTTGGAGATCGCGCAATGGGCCAGGCAGGCCCAGGCGCCCGAACCGGGCAGGCCGACGATTCTAGCGCGTTGCGGTTCCGCCATGGAGAGGTCTAGGGTCTGACGACTTTGGCGGCTTCTGTCGCGAGATTGTTCCAGAGCCCCGCGTCCGGCAGAGTTTTCGTCCAGCGGCGGCTCGGGGATTTTTCATCGGCCGCCCAGAACACCTGGAGCGAAATCCCCCGGCCCTCGATTCGTGCGAACGCACCCACGGGAGCCGAGCATCCTCCCCCGGCCACCGCGGAGAACATGCGCTCGCATTCGACTTCCGTTCTGGTTTTGGGGTCTTCAAGCGGCGCGAGGACGTCCTTGAGCTCTCGATCGTCCTCGCGGATTTCGACGGCCAGGGCGCCCTGGCCGGGCGCGGGAATCATCTCGTCCAAGGAGATCGGCTCGGCCCGAATTTCGCTTTTCCCCAAGCGGCGCAGGCCGGCCGCAGCCAGGATGATTCCGTGCAGGCTCTCCGAGGAGATTTTCCGCAGCCGCGTGTCGACGTTTCCTCTGAGAGGAACGACGGCGGCGTCCGGCCGTGTCGCCAGGAGCTGGAGCTTCCTGCGCAGGGAGGATGTGCCGATGCGCGCGCCCGGAGGCAGACGGGCCCAGGATACTCCCGGACTGCCGACGAAAACGTCGCGCGGATCCTCCCGTTCTGGATAGGCCCCGATGGCCAGCCCGGGCGCGGTCCGTTCGGGCAGGTCTTTCGCGCTGTGCACGGCGAAATCGACGCGTTTTTCCAAGAGGGCCTGCTCGATTTCCTTGACGAAGAGCCCCTTGACGCCCTGGACAGGATTCGCGCCCCCTGAGGATTCTTGGAAGCGGCCGGAGGCGAAGCGGTCTCCGCTGGTCTCGATGATGACGGGTTCGATTTCGAGGCCGGGGTGGAGCCGGATCAGCGCCTTGGCGGTCTGCCCCGATTGAGCCCGCGCCAGAGCGGAGCCCCGCGTTCCCATTTTCAAAATCCGGCGCGTCATGGCCACGGGCCTATTCTATATAATCATGGAATGCTCCCGGCGAAAAGCGAAGTCAAATGGGTCGAAGTCGATCTGGGCGTCGTGCGCGCGAACGTGCGCTGGATCAAGTCGCGGCTTTCGCCTAAAACCGTCTTGATGGCCGTGGTCAAGGAGGACGCTTACGGACACGGCGGTGCCGAGATATCCCGGGAGGCGATTCGCGGAGGCGCTTCCTCGCTGGGGGTCTTGACGGTGCGCGAGGCCGCGGCCTTGCGCCGGGCCGGAATCAAAGCGTCCATCCAGCTTCTGGCCCCGGTCCTTCCGTCTTCGGCGCGGGATATTTTCAAGTGGAGGCTGATCCCAACCATAGACGATCTGGAGCAGGCGCGCGCCATCAACGCCGCGGCTCCGGCCTCCGGCGCCGCGGTGCATGTGGACTTGAACTTCGGCTTGGGGCGCTGGGGAGTCTCTCCGCGCAACACGGCGGAATTTTTAGACGCGCTGTCCCGCCTGCGCCGTCTTAGCCTTCGCGGCCTTTCGACGCACATCGACTATGTTCCCGGGAAAAACGCCGTGGAGGCCGAGGAAAAACTGAGGTCATTTTCGTCCATGGCGTCCCGCCTTAAAAAACACTTCCCGGGCCTGATTTGCCATGCGGCTAACAGCTCCGTGCTGCTTGATTTCCCGCACCGGCAGATGGACATGGTCCGCGTCGGGAATCTTCTCTACGGCGTCAAGCCGTCGTCCTTCCCGGCTCCGATTCGAAGTCCGTGGAGCCTTAAGGCGCGCATCGTCTCTCTGCGCGAGGTGGAACGGGGCCGCTCCATCGGCTACGCCGGAGAATACATCGCGCCGAAGCGCATGCGCATAGGCACATTGCTCTGCGGCTACGCGGATGGGGTCGCCATGGAGCCGGCCGAGCGCTTCATCAGCCTGGGTTCGGGCTTCCAATATTGGGGGATCGTGCGGGGACGCAAGGCTCCTTTCATCGGGCGATGCGGCATCGCGCACATCCTGGTGGACGTAACCGGCATTGCAGGCGTCCGGCGGGGGGACGTCGTGACTTTGCCGGCCCGCCGTACGGCGACAAGCCCGCGCGTGCCGCGATTCTACCGCGAGTAAACCCTGCTCCGAGGCAGGGTCATTGGATCAGCGTGGGTTCTTGGCTCTGATCCGAATCGGAGGGCTGCGCCGGGTTGGCCGAATTGGGCCCGGACGAAGATGGGAGGCCGAACACGTTATCCGTGGAAGCCGCCTCTCCGAAATCATCCGGACTTAAAGACGCCGGCATGGAGCCCGCCACCGGAGCCAAGCCGAGTTCCTGCCGCAGTTGGGGCTGGATGGGCTTCGAGTGATCGATGTCGCAATATTTCGCGGGCGCGGTTCCTTTCAAGAACGCAACCAGCGCGACATCCCGGCGCGGACAGGTAGGCAGAGCCAGCATGCCTGTCGAGGTGTCGAGCTCCTTGAAGACGATGCCGGCGGGCACGGTGAAATCCCGTTTGGGCTTATCCCTGAGGGTCTCACCCATGATCTCCGTCCACCACGGGAGAACGGTCACGCCGCCCTGGATGCTCGTGCTGCGGCCCAGGGACGAGAAGTCGTCGTACCCCATCCAGGCTGCGGCCACGATGTCCGGCGTGTAGCCGACGAACCAGAGATCCCGGTTGCCGTTGGTGGTTCCGGTCTTCCCCGCAACGGGCCGCCTAAGAATCCGGGCGTAACGCCCCGTTCCTGACTGCACCACGGCCTTGAGCATGTCGGTCATGAGGTAGGACAATTGGGGCGACATCGCTTCCTGCTCGGAGGGCGTATGGCTCTCCAGAATGGTGCCATCGTGCGCCTCGACGCGCTCGATGGTGTAGGGCGTCTCGTGGATGCCGCTGTTGGCGAAGGTCTCGTAAGCGTTGGCCATCTCCAGAGGGCTGACCACGGAGCTTCCCAAGCCGAGGGACAAGACGGGATCCAGGTAGGAAGTGATGCCAGCTTTGTGAGCAATTTCCACGACCAGCGGCGGTCCGACTTTCTCGATAAGACGGATGGAGGCGATATTGCGCGAGTCCGCGATCGCTGTGCGCAGGGTAATGAGTCCCAGATACTTATCGTCGAAATCGACGGGAACCCAAATCTTGAAGTCGGGGTTCTGGATGAACGCCGCGGTGGCCAGATTTACGGCGATTTGGTCTGTAGCGCCTTCCATGAGACGCCAGTCGCGGCCGTCATAGTAATACGCGAGTGGGCTGTCATCCACGATTGTGGCCTGAGTCATGCCGGATTTAAGCGCAGCCGCCCAGACGAAGGGCTTGAATGAGGAGCCGGGCTGCCTGCGCGCCTGGATGGCGCGGTTGAAGATGGAGTCCGGCCGCCCACCGACCATGGCGCGCACCGCGCCGGTCTTGACGTCCAAAGCGATGAAGACGCCCTGCACTTCCGCCGGAGGCACGCTCGAGACAGCGATGCCCATGGCCGAGTCCCGCGCCACCTTATCCTGCCACCTTTTGAGGGCGTTGGCGTCGAATTGGGCCAGGTGCTTGTCCATCGAGGTTTCGGCCTCTTTTTGCATGCTCAAGTCCAGCGTGGTGTAGATCTTGAGGCCGCCTTTCCAGAGCGCGTCGTAGCCGTACTTGCGCTCCATTCTCTGCCGGATGTACTCTACGAAGTAGGGGGCTTGCGCCGAAAGCCCGATCCATTTCGCAGTCGGCAGAGGCTCGGCGTCGGCTTCGGCTTTTTCCGCCGGGCTGATCATGCCCTCATCCTCCATGCGCTGCAGCACGAAGTCGCGGCGATTGAGCGCTTTCTTGGGATGGATGAACGGCGAGTTGCCTTGCGGCGATTGGATAAGGCCGGCCAGAAGGGCGCACTCCGCCAAGCTCATATCGTCGACGTTCTTGCCGAAATAAATGCGCGCCGCCGATTCGATGCCGTAGGCCCCCTCGCCGAAATAAACTTGATTGAGGTAAATTTGCAGGATCTCCTGCTTCGAAAAATTATGCTCGATTTCGATGGCCAGGAGAGCCTCGCGGATTTTACGGGTCAGAGTTTTTTGTGGGGTCAGGAAGATTCCCCTGGAAACCTGCTGGGTCAAGGTCGAGCCGCCCTGGCGGAAGTGTCCGGAGAGGATGTCCGTCAAGGCCGCGCGCAGAATGCCGCGGGGAGAGATTCCCCAGTGGCTGTAGAATTGGTCGTCTTCTACCGCGATCACGGAATTCTGCATGTCCTGGGGGATTTTGTCGAGCGGCAGCAGGGCCCGGCGCTGGATGGAGAACTCGGCGATGACGTTGCCGTCCTTATCGTAAACGTAGCTGGTCAGCGGCGGGACGTAGTTCTGCAGCCGCTGGATGTCGGGCAGGCCTGCGAGGAGCTTATGCAGGGCGAAGGCTCCAATAAAGACGAGCGCGGCGGCCAGGACAAAGAGTTCGTAAAGCGTCCTTCTTCGCACGCGCGAATTATATCATTTCACGTCCGGAACGCATCGGCGTGCAACCCGCCAAACGGTCGTCATATTCCGTATGATACAATGGCTGAACTTAGCGGTATAAGCAAGCCTATGGAAAAATACGACGTCGTCATCGTCGGCGGAGGCGTCACGGGTGCGGGAACGGCGCGCGACTGTGCCATGCGCGGCCTCAAGACTCTTCTCATTGAGCGCGGCCGCCCCGGCGGGGCGACGACCGCGGCCTCCACGCACCTCATCCACGGCGGCTTGCGCTATTTGCTCTACGATCGGCTGACAACCCACATGACGTGCTGGGATTCCGGGCACATCGTGCGCATCGCGGGCGACTTGCTCACGCGCCTGCCGATTCTCTGGCCTGTCTATGATTGGCACTCGCATGGCCTGGAGACCGTGGAGACTCTTCTTGAATCCTACGATTATTTTCAACGGATGAAAGGCGGCAAAACGCATTTGCGCATTTCCGCGCGCGTGGCGTTGGAATTTGTTCCGGGCTTGAGGTCCGAGGGGCTCGTAGGCGGCGTGCTTTTCGACGAGTGGTGGGTCGATCCACTGAAGCTGGTCGATAAGAATCTTGACTCAGCCCGCCGGTACGGGGCTCGGGCGGAAACGGGCGTCGCCGTCGAGCGTTTAGTTTTGGAAGGCGGGGCCGTCCGAGGGGTTCTGACCAGCAGCGGGGAAATAAAGGCCGATTTGGTGATCAACGCGGCCGGTCCTTGGGTCGGACGCGTTGCGGCTATGGCCGGCGCCGAAATTCCGCTCCGGCTCCGTAAAGGAACCCACTTGGTTTACAACCGGCGTTTGGTTCCCGTAGGGCTCCTGCTTGAATCGGTGGAGAAGGGCCGCTACATTTTCGCCGTTCCTTTCGACCGTGGAACTTTGGTCGGCCCAACGGACATGGATGCCGGAGACGATCCTTCAAAAATAGAAACCTCGTTCGACGAGGTCGAGTCCCTGTCCAAGACCGCCCGCTTTTACCTGTCCGGCTTGCCCGAACGGCATGATTCGACCATCGTTGGCGCGCGGCCGATCTTGGGCCGGGGAAAGGACGAACGCCTGTTATCGAGGCAGTACGAAGTTTTTGATCACGAGTCGAGAGACGGAGTCTCTGGTTTCCTGACTATCGGCGGGGGAAAGATGTCCGATTTTCGCGCGATGGCCGAAGCCGTGACCGACGCGGCGCAAGTCAAACTGAGGCGGGCGGCTCCGTGCCGCACATCGGCGGAAACTTTCGATGGAAGCGCGGTTGGGAACATTTCCGAATTTCCCAAGCCCTCCGCGGTTTTAAAGCGTATTTTTAGGACGCGCCCCAGACTGCGACAAATGCACGCCCTCGCTTACCTGGCGGCAGGATATCTGCGCCATTGGGGAATTAAAAAGCGCCGAGAAGTGATGGAGAGCGCCGCCAAAGTTCTTGCGTATTACAAACCTGAGGGGGAGCCCGCTCGCCGCTAGGGCTGGCGCGTGTACCAGGGCGTCCCGTTGGGCGAGAGGTGCGTGCAGTCCACGAAGACGACGACTTGCCTGTCCTTGTGGACGTAGCCCCATCCGCCGGTGTCGGCGATGCGGGCGCCGTCGACCACTCCGTCGATGAGGACGGCGGGATCGTAATTCGTCACGCGGTTGGTGTCGCGGTGCTCCGGCAGCCCCAGTTCGACCGTCGGAATTTCGGCCAAATACTGCGGAACCAGGGCGTTTAGGCTGTCCGGAATGCGCCGCTCGTGCGCATAATAGTCGCGGATGGCTTCCTCAATTTCGGAAAGGCCAGCGAGGGTCTTGGTTGCGTCGGCGCTCAAGTTCGCGGCTTGGACGCTTTTTTCCGCGGACATCGAAAAATCGCTTTTCGGCAAAATCGCGCACCCTGCGCACAGAAAAAAAACGGCGGCGAGGCCGGCGGCGAGCTTCTTCATGGCGTGTCAACCTCCGCGATGGTTCCTCCGCCCAGAACCTCATCATCCTCCTCCGAATAAAAAACGGCGGCTTGCCCGGGGGTGACCGCCGGCTGCGCAGCGAGGAATCGGACGCGCGTTTCTTGAGGTGAGAACGGATCCAGAACGGCGGGGGCCGGCGCGTGCCGGTGCCGGATGCGGACGCGGACGTCTTTGTTCGTGGGAGCGCGGCCGGAGATCCAGCGGACGCCTCTTACGGTGAACGCGGTGCTCAAGATGTCCTGTTTGCCGCCGACCACGAGAGTATTGCTGTCCGGCTCCAAGCGGACGACGTAGCTGGGTGCGGCGGTCGAGATGCCCAAGCCGCGCCTTTGGCCGCGCGTGTAGGATGCCAGCCCGCGGTGCCGGCCAAGGGTCCGTCCTTGCATGTTTTTGATGGGACCCGGCGCCAAGGCCGCGGCCGACTCGCCGACTCGGCCGGCGATGAATTTTCGGTAATCGCGGCCTGGGACGAAGCAGATTTCCTGGCTTTCCGGCTTGTCTGCGGTTTTAAGCTTAAGCTTGCGGGCCTTCGCGCGCACGGCGCTTTTGCTCATGTCCCCCAGCGGGAATCTGGTCTTGGCAAGGTCGTCTCCCTCCAAAGCGTAGAGGAAGTAGCTCTGATCTTTCTCTCGGTCCTCCGCCATGAAAAGCCGTCCGCCTGATGTTTTGGCGTAGTGGCCGGTGGCCAGGCAATCGGCGCCCCAGGCGCGAGCTAGGGCCATGAGATGCCCGAATTTGACGCTCTTGTTGCATTCGACGCAGGGGTTGGGCGTCCGCTGATTCAAGTATGCCTCGATGAACGGCTTGATGACCTTGTCCTCGAAGAGGTCCGCCATGTTGAGCGTGTAGTGAGCCAGGCCCAGCGATTCGCAGACCCGCTTGGCGTCGTCGATGTCGGCCGGCGAGCCGCAGCATCCGAAGCCCGAGGGGCTGCCCGGCATGATTTTCAGCGTGACGCCGACGGTGCGCCAACCCTCCTCGGCCATGAGGGCGGCGGCGACGGAACTGTCGACCCCTCCGCTCATGGCGACGAGCGCCGTCTTGGCGCTCATCGGGCAGCGGGAACTTGCCGAAGTTTTTCCACGGCGCCGGGCAGGGCCTCCGCCAGCCGTCGGACATCTTCGTCGTTCGTGGCGTAACCGAAGGATATCCGCAAAGAGCCTTGCGCCAACTCCGGCTCCATTCCCATCGCGATGAGCACGTGGGAGGGCTGCGGAGAGCCCGTGGAGCAGGCGGGTCCGCTTGAGACGCAAATGCCGGCCAAGTCAAGCGCGATGACCAGTGCGTGGCCGTCGACGCCAGGAAAACTCAGATGGAGGCAGGTCGAAAGCCTGTTGGCGGGGTGCCCGTTAAGGCGGCAGTCCGGTATTCGGGCGGCGGTTTCCGCGAGCAGCCTGCGAAAAGACTCGTAGCGCTGCTGTTTTTTTGCGTCCCCTAAGTCTTTGAGCGCGAGTTCGCACGCGGCGCCCAGTCCAACGATGAAGGGCACGTTTTCGGTTCCGCCGCGGCGATTTTTTTCCTGGTGGCCCGCGATCAAGGGCGAAAGCCGGACACCTCGCTTTACATAGAGTGCTCCGATTCCCTTGGGCGCTCCGATTTTGTGTCCGGAAATGGACAGCAGATCGGCCCCCATTTTCTGCACGTCCAGGGGGATTTTCCCGGCGGATTGGACCGCATCGGTATGAAAAAGAATTTCCTTTTCGCGGCAGAGCGCGGCGATGCCCTCCACGGGCTCGATGGTTCCGACTTCATTGTTGGCATGCATGACGGAAACGACGGCGGTCTCCGGGGTGAGGAGGCCTTCAAACTGTTCGGGGGCCACATAACCGTATTCATCGGCTTTGGCGAGCGCGCGGTCAAAGCCGCGCATTTTGAGCTGGACCAAAGTCATGCGCACCGCGTCGTGCTCTATGGGCGTGGATACAACGCGCGGCTTGGTGCGTCCGTAACTCTCCTCCCATTTGGACCAGGCGGCTCCAGAAATGGCCAGGGTGTCCGATTCGGACCCCGAGGAAGTGAAGACGATTTCCTGCGGGTCCTTCGCGTTTACAAGCGCCGCGACCTGCTCACGCGCCCGTTCCACGGCCTTGCGCGCCCGCTGGCCAAGGAAGTATGGGCTACCGGGATTGCCGTAGTGCTCGCGGAAATACGGAAGCATGGCGTCCAGAACTTCCGGACGAATCGGAGTCGTGGCGTTGTAATCGAGGTAGGTAGCGTCGCGCGTCATGGACCGAAACCGAACCCTTTGAATAGATCCTGATCCCCGCTGTTGCTTTGGTTCTGCGTTGAAGCGGCGGGTTTCGCGGGCAGCGGGGGGGCGGAGCCGGGCAGTCCGCCCATTTTTGGAGGCAGGCCGCTTAAGGCCGGAGCCACGATGGTTTTTTGGATTCCCTGGACGTAGATGAGCTGCCCTTTCTTGTAGTCATAGTAGAGGTGGAACTGGGATTCCTTGACCTGCGGCTCATAGGCCTTCCCCAGATTCGTTTTTTCCTGCTGCCAACCGGGATTGAAGATCAAGCGCCCGCGCACATCCACGATGTCGTTAATGATAGGGAGCACGAAGCGGATGCGGTAGAAGCCGTTGGTGTCGCTGACGCCCGGATCGAAGGACGTGGTGGCGTTGTTTCCGCTGCCGCCGCCGATGGATTCCCCGAAAAGCTCGTCCTCCGGATTGGTAGTTTCACCGGAGGAGGCGACCGCGCGCACGATGACTCCCTGGATGGGACTGCCGGAATAGTCGGTAATCTGTCCTTTAATGTAGCCGTCTAAAAACCTGGTTTTTTGGGGGATGGAGAAAAATAGGAAGTCGTTTTCGCCGGTGATTTGCTCGGTGATGGACAGGTCGGTGACGCTGCCGTCCGCGAAGTCCTGCACGACGATTTTCTGGTTGGCGGCTCCGCAGGCGGCCAGCGCGGACAGGCAGGCCAGCGCCGCCCAGAGGCGGACCGTTTTTCGCATGGGATATTTTACCATGGGCTAGGGGGAGGCCGCCTGGGGAAGTTGAGCTCCCGCAGGGGTTGCCGCCGGCGCGCCGGACTGGGCGGCGGGAGCCGAAGCTGGGGTCGCGGCCGTATTGGCCGCTTGCGGCGGAACGGGAGGAGGCAGCGGCGCCGCCTCTCCGCTCTTGACTAGAAAAACGACCCGCCGGTTCATGGCTTTGTGCGCGGGCGTGTCGTTGGGTACGACGGGGCGGTACTGGCCGTATCCAATGGCGCCCATGTGCTGGGGAGGAAATCCATATTGGTCGACGAGCAGCCGCAGCACGCTGGTGGCGCGGGAAGTGGAGAGTTCCCAGTTGGAATCGTAATACTCGTTATGGATGGGCTGGTTGTCCGTATAGCCTTCTACGAGGATGTCGTGGTGGGCGGCCAAGCCCTTAAGCGTTGGGGCGATCTTGGCGAGCAGGGCCTGCATCTGGGCGGTTGTGTCCGCGGAGCCGCTCTTGAAGAACGCGACTTGGCCCTGCTCGTCCAGAGTGATTTTGAGGCCGTCCTTGTCAATGGAGACCGAGCCGTGCATCTTGTCCTGCTGCATCATCTTCTTAAGCTTTTGCGCCGCGCCGACGATGTTCTTGTTGAGGGCCGCCGACAGGGCGTAGAGAATGATGAAGAAGCACACCAGCTCGGTCATGAGATCGGCGTAGTTGACGAGCCAAGGAGGCGCCGCGTGGCCGATCTGCGAGACGCGCGGGTCGGTCTCCTCGATGAATCCGCGGGGGGCCTTGAGCGGCATAGCGGAGCTCGCCTCAGGTCCCCGGAGCCGCCGGAGTCGTCGGGTTCTTGACCATTATTCTCTTCGAAGGCTCGAGGTAGGCCTTGAGGTTGGTTTCCACGACGGAGGGCGTCGCGCCGCTCTGCAGCAGAAGGACGCCGCGGATGATGATTTCCTTAATAAGCAGCTCTTCCTCCGAGCGCCGGCGCAGCTTGCCGCCCATGGGCAAGAAAATGAGGTAGCCCGCGCCCAAGCCGAAGAAGGCCGAGGCCAGGGCCAGGGCCATGCGCCGCGGCACAGCGGTGACGTCCGAGATGGTCGAGAGCATCATGATCATGCCGAGAACCGTGCCGATGATGCCGAAGGCCGGGGCGTAGATGCCCATGGCGTTGAAGATTTCCTGTCCGACTTTGTGGCGTTCGCGGATGAACCCCAGTTCGGTTTCCAGCATGTTGCTGATGAACTCCTGGTCCGCGCCGTCGACGACGAGTTGGATGCCGCGGCGCATGAAGTCGTTCGGAATGTTTTTAATGTCGGCCTGCAGGGACAAAAAGCCCTCTTTCTTGGCTTTTTGGGACAAGGTGACGAAGATGGTCACGATGTTGGAGGTGTCTTCGCCACTGGAGAAAAGAACCTTGCGCAGGATTTTCCCTAGCCCGACGACTTGTCCCAACGGATAGTTGACCAAGGTGGCGCAGAAAGTGCCGCCCATGACGACCAGAAGCGCCTCCATGTTGGCGAAGGGCCGAAATCCCGCCATGCCTTCGCTGTGATAGATTGTCGCGACGGCCATCGCGAAGAACGCTAGAATTCCCATGATTGTGGCTATGTCCATAAGCGCGCTCTGCGGCCTCCTATTGGATTAAACTGGAATTTCGGGGACTCACGGCGATTTCCGCTCGAAGCCCTGAATGGGATTGACGACCTTGCCTTGCGCGTTGACCGCTTGCCTATATTCAAGCACTTTTTTCGTGATCTCCTCCGCGCTTTCGCGCACGAGGTAGCGGTTGCCGGTGGCCAGGCACACGACGGTTTCCTGGCCTATTTCCAGCGCCTCGATGATTTCCGCGTTGATGACCACGGCGGTCCCGTTGAGCTTGTGCAGCGTGATCATGAAGCGGGGGGATCGGAGGATTGGCGGCATTCCTCAAGTTTGCGGGCCAAGTCCTGGTTTTCCTTGAGCCGGAAAGCGGCGACATGGCTTTCCTTCGCGAGCTCGCCCCGGAGGGTCTCCAGGGTGATTTCGAGGTTCTTGATTTGGGCCGCTTGAGCGGAGCAGACGCGCTCAAGGCTCTCTGTTTTTACAGCGAGCTCGTCTTTTTCTCTTTCTGCGCCCGCCAGTCGGCGCTCGAAATCCCTGGCCAGGACCTGTGCAGCATCCAGGGATTCCTGGCGGGACTTAAGGGCTTTTTGCAGGGTCATTCTTTGCTGTCCAAGCCCGCGCAATGCTTCACGTTCGTGTTCGGCGAGGCGGGAGACATTCTCCAATTTTGTCTTCAGCGATTGCAACTCCGCCGTTTTCTTGGCCAGATGGGACTTGAGCATCGCCGTCTGGCGCTCCAGAGCCGCGCACACGCCTTTGAATTTCTGCACCGCAGCGTAATACTGCTCGGCCGTTTCCCGATATTTGGACACTTCGGCGAGAGCCTCGGCTTTGACGCGCCGGTTCTCGTTCTCGTACTCTTGGCGCGCCCGGGAGAACTCGCGCTCTAGGCGCTGCTTCAAATCATCCACTTGTGCTTTGGCGGCGGCAAGCTCGAAGCGCATGACCGCCGCTTCCTTATCCTTTTCGGCCAGGGCCTGCGCTGTCCCTTGCGACTTGGACTGCTCTTCGCGCATGTCCGATAGCCGGCTTTCCAGCCATTTTTTCTCCGCTAGGGCCCGGGAAAGCTCGGCATCGGCGCCCTTGAGCTTCTCACACAGGGAGCGCAGATTCCTGTTTTCCTCATCTTTGGCCAGCACGACTTTCTGCCACTGGGCCTTTTCCTCCAGGTTGCGGCGCTCCATTTCCTGAAGACGGGACGCGAAATGGGCTTCGAATTCCTTTTCCTGGAATTCCTTGGACTGCATCTGGTTCTTAAGCGTGGCGACCCAGGTCTCCCGCTCCTGAGCCATCCTTTTTTCCATTTCCTGAATTTTCGCCTCGAGCTTCAACCGGACTTCCTCTTGCTCCTGGGTCCGGCGCTCCCGGCGCATGCGCTCCTGCAGATCCTGAAGCGAGGCTTCGACCTTGGCCGCGGTCGCGGATTCCTGCTCGTTTTTTAGGCTGGCGCGGAGAACCTTTTCGCGCTCCTCCTGGAGGCGCTTCTCGAGTTCGGCGACTTTCTTCTCGTAGTCGTCGCCGTCGCTTCTCGGGGATTGGAGGGCGGCTCCGGCGGGCGCGAAAGTCGCGGGCGCGGGAGGAGCCCCGAACGAGGGCAGGGGCGGCGGTCCGGAGCGACCCGGATTGGGCGGGAACCCTCCGGGCAGGGGCGGCGCCTGGCGGCCTCCCGGCAAGGGGGGGGGAATCGGCGGCTTCTTGGAAAACAAATCGTCGGCCATGGAACTTTCTCCTATCCTTTAATTTGCGCCTTGAAGCTTTCCACCCACTGCTGGATTTGCGGATCGGGGTGGGCTTCCAGCATTTTTTCATACTGGGCCAAGGCTTCGGGCGTGCGGCCCAACTGGTATAAAGCTGAGCCGAGGTATTGGCGGGCTTGCCATAGGTTTGGATCCAGACTTATGGCGTACTCCAAGTAAGGGATGCTTTGGTCGAATTGACCGGCATCATGAAAGGAGACGCCGGCGCTCAGGTAGTTTTGCGCCTGCGCCGGATCGGCGGGAGGCTGCGCCTCGCTTCCACCCGGCAAAGCTGCGGGCTCGTTTTTGTGCTTGGCGGCGGCAAAGCGCTGTTGGCGCTTGTTCTGGGCCGAGAGCTCCTCCTGCATGCCTTCGACGAGGTCGTAGCCGCCTGCCTCCTTGTTTCGAACGGCGATTTTGCCCTCTTTTTCAAGAACCTTGACCGTGTCGATGATTTTCGCCCGCTCTTCCTCGATTTGCGCGGGGGTGATGTTCTGCGAGTACTCCATCGATTCCTTGAGCAGCGCTGCAGCGCCCGCCGACATGTTGTTAAAGAACTTGTTGAGGACTTCGGGCGGGGCGTTTTGCAAGGCCTTGGCCATGCCCTCGGGCTTGAGCTCGCGGATGATGAGCTGCATCTCCCGATCGGGGAAATTGGCGGTGTCCTCGAAGACCAGGAGGTGCTTGCGGACATGCTCGTAGACCATGGGTTTTTCATTCTTGAGGTAGTTGAGAATGTTGTTGCGGGTCGCGGTGTCCGCCTCATCGATCATGGTGATGAGGCGCTCCAAACCGCCCACGACGAAGTCCACGTTCTCCTTCACGTCCGCGTCGATGGCGACCACCTGCTCGCGGGTGACTTGGCGGACCGTCAGGGCCTCCATGGCGACGCGGGCCTGGAATTCGACGGGCAAGGACGTCAAAAGCTGGCGCGCGTAGTCCGGGCGCAGATAGCTGGCCACGACCGCCACTACCCAGGGCTCCTCTTTGCGCAGGAGGAACATGTAGGCCAGGCGCTTGATGTTCTCCTCATTGATATAAGCGAAAGGCTCGAATTTTTTCATGGACTCATCCTCCTCGGGCGGCGGGGGCGGGGGCTCCGGCGGCTTTCTTTGGAGGGTGATGTCCAGCTTGCCCTCCTCGGTCAGTTCGTCGTCGCCTTCGCCTTCGTCTTCGTCCGGCTGCTCGATCTTCGATTCGACGTTCACCTCGGCGGCCGGGCGCTCGCGCATCGCGCGGATGTACTGGCTCATGAAGCGCCAGAGCGGGCCGAAGAGGAACATCAGGAAAAGCAGAATGAGAATGGCGTAGAGAAGCGGCAGGTAAACCCACGGGTGCTTCAAGTCTTCGCGCCAATCCGTTTTGGCGTGATTGAAAGGCGTGGGCTGGAAAAAAACCTGATTGGGGGCAAGGTTGTACTGGGACATGGCGTCGACGATGCGGCTGCGCACCAAATCCTGCTGGGCTTTGTCCTTGAGCACGCTCTGATCGTGGATGACCGTCACGGACATGCGTTTGAAGACCAGGTTCTCGGAGAAGTCTTCCTGTTGCATCCCTTTTTGCTCCTGGGCCTGCTGGGCGCTGGCTGCCGAAGGAGCCTGCGGAATTTGGGAAATGGTCTCGGGCTGGGGGATGCCGGGGAGGACGAACTGGGTCTTGGTCTGCCCGGTTTTTTGCCCGCTGTTTTTTTCCTTGTATTTCTCGGCCAAGCCCATGCCTTTGCGGTTGGTTTCCTCGTTTTGGACTTTCAGCTGCATGCCCACGTCCACGAAGGCCATGGCCTCGCCCTTGCCGAGAATGGGGTCGAGAATTTCCTGATCGATTTTCTTTTCCGAGTCCTGTTTGATTCGATTTTGCTCCATCAGAAGGCCCAAATCGGGCGCTTGAATGACTGCGCCAGCGCGCGAAATGGCGGCGAGGACGGCCGCGCAAAGTAAAAACGCGGCGGCCCAGGCGCGTTGTCGTGGCTTCTGATGCGATTTTGGTGTCATGAACGTTTCGTGGGAATGTTAAAGGGAATTCATTACATTTTCAAGTCTCAAGGGCCCTGATTGGAGCCCTGGTTTACGCTGCCCAGGAAATTCTTGATCGTTTCGTTGGTTGGATCGATGGCCAGGGCTTTCTGCCACACGGCCGTGGCCTTGTCCTTTTGGTCCATCATGTAGAAGGCGCTGCCCATGATCTCGAGCGCCGTCACGTTGTTGGGCTCGATGTCCAGAATGTCCTGCGTTCGGCGCAGAGCCTGATCGTATTTTCCGTTGTACATGGACTGCCGCGCGTCATAAATCTTCTCCTCGACCCAGGTGAGTTGTTCGGGGCCGATGGGCTTGCGGGTGATGTCCTTGACGCCCGCCTCCTTCTCGACCATGTTGAGAAGGGCCAGGAGCCGATCATCCTTGGAATTCTTGTTGTAAGCGTAGCGCAGATCGTTGACCGATTCTTGGAGATCCCGCCCGTCGACATAAGCGGCCACGCCCTTGCGAATGAAGGTCTGGTAGTCCTGTCCGCCCTCGGCCGAAGGGATGTAGGTCGTCACGGCCATCAGGCGCGAGAGCATGGCCTCGACCTGCCTATTGCCCGGCTGAACGTCTAGGGCCTGGTTGAAGCGCTGCGAAGCGAGGGTAAAATCTCCTTCCTGGAAAGCTTGGAAGCCTGCTTTAAGCAAGGCTTGAACTTGTTCGTTGGATTTCTCGCCGCGGGCTTGGCCGAAGCGGAACGTCGCCGAAATGCGGGTCGTGGTGCCCAGATCGGACGAGAGGCCTTCGCCGAGATCGAGGCCGATGGAGTGAAAATCCAGGCCGAAGCCGAAGTCTGTCTCTTGGAGGCTGGGCAGGCCGCGCAGTCCGAAACGCGCCGCGAACCAGCGCGTCACCCAGAACTCGCCGCCGAAGCGGGCGTCGAATGCTCCGACGATGGGGCGGTAGACGTCAAAGTCCATCACCAGTCTGTCGCGAAAGAGGTAGAGGGAATTCCCCAGAATGACGGTGACGGGCAGATGGTCTTGGGTGTCTCCGCTGGTCCTTGAGAACGCGTTCTGTAGTCCCAGAGCCAAGTGATAGGGCCCCATCAGCTTCAAGGCTCCCAGATTGATGGTCTCGGAGGTGTCGGAGGAGCCGTCCAAGGCGCGAGTGATCTGCTGGACCGTCGCGCCGAAGGCCATTGACTTGGTGATGTATTTGCCCCAGCCGATGGAGATGGCCCGATCTTGTTCGCTGAAGCTTCCTCCGGTTGTGATTTGGGTAGGCTCGCCCGTCGTGGGATCGAAGACGGCGCTGACTTGCTGGAAATTGCTGGAGGTTAATTGCGTGAGGCTCAGATCCAGGGTGCTGCTGCCCTTGAGCGGCTGCGCGTAGCTCAAGAAATCGAGGTTGGTCTGGTAGAAAAGGGTCGATTCCATGGCGGTGAATTCCTTGCGCTGGATTTGGGCTAGTCCGGCGGGATTCCAGTTAACCGCTGAGGCGTCGTCCGAGATGCCGTAGTACGCGCCGCCCATGGCTAGGGCGCGCGCGCCGACGCCGTAAGTGAGAAATTCCCCGGGCTGTCCTCCGGATTGGGCACGTGCGCGCAAGGGAGCGAAGATAAAAAAAACTGCTGCGGGCAAGCCCGCTGCCGCGAAGCGCCGCCGTCTTGGGGGCATGCCCCAAGGTCTCGTTTTGGCCATTATATCTTCGGCAACCAGACGCTCCCCCAGGGAGTCGTGGCTTTGCGCCCCTGCCTTGCGGCAGGTTTGCCTTTATCGCCTAACCCGCCCTGAACGTCCGCCGCGGCCTTGATCGCAACCCCTCGATCGTAACGGCGGAAACTGGCCGGATTAGGATGCAACATGGCAAGTATAACAGAAAGACTTGACTTGTCAAGGGGGTTGGGCGTTTTTCTTCTATGGTTCATGCGGGTCCGAGTTAAAATAAAGTTAAAAGTAGCTTTTGGATATTGACAAAAGATTAAGCGGGGGCTAAACTGCCGGTGTAAGCCGATTGAGGCTCATGACATGAAAAAACGCCTTTGGAAGCCGCCCCAGCCGTCGGATACTTCCGCGGCCGTCGATATCCCTGAGCTTAAGGAAAAGGAAAAAAAGAAGAAAGGGGCGCCCTTTTGGATGGGCGCCGGGCAGTCCACCGAGGCCATCTACGGCTCTCTGGAGAGCATTCCCGGCGTGGAGGCCTCGCAGGCGGCGGCCAGTGCCGCTGTTCGCGCGGCGGCTTCGGCGCTTGAGGCTGACACAATGGGGGAGGCCGTTTCAGCCGTCGCCGGGGCCTCCTCGGACGCGGCTGGCGGATTTCTTGCCCGATTCGCAGATTCCTTGGTTTCTTACTGGCCTGAAAGTTTAATCGGCAAGGTGGCTGCCGCAGGAATGCTGCTTATTACGGCGGGGGCGCTGACCAGCGGCGCCGCCTTGTTCGCAAAAGCCGCCGCCACTGGTGTCCCTATGGCGGGGTTGGGTGGCATCGTCAGCTCCCTTCATTATATGAAGCCGCCGTCCAAGAGTCTCCTGTACGCGGCGGCAGCGGCTCGGAATATGCCATCGGCGGCCCAGAGCGGCGTTGCGAAGGCGGAAGATGCCATCGCGGCCGGAGGATTTACCGGGCAGGTTGCGCCGGGAGCGCCCGTGGGACAAAAAGGCAATCTTCAGGGCCCGCCGACGCTTGGCGGATCCCCTTGGGGCAGGCAGAATTCTTTCGACGGTTCAGCGGCCGGAGAAGGCTCTCTCTCAGGTGCTGCGCCTCCAAGCGCAGGCGGAAAAAATGGAAAACTGAGCGGCGCTTTTCAGCAGAGCGTCGATGGCAAGGGCGTCGGCGGCGCTCTCAAGGTCGCGGCCAACACGGGGAGCCCATTTGCGAGGCTAGGCCGCTTCGGCAGTGGATCGAGCCAATCCCTGGGGCTTTTACGCAGCATGAAAACCTATATCCCGGGCATGACCAGCGGCAACTCGAACCCCGGCGAAATTCCCGCCCAGTTGGCTGCGGAGCAGTTCGATCATTCGAATTTGATCGGGGCGAGCGCTCCATCCGCTCCTTCCATCGGCAACGGCACGCCGGACCTGCTGACTTCGCCCAACGCAGGAGGCGGCAGCGGCGGCGGTTCGGGTGGGAGCAATAACTCCTGCGCACAGGACGGCATGGTCTGGAACGGCAGCGGCTGCACGGCTCCGAGCGCGCCGCCGGGGCAGAACTCATCGCCATGGCAGTCGGCGATGAGTTCTGCGAACATGCTTCTGCCTATTGCGGCCGGACTGATGATTATGGCGGCGATTTTGACTAATATCCCGTTTGGATGGGGGAAGCCTGCCGCGTACGTGCTTGCCATCTTGGCCGCCGTGCTGGGAGGCGTCGTTCTTCTGCAGGGAACAGGCATGATTGGGGGCGGCCAGAAAACCGGCGGTGGGACGCTGGTGACCGCTGGCATACTGACCGTGGCCGGTGCCTGGGCCGCCTTCGGCGGCAGCTTTAGCGCCGGGCCGGAACTCTTACCCACCGTTATCGGTGCGATCGCCGGGGTCATGTCCTCGATGATGCAATCCTTTACCCCGCCACCACCACCGCAGACACCGCCCACGAACGGATCCGGATCGTCGGGGAGCGGCTCCTCCTCCGGAACCTCGAACGGAACCGGCGGCTAAAATTCCCGCGACGATCAATCTTGCGAGAGCATTTCCGGTGTCCACCCCCCAAAATTGAAATTTGGTAAAAAAAGACGGTTTCTCTTGACAATGCCTCGGGGCCGCATTAAACTACTACCAGCATTGATATGAACTCCAAAACGCCGTTCTTCAAAGGCCGGAGTTCCGGCGGCATTTCCTCCGCTTTTCGCAAGAAAGAGACGATTGCGGCCGCGGGTATTTTTGCGGCGGCGGCCCTGGTTGCGGCTTTCCTTTTAAGCGGAAAGGAATTTTCGGTTCCCCGGATTTTTTCCGGTTCCGTCGCGGCCGCTCCGAACGCGAATCTTCCAGTAAGCGCCCAGGCGCGCGGCGTTCCGCAGTTGCCGCAGGCTGCGTCGCCGGCCAATCCAGAGTCCCTGGCCTTGGGCGGTTATTACCCGGGAGACGCGGTCGTGCGCCGTTGGCGCGGCGATTTGGGGGGCGAAACGGTGACGGGCTTTATCGATCCCAAGCAGGCTGGCCGGCGGCGGCCATTGGTTCCTTTACCTCTTCCGGCCGCGTCGGGCCCTTCGGCCGTGGCGCCGGACTCGGTGGCCGAGGCAGTGAGCGGAACCAGCGTCCCACGTGCGTCGCGGGCTGCCGTTAAAAGGAGGCTTCGTGGCCAGGGATTCCGCCGCTACAGGATGCATCATATCGCGCTCTGCAGCGGCGCCGAGTGCGCTCTCCGAAGATTATCCGACATCCGGATTTTGACCGCCGATCACTCTCCGTGTCTCGCGGTAAAGGGCTGCGTCGCTGAAAACGCGGTCGCCGATGAGAATGCGGTGTATGACGGTTCATCCGCCGCGCCGAGCGCCGGGCCTTCCGCCTTGAATCAGTCGGCGCCCAAAATCAGTCCGGCCGCGCAGGCCGGCTTGGGCGGGCAAAGCGACGCGGCCGCCGCGGCGCAGGCGCAGCGCCTTTCGGAGGACGCCAAGCGTTGCGCCGCCGCAAATACGCTGTACTTCGGGACGCCGGAAAAGCCGGGCCCGCAGGTTCTAGCGCGGCAGGATTTATCCTTGGCATATAAAAACCTGGAGAGTTCCGGATGCCTTTCCGCGAACGGCGCTCTTTGCGCCGCGTCGCGCGAGAAAGCGGGCGAACTTTGCCGGCAATTCGACGCGGTGCGGCTGGCCCATTACGAGGCGTGCCCCATCGATCAGCGGCTGGGGCCCTACGAACCCGCGCAGTGCGTGCTTTAGGAGAATATTATGGCCGATGAAAATTCGAATTTGAACAAGAACGGGGACAAGAAGGACGACAAGAAAGACGCCCTTCCTCCCACGCTCAAGGACTTCCAGAAAACCCGCATCAAATTGCAGGGCTCGGGTCCGCGCACGCTTCTAGAACGCATGAAGTCGTTCCGCAAAAAAGATTTGATGTTCATCCTTTCGGGTTTGGGGGTCCTGGTGGCGGCGCCTTTGGCCGAGCATTTGATGATGGGCTCGCAGCCCAACAGCGGCTTTCATCAGGGTTGGGATTTTAAGAACGGTTTGGGCGGCTTTGGCGGCGGCGGTTCGCCCTACGAGCCCGGCATCAACGGCTTGGCTCCGGGCCAGGCCGCCGGCGGCAACGGCGACATCATCACGCCCTTCAACGCCCGCGATCCCGCATCGCTCATTTTGAGCCCAGACGCTTCGGCCCAGCCGCCCGTGGGCTCCTCGAACGCGCCTTCATCCGACAGTGGCGGCCAGGACAACGGCCAAGCGCCGTGGAAGAACGTGCTGGCCCAGGCCGGCGGCAACGCCGCGAACGCGGCGAGCCAAAGCGCCGGCCTGCCCACCGCGCCTCCCGCCTTGGGCGACGGCATTTTCAGCGCGCACGGTCCCGCGAACAGCACTTCGGCCTCTTACACGCCGCCCCCGATTTCGGCGGCCAACGTTCCCAATAGGGCGGCGGGCAACGACTCTTTGTCGCAGGTGCACGGCAACGGCGTCAGCGGCGCCTCGCCTTACGGCTTGACCAACGGCGGTTCCGCGGAGGGCTTGAAGAGCGCGGCCAACCAAGCCGGCGCTTATTTCAACCGGCCGACCTCGGCCGCGGGAAATTTGGAGAAGGCCGCCGCCGTCAACACGCCGACCGGCGGTTCGGGCAGCGCGGGCTCCGGCATGGGCGGGTCCCAGCAAGATAAGAATTCCGGCCAGGACTCGAACAAGAACAGCAAGTCCGCCGGAGAATCGCTGGCGGAGAAAGCCGCCGAGCAGAACCAGCAGCACGCCATCGATTTGTATTGGAAGAAGCTTGAAGAGCAGCAGATGGCGCCCATTAAGCTGCAGGAAGATATTCAGAAGACCATCGTCGAGACTCCGATTAAGGCCATCATGGATGAGGTCGGCAAGCAAATGGCTGCTGAGGTTAAGAAACAGTTTGCGGGCGCAGATACCGAATATACATGTACCAACGTCCCGGCTGAAATCGCAAAACAGATTCCGAACGGAATCTTCTATAACTGTGGTACTTCTGAAGCGAATAGTTTTTATTGCGTAAGCACTGATGACAATTCGACGCTTATTGAACAAGATCCTACAGGTGCTGAAAAAGGTGGACCAAGCAGTAAGCCTACAGGCGCTACTTGCTCTGCATTGCCTTCTAAGGCTCCGCCTGATGGTGGTGGCGGACCTAACGGCGCTGGCAGCGGCCAGGCGGTCAACTTGATTGGAAACAAGAGCGCGGAAGCTGTCGATGCGGGCGCCTCGGCCATCCTGGTTAATTTGGACAAGCTTTGCAACGCGGCTTCGGCTAATGAACAGGCGGTTCATCATATGTTTTCCGGCAACACAAGCATGCCGTTCGCTCATGACGCAGGGAAAATCTATAATTCTACTTCAAAGACCGGTCCTGCGCATGATGTCGCCAAGGCTGTATATGAGCTGAGCGGAGACGCCTCCGAGGCCTGCGGTGTCAGTGGCGATGGTCATGACACGGCCATGGGACAAATTGGCGCTGCCAATACGAGCCTGAAGGCGGCTCGGTTTGACTTCCAGAGGGTTGCGGATAATGATGGCGCAGCTTCGGATATCGCCGTCAAAATATTGTGTGGAGATTCCCAATCCTGCCAGCTTTCTCAAGTGGCAAAAGATGCCGCAGCCGGGAATGCCCAGGCAGTTCAGAATTATTGGAAGCCTATCCCGCAGCAGCTTCAACAAAACACTAAAAATGTGGATGGCAGCCTGACACAGGCCCAGGCTGCTCTGAAAAAAGGAGAGAAGGATATGGAAGCCGCAAACGCGGCCTTATCTAAAGCCGATAAAAAGATTGCGGACAATACAAACAATGGACCAGCTGCCGCTGAACAGATAAGCACCCTTATTAATGGAGATGGGGCCGGTTCCCCGTTTGCCAATTTTAAAGGAACGGTAGATAAGATTCAATCCAGTTACCCGCAATTGGTCGCGGCAGCTCAGAATCAGTCGGCCTCCTATCATGCTTTTGCCCAAACATACGCCCAACTACAGCCACCAGCACAAGCGGTTGTGAACGAAACTCAGCAGTCGTTGACTCAACCGGCGCCTAATCCGCCGGCAGATCTTTCGTTAATAATGAAAAATCAATATTCTTTTGTTACACTCATGAATACAGATACTGCAACAAACGTGATATCTAAGACGTTGAAATCTATAAGTAATTTTTGTCAAGAAGAATGGAACACCCAGGAAACTGTTGCTAAGGCGGAGTCGAATTTTGCGACTCAAGTGGCTAAGGCTCCTTTGGCGCCTGCACAAGGCGGCCAGAACGCGACTCCTAGCGCGAGCGATGCCCTGACTCGTCTTGGTGGGGCGTCCGCGTCAGCGCAATAATGTTTTTATTTCCAGGTTGCCGCCTTTTGCGCGGAGAGTCTCTTGGTGTGTGGACAAAAAACGGAACTCCTGCTATTCTTTTTGGGCCTAAAGTCCTATTGACAGCTAGGCCCTTTGGGTCTGGCGAAATAGGACCGATGGGTTTACAACAGTAATATGAAGCGAACAGCGACGGCGGCCCTGGCGGCGGCGATTTTTGCTGGCCTTTCCGGCGTGGCGCTCGCGCATGAAGACGCGCCCAAAAATCCTGAAAGTTCCCAAGGGACGCTGGAGACCGTGGTCGTCTCCGCTCCGTCCTATTGCGAGGAGGAAGGCGACGCGGCGGCCGCTAAAATGGCCGCTGGGAATATTTTCCTCAGGGACGTGCTCAAGCAGGGCATGCCTACCCAGTTCCCTCCCGGGGTGTCCGATTGTCTGGACCAATGGTTCGACGTTTCGTCCCGTTCGGCCGCGGATTTGAAGGTGGAGTGCGAGATGCTCTATTCGCCCAGGGGATCGATGCAGATGAGATCCGAAGCGGTGCGCTATGGGAAGGCGCATCATCTTACCGCAAAGACGCCTTTGGGTGCGCCGACACCGCAGGACTCCACGGCGCCGCTCCCGACCTTGGGTTGCGGTAAGATTGACGGGTTTTTGTCGGATTTGGAAAGCGAAGCGAAGAGGTTGGCGCCGAAGATTCTCGCGCAGCAGGCTGCGGAGGCCAGAAAGCAGGAAAAAGCGGAAGAGCAAATTCCAAACGCATTCTCTATCAAGAAATCTCCCGGCAGTGTGAACGCGGCTGGCGCGGACTCTGTCACACCAATTAAGGCCTCAATGTCCTCTTTGGCCGATACCACATCCTATGTGATGGTTCCTGAACAAGACGCCGGCGACATGTATCTCGCCGGCGCGGAAAAAGAGACGGTCTGCCTTCCGCCCGCTCAAGGCGGCAAATGCTGGAAGCTGGCTCTAAAGGTTGTCTCCAGCGTCGGAGCCGCGGACCAGGCCGGCGTCGGCAAGGTGGGAGATAATTACATCGCCGTGGTGGACTACACCAACCCGGAGCATATCACTCAGGTGACTTTCCCCGATGTAGTTTGCAATCCCGCGGGTTCTTCGCCGTGCAATAGTTTTGATTTATCGGGCGAAGGGAAAAAATACAAATTCAGCCTGGGCCGCGACGACGACGGAGGCCTCACGATTTTCCGCGCCGATTCAGGGCCGGCGACCAGACCGCCCAAGAAGAAAGGGTTCTGGGGCGGTATTGAGAACTTGTTCAATGACGTCAAGTACGATGTCGCCAGCATGCTCCATGGCACCACGCTGACGCCGGTGGCCTACACCTCAACAGCGCAGCTCTACATGGATCGCAACGACGAGATTCAAAACCGCCCCACCGCCCAAGTGACGCTTGGCGGGCAGAAATTCAACATCATCAGCCAGGGCGGACCGCGCGGATGCCTGCTCTTTTTTGCCGTGGGCGCCGACGGCGGCCCCATGACGACCAACGACGGAGAGTATCCGGGATACAAGCCGAACATGATGGCGTGCGTCAATCAGGCCGAACCCGATGGCGTGCCCCAGATGATTTCCGGTCCGCAGTGCCTGGGCAGCTTTCCGCACGGCGACCAAAGGGATACATATTCCATTCAGTGGCTGCCGCATTCTGCGGGAGGGATAGGGAGCGATTATAAGATCAACAAGATCCCGGAAGGCACCGGCGCATGCGCGCCGCCGGATCCCGCAGGATCCAAGCCTGACAAGCCGTCGGGTCCCGCGAGCAATCCCGGAACCAATCCGACGCCGGCTTCGAACAACCAATGCCAGTCCGGAGAGGTGCTTCAGGGCAAGACCGGCAAATGCTGCCCTTCCGGCGAGCAGCTGAGCGCGGATGAAAAACAATGCGTTACGCCGGATTCCGGACAAAACCAGTGCGAATATAATTTGAACGGCGAAAACGCCTCTGGCAACGCAAAAATGAAGGTTCGGGATTTGGGCGATGGCTATGCTCTTTATCTTGGAACCTATGATGCGGGGCAAGGCACAAAACTGTATCAATCGTATGTTTGCGATGAGAGCCGTATGATACAAGTCCCGGGAGTGGTTTCCGGGAATGTTCAATCCAAGAACGGCGAGATCAGCATTACGGCGTACAATCTCGGATATGACGGCAGTGTTTCACCCAAAGATTTTGCGGACATGACCCCTTTCCCAGCCGCTAGTGACGTGGCCAAGAAAGGCTTTCCTGAGGATTTTGTGAAACTCAAGGATGGTCACGACTTGGAGTTCTCGAAGTATAATCAAGGGTCAAATGCACAGATGTCAAAAGCACAGATTTACAATCTCCCCGAGGACGACTTCGGAACTTCGGCGCCTAAAAAAGCGCTGCTGTCGCAAAATGTAGCGAGTTCGATCGTAGCCATCGATCCGCTCAGGAACGAAGTTTCCGAGATCGATGTTTATCCGCGCGGGGGCAGCGTTACGGCGGCGGTCCGAAACGCCATCAATAATCAGCTTCAAAATATGGATAAAGATCAGGCAGCCGCCCTTCAAAACGATAAAAATGGAGTTTTGAAGGATAGTTTGGGATTGCTTCCCTCGGATGCGTCCGTGGAGATTCATTTCGTATCGGGGCAGAACGCGTCCCAGGCGACTGGTTGCAGCCCGGCCGTAACCGCTTCCTATAGTGCCAAGGGCAAGACTGTGAGCAAGACCCTTGTGGATTACCAGTTCGGCAAGCCTGCCGTGACGCTGTCTCCGTTTATGGCGCGTTGCGAGCCGAAATCGAAGCCGTAGGCGCGGATACAAAACTTCCGGCTTTCCGCTAAATACTCCATAATTTCCCTTGAAATTTGTTCTTTTAGGGGTTATATACGAAACGTGATTTTGCAAGCAGGAGAAATAGGACTAAGGTCCTATTTTTTATTTAGGCCCTTAGGCACTGGCTCGTCGGGTTCTTAGAGATACACTGATACTATGGCGTCAAAATTCTTGGCGGCAGCGCTGGCCTTTTTGACCGCGCTTTTCCCCGGCCTCCAGGTCGTCTGCGCGCAGGCGATGAGCGCGGTCGAAATTCCCGCCCAAGGGAATATCAACCCGCAGAACATCTCCAGCCTGAATCTCTCGCTGAATCAAATCAACGACTTGATTCATTTGATCCAGTCGAACGAAGCGCAGAGCGCGGGTTCTCCGTTCGGTGCGAACCTGTCCCAAGAAGATTTCAACCAGATGCTCCAGTACCTGGAGCAGCTTAAAGCATACTATGGCCACTCCGGACGGACGATGCCTCGGGCCGTGGCGCAACGGGTCCAGACGCTGATGCAGGATATCAAGAGCGGCAAGGTGGATCCGGGCATCGCGTTCGCCAATTTCTACGCGGGCACCGCGCCGGCGGTGGAAGCCGTCCAGACCGGGGACATCACCGAGAAGCCAAGTTATCCCAATGCCCGTGAAACCGACATCGTGCGCAAGGATTCCGTCACCGGGAAGGTGGTCTCTTATTTACGGAGCATCCAGGAAGACGCCGTGGTCCGTCTGGTCATCAGCAGCTTGCCCGATGCCTCAGCGCCTGGAGGCAAGGCGGTTGACATCATCGCGTTCGTGGGGCAGGAAGGCGCGGCCCAGGTCCAGCACCCGCTTTATAGCCGGGGCATGGAGATTTTGCTTAAGGCCCTGGTTAAGCTGTATTACCAGCAGCCCGATTTGCAGGCAAAAATTGACAAGGCCTCCGGCGCGGCCAAGGCCAAGCTCCAGGCCTTGTTGGCGGCGAACCGAAAAACCTTCCCTCCGGAAATTAATTCCTACCTTCATCATCTGGGGCAAATCGAGAGCGAGAGCGGCGGATTGGCCGGCCACGACTGGACCGACGCGGACTATCAGGAATATGAGAAGGTCGCCCAGATCGCCCAGGACTTTTACGCCAAAAAAGAAGGAACCGGCCTGGAAAAGCGGGCGCTGGCCATCTTCACCAGCTACATCGCCATGGCGACGAACAGCAACCCCGTGCAGGAGAAAGACGGGCTGCAGGAAGGAGGGCTTGATGCCGAGCCCATGGCCCAACTGCAGAAGGCGCTGACCAGCTTTGAAAAGGGCCAACTATCCGGCTATAAAACCATCTTGTCCTGGCTCCACGACACGCGCATCAATTATGCGGATTGGCCGGCTCAGATCAGCCAGCAGGCCGCTGAAATCGTGGCCGACTTGGGATACGCTTCCTCCGACGCTGGCCAGGCCTTCGCGCACACGACAGGCTCCATGCAGAAAGGGAAAGCCGCGCAATTGGACCGGCAGGAGCACGAAGCCGCGTTGGCGGCCCGCAACGGCTGGCTGAACCTGTCCAACCTCCAAATCCTGTCGTTCCAGATGAAGATGTTGGCGATTGCCGTTGCCAAGCTCAAGTACGGTGACATGCGCGGGCACGTGGGGATTCAGGGCGATAAGAAAATGCAGGATGAGGCCGATCGCCTGATAAAGACGCTCGAGCAATACCTGATGCAAATCGAGGAATGCGTCAAGCAGTCGCGGGATAATTTAATGAGGCAGGCTATTGCCGGTTTTTACCTCGATTTGCAGAATGCGCAGATGAGCTATCTCTATGGCGGCGCCCTGCGCAATCAGGTTTTGGACATGGCGGCCAAGCTCGAGGAGATGGAGAGCCTCTATCTGTCCCAGCAGTTTGACAAGAAAATGACCGGCCTGCGCTCCGCTGATGAAAGTTCCGCCATGGCCGGCAACGCTTACAAAGAATTCCTGGCGCATCTTCCCCCGGATGTCGTTCCGTTGGTCAAGTCCATGGATGCCTTGCAGGCCGAGCTGAAATCCATCGCGGGCCTCAATGATTCAAAAGCGATCCGCCAAGCTCTCTGGCCTGTGTGGAAGCAATTCGCCGCCATTGCGGAAAAGCTGGGCTATCGGGGAATCCCGGATGAAGACACGGTGGACAAGGACTCCAAGGCTTTGTCGCTCAAACAGGCTAAGCTCATGCAGGCGGCGCAGCAATTCGCCATCCACTTGAACATGTTCGATACGGCCAACCAGTACAACTTGATTCTTCTGCAAAACGCCAGTTCCCAGCGGCTGCCGGGCGTCAGCGATCATTGGTACAGCAAGTTGCCGCAGCGGGCGGAGGGAGCGGTGATTTCCGGCGGCGCCAAAGCCATCAACGGGGTGACCAACGCCGGCATTTGGCTCCTGAACAGGCTTCCCGGGGTTAATATCTCCTACAAGCACATCCATGCCAGCTATGATTCATTGACGGACGCGGGCGTTGAGCACGATGGAACGCTGGTGACCGGTATGCTGCGCGGGGTGGGCGACAGTGTTTCCTGGAATTCCACGCTTTTCCACAACTTCATGATCCGCAAAGACTTGCGCGCCAAGATGCTTGATCAGCTTCGCGCGGGCGATTTCACTGGCGCGGAGCAGACTTGGGTCGACATAGACCCAAGCGGCGCGGCGCAAGCGTGGGACATGCACATCCGCGAGAAGGCTCCGGACGACAATCTTTACAATCTGGATATTGGAAAATTCGTGGCTCACGCTCCGGACGACAGGTTGATGGTGGAATCGGGGGGCGCCATGCAGGATTTGGGCATGATGCTCAAGCCCATCATCATGGCCTACCAGCTGACTTCGGCGGCCATTGATACGGTCGTCATGACGGTCGTCACGCTCGGTTTCGGCGCCGCAGTCGGCACGACATTGCGCGCCGTGGGCGGCGCGGGGGTGGCAATCGCCCGGGGGCTGGGCATGACCGCGGACGCGGCGGACGTGGCCGAAGGTCTTGGGGATGCCGCCAGAGCCGGGGAATTGGCCTCGGATGCCGCCGACGCGGCTGATGTCGGTGCTAACCTTGGGCAAGATGCTAAAGATATCGGAACGATCCGCCGGATTGCGTCTTCGACCATCGGATTTATAGGCAAGCACTTGGAATCTTGGGGAACGGGCATGCGCAACGTGGTCGGATTGTCCGACGTTTCCCAAGGCGCGTCCAAGGCCGTCGTGCTGCGGCAGATGATCCAGTCGTCCGCGAAATTTACCGTGGGCAACGCGGTCATGATGTCCGGCGTTTCCGCGGGCATTTCAGGCGTTGACTATCTGCGCCATCCGGAGACGTCGAACGCTCAAAACTTCTGGGACGCGTCGCTTGAAGGCGCTATCGGAGGACTGTCCTTCGGCGCGCGCTCCGGCCCTCTGTTCTTGCTCATGCCGCAGGCTTCGGCATTCGGCGCCGGGACCATGGGCAAGGCCGTTCGCGGCTTGGCTGATTCTCCCGGGCCTCTCAATGGATTGGTCCGCCTTGGGGCGAAGCTAATTCCTGGAGCCGCCGACACGGAGATTGGGGGCGCTTTGATAGATAAAGGCTTGTGGGGGTCCATCGGGACTTTGGGCGATTCTCCGCTTTTAGAGCAACTCGCGCGGACCTCGGCGCACTTCGGAGCGATGGTCGACGGCGCCTTGAAATACATGACCGCCAATTCGATTGCGGAGAATGCCGCGCAATTCGCGGCTTACGAGCGAGATGCCCACAAGACGCTTGGCGCGGCGGAGAAAAAACAGTTGGCGGACGAGGGATCGAGCCAACGCACTTACGCTTTACGGTCGGCTTTATCTGCGGGAGACGCTGCGGGACAAGCCAGTTGGTTCCTGATTCCCCAGAATCAAATGGGCAGCGCGAAGGATCGGGAACAAGGGATTACGCATGCCGGGGCGCTCAGCGAGATGCTTCATCAGGATCGCGGCCTTGATATCGAGATGGCGACCAAAGACCAAACGCTCTATGTTGATAAGCCGTGGCTCCAGCAATCCTGGAGAGAGCGGGCTCGCGGCCTGGGGAATTTTCTTTTCTCAAGCGAGCATAAGGCGACCGCGCCGCGCATGGAGCTAAAAGTAAGCGAGGCGGATCGGGAAGCGGCCGCTGTTGAGAGGATGAAGGATTTCAGCGGCGCGGATCTTTTGGCGGTCACGGAGGCGCCCAGGGATGAGGTGCGCGGGAAAGTCCTCGGGCTTTCCGATCTGAAAGGAATGCTGGGCGGGGAATACGACGGTGCGCCCGAGGCGCCGCAGCCGGCAGGGAATGTCGTGGATATCTCCCAGGAACGCACTAGGCGCGGCACGAAGCAGAAAGCCAAAAAAATCGAAGCTGAGAGCGCGAGGACTTACGAAAATCTGCCTCAGCGGGATAAATTGGACGCTCAGAGCGTGCGCATGAGCGATGAAATTCAGGAGGCGGCTCGTTCCCAGCTCAAGAAGTGGCTTAAGAATAACCCGGATGAAATTGCGAAGATTCGGACGGCTGTGGAAGCGGAGAAAAACGGGAAATCCGGGAAATACATGATGCCTGATGGCAAAGGAGGAGAAATCGCCGTGCGCGGCGAGCCTTTGAAGAAGCTCGCGAATTTGGCGGCGCTGCAGGAAATTGCCTCCGGAGCCCAGCCCCGCACGGCGGCGGAAAAAACGAAGGCTTACTGGGAGCGCGTCAAGGATTCTTTAAGCGGCAAACCTATTAAGGACGGTTATCAAGTCCTGGTTTCCGATCTGCGCGGGGAGATCCACGGCGATACGGCGAAGGAAATCATCGATTCGACCCAGCAGGCGCTTCAGAACAGAATTGATTTAAGAAAGTCGCAAGGCAAGGAGAATAAGACGTGGGCGCTGGAGCAGGTCCGCTCGACCATAGAGTCGGATGCCTACATAGATTACGTCAACCGCAAGATGGCCGAGGACATATCCGCTTACCGGAAAGGGAATCTTTCCGATGCGCAGCTCGACGCGGACGTTAAGCTATTCCGGGACGTTTGGGAGGAAGGCGTCTTCGGCAAGCGGTTTAAGAAGAGCGCGGACCAGAAAGGTAACGCGGTGTGGGATATCCCACCCGAATACCAATTCAAAGACGCTCACGGTCATCTCGTGACCAGTTTCAGGGATTTCCAAGCCGCCTCCATCGAATCGGTTATCAAGGATTTAGCGGCGGGACGCAATAAAATTTTCCGCCTTCTGGAAACGGGCGGCGGAAAGACTCTTTTAAGCTTCACCCTGCTAAGCCTTTTTAACACCATGGCGCAAATGAAGGGCCGCGAGGGCGCCATTTACGCGACGTCCAACGCGAACTTGGTCGCGCAGGCCAATGAGGCCTACCGGGCGTTTTTTAAGGGCCGCGAGGCGCCGTTCAAGATCGAAACCTATGAGCAGGTCATGCTGGATCAGGCGCTGGCCCAAGCCCATGGGCGGCTGAGCCCTTACCAGACGCATTATGTCATCAACGACGAGTACGATCAATTGGGCACGCAGACGGCTCTGTCATTGGGTAGTCCCAACGGTCGATTGAGCTTCCCATCCATCGATCCAATTCAGGCGGCCATGCGGGAAGGAGCCTTGGAGGCGCGCGGCACACTGCACGACGAGTTCGGCGGAAAGGATTTGGATGAAAAATCCATTGCTGAGCTGCAAAGGGAAAATCCAGCTTTTGCGGCGAAGATGGACGCGTTGAGCGCGCACACGGCCAGCAATATTCAGGAAGCCATCCGCCGAGTGAACTCGAAGGCGTTTAAAGCGCAGGTGCTGGATATCCACTCTGAGCTTTACCGAAAAGCGCAGGCGAAAGGGCAGATTCCAGAGTTTTCGTCCGTCGCAGAGTATGAGGCATATTTCCATATGACGCCGGAGCAGGTTTACGGCACGATGCAGAGGGAAGTTAAGCACGCTTTCGGCGAATACGCGTTGCCCGGCTGGGTGCAGACCGCTTTCCATTGGGCGCACCTTGATCTTCCCATGCCTGAAGCTCTGCAGAAGGCGACAAAGAGCCGGACTTTTATGGCCGGGTTGCCGCTTGACGCGTTCGTTAAGGTCGGGGTGATTGAGCGGCAATTCGGCAGTCTGCAAGATTGGATCAAGGATAACCTTGAGGGCGCCTATATCGTGGGTTCTTTCAGCCCGGAGAAACTCTCTGCGATCTATGCCCGCGGCGAAGAGGTCGACCCGAGCCATCCGGAAGAATTGCACCAGTACCACGCGGACGTGCCCATGGCGAACTTGGACACCAAATACCGCGGCGCGCTCCAGCTGATTGAGAACAAACCCCTGGAACTCAAGTACGACAATATGGCTGTCGTTGACTTCGCGGCGTTGAATGCGGCTGCGCGCGAAGGCGGCGGCGTGGTGGTGGCTTTGTCGGGAACTCTCCCTGGGCCGGAAAGACGCTTTTTGAGCAAGCAGGGTTGGAAGGTCTCGGGAGAGGGCAGCGCCCCGGCGCAGGTTGAATACAAAGCCGTCGAGCCCGGCATGGCTGACAGTGTACTGGCGAAAGACGTTGCTCAGGACGCCAAGATTAACGGCGCCGGGAAAGAGAAGGTTCTGCATATCGTTTTCCTGCCCAACAAGGCTCAGCAAAGAGCCTTTGAAGCGAAGCTTGAGCAGGCCGGCGTTCCCGCCTCCCGGCGTTCCGTGGTGGTAACGCCCGACTCCAATTTGCAGGAAAATGAAAGACTGATGTATCAGGTGCGGGACGCTAAGAACTTGAAGGCTTTGAGCAAGGGCGACGTTGACGTGGCCATGATCGTTGGACGATCGGGCATTCGCGGGCTGGACATCGATTTCGGGGCCTACGCTGGCGGGCGCATTGAGTTCGACATCATCGATCCTCAGGATTTGTCCATGACCGATCTTATTCAGCTCGTCGGACGAGCGGCCGAGGGACGCCTGCCTAAGAATACCAGCGGCAAGCCCTCCATCTCGGTTAGCTTCCACGGGATCGTGGACAGCAAGGATTTGCCGGAGTCGCTGAGGAAAATTGAGGGTACGCCGGAATTCAAGGCCGAGTTTGAAAAATATGTTCAGCAGGCGCAGAAAAACGCGGAAGAGGCGGCTCTGAAATCCTCCGGAATTTATGATTACAAAGCGCCGCAACTTCCCAAGTTTTTACGGTTCATGCAGAAAAAAGCGCCGAAGCCTTCAATTCGCGTGCCGAGCGGAACGGGTGTGGGTGGAGGTCAAACACAGGTAGTCGTGCCGCAAGGCAGCTCTGTTGAACCGATGGCAAAGCGAGTCAAGGACGAGGAAGAACGACCGCTGTGGTCTTCCTCTCCAAACGTGACGTGGCAGGAGAATGCCCGGCGATATTGGAATAGCCACCGCAGCAAGTTCCCGGAATATAAGAATTGGCGCGAGTACGTCAAGGGAGCGAACGAGTTCGTCAATCGGCCGCCACTGGGTACCCTGGCTAAAACCCAGCCTAACGGCGATGTCGTTCTTTATAACCCTCAGACCAACACCTTCGTCATTCGCACCGCCGATGGGGTTCCGCGAGCGATGTTCAAACCTAAGGCTGGTATGAAATACGCGGCTAAGTACCTCGGCCAATAGAGAGGCAGAGTCGCTGCCCTGCCTCAACTGTCGAAAAATATTTGGGAAGCCTTGAAAATTCAGCAAACGCCCGCCATAATATCCCGTCATGCGAGGGGAATTCCGTATGGGACTAAAGGCCTGGGGAACCCTGGGCCTTTTTAATCCACCTCGGGGGGCCATTAGACTCTCTTCAGGGCAACCGCTGACCAGTATTCTATTCACATACGCGCGCATGAAAAAGGTTCTTTATAAGCTGACGGCCGTCGTGGTGACGGGAGCGCTGTTGCTCCTGACTCCGGGCATTTCCTGCTATCAAGTTCTCGCGCAGGATGTCAGCGCCGAGAGCGAGCAGAGCCAGACTCCGGTCAACATGAACTTGGGCGGGCAACTGGAAACTGTCCCGCTTGAGCAGATGGCGGTTAATCCCGCCGCAGGCGGCCTTTACCAGCTTCCCGACATTCACGTCCCGCCGTCCGAAACCCTTCCGGTTGGCGCTTCAGCAGTAAAATCCGCGGCTCAATCCGTTTCCGCGTCGGCACAGGCCGCTTCCATTCGGGCGCAATCGGTGCCCGCTGTGGAGGGTGCGCAAACCGCCGCGGCGGCTCTGCCTGAGACGCCCGCTGCCGCGGCCCTCTCTAATGGCGCCGCGTCCGTTACTCAAGGGCGCGTCGGGACCAGACAGAGATATTCCCGCGCCGCGGCTTTGTCCGCCGCTCAGGATGGGAGGCAGGCAGTTCGCCTCGGGTCTTTGGGCTGGCTTCGGAGCACCGCCGGCAAGGTGCGTAGCTGGATTAAACCCGGCGCTTCGGCCGCGAACCTCAAATTTGAGTCCAACAAGTCTTTCGACGCGGCCTACGGGAAATCGGCGGCCGTTCCGTCTGCAGGAAAATCGGAATCTTTGAGACCCGGCCGCAAGGGGCGAATCGCAAGAACCCTGGGACTTGCCGGGGCCATCGCCGTGCCCGCTGCCGCGGCCGCCATTCCGCTGCCGGCGAAGGCTGCAGCCGTCGTACACGCCGCGGCCCATTCCGGCCTCATTCATAGCGTCGGGCTGACGTTCCACGCGATTTTGACGGCCATTGGCCCCGCCGGCATCCATGCCATTTACCTCAGTATGAATGTCTTGGCCGCCGGGTTGGCCTTGCCCGAAGTCCTGCGGACGTTCCGACGCGGCAGCGCGCATCAGGTTCCCATGGGCGAGTTGACCATGGCCGTGGTCGGCTCCGCCATCTTCGGACTCATCATCGGCCCGATGAAAGGCTATTGGGGCTGGGCCGCGCAGAATAACTATGGCGGCTTGTCCATGCTGGCCGTTCTTCCCATCGGCTGGATTTTAGGCCGCGGGGGCGTCAAAATTTTCGGCAAGCGCTTCTGGGGTCCCATCCCGGAGCCGCAAAAAACGGAGAATCCCTCCGCGGAAAAACCGGGGCTGCTCAGGCGCATATGGAACGGCTTCAAAGATCCCGCGGTTTTGAGAACCATCGCGGCGGCGGCGCTCATCGGAGTTGCGGCCGTTGGGTTCACCCAATTGGCCGCCGCCGTTGGCCCGGCAATTTTCCCGCCGCTCTTGAATTTCGTCGCTTCCTTGTTCCCGACTACGGCTTCGGGCATGGGTCTTTTGACGGCAGCGGTGCTTTCGGTCCCCGGCTACATCGCGCTCAAGTGGCTGCGCGGGCTTTTGAAGAGCCCGGTGTCATGGAAAAAGAAGGCGCTGCTGGGACTGCCGCTTCTGGCCGCTTTCCCGGCGATGGCCTTCTGGCTTTGGCCGATGGCCAGCGCCGGGGCCTTGCCCATGACGGCGGACAAGCTCGTTTCACTCCTGAGCGGCTTGGGCGGGGGGCTCTTCGTCTTCTTGTTCGCTCCCGAGGTCATCCGGGCGTTGATTGTGGGTGAGGATTCCTCCAAGCACTTCAACTGGCGAACGTCGCTTATTTTCTCGGTGGCAAGCTTGGGATTCCTGATTTATTGGGGCAACCAGTATTTCGTCAACCCCGCGTCGATGGGCGTGGCCATGTCCAACATGATCCAAAACGCCATCGGGGGGCTCTTCTCGACCATCAGCTTCTTGCTGGCTTGGAAGCACAGAAACCATAAGGTGGCGTCGGCTGCGGAGGAGAACGGTAATGCCGCCCGCGTCGCTGCGGCCGGGGAGGCCGAAAAAATCTCAAATCCCGGACAGGCGCCTCCGGATCGCTCGCCGCCCGGAGAAAGTCCGGGCGCGCCTAAAACCGAGGGCGAAAACCTCTCGCCCCACGTTTACGAAAACATCTTCGGTTTTAGAGGAATCAAGGGCCGTTCCTACGCATCCGCCGACAGCAAACTCCAGCCTCTCACCTCTCGCTCCACATCATCCCAGATCGTCGATCGAATTTCCTTTCAATTTAATATCTCTCGTGACAAAGTATTACTTATAGCATCTCGGCAAGGGATTTCGGAGGCGGCTCCGGCTGCCAGGTGGTTGGCGGTCTACGAGCGGCTCCAGAAGTCCAACTACGAGCGGTTCAAGGAGTTGGATCACGCCAAGAACGCCGGCCATGGTCTTTTTGGCGAGGCGATCCGGAAAGCCTGGGCTCGGCTGCGGGGCAAGGCGGCGCCGGACACGGCAGGGTTCCGCAGACTCGCCAACAAGACCTATGCGCCCGGCGCCAAGGGAGTGCTCCAGCGCGCGGCCGGAGTCCATCGCCTCGTAATCGGCTTCTGGATCGGCTTTGTCTACGAGTGTTTCGACTCCTTCATCCTGGGCTACTTCCGGCAGGCGATAAGCTTCCATTTCCGCCACCGGAACGAGGACTTCCTAGGCATCGCCGCTGGGCGACAAGACGAACAGGCTGGCGCCTTGTCCGAAAACGCCCTGGCCGCCGCCATCGCCGGCGTCCAGGGCCGGGGCTTGACCGCGATGGAGCGTTTCAACGCGACGGCCGTGGGGCACGCCGTGTCCGGGGCGGTCATCCGGCCGTTCGTCCACCCCCTGCTGACGTTCCTGCGCCGCCGTTTAGTCATGGCTCTCCTAAGCGCCGTCGCCATGGGGTTTTTGGGCGCCGCCGCGCCAGCCATGCCGTTTCTGTCCATTTCAGTTTTGACCGTTCCGTTTTTAGGGCCGCTCATTTTGCACGCGTCGCATTTCTTCTTGTTCTCGGTTGCCTCGATTCCTGGGGTAGGCCATTTCTTGCTTCCCGTCGTGACCAAGGCGGTCAACGCCTTACTCAAGGACTTGGTGCTGGGCCCCATGCTCAACACCTACGTGCTCTCGTTCCTGATGGCGCTCACGCGGCGCCCCGTTCGGCAGTGGTTGCCCGCGCTTAAGAGCGGTTCGTTCTGGTGGGAGAGTCTAAAGACGTACTTTGGCATGATGACCATCGGCGCCGAAATCGCCGGATGCTTGAGCTATTTCGCCGGCATCGACAGCGCCATTGACTCCCACGGCTTTTATCAGCTCATCGGCAAGCACATCCATAGCCATTTCCACCTATTCCACGCGCTGGGCTCGGCGGTGGAAAGCCCCAAGGGCCAAAGCCTCATTCCCTTCGGAGGCGCCATCACCTGGGGCAACGCCCTGCTCTACCACTTCCAAAACGCCATTCACTTCAACATTTCCAACTGGATCGCGGTCCACCTTAATCCCGCGGCGCTGGCTCAGGGGGGAGCCCACCGCGCTTTCGAGATGGGGATTTCCAATCCCCTCCAGAGGGACTTCCAGTTCAATGCCAAGGACTACTTGGCTTCACCGAAGCAGGCTAAGGCGCGCCTCAAGCAGATGGACTCCAACGCGAGCTTCTCCGAACTGAGAAAGGAACTGGCCGCTGCCAAAGCCCGGGAACAGGCGCTAAGCTCCGCGGAGGGCCAAGCACAGGACCAGATTCTAAAACTCAAAAAACAACGCCGGCCGATTACGCCTCAGGAAAAGGCAGAGTACCAGGCGCTATTGAAACAGCTTCAACGTCAGCGGGAAAACGTCTACGCCCAGAATAAGCTCGCGGAAATGCGCGACTTGAAGGGGCGCAACCCGAAGAGCGACCTTCTCCTGAAATTAACGGCGCTGAAAAAGCAATACGCCGGCCGGCTCAACCCCAAGCCGACGGACAAGACGGACTACTGGCACGATCTTGGAGTCAAGGAGTCGCAATACGCATCGATGGCCGCCCGGCTCTCGCAGATTGTCCAACCGGCCGGTGGGAATCCGCCGGACCCAAATGGCGCGGCGCGTTCTTCGGCAGCCAGCGGGGCCGCGTTGGCGGCTGTCAGTGCCGATGCCAGCAAAGACCTTGACGCCATTAAAAGTTCGATTCAAAAAATAAACACCAAGCGGGAGGCTTTAAAGGGCGAACTTCTGCGCAAACAGGCCCTTGAGAAGCTCATGGACGCGGAAGCCCGCCTGCGCCAAATCGCGCTGGACCAGCGCCGGGACGGCAAGGCGATGCAGGGTTTTCATCAGAGCCTCTCGCAGTTGGACTCGGTCATGGGACTGGCGCTGTCCCAGAACGAGCTCAACGCCGCCTTGAAGGCCATCAACCAGATGCAGACGCTCATCGGCAACAAGGACGCGACCATCAACCAATCCATCAGCCAAGATCAGGCCAACCTCCAACAGATTCAAAATCTGCTTAATCAGGAGCAGCAACAGTGGCAGCAGCAGGTCACCCAGCAGGTCAATTCGGACAACCAGGCGCAGAGTGACATGAAGTCGACCCAGGGAGAAGTCGTCAGCGTCATCTCGTCAGTCCAGACGTTCAGCCAGAGCGAGAAGAACCTCATCGCGAACATCAACACTACGGACGGTGGCGCCAGCGGCAACGCGCTGACTGAGTACGCCCGCCGCCTTGCGCTCATCCAAAACGGAACCATCGCGCAGTGGGAAAATTCGGGCGGCAATCCCAACGTGACCTTCACGATGAGCCAGCTAAACGGCTACCTCCAGCAGATTTCCGCGGGCATTCAAGAGGCCCAGAACGGCCTGCAGACGCTTGAGAAGGCTCCGCAAAATTTCGCGGAAACGGCCATTCTGGAGGTACCAGGGCCGGCGGTCAATGTGCCGCCTAATCCAAGTAAGGCGGATATTCTAAACATCTTGTCCCAGCGCCAAACGTATTGGCAGAACGAGCTCAATAGCTACGAGAGCCTGCAGACCACCATCCGGGAAATGGGCGATCCGAACAACCACGCCATGACGCAGAACGTGTTCGGCGATTCGGAGCCGCAGTCCCTGCCGGTTTGGAAGAGCCAGGAGCAGGGTGTCCTGACCCAGGATCAGACCCAGATCGGCAAGGATACCCAGCAGATGGATCAAATGGCCGCCGCCGTCAACGCGGCGTTCGGATCCCATCTTCCCATGCTTTCCGGCCAGTCGCTGACCCAACTGCAGAGCGAGGTGCAGAACTACGCGAACGATTTGACCGCCCTCAAGATGCCCTCCGGGACGGATCCCAAAACCGTGGAAGCCAAGATGAACTTGATCAACTTGGCATATCTGGTTTCGGACTTGGGCAACCAGGTCATCAACGCGAGCGTCGCTCAGCAGACGATCACCACCATCGACGGCGCCATGTCCACGACGCTGCCCCAGGCGGCGCAGGGCATCGATGCCATCGTGCAGATGGTCAAGAACATCCTGGCGGACGAGCAGATGGACGTGGCCTACGTCAACGGCGACCAGGAGACGCAGCAGCAGGTTTTTACCCGGAAGGAAAACCTGCTGCAGAACGAGATTCTGCCGTCCCTGCAGCAAGCGCAGAGCATGCTGCAAAATGATCTAATTCCCTTCCAGCAGCAGACGATCGCGTCCTATCAGCAAAGCAACTCCACCACGGGCTATTACTACCTATACACGACCAAGCAGTCGTTCCTGACGCAAATCGAGAGCCTCTATAACACCACCATGCCGTGGTCCATCGAGACGTTCGGGGGGGTGTCGGGAGACAAGGCGGGTTCCCTGCAGGACGTCGCCGCGTGGAAGACCCAGCTGCAGGGCTATTTGACGGGCTACAAGGACAGCAGCGGCGTCGAGCAGCAGGGCCTTGAGCAGGCTCTACAGGAAGCCAACGACCGCATGACCACGAACTTCAAGGGCAATTCCCAGGACCCTGCGACGGAAACGGTCTACGGCGAGGTGCAGCCCTACAGTCTGCCTGACAAAATCACAAAGTATACGGCGGAAATGCAGACCCGCGTTAGTCAGCTCAATCAGAACGACGTGAAGATCAATCAGATGCTGGAGGAGATTAAGACCCTTTCCAACGGACAATACGACTTGACGCAGTATCTGTTGCCGACCGGAGTGGGGACAGATGCCGCGAGCGTCGCCAAGATTCAGGCCCTGATCAACGCGAACACCCTGCCTAGCCTGGGATCGGCCCTGCAGCAGGTCGCCAACGAAGCGCTGGCGGCTTCCGGGAGCACCAACATCAACATCGGCGGCGGCAACGGCAGCGTGCTCTCCGGCACCCAGCCGTCTCCCACCATTTCGAACGACCAGAAAATCGCCCTTTTGGCATCGCAAATCGGCCCCTTGCTGGCGCCGGCGAGTCAGAGCGTCACCAACCCGTCGGCGGGGGACACCACGGACGCGGTCGCGCGCTACATGTACTCGAACAGCGTCATCCAGGCCGCCCAGAACGGCGAGCAGTTCATCAATTCCACCGTCTATCCCTTCGTCCACCAGGGCATCCAGACCATCAACGACGCCGTCAACGACGCGAACAACCGCATCGCCTACATCAACTCGGGCGGAACGAGCATGACTCCGCAGCAGATCTACGATCAGGAGCTGAAGATTTTCAACGAACTCGGAGGCTTCCTGGATCAGGCGCAGAATTTCTTCGGGCAAAAGAGTAGCTTTGATTCGCAGTCCTTCAGCACGATTTCGAGCATCCTCAACTACTACCAGTCCTTGGAGACCATCGACCAGTCCGGCATCACCGCGGCCCAAGGCCAGTTGCAGGCGGACCAGACCATTTCCCAGGCGCTGCAGGCGGAGCAGACCAAGCTCCAGGGCCAGCTGAGTGAAATAAACGGCTGGCTGTCTCAGCTTAACGATCCGCACGACAGCGCCCTGCGGCGCACCAGCGACGCGATTTCCGCGATCATGGACCAGACCCGGCAGGTTTTGGAGCAGAACATCAAATTCAAGGACCTGCAGAGCCAGCTGCGCGATTCCGATCAAATCATCCAATCCCAAACGCGCGAGCTTGAGGTTAAGCAGAAGAATCTGCAGTCTCTGATCGACGATTATGAAAAGAAGGCCGAGGGTCAGCCCTTGCCGCCGGCCGTTGCCCAGCAGGTGAAGGACCTTAAGTTCGGGCAGGGTATGTGGGAGCAGGGCGGCCCCGACGGCAGCTATGTGGTCGTTCCTAAGTCCAAGTACCCTTCCTTCGTGCGGGCTCTCCTTAAAACTATCGCGCCGCAGGATTCCAACGACGCCATCGAGCAGATCGCCCAAAACCTCATCAGCAACCCCCAGAGCCTGATGAGTCTCATCCCAGGATCCCAAGTCATGAACTTCGGGAACTCCGCTGACGGCTTTTATATGGTCTACCAGACCAACTTGTCCATTCCAAACGGCGTTTCCACGGGCAATTCGGTCACTCTGGGCAACGTCGCCAGGATTTTCGGCAATAACATAAGCGTCGAGGGTTACCAGTTCGAAAGTCCGCCGGAAAGCCCATCGGGCGGCGCCAGCAACGCGCCGTGGGGGGACAAGGGCGTGGGCGTGCAGGTCGAGTCTCTGCAGGGCAAGAATTGGGTCAACTACCTGAACATCGACCTGCACCGCTTTGGCTTGAGCGTCCCGAACAACGACACCATGGCCGCGCAGGTCCAGCAGGACCGCATTCTTGTTTTCGACGACTATGCCATGATGGCCCTCAACGGCAAGCTCTACATCGGCTTGGCAGGTTTCGGAGACGGAGCGATTCATGACCCCAGCGGCAATCCCTACTACTATGGCGGCAATTTCAAGACCGCGATTCAAATGACTCCCGTCATTAGCTTGACGGCCCAGCAACAGGAGCTCTTTGCCAACGATCCGAGAAGCTTTCTTGAGAACGTGAACCTTGATTTTACGGGCAACGACCCCAGCTTGAATCAGAACTTCGCCATCGCCGCGCAGGGAGACAGTAAGTCCTTTTCGCGCACCAAGCTGGGCACCAGCATAGACGTGGCCCAATGGCTCGCAGGCAATAAACAGAAGAGTTCGGACGCCTTTACGCTTGACCTGTATTATGACCGAATCCATGGGACGGACGACATCTCTCAGAATGCTTTGGGGGCCTCCGTCATAAAAGGATTTACTCTCTACCGCGATAACGGCAAACCCTGGCTCAACATCACCAACAACGCTAGCGGCGAAGCCGGGCAGAAATACGACATGGCCTCGGATGACCTGACCATCAACCTGCCCAACGGAATCGTCTTGAGCGGCAACGGACAGATTATGGGTTCCGAACGCGCCTACTACGGGCAGATTGCGAAAAAAATGACCGATACCAGCCAAATTCAGCTGGGCTACGGTTCGCCGGTCATTGGGATGAACAACCGGCTCAATCTGACGTTCGACTCGTCCTTCAGCCTGCGGCAGATTTGGGAAACGGTCAGCCGGCAGGCGGCCGATGATCTTCAGGGCGGGCAGGCTCTTAAGCCTTTCAAGAGATCCCTGGCGGATTTCCTCTCGGCCAACTCGGGCGACACGGCCGCCGCCGAACTTAAAAAAGTCTTCGATCATTACGCGGCCCAGGAACTCGTCGATTCGGACGCCATCGGAGATTTGTCCAAGCAAATCGGGGATTTGCAGAAAGCCGGTGCTTTCATGGATAACACGAAGGTGCAGTCCGTGTTGGGATTTACCAGCGGCGCCGTGTCCAATGACCCGACGGAGTTGGCCGTCGGCGGCGGGCCTGTGGTCGGCACGGAAACGACGATGACCATCTCCCGGACGCAAAAGGCGCTCATCGCGGACAAGACGGCGACCTTAATCCGGGACGGTCTGCAGCTTCAAGACACCATGGTGGGCGCCGCGCAGAAGTTTCAGGGCGCGGTCAAAGACGTGATTGAGGCTGAGGGCTCGCTGCGCATCGCGCAGGCCGCCGAGGCCCGCCTGCCCGCCGGCCCGCAGCGCGACGAGGCCCTGGTTCAAGCCGATCGGGCCCAGGCGCGACTCAATGAGGCGATCATCCGCTTCAACGTCATGACCGGCCGGCCTCCTGGCGCCCAATTTCCCTTGCAGGACCTCAGCGGCGCGACGCTTGAGGACTTGATGGCGCAACTAAAGCAGACCATCACCATGCCGGCTGGGCTGGCCAGGGTCCTGCACCAGGTCGATCCGCAGAAACTGCAGGCTCGCGTGGGCTCCAATCCCTTCAACATCCTGGATAAAATTCCGTGGGTCGAACGGATGACTTTGGGTGTCGGCACCCAGCTTCAAGACAGCATGTCGAGCCAGCTTTTGGGCGCCGGCGGATCGGTCACGCTTCCCATCTACGACCCGACCTCTAAGGCGAAGAACCATGCCTATCGGCTTGAGAACAAGGCGGCCTTGGCGGAAATTTCCCAGGTCTATGAGGATCACGCGCGAGCTGTGGAAAAGGAGCTTTTTGAAAGCGGCTTGGCTGGCGACCAAAGCAAAACTCTGGGACCGGAACTGACGCAGGCTTCCAATAATTTAAATGAAGTGTCTGCGGCGTACCGCAACGGGCTGGCCGGGCCGGCGGAGCTTCAAAAGGCGTACCAGACCTGGATGTGGTATTACGACGCCTACAACGAAGCTCTGGCGACGAAGACTTTGGCCGACGCCTCCGCGTCTTTAGCGGGGAATTTCTTGTCGCCCGGCCAAGGCTGGAAGGGCGCGGCGGGTCTCATGGGGCCGGATTCTCCGCCGCTGGATTTGACCTCCCTGCCCCAGGCCGCGTCTTTGGCGGCCGCCCATTCCGGGTCTCTGGAGGAAATGGCGGCACGGGAGCAGGCGGCCCAGGCCATGACTCAGGCTGCAAGCCACCGGATTCAGAAGGCCTCGCTCGACTTGTCTGTGGGAGGCAATCTCGTGGCCAGCGGAACGGGGTGGATCCCCAGCATCGGCATGACGGGTTTCCCGGTCATGCCGATTTTCAACTTCAAGTTCGAACCTTCGGACTTGCGGGACTTGGACCAAGCCCAACACAAGGCCGAATCCAAATATTATGCCGCGATCAAGGGCAAGTTGCAGGCGGACTTGGCCTTTGAAATTTATCAAAACGTTCTTACTTACGAGACGTCGATTTCGGAATTGACGCAGTTAAACGACGTCGTCATCCCTCAGTTCGCAAAGGAGGCGCAGACCGCTTCCGCCGGTCCTGCCGAGGCCGCGGCCCGGCATCGGCTGGACCAAGCGAAGCTTGAGCGCGACGGCGTTTTGTACGCCGGAGCCCAGGCGCTGGCTTCGGTTAACATGCTTTTGGGTCGGAGCCCTTCCTCCCCTCTGCGTATCGACATTTCCCCGAAGACGGCGACCTTCGATCTCCAGAAACAATATAAAGCAGAGTCACCCGCGCAGATTCAAGATAAGGTCCTCGGGGCTCAGGTTCGGATCGCACGGACGGCCGAGACCATCACGGACCGGGGAGAGAAAATCCAGGAGTTGAGCACCGAGCCTGTGTCTCTCGTTGTGCGAGCCGCCGGGCGCTTGCTCCGGACGCTTAGCGGCAACGGCTTGGGTGACCCCGATTTAAAGCAACAGGCGTTGCTCGAAGACCTCAAAGCCCAGCGGGCGCTGGAGTCTTTCCGGAAAAACGTGCCGGTTGAGCGGGCTCAATTGGAGCAGCGGCTCGCGGTCGTGACAGACGCCATCTCGAGAACTTCTCCAGAAGGCTCATCCGCCGTCCAATTTATCGATCTCCAGTCTCAAAAAATGCTTCTGCAGGCCCAGTTGGCGAGTTTGCAAGGCATCGGCACGGAGGCTCCGATAGGCCAAGCCGCTCCTGGATCCGGCGCGCCGTCCGCGATGCCCGATAATTTCGCGGACTTGCGCAACCGCCTCGAAACGGCGGAGCAGGGCGTGACGGCGCCGCCAGACGTTCAAGGTGCCGGCTTGGCCAATCCTCAAGTATCCAAGGCGCAACCCGAGTCCTTTACCCGCTTTTACTATTTGCGCCAGACTTTAGGCAAAACCCAGGTCCACCAGGGCTACTTGGAAAGCTGGCTCGAGGCCAGGCTGCGTTTCAGCGGCACGTCGCCCAGAGAGCTTCTCCGCCTTGAAAAGCTCCGGGAAGACGAGGAGGATCAGGACTATATGGCCGCGCAGTCCGCGGCCGCAGCCAAAGGCGACATCCTGGCGGCCGACTTCGCGGCCAAAGTGCAGACTTTCCGCTACATGAAAAAACACATCGGCGCCAAAGACCAGCGCCAAACGGACGAGGCGCTCACAAGCATACGCCACGCGCTCAAATCCGACGCGGTGCAGATCGCCGCGCTTCTGGGCCTGCCATTGGATGCGGCGGGTAAAGCGGGCGCGACGGACGAAACGATGAAGGCATTGATGGCGCTGGTGCCCGAACAAACGGAAAATGCCCAGGCTGTCGGCCAAGATCTTATCAATCGATTGAACGATCAGAGCTTTGCGCACATCGAGCAGATGCTGTTCAACGGCCAGGCCCCGATTCCCGGGACTAATTCCGCCGCGGCTTTGAGCGACATACGGACCGACATTCTGCTTAAGCACATGGCCTCCTCAAACATCACTCCGGTCGCGGCTTTCGGCGTCTTTCGCGGCCAGCCGGTTGAGGGACTTTTCCTCAAGACCCCTGATCCGACGACCATCGAGGCGGGGCTTGAGAGCGTGCTTTCCAAGGACATGCTGGCCAAACTCAAGGCTAGCGGAGAACTGCAGGACCTCACCCTCCATTTGAGCCAGCTCATGCAGGCCGTGCATGACGACGCGCAGACGTTGGAGAGCCAGCGGCGGCTCATTCAGTCCGCCCAGGCGCAGTACGAGAATCTGCTCGCCCTGGGAACCCCGCAGGCCTCCGCGGAACTGCAGGCCGCCCAGCACGAACTTATCCAGGCTTGGCTCGACTTCAACAACCAGGCGGCGAAATCTAAGTCCGATGTCGTCGAGCTCTCCGGTGAAATCCAAGCGTTGGGTTATTCTCCAAGCCAAGAGGGGACTCTCCCTTCCTCCGACATAAGTCTCGAAGCGCAGCCCGCGCGCGAACTTTCTCGGGGCATGATGGCGTACTGGGCCGAGCGAACGGCGGCTTCAGATTTCGCGGCTCAAGAGCAGAATATCTTGGACGGATTTGGCCCATTGCTTTCTCAGGATTTCAAGGAGCGATTGGCCTCGGACATTCAATCTTGGAGCCAAGCCCGCGCCGAGGCTCGGCGTCTGCGCGCGGGCGATCTCCCAGCCGTTAAGAAAGACGCGCTTTTGGTTCAAAACGATGCGACGGGCAAGCAGGAGGCCGTGGAACAGGACTTGGCCGCCTTGGTCGACGCTTTGTCCTCGGCCGGGAACTCTTCCGCGGCGGCGTCCGGCGACCTGAAGCAGTTGCTGGTCTTCTTGCAGAATGATATGGATGTCCAAGCCAACGCCACGAAGGATCAGCGCCTAAAATACAACAAGAGCGTCGAGGAACTGCGCAAGACGTATTGGGACTCGCTGCGCCCCGGCTTGCCGCCCAAGGTCGCCGGAGCGTTCACGCGGCTCGAAGACCTGCAGCATAGTCTGCGCGGAGATTGGCAGAGCCTGCTCGATAGCTATATGGAGAACGGCTCCGGCACGGAGCCGTTCATCATGAAGGACGTTCAGCTGGATGCCTATCTTAAGGACCAGCACGCCTTCAACCAGGAGATCGTGGCTCTGCTGAAGTCCGACGAAGTGCGGAAGGATCCGGCCGCTCTGGAAGGCCTTGAGTCGCTCTACGACGTGCGCACGGCCCTGGACCAGGAGATTGCGGTCGCCCGCTACGGCCGCGGCATGGCGGCCTTGGACGCGCTCATTGAGCTCGATCAGGTGCGTCTTGACGCGGCGCGCGGGGAGAACAAGGGGCCGGATGCGATTGCGGCGGCGGTTCAAAGCCTGCAAACCCTCGAAGACATGAAGCAACGCTGGCTCAAAGGGCAGGACTCGCTCCAGCCCGTCTACGCCGTGGTCCCCATTCAGAGCGACGGCCAGGACATGAACGTGGTGACGGAATGGCTGACCCAGAAGGAGATCGACGCCCGCCAAGCGGACGGGCAAGATGAGCCGCTTAAGCATGGCGGGACCATCACCGAGGAGGGCGGCAAGTACTATCTTAACTCCGCGGGGGGAGGGCGATTCCTTATTCGCTCAGGAGTGGACCAACTCCAGAGTGGCGTGGACGCCGCGCAAGCAGCGCTGGATCAGAACCAGAGCGTCATCGATTTGGGCTTTAAAGCCGATTTCGTGTCCGATAAGTTTATCGATGGCAGGCCTGTGAGCCAGTACTCGGTGCAACAAGTCTTCGGCTTGGTGCCGCCTCCCAAGGCTGACGTCGGGTCCCCGCCGCCTGAACAGCCCCTGTTCCTGTTCTATCAAGTTTCTGGCGCGCCGAGCCTGGGAACGGGGGAAAACGCCGACGCCTTCAGTCGCCTCTTGCCCGAGGCCATCGCTTTGACGGAAAGCCCGAAGGATTACGCGGTTTACGTCTACACTGGGCCGGAGAAGCTTTCTTATGACAATTTCCCGACGCTCCAGAGCCTTAAGGATTCCCCGGAATACAAGGACGTGCAGAAGCTGACCCTGACGCCGACGGGTGCCTCCGACGCCTCGATGCTGGCCCGCGGCAGGGGCCTGATCTCGCTGCGCAAAGGGTGGATCGCGCTCAAGCTCAATAGCTATGGCTTTGCGCTGGACGGCCAGAATCTCGTGAAGGTGTACCAGAGCCGCGATGAGTTCGACGCCTCGCAAGAGCGGCTGGAGAACGCCAAAGACAATCTTGCCGAGGCCCAGGCGGCTCTTAAACGAGACAGGGCGATCAAAGATGCGGAAAAAAATAAATTCGATTCCATTGAGGCCGAGTACAATACTCAACTCGCGAAGTATCAAAAGGCGCTGAACTCCCGGAAACAGCAGTTGGAGAAAATGGCCTTAGGCGATTTGTCCCAAAAGCCCGGCGAACCCGACGCTTTTTATAAAGTCCGCGTGGAAAGCAAGGTTGACTTCCTCATCAAGGGCGACGCGAAATACCGGGCCATCATGAAAAATCTTGCTCCCTACGCAAAGAAATTCGATGCTGAGAAGCTCAAGAACGACGCGGCCCAGGCCCAGGCTGATGACGACCAGAAAGCCGTGGACAAGGCCAGTGCTGTTTTGGCCGACGCGCAGAAATGGAGCTTATACAGGACGGACAATCTCTCGCTGGAATTGGCCGGAGATGGGACGCTCGTGGCCGTCAAGGCGTCCCCGGCTTACGGTGGAAATTTGCTGAATGAAACTTTGGCCGACGAAGGTCAGAGCGTCCCCGCGAACCCCGTTCTTGTTAATGGGGCCCTTTACGCCGTCGTTCTAGATGGCGCAGGCCGCGTGGTCAAGACATTCCAAACTTCGGATGCGGTGGAGAAGGCGGCCAAGACTTGGACGATGGAAAGCGTGAGTATGAACCCGAATGGCGCCGCAGTGGAAAGCGGCGGACGAATCATGACTAACTATCGTCTGGATTATTATGAGGACCCAGCCACCAAGCTGCCAGTTGAGCTCAGCGAGCGCTACGTGCGCGATCGGGTCGAGCACGACAAACGCAGCCTCTTCTACCGCGAACATTGGGGCTTGATGCCGCAGAATTGGTTCAGCTTGGTCATGAACGTGCCGGATCAGATCGTCGGGACTCCCATCGAACTAGCCGGACGGGATCCGAACCAGCAGCATTATCTGGGGCGCGTCAATATGAACCACAGCGAGGGCGGGGAGACGCAGCATCACGGATTTTTCCGCAACGCCCTGGGTTTCGTGGACGTGCTCGACCTGTTGCCGGACCCGGTGAAGATTTACAACGACCCCAGCCAGTTCCCCGCGCAATCCCGAATTAGTTCCCCAGTCATGCCGGGCCAGGACATCTACTCGAAGTCCCTGCGCAATCCTAAAGACGGAGAGAACGTCCATTTCGGCGCCAAGGCCGTGGCCCAGGGCTTGCAGTACTCTCTTGAGGATTTAACCGACGCCCAGCAACAGACGCTGAGCTATTTCCGGGGCGGCTACGAAGATTTGATCATCAGCCGCATGCGAGGGCGTGATGGGACGTATGAGGAATCCCAAAGGACGGCCCGCAGCGGCGGCGGTGCCATTGCGAGCAAGCTCGAGGATCAGGGCACCCGAGACGAGGCTTACGATCCGCTTGCGGCGGCGGACGCCCGTTCTGCCATGCATGGAGTTACGGAGACGGCCAGCCCTGATAATGTCTTGACCGAACGAGTGGAACGGCGCGTGAAAATTCAGCTTGGGGCCAAGCAGTATAATCAGGCGGCTGATGGGTTTAAGGCCTATTCCAAGGATATAAATGGTGCGATTAGCAAAGAGAAAAAAGAGCGAGAGGGGCTTGCAGGATCTTTAAGCGCTGAGCAGGCGGCTTTAGAAAATGCTTTAGCCGCCAGGAATGACGCGCAATCGAGCCTGGATAAGACATGGTCCAAGTACCACGCGCTGGAATTGCGCATGGGGGCGGAAAAAGCTTTGGAGCAGGGAATTGTCTTGTGGCAGAAGCGCGCTAATGATTTGGCGGCGCAGTTCAAGACGGCGCAGGCTCAAGCCGACACCATGAGGAACCAGCTTCAGCAAGCCGCTGGCCTCGCCGCCGCGAGCCGCACCTCGTCCCGGCAGGCCGCCGCGACTTCGTTCCCGTCTCCGGCGCAGCCAAAGACGCCGATTTGGCCGTGGATCTTTTTCTTGGGCGGACTCGTCAGCCTTTTGGCGGCGGCGTGGGAAGCACTGCGCCATAGAATATTACGCGCCAAGCGTATTGACTAAAGCCGCAACTTCCACTATCCTTAAGTGGATTAAGCCATGTCATGGCTTCGTTCGGGCATTTTCCGCCGTTTCCTGCTGGTCATGGGAGCTTTGTCCCTGCTTCCCGTGGCCTTGCTTGGCTATCACCTTGTTAATTTGAGCCGCGTCGGCATCCAGAATTCCGTCCTGGAACTGCAGACCAAGCTCGCCGAAAAACTGTCCCAGCAGGTGGACGATTACTTCAACGCCGCCAATTCCAACATCTCATTCGCCTTATCGGCCTTGAACGGCAGCATGCCCTGGAGCGACAAGCAGACTCTTCTGGAAAACCTGGTCGAAACCAACGCCGGAATCCAGAAGATCTCGATGCTTAATCCGCAGGGCCGGGAAATCGTCAAGATCTGCGGGCCGTCACTGCCCTGCGGCAAGAATCTCGCGTCTTATGCCGACGATAAAGGCTTCGTGAAGTTCCGTAAGAGGGGTTTGAGGACCGTCTCGTTGCTTGCGGACAAGGGCATGCCCGCCTTGTGCTTCTATATTCCTTTGAACAAAAGCATCGTCGCGCGGATTCTCATGTCCCTGGAGGTTCTCGCCACGCGCATTACCTCGGAAACCGTCAACGGTACGGGTTTCGCGGTGATGGTCGACTCCAAGGGCAATCCGCTTTTCTACCCTGCCGGCCGACTCTCCAAGTCGGACGTGGAGTCCTTCCATGCCTGGCCCATTGTGATCGACGCCCTTCAGGCGACCAGCGTCGGCTCCAGCGAGTTCAGCGACGCCGCCGGAGTTAAATATGTCGGCGCCTACGCCCCGGTGGCTTCCATCGGTGGGGCCGTCATCATTCTCCAGCCCTGGCGCGACGCCTACGCCTCCGCCATCCGCATGAAGCAGGACGCCATGAGCGCAGTGGCGCTGGTCCTCGTCTTCTGTCTCATAGCGGCCTTTTTCCTCGCGCGGCGGCTAACCCAGCCGCTTTTGACGCTGACCCGGGCCGCTGAAGCTGTTTCATCGGGGGATTTCCAGACCAAGGTCACGGTCGGCACCAAGGACGAATTGCAGGAACTGGCCGAGACCTTCAACACGATGATCGAAAAGCTCAGGCACTACTCCGATCTGCAGGTCGACCGGCTCATCGCCGAGGAAGGCAAGAGAAACGCCCTGCTCTTCTCTATTGACGAGGCAATTTTGATGCTGGATCAAGACGGGCGCGTTCTGCTGGCCAACCGCCGCGTCTTCGAGCTTTTCGGACTCGCTCAAGACGCCCCGATCGAAGGGAAGACCCTGACGGAGGCGTTTCCGGAGTCTCCCCTGCGCGACGCGGTCGTCGCGGCGGCTCAGAAGCCTCGCGCTGATTTCTTCAAGGACTTGAACCTGTCCACAAAAAACAAGCACAGCTCTTTGCGCGTGGGGGCCCAGCCGGTGGTGAGCCCTCAAGGGCAGTCCCATCTGGGCGTCATCGTGGCCATCCGCGACATCACGCTGGAAAAAGAGCTTGACAAGATGAAGGAGGAATTCCTCCACAGCATCACGCACGATCTGCGCAACCCCCTGGGCTCGGCAATTGGCTTCCTGGATCTTTTGCTTAAGGGGACTGCGGGCGTTTTGACCCCGCCGCAGGCCAATATGGTATCGTCGGTGAAGCGCTCCTCAAGCCGCCTGATGGGCATGGTCAACAACATTCTGGATATCGCCAAGATGGAAGCGGGCAAGATCCGGCTCCAGTTGAAGCCGATTTCGCTCGCGGGCATCGCGAGCCGCTCCATCGCGACGTTGGAGTCATTGGCCCTCAATAAGCGCATCCGCGTTGAATTGGCGGCGGCCGAAGAATACACTGCAGATGTCGATGGAGATCTGCTGGAGCGGGTCTTTACCAATCTTCTCGGAAACGCGATTAAATATACCCCGGAGGGGGGGAATATCGTCATCTCCATCAAGGATGACGGCGCTTCCTTCACCTGCTGCGTCGCGGACAGCGGCGAGGGAATTCCATCCGAGTATCTGGGGCGCATTTTCACCAAATTCGAGCAGGTGACTGGGCAGAGAAAGGGCGGCACCGGGCTTGGTTTGACTATCTCCAAGTTTTTCGTCGAAGCCCATCGCGGAAAAATCTGGGTCGAATCGGAGGTGGGCAAAGGCGCGCGCTTTTACTTCACGATTCCCAAAGGCTTGGCCCTGGATGCGGAGGGAAACGTCATCGCCGAGGCGTCCCGGACGGAGAGCGTCTCATGACGGCCCTGCGGCGCGGCGCAGGGCGTACGGCGCAGGGCGCACTTGTCTGCTGTTTGCTATTGTGGCTGGGCGTCGCGGCATCCGGCAGGGAAATCTTTCAGAAAGTCGTCGTGCGCCCGGGAGACACACTGTGGGGCATCGCGCAGACGTATCTCAAGAATCCCCAAAAATGGAATGAGATCCTTAAATATAACACGCTGCCTTCCCAAGATCCCACGGCGGCTCTTCCTGGAATGGTTCTGCGCGTGCCGGTCAATCTGATCAAAGAGAGCCTGCAGGCAGCCTACCTCGTGCAGAAGGAGAACACCGTTTATTTTAGGCGCCGCGACACTGCCGGCTGGAAATCGGCGTCGCTTCATCTGAACTTGTATCAAGGAGATTCCCTGCGCACGCTGGATAACGCGAGCGCGCGCGTGAAGTTCCTGAGCGGAGGGAACTTGGCCATGAACGCCAATTCAATGGCGATCATCCAACCGCCCAAAGCCGGCTACGACGTCAACCTAGAGCGGGGCAGCGTTTTCGTTGGGCACGCCACGGTGGTCACAGCTTCGGCGCGCATCGAGCCAAAGACCAAGGATACGCAGTACATGGCCAAGGTCGGCGAGGACTTGAGCACCATCGTCGAGGTTTATCGCGGCCGCGCCGCGGTTTCGGCCCAAGGCCAGACCGTGGACGTCAACGCCGGCATGGCCAGCGTGGTTCCCAAGGGTTTGGCGCCCAATCTGCCTCAAAAAATAGCCGATTTTTCCGCTCTTCAGGACCAAGCCGCGGCGTTGAACGGGATTTCCAGATCCGTCAAAGTCGCGGGGGCGTTCCCGTCGTCTCTGGGCGAAGGCGCCCTGCCGGGAAAAGCGGCGCTCCGGGACGCGTCTTCCGGCATTGCGCGGGAAGTGTCGTCACTGGAAATCGGCGTGCCCGTTTCCGGTTATCGCGTCCAAGCCTCGCGTTCGCCCGCTTTCGATAGGCTGGTGTTCAATAGGGTTTTTAACTCAGATGAGAAATTCGATCCGTCTTCGGCGAACTTGCCTCCGGGTATTTATTGGTGGCGCATCGCCCTCATCGACTTGCTCGGCACGCAGGAAGATTTTTCATCGCCAAAGCGCTACGTCATCGGCGGGGGAGAGTCGTCCCAGCAGATCGATCCGTCCGCTCTGATGCTTTTGATCCATCCGCAAGACGGCGAAAATGTTTTTTCACCGGAATACCGCGTTTCCGGACGCCTCAAATCGTCTCAGGCGTCCGTTTCGGTGAACGGCCGCCCGGCGCGCCAGGATGAGGAAGGCAATTTTTTCGCCGATATCCGCCTGAAGGCAGGCGACAACAAGGTAGCCGTGACGGTCCAGGATGCTTCCGGGCAGAGCGCTACGGTCGTTAGAACCGTGCGCTACTCGCCGGGCGGCGAGTAAATCAGTTTCCGGCGCCCAACGATCTTTGACCGGAGGGCGCCCGCAACGCTCCCAGGCGCTGCAGAAGGGGGCTGGCGAAAAAGGCCTGCTGATCGTCCACGGGGGCCAGAATCGAAAGAATGGCGCTGGAATCGGGATTCGACCACAACGGCGGCGGCTCCTGATCGGACTGCGCCTGGGAAGCCATTGCGGCCGCGATATAACCCCACCGTCGCGGATCCCCCGGCATGAGGTACTGCGGCACGGACACCGTGAGGGTGGACGTTGCCGAGTCGGCTTCGACCTCCATTTGGGTGAGCAATTGGGGCGGACCGTCGATGGAAGAGCGGTAAAGGAAGGCCTCTTTCGAGTCGAGGCTGAGGGCATATTCCCACGCGTCGGCCACTTTCGTGTAGGCGTTGCGGCCCGGCAAAAGCTTGGTGGCGCCCGCGCCAGCGATGTGGTTGATGTCGATGTAGGTGTCGAGTACCAAACGTGAGAAGGGCTGGTCGGCCGCCGCCGCCGAATCGACGTCGGTTTCCATCGTGTACGCGAAATCAACGGAAGCGGTGCTCCAGGACACTTTCAAGTTGGAAATCCCCCAGGGAGACGGAGCGGCGGCGGCAACGGCGGGGCCTGTGCTGACGGGGGCGTAGCTGATGGATTGCGGGGGATTCTCAAACTCAATGGAGGAGGGGCCTTGAACGGCGGTCACGTCCGCGGACAGCCCCTGGGGCAGCCCCCCCGCGGTCAGCGCGTCGGTGCTCGATATTTGGACCAAGGGATAGTACAAATCGCTCGGGCTCGGCTCGTCGATCTCCCGGTAGAGGGTCCTAAGGCTGGCGCGGAACTCCGCGTCCGCCTTCAACGCCTCTGCTGGCCGGGTCGAGCCGATAAGCCGGAAAAAGCGGCTTGCTTGGCTCTTGTGGAGTTGCCCGGTCGCTTCCTCAAGCGATCTTAAATCGGCGGATCCGGAGTTTTGGTACTGCTCAAGATCAAGGGCCGCCTTGGCGTAGAGGGCCCAGGCGGCCTGGCTAGGGCCGGAGGAGTCCCACAAGCTGTAGTCTCCGGCCCACGTCGGCCACTGGGAGATCGCGGATGAGGAGATGAGCGAAATTTGATGCCGGGCGACTGCCTCGGCGACGGTGGACCAGGATTCCCGGAAACCTGAGGCCGCCGCCTGACGCAGGATGTCCAGCATGCTTCCCGGGGGAACCAGGCCGTCCCCTTCATCAACGACTACGGGACCTCGTTCGGAAAAAGCGAACGGCAAATTGAATTGCGAGAGATCGTTGGGGGAGAGAGGGTAGAAGGGCACGAGGACCACGCCGGAATATTGGGCCCACGTTCCGGTCGGGGGAAGATACGCTCCGGTCGCGACCCAGCCTAAGGACATGGACTTGAACGCGGGAAAGAGGTCGGGAGAGACGGCTCCGCCTCCCGGGACGTAGCCCGCCGGGATGGCGCCCAAGGCGCTCTGGAGCTTTTCGTGCGTTAAAGACAGGAGATCCAAGGGATCTTGGGGGCGGGGCGCCTGCGCGTTATCCGCGATGAGGGGCAGGATGGGATCTCCATCTATCCTGGCCGCGATTTCGACTTCTCCGCTTTGAATGAGAGGCTGCAGGACGGCGAGCGCCGCAGGCGTGAGCTGGTCGGGGGAAACGGCTACGGTCAGGCTCGGAGACCCGGTCGCCGCGAGGTCCGTGGAAAGCTCGCTCCAGTTTGCAAAATCAGCCGCAGGAATCCACAAAACGGGAGTATGGGCGTTCGCCGCGCGGCAAGGCGTGGCGGAGGCGAGAAAAAGAGCGAACACCGCGGCGAGGGAGTTCATTTGACGATTTTGAGCGAGGTCCGGCGTCCGTCGGTTTCCTCACTCCTGACGTTGTTGGGATCCATCATGGGCTTCCCATCGACCAGAAAGAGATAGTGATACCGGCCGGCAGGAAGTGCCAAGCTAGCCTCCCACCAGCCGTGGGCTTTGAGATTCAAGATGAAGGTCCCGCCTTTCCAAGCATTGAACTCTCCAATGACCGCCACGGATTTGGCCTTGGGCGCGTGCAACCGGAAGGTTACGAACTTGATTTTTGGCAGTCGCCGCCCCCCCTTGGAGCGGCGGGTCTCATCGTGGCGGAAGGTGGAGGGGGCTGTCTGGTGCAATGTCGCCGGTTCGAGACCGCTTAAGAACTTTCTGTAGCCAAGGACGGATTTGAGAAGGAAGGTGGAGGGCACCACGAGGAGAGCAAAGCCCAAAATGAGGCTCCCCCAAAAAAACCATTTGCCCCGGTCCGTCATTGTATTGAGGATATCATTTTTTAATTATAGAATCGGCTTATGGAAACCAAAACGTCGGCCAAGTCTGCGCAACGATCTTCCCAAGTCCGGATTTCAAGGTCCCCAGCGGCGGCTTTGGAGTCTTCAGAGTCCAACCCCTGGCTGCAAGCCATGGAGCAGTTGAACCGTGCCGGAGCCAAGATGAAGATGGAGGAGAACATCTTGGAACGCCTCCGCCACTGCAAGCGGATCCTGACCGTTTCCGTGCCCGTCACCATGGACGACGGCACGCTCAAGGTTTTTGAAGGCTACCGCATTCAGCACAACCTCGATCGCGGACCGGCCAAGGGCGGCATCCGCTACCATCCCCAGGTTTCTTTGGACGAGGTTAAAGCCTTGTCGTTTTGGATGACCATGAAATGCGCCGTGGTGAACCTGCCCTACGGTGGCGCCAAAGGCGGCGTCATCTGCGATCCGAGCAAGATGAGCATCGGGGAAATCGAGCGGCTGACGCGCCGCTATACCTCGGAGATTTCCATCATTATCGGTCCCGACAAGGACATCCCGGCGCCGGACGTCAACACTAACGAGCAGATTATGAGCTGGGTCATGGACACTTACTCCATGACCATCGGCTACTCCTGCCCCGGCGTCGTGACCGGCAAGCCCATTGACGTCGGCGGTTCCTTGGGCCGGCGTGAGGCCACCGGCCGCGGCGTTTTCTACGTCACTCGCGAGCTGGCCGACGTCAAGGGTTTCGACTTGACGAAATCCACGGTCGCCATCCAGGGCTTCGGCAACGTCGGCTCCAACGCCGCCAAGGTGTTCTACGAGCACGGAAGCAAGGTGGTCGGCGTTTCTGATGTGACCGGGGGCGTCTGGGATCCCAAAGGCCTGCCCATTCCGGAAATCATCGACTACGTCGCGCGGCAAGGTTCTTTGGCGGGGTATCCCGGAGGAAAGCGCATTCCCGGAAACGAGTTCGTGGAAGTGCCTTGCGACATCCTTGTTCCCGCGGCCATGGAGAACCAGATTACTCACGAGAACGCCGGGCGCGTCAAGGCCAAATATATCGTCGAGGGCGCCAACGGCCCTACGACGAACGCCGCGGATCGCATCTTGAACGAGCGGGGCGTTGTGGTCGTTCCGGACATTCTGGCTAACGCTGGCGGCGTGACCGTAAGCTACTTCGAGTGGGTCCAGGATATTCAGGCCTACTTCTGGAGCGAGAAGGACATCAACGCGCGGCTTCAGGAGATCATGGTGAGGGCCTTTCGTGATGTGTGGGACATGGCCCAAAAGGAGAAGGTGGACCTGCGCTTGGCGGCCTTTATGGTCGGCTTAAACCGCCTGGCCAAGGCCGTGCGCTTGCGCGGACGGTTCCCCTGATCTTTTCCGGGCTTCGGTCCGGTTGTCCGTGAGGATTCTCGCCGCGCCCAATGCCTTCAAGGGCAGTTTGTCCGCTTTGGAGGCTGCGCGTGCCTTCAAGGTCGGCATTTTAAGCGCGTTGCCCGGATCGAAGGTGGAATTCCTTCCCATTTCTGACGGCGGCGACGGTTTGATGGAGTCACTGCTTTGGTCCGAAGGCGGCCGGAGAGTCCGAGTTGAGGTCAGCGGCCCGATGGGCGAGAGGCGGCAGGCCGCTTTCGGGGTGCTTCCCGGCGGCGCCGCCGTCGTGGAGATGGCCAAAGCCTCCGGGTTGGCCCTGGTGCCGCCGCGGCGCCGCAACCCTCTTTTGGCGACCTCCAGGGGCACGGGGGATCTGATCGCGGCGGTCCTGCGCCGCGGCTCACGGACCGTCATTCTCGGCATGGGCGGCAGCGCCAGTTCCGATGGGGGCGCGGGCATGGCGCAGGCCTTGGGCGCGCGGCTTCTGGACGCGAGAGGCCGGGAACTTGGTTCGGGCGCGAAGCATCTGAGAAGCCTAGCCGCCATAGACATGGGCGGTTTTTTGAAGGCTGCTGGGGCGGCCAAAGTCATCGCCGTCTCCGACGTTGAAAATCCTCTGCTCGGCGTCCGCGGATCGGCCCGGGTGTTCGGGCCGCAAAAAGGGGCGACGCCGGAAATGGTGAAAATTTTGGAGGAGGCGCTGGGCCGCTACGCGGAGGTCGTTAAGAAAGACTTGGGCGTCAACGTGGCGAAGATACCCGGCAGCGGCGCGGCCGGCGGCTTGGGGGCGGGGCTTATCGCTTTTCTGGGGGCTGAGATTGTGCCCGGCGCGAGGTGGGTCCTGGCGCGCTGCGGGGCGGATAAAGCCCTGGGGCGCGCCGACGCCCTGATGACCGGAGAGGGACGGCTGGACGAGACCAGCTTCTACGGAAAAGCTCCCGTCGAGATTGCGCGCATGGCCGCGGCGCGGGGAATCCCCAGCGTCTTTGTTTGCGGGCAAGTCGCGGAGGGAGCGCGCCGCCGCTTGCGTCCGCTGGGCGTTCGGGCCGCCGTCGGGTTTTCCGACGCGGGCGCGTCCGCGTCGAACTCCCTGTCCCGTGCGAAGTCGTGGGCGGCCAAGGCCGCCGCGATGGCCGCGCGCGGCCTGGCTCCGGTCTTCGCCCTGTGTTTTTTGGCGGCCGCGGCGCGGGCGTCCCAGCCGCCGTCTCTGTCTCGCGCCGACTGGCTTTATTTCCACAGGAACAAGAAGGGCAACCTGGACGAATGCTTATCTGATTTGAACGCCCTTTTGAAGGCCAACCCCAAGGACGCCGGTGCCCTGTGGCGCGAAGGACGCGCCATGGTTCGCACGGGAGAATCCTTGGAGGTTCGGAAAGATAAAATCGCGGAGTTTCGCGCTGCTGTCGGAGCGATTAAAGAGTCCGTGGCGTTGGACTCAGCCGACGCCGACGCGCATTTTTGGCTGGGTGTCGCGATGGGCCGCTTGGGGCAGTCCCAGGGTATTCTTCACTCCCTATTTCTCATTAAGCCTTTGCGCCGGGAAATGCGGACGGTACTTGCCATCGATCCTAGCTACAGCGGAGCTTACCGGGTTTTGGGGGAAATGTATCTTCAGATTCCGGGTTTCGCGGGCGGAAGCGTCTCCAAAGGGATAGCGGATCTCAAAAAGTCCGTGCGGCTTGCTCCCGATGCGACGAGCAATTACGTGGCGCTGGCTCAGGCGTACGAATCCGACGGCCAAAAGGCTAAAGCCGTGGACGTGCTTCAACAAGTACTCAAGGTCTCGAATCCCGCCGATCCGGCCGAAGCTCTGGACGACATGAAGCAGGCTCGGGGCATGCTGGGAAAGCTGGGCGCCGCGCCTTAGTGGCGGAAATGCCGCACGCCGGTAAAGAGCAGGGCTAGTCCGCGCTCGTCCGCCGCCGTGATCGCATCCTTGTCCTCAGATGTGCCGCCAGGCTCGATGATGGCGGAAATGCCGGCCTGCGCGGCCTCTAACATGTGTTCCGCCGACAAGCTTCCGTCCGAGGCCAGCACCAGCGGCAGCCCGGCTGACAAGATGGGGTGGCGTTCCTGGCTTTTCACGAGGGCGAGCCTAAGGGCGTCCAAGCGCGCCGTCTGGCCGCTGCCGATGCCGATGGTCGCCGAGTCCCGGCAGATGACGCACGCGTGCGTGCGGCATTCCTTGGCCGTGAGCCAGGCCAATTTGAGGGACTTCATCTCCAGTTCATTGGGCGCCCGCTTGGAGACGGTTTTTATTTCCGCCCCGAAGGGCTGGTTGTCGCGGCTCTGCACGAGGACGCCGCCCGCCACGCTGCGCAGATCGAGTTCGTGCGCGGAGACAAGGATGGAGGGCAGGGTCACGAGGCGGATGTCCTTTTTGGTTTTAAGGATATTGAAGGCTTTGGGTGAGAATTGCGGCGCGGCGATGAGTCCGACGTATTCCTCGGCGAAGAAGACGGCGGTTTCCTCATCCACTTCTCGGTTGACTGCGGCCGTACCCCGATCGGCGCCTCGGGGATCGCAGCGGTAGGCGGCCCGGGCCGCTTCGGAGAGCTTTTCCGCGGCCGCCGCTCCCGCCGGCACCGCGTGCTTGACCACAGCACACGCGGCGCCCTGGATGTCCGTGGCCAAGGCCCAGGCGATTTCGAGATCAAGGTAGTGGTTGTAGGAGAGGGGTTTGCCCCAGATGAGTTCGGCGGAGTTGATGCCCCAGGGCCTGGCTCCGCTCAAGGTGTAGAGAGAGCCTTGCTGCTGGGGGTTTTCGCCGTAGCGGAAATCGGCGGTTTTTTTCAGGCCCACCGCGAACTCGTCCGGCAGCTTGTCCCATCTGTCGCCCAGATACTGGGCGACGGTGGTGTCATAGTAGGCGCTGTAGTGGAAAGCCTTGGCCGCCAGGCTTTGCCGGCGCTCCATGCGCAACTGCTTGTATTGGCGCAGCGACTCTAGCACCGGCTGGTAGTCGTCCGGATCGCAGAGGCAGATGACGTGCCGGAAATTGCGCGCGGCCGCGCGCAAAAGCGCGGAACCGGCCACGTCGATGTAATCCATGATTTCGGCCTGGGACAGGGCGGGGTCGCTGATGATGTCGGCGACGGGGTAGAGGTTGATCGCGACGATGTCAAGGGGGGCGATGCCGAGCCTGTCGAGCTCGCCCATCCGGGCAGGGTCGGCGCGATCTGCCGCGATGCCGGCTAGGATGTCGGGGTTGAGCAAAGACAGTGGGCCTGAGGCTCCGCGGGGGCCGGAAGACATAGTGTCCGGATCGGCAATCTCGATTTCAGCCTGACGAAGGGCTGCCGCCGTGGCTCCGAAGGAAAGGATGTCGTAGCCCAGGGATTTGAGCGAGTAGGCAAAGTCCACAATGCCCGTCTTGTCGGTGACGTTTAAGAGCGCGCGGCCCTTGCGCTGGGTCATGGTCGGATCATCTCCCTAAACTCCGTCTCTTCGATGACGCGTACGCCGAGCTCCTGAGCTTTGCGCAGTTTGGAGCCGGGCTTGCTCCCGGCCACTACGAAATCGGTTTTGGCGGAGACCGAGGATGATGTCTTGCCGCCGAGGCTTCTAATCTTTGCCGAGGCTTCCTCGCGCGTCATGGTGGAAAGTTCGCCGGTCAGCACGAAGGTTTTGCCGGAGAAGGCCGTGCCGCCGGCCGTGCTTTCATCCTTGCGGAAATTGAGCCCGGCCTCCGCCAGGCGCTTGACGAGGGCGCGCGCTTCCTTGGAGGCGAAAAATTGGGCGATGGAGGCCGCGACGACCGGGCCGACGTCCTGGATTTTTTTCAGTTCGTCGGCAGGCGCCGAGGCCAAATCGTTTAAAGAATACAGCGCGGCCAGGGTTTCCGCGGTTTTTTCCCCGACATGCCTGATCCCGAGGCCGTAGAGGAGCTTGGCGAGGGGGCGCTTTCGGCTCGCCGCGATTTCGGAGAGCAGGTTTTCCGCCTTCTTGTCCGCAAAGAGCTCGAGCTTCATCAAGTCGTCTTTGACCAGGGTGTAGACGTCGGCGATGCTTCGAACGCGGCCGGATTCTGCCAGTTGGTCCACCACGGCTTCTCCCAGGCCGCGGATGTCCATGGCCGCGCGCGAGGCGAAGTGCAGGAGCAGGCGTTTTAATTGCGCCGGACAAGAGGGGTTGATGCAGCGAAAGGCCACGAACTCATCCTCTTTGACGACGGGGCCGCCGCAGGCGGGGCAGGATTTGGGCGGCGTGATGCCGGACTTGCGGCGGGCGGCGCGTTCCGAGACGACCTTGACAATTTTTGGGATGACCTCGCCCGCACGCTCGATGAGGACGCGGTCGCCGATAGAGAGTCCCAGGCGCTCAATTTCCTCAAAGTTGTGGAGCGTCACCGAGCTGATGGTGACGCCCGCGCAAAAGACGGGCTTGACCTTGGCCACGGGCGTGATGATTCCGGTCCGCCCGACCGAGAACACGACGGATTCGACCGTGCTGGTGGCCTGCTGGGCGGGGTATTTGAAGGCGACGGCCCAGCGCGGGCTCTTGGCGGTAAATCCCAGGCGGTTTTGCTGGGCGTAATCGTCCACCTTGACGACGATGCCGTCCACGGGGTAGGCGAGGGCGGGCAGCCGCCGCTCCTTGAACTCGCCGTAGTAGCGGACGACGTCCTCGGCGCCGCGGAACGATTCGGCGGGGCAGATGGGCAGGCCGTAGTCGCTGCAAAGCGCGCGGAACTCGGAGTGGCTGGCGATGGCGACTCCCTCGCACACGCCGTAGGAATGGGTGTAGAATCGGAGCCGCCTTTGCGCCGTGACGCGGGCGTCCTTCTGGCGCAGCGATCCGGCGGCGCAGTTGCGGGGGTTGGCGAAGGGCTCGCGGCCGGCTTTTTTCTCCGCCTCGTTTATCTTTTCAAAGTCCTCGAAGGTCATGTGGACCTCGCCGCGCAGTTCAAGGAGCTTCGGGGGGCGGCGTTTCGCGGCCCGCAGGAGCAAAGGAATGGAACGGATGGTCCGCGCGTTGGCCGTGATGTCCTCGCCGACCTCGCCGTCCCCGCGGGTCGCGGCGCGGACGAGAATTCCGTTTTGGTAGGTGACGGCGCAGGATAGGCCGTCGATTTTTGGCTCGACGACGAACGCCGGGCGCTCGCCGGGAGCAAGGATCTTCTCCACACGGGCGTTCCAGGCCCGGAATTCCTCCTCGTTGTAGACGTTGTCGAGCGAAAGCATGGGAGCGGCGTGGCGCACGGGCTTGAAATCCGAGGAGGCCCGCCCGCCGACCCGTTGGGTCGGGGAATCCGGAGCGGCGGCCTCGGGCCAGCGCGCCTCCAGGTCCGCGAGCTTGCGCATGAGCATGTCGTACTCTGTATCGGAAATTTTCGGGGAATCGAGCAGGTAGTAGAGCCGATCGTGCTCGCGGATCTCGGCGCGCAGCGCCTCGATTTCAGAGAGAACTTTCGGGGGAATCATGGCTCTTGGCGCCGCGCGCGATCTTGTCGAGGACGCCGTTGACGAATTTGGTCGACTCCTCGCTGGAGAACTTGCGCGTGATCTCGATGGCCTCGTCGATGACGGCTTTGGGCGGAGTTTGGGGGGAGAACAGCAGCTCGTAAGCGGCCAGGCGCAGGATGGTCTTGTCCACCAGGGCCATGCGTTCGAGGCTCCAGTTCTGCGCGGCCGACTCGATGGCCGCGTCGACGTCGCCCATCTTGGCGCGCGCGCCGGAGACCAGGGCTTCGCAGAAGGCCGCGTCGTCCTTGTCCCCCTGCGGGTTGGTGCCACGGCGCACGCTGAGCAGGGCGGCGTTCTCGCTGGAGGGATAAGAGGAGACGCCGAGCAGGTAGAGCGCTTGGAGCGCGGCCTCGCGCGCGGCCCTACGCCGTCCCACGGCCGAGCCGCTCCTTGAGCTTGAGCATGTCCAGCGCGGCCAAGGCGGATTCCCGGCCGCGGTCCAGCTCTCCGCGCGTCCGCGCCAGGGCCTGCGCCTCGTCGTCCGGAGTGATGACGCCCAGGATGCAGGGAATGCGGACCTTGAGGGAGATTTGCTGGATGTGTGAGATGACGGCCCGAGCCATGTGGTGGTTCTGCGGCGTCTCACCCTTTAGGATTGCGCCCAGGGCGATGACGGCGTCAAAATCGCCTGAGAGCGCCATTTCCTGGACGGCCCAGGGGATTTCGTAGGCGCCGGGCACGCGGATGATGCCGATTTGGCGGGCCTTGAGGCCTTTCTTTTTCAGCGTCGAGACGCAGTTCTTCAGGAGGCGCGAGGTGACCGTCTCGTTAAAGCGAGAAGCGACGACGGCGATGCGGGGCGCGTGCTTCAAGGCAGCGCCTCCTCCGTCAGCCAGTGGCCGAGCTTGTTCTTTTTCGTCTTGAGGTAGGCGGCGTTGTGCTTATTTGCGGGCATCTCGATGGGAACGCGTCCGGCCACTTTGAGCCCGTAGCCCTCGATACCCACGATCTTGCGCGGGTTGTTGGTCATGATTTTGATGGAGCTCAGGCCCAGGTCCGCGAGAATCTGAGCGCCGATGCCGTACTCGCGCAGGTCGGGCTTGAAGCCCAGCGCCAAGTTGGCCTCGACGGTGTCCAGGCCCTTGTCCTGGAGGCCGTAGGCCTTGAGCTTGTTCAGGAGCCCGATGCCGCGGCCCTCCTGGTGAAGGTAGAGCAAAACGCCTCGACCGGCCTTGGCGATCTGCCGCATGGCCGCGGCGAGCTGCTCTCCGCAGTCGCAGCGCATGGAGAACAGCGTGTCTCCGGTCAGGCAGGAACTGTGCACGCGCACCAGAACGTTGCGGGCTTCGGCGACAAAGCCTTTGACCAGGACAAGATGCTGCTTTTGCGTAAGGGTCTCCTCATAAAGATGCACGATGAATTCACCGAAGCGCGTGGGCAGCTTTGCGGTGGCCATGCGCCGGATGAGGCGGTCCTTGGCGCGGCGGTACTCGATGAGATCCTTGATGGTGACGAGCTTGAGTTTGTGCTTTCTTGCAAAGCGCGAGAGGTGCGTCAGGCGCGCCATGCTGCCGTCGGCGTTAAGAATTTCGCAAATGACGCCGGCGGGATAGAGTCCGGCCAGCCGCGCCAGGTCCATGGCCGCCTCCGTGTGCCCCGCGCGCACGAGCACTCCGCCGTTTTTCCCGCGCAGGGGGAAAATGTGGCCGGGACGGATGAGATCCTCGGGCTTGGTGCGAGGATTAAGCAGGGCCTCGATGGTGCGCGCGCGGTCCTTGGCAGAGATGCCGGTGGTCGTGCCCCTCTTGGCGTCCACGGAGACGGAAAACGCGGTGTCGCGGCCGGGGCTGGGAAGCGTGCTGCGCCCGGGCTCGACCATGGGGCGGATATCCAGGGCGTCCAGGCGCTCGCCCGTCATGGGCACGCAGATGAGGCCGCGCCCGTGCTGGGCCATGAAATTGACGGCCTGCTCGGTGCATTTCTCGGCCGCGATGACGAGATCTCCCTCGTTCTCCCTTTCAGGATCATCGATGACCACGATCATGCGGCCCCGGCGGATGTCCTTGATGGCGTCTTCGATGCGGTCGAACCGTGTCATGTCAGTGAACGATTTTTAGCCAGATGATTCTATCACATTCATTCCCGTAATGGCCGCCAGACCGGCCTTTTAGGTAGAATCCCTCCGCGCCGTCCGATAAGGGCGGGACAGGAGGGATTCTATGGCCGCCAATTCGCCGTGGTCGTGTTCGTTTTGCCAATCCGCCATCAGTTGGGATCAGCTCTTCACCTTCACCAAGGCGGGGGCGGCCCACATGGAGTGCTTCCGCAAGGACGCCCTGGGGCGCGGCAAAAGCCGGGAGGTCCTGGATATTCTTGAGTCCGAACTCAAGATTCTGGTAGCCTACAAGAACGCGGCTAAAGCCGCGCCGGAAGGGGAACTTAAAACCCTCCTGGAGGCCAACGGCAAAGACGCCGAAAAGCACGCGGCCGTGCTGACCAAACATCTGGCCGCCTAAGGCTTTCCGGAACGTCAGTCCGCATGGAAAGCTCCAAGCGATCATGGTAGAATAATAAAGAGCCTCAAGGCTCAGGACGAGGTAAATATATGGGCGATATCAGCTTCGGCGAAATCATAGTTATTTTGGTGGTGGGCTTAATCCTTTTCGGCCCCAATAAAATCCCCGAGTTCGCGCGCCAGTGCGGACGGGCCGTCAATATGTTCAAGAAGGGGCTTAAAGAAGGCTTCGACGATGAGAGCAAGTCCGTTTCTCAGTCCGAGAAGACCGATAAGGCTGAAAAGGCCGAAGGGAAGGAACAGGCCCCCGACACGAAAAGCCTGCCGCACCAGTAACGTCGGCTTTCCTGCATGAGATCCGGCGCGGCGGTTGTTTTTACCGCCGGTTGCTTCAACCGCCTCCACCCGGCTCATGTGCTCATGCTTGAAGCCGCCAGATCTTACGGCAAGCGCCTGGTGGTCGTCCTGGCCCACGACAGCCATAACTGCAAACCCAACGCCGTACCCGCCAAGACGCGTTTGACGCGGCTTAAAAGTTTGGGCGTGGCCGACGCCGTCCTCGTGGGCCGGCCGGACAGCTTCGTGCGTTCGCTACGGCGGGTGAAGCCGGACGTCTTGGCCTTGGGCCACGATCAACGCCTGCCCGACCAGGACACGGCTCGGGAAATCCGCAAAATGAAAATCAGGGTGGTGGTCCTGCCGTGGTTCCCGGGTAAGGAGAAGACTCTTGAGTTTGCTGGTCGATAAAATCGCGCAGTCCGAATCGGTGTCGGATCTGCCCATGCCCTTCTCCGAGCACTTGAACGAACTGCGCCACCGCCTCATCAATATCGTCCTCATCCTCGCGACAGGCGCCGTGCTGGTGTTTTATTTCTCCAACCGCATCCTCGACTACTTGGCCCGTCCAGTCGGAACGCTGGTGTTTATTTCCCCGCTGGAGGCCTTCCATTCCCGCATCGAGGTCGCCTTGGCGGGTGGGCTTGTACTCACCATGCCGCTCCTGCTCCGACAGATCTGGCTTTTTTTAGCGCCGGCCTTGAGCGTCGAGTGGCGCAAAACGGTGCTGCGCATGCTTCCGCTGTCCTATTTCTTGTTCGCCGCAGGCGCGTCGCTCGGTTTTTTCGTGGTCATCCCCGCGACCTTGAAGTTCCTGCTCGCCTTTGGTACCCAAAGCGTCAAGCCCATGATGGCGCTGGGCGCCTATCTGGGCTTCGTGGTCAAGATGACCCTGGTCTTCGGCGCGGTGTTCCAGATGCCGCTTGTTTTTTACGCGCTCAATCGGGCGGGCATTGTCGAGCGGGAGTCATTTGCGGGCTATCGCAAGGGCGTCTATTTCCTGTGTTTCGTGGCTGGAGCGTTCCTGAGCCCCGATGTATTCGCCCAATTCTGCATCGCGATTCCCTCCATCCTGCTCTTCGAGATTACGCTCCTGGCGATGCGGCGCTAGGCTGCCCGCGCGACTCATGCCAGAGACGGCTTCCGGCTTAAGGCGCTGGGATCGTCTCTACATTTTTCTGGCCGCGACCTATCTGGCGGAGGGCTTCTCCGGTGTGGCCTACGAACCGATTTCCTACCTGCTCAAGAACGATCTCCACCTCTCGGCCGGCCAGAGCGCGACGTTCGTGTGGTGGATGACCTTCCCGTTTCTGATCAAGCCGCTCTTCGGTTTTTTGAGCGACTTGATTCCAGTTGGACGCCTTCGCCGCAAGCCGCAGATTATGATCGCTGCGGGCGCGGCCGCGGCAGCGTGGGTGGCGCTTGCCCGCATGAGGCATTACGACTACGGCCTCGTCCTGTCGCTTCTCATTCTCGTTAATGTCGGCATGTGCTCGTCGGATGTGGTCTGCGAGGCGGTGATGGTGGAGCAGGGACAGAAGGATAAGGCGACGGGCGCCTATCAGGCCGTCAAAGTGGGGGCGCTCTACGCGGCCTTGGTCGCGACCGGAATCGGAGGAGGCTGGCTCTACGTCCACGTTCCTTTGCGCTTCATCTTCGGGCTGACCGCGCTTTTCCCGCTGATGATTTTCACCTCAGCAGCTTTTTCACGCGAGCGGGATTTCCGCGCCAGAGGAGCCGCGCGTCTCGCCATCCTAAAGCCCTTCTTCAAAGACCGCCGGTTCTGGGTCCTCGGCGTGGTCCTTTTTCTCTGGAGCTTCTACCCGTTTTTGGGCACGGCCCAGTTCTACTATCAAAACGACGTCCTGAAGTTCGGACCGGTGTTCATCGGATTTCTGACCACGCTCTCCGGCGTTTTGGGGGTCGCCGCGGCGGCTTTTTACGCGCGCGTCGCGGGCCGGGTGTGGAGCACGCGGTCCTTGGTCAAGGGCGCCGTCTTGTTCGGGTGTCCATTGAGCCTTTTGTTCGCTTTCTACGTGGGGCCGGCTTCGGCCATAGCCGTGACCGTGATCTGGGGTCTGGCCGGGGTTTTTTTCCGTCTCTCGCTGATGGACCTAGCTGCCCAGGTCTGCCCGCCTTACGCGGAGGCGACGGCCTTCGCGATCTTCATGGCCGCGTTCGATTTGGCCGAAGCCGGCTCGAACGCGGTCGGAGGCAAGCTCTACGATTGGCTGCGCGTTGAGTTCGCGTGGTCTTCGCACCCGGCCTACGCGGCGGTTCTGGGGCTGTGCGCCATCGGGGCGTGCTGCACGCTGTCGTGCTGGTGGCTCCTGCCGTATTTGGATTCCGACGCCGCGGCGGCGTAAAAGAAGCGCCCTAGCGGGCGAGCATCTTTTTGTAGGCGTTGAGGAGGATGCCCGTGGCGGAAGGCCCGATGGAATTGGTCTCCTCATAGTGATCTCCGGGCAGGCGCGGCAGCATCAGCCGCGTATTGGAAATCTTAAAGTCGTAGTTGGGCACGATGTAGCCGATTTCGTCGTTGGCCAAGCCCACGATGAGGCCGACCCGCGCGTGAAGTTCCTGGCGCAGATAGGGTCCCTTGGGCGCCTCGGCCAGATCGGGCGGGTTGGGGTTGTTGGGCTTGATCAGTGGGTGGCCGAAGCGGTAGCGGCCATGGTAGCCGCCGATGGCCAGTTCAGGGAAGAGTTCACCCGGCACACCCAGGATTTTAACGGGCCCAAGCTTCACGAGGGCGATTTCCGTCTTGACGCGCGGCTCTTTGGCCTTGGGGAGCGGGAAAAACAGCAGTTGCTTGATGGGAATCCAATATTTCATCCACCAAGGAAGCGGCTGGCCGTCCCTGCCGAAAATGCGGTGCCCGTAGGTGAGATGAGGGAGAAGAAGAAGGTAGCGCGAGTTCTCCACGGGAATCATCAAAGTGCGGCTGGAGAAGGAAACGGACGCGGGCGTGATGGGCTTGGCCTTGTCGATGATGCGCAGGGCGTCGTCGGCGACCGTGGTCCCCACGCGGTTCATCTCCTTGATTTCCTGCGTCGGGCCGCCTTTGCGATCGACGTCCGGGGTTAAAAGTCCGCCGATGACGCCGCTTTGAAACACGCAGGCGCCGCCGGTCTTGCTCTCAACGGTGCGGCATAGGACGCCCGGGTAGTCGGCCGAAACTTCGTAGTTATCGTCCCACATGACCTCGGGATGGCAGGACCAGCGCACCAGGGTTCCGATGATCTTGGACGGCTGGGCCAAACTGCGGAACTGCAGGACATCCAATTCCGGATCGATGACGACGGGATCTCGGCTGTCGCGGCAAAGCCCCCGTGGGTTGACGTCGGTCTCGGCGGCGTAGAAGCGCGCGGGCTTGAGCTGCGTGTCCAGTGTTTTGACCAAATCCGCCACCGCGGCGATGACGCGGTGCATGTAGGGCTGGTTGACACCGGAGACGCCTGGGAAGCGCCCCCAGAGTCCCAAGGAGTCCGGAGTCGAATGGGAATGGGTGGCGGAGACGAACATATAACGGTCGGGTCCGGTCCAGCCGGCGTCGTGGCGCATGTCCAGGATGTCGCGACGGTAGAGGCCGATGGTATCGACGGCCACCAGCGCCACGGTCTTGTGGCCGTCCGAAACCAGCAGGGCGCGCGCGTAAAGATGACTTTGGATTCCTGTCGGCTTGCGGCCCGTGGCGCCAAAGCCGGCGAGCCAGACCGTTTCTTGGGCTAAGTTAGGCGTGATGTCCGTTTTGCCTGCGGCGACGAGCCAAACCGGGCGGGAAGCCGCCGCGGCGCCTGAAGCCAGCAGAAAGAAAGAAATGACGGACAATGGCAACGCAGCGTTAAATCGGTTTTTCATGAGGCTTGTCCCGTTGCCGCCGGCGCGGCCTCCAAAGCTTTGAGCGCGTCTTCGCGCATAAGTACGGTGTCGCGGGCGACGGCGGAGGTATTCGGATAGTCCAGAGTGCAGTGCAGCCCGCGGCTTTCCTTGCGCCGCATGGCGGAAACGACGACCGCGGCCGCGATTTCGGCCAAGTTGCGCAACTCGATGAGATCGGGCGTCAAGATGAAATCCCAGTAGTAGCGGTCGATTTCCTGCTTCAAGAGCCGCAATCGTCCCAAGGCGCGCTCAAGGCGCTTGTCCGTGCGCACGATGCCGACGTAGTTCCACATAAGCCGGCGGATCTCATCCCAGTTGTGGCTGATCATCACGGCCTCGTCCATGGGCTCGGCCCGGCCGGGGTTCCAGGCTGGCGGCTCGTAGGCTGAAAGCTCGGGTTTGCGGCCGCGCTCCTTGAGTTTGAGGAACACCCGATGGGCGAAGACGCAGCCTTCGAGCAAAGAGTTGGAGGCGAGACGATTGGCGCCGTGAAGCCCGGTGCAGGACGTCTCGCCCAAAGCGAAAAGACCGGGAATGCCCGTCTGCGCCCACTCATCCACGCGCACGCCGCCGCAGAAGTAGTGCGCCGCGGGGACCACGGGGATGGGCTCCTTGGCCATGTCGATGCCAAGGGAGGAAAGCCGCTCGTAGATGTGGGGAAAGCGCGAGGACAGGTACTCCCGGGGCTTGTGGGTCATGTCCAAATAGACGCAGTCGTCTCCCGTGCGCTTCATCTCGGCGTCGATGGCGCGGGCCACGATGTCCCGCGGGGCGAGTTCGCCTTGGGCGGAGTATTTCTTCATGAAGGCCGTGCCGTCCGAAAGTATGAGGCGCCCGCCCTCGCCGCGCAGCGCTTCGGAGAGCAGAAACGAGCGCGCCTTGGGGTGGTGGAGGCAGGTGGGGTGGAACTGCACGAACTCCATGTTGGAAAGCGCGGCGCCGGCCCTAAAAGCCATGGCCATGCCGTCGCCGGTGGCGATGTCGGGGTTGGTGGTGTAGAGGTAGACCTTGCCCGCTCCGCCCGAGGCCAGGACCACGGCCGAGGCCGTGAAGGCCTGGATGCGCGAGGTCTTGCGGTCCATGACGTAGGCGCCGCGGCAGCGGCCCTGCCCGTCTTGGATGAGATTGACCGCGATGTGGTTCTCGAAGAATCGGATGTTTTTGTGCCCTCGACAGCTGGCCAGCACGGCGCGCTCGATCTCCCGGCCGGTCAGGTCGCCGCAATGCAGAATGCGGCGGTGCGAATGCCCGCCCTCGAGGCCCAAGTCGATGGCGGCGCCCTTTTTGGAGAAGCTTACGCCGATGTCCTGAAGCTCTCGGATGCGCTCCGGCGCTTCGGAGACGGTCAGCCGCACGATTTTTTCGTCGCAAAGGCCCGCGCCCGAGACGAGCGTGTCGCGCACGTGGCTCTCGAAGCTGTCCGTGGCCGCGGTCACCGCGGCGATGCCGCCCTGGGCGTAGTTGGTGTTGGACTCCGCGGCTTCCTTTTTGGTGACGATGGTGACGCTTCCAAGTTCGGCGAGCTTGAGCGCGCTTAAGAGCCCCGCGATGCCGCTGCCGACTACGAGGTAATCGGATTGTTGGCTCATTTCCTTGCCTTCCCAAGGCGGGAATGATAAATTTTAACATATTTATGATCCGCAGCTTTGAAAACCGCGCCCCTCGCGTCCATAAGAGCGCCTTTGTCCACGACGCCGCCGAGATCATCGGCGACGTGGTCGTGAGCGAAAAGGCGTCGGTTTGGCCGATGGCCGTCTTGCGCGGCGACGTGGGCAGCGTCCGCATTGGAGCGGAGAGCAACATTCAGGATGGCGCGGTCGTGCACTGCCGCAAGGAGCATCCGACCCGGCTGGGGCGCGGGGTGACGGTCGGCCACGGCGCCGTGGTTCACGGCGCGCGCGTGGGGGATTTTTGCCTCATCGGCATGGGCGCGGTCGTCATGGAGGCCGAAATCGGGCGCGAATGCCTCGTCGCCGCGGGCGCGGTGGTCACGCCGGGGACTAAAATTCCGCCGCGCAGCCTGGTCCTGGGCTTGCCCGCCAAGGTGGCGCGCCGCCTCTCACCGGCGGAGCTTAAATCCCTGCGCCAAAGCGCCACGACCTACGTGGCCCTGGCGCGCCGGCACCGCGACACTTCGCATGTCCAGTTTTGAGGCGGGGGCGGCCGGATTCGTCCTGGGCGCCGCCTGCGGAGCGGCCGGGGCCGCCGCCCTGGCGCTGGCCAACCGCCGCCGGCTGGGGCGCTTCCTGTCCTTCGCCGCGCACGAAATCAACACGCCATTGACCGCGGTCAACATGACCATCCTCAATTTCATCTCCGGCGCCTTGGGCCCCGTGGAGAAAACGCAGGAACCGTGGCTCAAGATGCTGCGCGAGCAGGCCGAGCGTCTGGCCCTCATCGTGGGCGATTTGCGCGACTTCATCCACCTGCGGCTGCGCGACGGCCTCTCCATGCATTCCGAAAGCGTCGATTTGACGCCGGTTCTGGAGGCCGCCGTTGAATCGGTGTCCTGGGGCTTCTCCCAGGCCGGGGTCGCCGTCCGCACCCGGGTGGATGCGGGGCTTCCCAAGGTCCTGGCCGACGCGGACAGGCTCCAGCGCGTCTTTGTGGATATTCTCTATCACTGCCGGAAGTTCCGTGATTCGGGGGGCATCGATGTGGCCGCCGAGGCCGGGCTGGACGGGCGCATCCGCGTCGCCTTCGCATATGCGGGCGTGAAGTCCTCGGCGCGGGAGAGCGCCCTCGCGCTTGATCTCTACTATCCGGCGCGCGTGCGCAAGGATCAGCTTTTAACTGCGACGGGCTTGGGACTGGGCGTTTTGAGGCTTTTCCTGCGCGAGCAGGGCGGGGATTTGTCGGTGTCGAATCAGCCTGACGGCCGCTCCGTTATTACGGCGGACCTGTCGGCGGCAGGCGGGGGGAGATAAATGGCGGCGAAAATACTGATCGTGGACGACGAGCCGGCCATTGCGGAGAACCTGCAGGCGATTCTAAGCGCCAAGGGCTACGAGACTTCGTGCGCTTTTGATGGGTCCGAAGCCGTCGCCAAGGCGCGCCATGAGAAACCCGACCTCATCCTTCTTGACGTCATGCTGCCCAAGATGGATGGCTTCGATGTCTGCAGGCTCCTGAAATCCGATCCGCACGGCGCCAAGCTGAAGATTCTCATGACCACGGGCTTAGATCGCATGGGCGACGTGGAGAAGGCCTTCCAGTGCGGCGCCTCGGATTACCTCATCAAGCCCTTCGGGTCGGTCAAGCTCCTGCAAAAAGTGGAGAAGCTCCTCTCCGGCGCATGAGCCGCGGCTTTGCTCCTATTTCTCCCGAGCGCGCCTACCGGCGGCTTTATTCCCGGTACGGAGCGCAGGGCTGGTGGCCCACCACGCCGCGCGGCGCGAGGGCCCCTCGCTATTATCCCGGACGAAACGCCCGCGTCTCGGAAAGAGACCGCGCGGAAATCTGCATGGGCGCGGTGCTGGCGCAGAATACTAATTGGTCCAACGCGGAAAAAGCGCTGGGCGCGTTGCATCGCGCCGGCGTCTGGGCAATGCAGGATATCGAGCGGGCGGCGCAGAGAAATCTCGCGAGCCTCATCCGCTCCTCTGGCTATTTCCGCCAGAAGGCTAGGAAGCTTAAGACCTTCGCCCGTCACGCGGCCTCCCGCGGCAAGACGCTGGGGCGCTGGCTTTCCGGGCCGCTTCCTGAATTGCGGCGAGAGATCCTGGGCTTGTGGGGCGTGGGCCCCGAGACCGCGGACTCGATTCTGCTCTACGCCGGCGGCCGGCCTGCTTTCGTCGTTGACGCATATACGCGGCGCCTAGCCGCGCGCTTAGGCTGGCTGCGCCGCCCCGACTACGCCCGGACGCAGGACTATCTGGTCCGCCGTCTGCCGAAGTCCGTCCGCCTTTACAAGGAATTTCACGCTCTTGTGGTGCGGTTGGCCAAGGAGCATTGCCGCGCCAAACCCGTCTGCGGAGGCTGCCCTATTTTAGACGGCTGCCGTTACGGAGTCGCGCATGCCTGAGGGCGCGGCGCTGGAGCGGGCGTGGGAAGCTCTAGAGCGCGGGGAGCCCCGCAGGGCACTGGGTGCCCTCGCGGCGCGGATTCCCGCGGCTCTGGCCTGCGAGCGCGATTTTTTGACCGCGGAAGCCTGGCGCGCCATGGGTTATTTCGCAAAAGCCGAAGCGCTCTACAGGCGCGTGCTCTCCCGCGCGGACGCCGGTCGGGATTTGCGCGCGGACTCGGCCATGGCCTTGGCGGCCATCTGCCGGAGCTTGGGACGCGTCAGTCCGGCGCGGGCGTTTTTGCGCCAGGCCCGAAATATTTTGGGGAAGAATCCGGCGCGAGAAAACCGGAAGCGGCTTGAGATCGAAGGAGCCCTCATCGACCGTGCGCAAGGTCTCTACCCTCAATCTCTGCGGCGATTTAAGGTTCTTTTGTCCGCTTTCGCCGCGGAAAAAGATTTCGCCTCCGCCGCCTTCATACTCTGGGCCATGGGCGGCGCCCGCCGCTTTTCCGGCGATCTGCGCGGCGCGCTCGCCGATTTTAAGGCATCCCTGGGTTTCGCCCGCAAGGCTGCGGACAAGACGGCCGAGGCTTACGCGTTTCTGGGCTTGGGAGGGGCCGCGCGGGTCGCTGGCCAGCCGGCCGATTCCGAGATGTACTACGGACGCGCCGCGCGGCTTTTGTCCGGCACGCAAGATGTCTTCGGCCAAGCCTACGCGGAGTGCGGCTTGGCCAACGCCTTGCGGCAAAAAGGCGACTACGCGCGGGCCGGTCGGCGCTATGAGCGGGCGCATCGACTCTACGCTTCGCTCGGCGACGCGGTGGATCTGGCCTACGTGGACTGGGGGTTGGGTCAAGTCGCTTTCCACCTGGGAAATCCCGATGAGGCGCGCCGGCGCTTCGAGACGGCCTTGTCCGCGTTTGAAAAAGCGGGCGAGGCGCGCGGCGCCGTGATTTCTCTGACGGCTTTGGCCGCCGCGCTTCACTCCGTGGGCCGGACCGATGCCGCCGAAGCCTTGTTCCGCCGGGCGCTGCGCGAGAGCCGCCGGGCGAAAATCCATGCGCACCTGGAGGCGCTGACGTGAACCCGAAAACATTCCCGCGGCTTCTGCCGCTTTTCATCCTTCTTTGCGCCGCGCCGGCTGCGGCCTTGACGCAAGGCCAGTTGCCCGCCGTCTCTTCCTTCACTGCGGCAGCCGCTTTCGCTTCGACTGCGGCGCCGGTCGGGCTGGCCCAGCCCGCTCCGGACTTGGACGAGGAACTTAAGATGGCGGACCAGGACTACGAAGCGGGGCTGCAGGATTTTAAATCCACCCAGGTCGCGCAAGGTCGGGTCGAGATGGCCCGGGCCTTCGGCATCGTCGTTTCGAACTTGGGTGATCCGGATCTGGGCGACTCCTTGCGCTCCGATTTCGGAGCTATGCTCTATAAAATCCACAATTGGGATGAGCTGGGCCAAGCCGGCGACGCCGCCCCGGATCTGGACGTCTCTCCCGAGGCCCTGGTGATCTCAACCGCGACGGCCGTCAAGATGCAGCCCATCCCTCTTGATCCGAGCAATCCCATCGTCCAGCGCTTCATCCAAATCTACACCCAGCGCCGCCCTCGATCCGTTGAGGAGGCGCTCTCGCGCTCAGGCCTTTACCGGGACATGATCTTGAAGGCGCTCAAGAAAAAGGGCCTGCCGCCGCAGCTCCTCTATTTGGTGATGACCGAGAGCGAGTTCAAGTACGACGCTCTTTCGCGTTCAGGCGCGGCCGGCCTCTGGCAGTTCATGCCGGGCACGGCGCGCAAGTACGGCATGAAGGTTACTTATTGGGACGACGAGCGCTATCTTCCAGAGAAAGAGACCCAGGCCGCTGTCAACTATCTCTACGACCTCTATCAGTGGTTCGGCGATTGGGATTTGGCCCTGGCGGCCTATAACCGCGGCGCGGGCGGCTTGGGCCAGGACATGCTGGCGAGCCGCTCCTTGAGCTTCAGCACTCTCTCCCACAGGGACGCCCTGCCCATGCAGACGCACTTCTACGTGCCCAAGTTCGAAGCCTGCGTGCTTATCGGAGAGAATCCGGCGAAATACGGCCTGCACCCGCATTACGAGACGCCGATGGCTTACGATACGGTGGCCCTGCCGCGCGCCCTGGACCTGGACATCGCGGCGCGCTGCGCCGGGACGACCGTGGCGGTCATTCGGCGGCTTAATCCGGAGCTTCGCGCGTGGTGTACGCCTACGGATGATCCCAATTTCATACTGCGGATTCCCTGGGGGACCAAGGAGTCATTTCTGACGGCGCTGGCCAAGGTCAAAGACTGGAATCCCGGGCCCACGCTCATCCGTTACCGCGTGCGGCGGGGAGACTTCCTTGGGCGCATCGCGCGGCTCAACCACACGACCGTGCGCAGCATCATCGAGACCAATAAGATTCGCCACCCGCGGCTCATCCGGCCCGGCATGGTTCTTCTTATCCGGCCTGGGCGCGGCTATCGGCCTTCGGAGGACGACCCGCCGGCGCGCCGAACCAGGCGGACTCATTCGCGCCGTTTAAGAAGACGCCGCCTCGCGCGCCGCCGCTTGCAGCGGAGGCGGACGACACGGGCCGATCCCTAAATCTGGAAGTCCTGGCCGAGGTAAAGGCGGCGGGCGTCGGGATCCTCGAGGAGATCCTTCGAGCTCCCTTCGACGAGAATCTTACCATCGTAGATGAGGTAAGCGCGCTCGATGATGGGCAGAGTCTCGCGCACATTGTGGTCGGTGATGAGTACTCCGATGCCCTGATCGCGCAGCTTCGAGATCATTCCTTTTAAGTCGCTCACCGTGATCGGGTCGATGCCCACGAAAGGTTCGTCCAGGAGGATGATGCGGGGCTCGTTGATCATGGCCCGCGCAATTTCGAGTCGGCGTTTCTCGCCTCCGGAGAGGCTCCACGCCTTCTGGTGCCGCAGCTTCCAGAGCCCGAACTCCTCCAAAAGCGCCTTCACGCGCCGCATCTGCTCGAGCTTGCTCGTGATGCTGCGCTCCAAAATCGCGCGCAGGTTCTGCTCGACGGTCAGGCCCCTGAAAACCGTGGGCTCCTGGGCGAGATAGCCCAGCCCCTTCCTGGCCCGCTCGTACATCGGGAGCGTGGTGACGTCTTCGGAATCGATGAGGATGCGTCCTGACTCGGGGCGGACGAAGCCCGCCAGGCTGTAGAAGGTCGTGGTCTTGCCGGCGCCGTTGGGACCCAGAAGCCCCACGATTTCACCTGAATTCACCTCGATGGAGATGCCCTTGACGACCTCGCGCTCGCCGTATTTCTTGCGCAGTTCCGATGCTAGGAGTTTCATGGCGTCCGCCTTCGTTCGGATTTGCCGGGCAGTTCTATCCAGCCGACCACGGCGCCGTCCGCCGTCATGCGGCGGGGAGAGTCGAAGGTCTTGATTTCGTCCGCCTTGAGCGCGCCGGTCCAGTTCCCGAAGATCTTGCGGACGACCGGGCGTCCGCCGGAAAAAATCGCTTCTCGTCCGGCAGCGAGGTAGCGGGCCGTATCGGACCAGGTCTCCAGCCGCGGGCCGTAGGAATGGACGCCGCCGGAGAGTTCGGCTTCCTCTTTGCCTCGCCAATCGAGCCTTTCCGCGACGGCGTGATCCGGCGCCGCGCCGTCCGCGGGCCGCCGGGAGAGCAAGACGCCGTTTTCGCCGGTCAGCCACCCTTTTTGGGAGACGCCGTCATAAAACGCCTTGTCGCCCTCCGCCGTAATGATGTCGCCGGAATCGAGCGTGCGTCTAGCCTGCACGTGCCCCTTTAAATGCCAAAGCTTCCCGCCATGCTCGTAGAGGGCCCAATCTGCCTTCATCACGTTCGGTCCCGCATGGTAGCGGACGTCCCCCTTGAACTCCTCCGATTCGTGCGGTCCGCGGTGGACGATCCACTCGCGGCTTTGCACCACGCTGCCCGCGACCGGATCGGGGGCGGAGGCGAAGGCGCGCGGCGCGGAGGCCAGGAGGAGAAGGGCGGCGGCCGCGGCGGCGGGGAAGGGGCTCATCGGATGACGGACCTCTGATGGAAAATTCGGATGCGGGAGAAATCCGAGTCCGCCTCCATCCCGTCACCGCGGACCGTTCCCGAGGGGCGCGTGATGACGACTTTTTCGTGCGTGACGAATTTCCCGGCCTTGGCGAAATAGTCCAAGGCGCTGGTCTTCAAGACCGTCTTATCCGAGAGCGCGCGCGCCACGACGTGGCCCTCCAGATGCACGTTGCGGGTTTGGGTATGGAGGACGCCGGAGTCGGCCGTAAGCGTCGATGAGAGCCGGCCGTTCTTGTAGAAGTCCATCTTAGGGGAAGCCAAATCGGCGATGAGGCGGCCCTGATCGAAGGTCGCGGCCGGGGTCTCCAGGCTCCAGACTTTTTGCCCCAGGTGGGACTGGTTCAAGGAGAGGTTCTTGAAAGTTTGTTGCGGCTGCTCGGGCGCGGACGAAGAGCGGCGGTGGCAGGCGGAAGCGCAGAGAAGCAGGCCCGCGGCGGCCAGGGCGCCTAGAACCCCTCGCGGCGCCCGGATCACGGATTTCCGACCGGCGGGGGCCACGGCGGCGGTGGCTTTAATTGATCGTCGGGCAGGAACTTCCGGCCGTGCCGAAGCCACGGCGTCATCTCGATGGGGATGCTCCGGAGCTGGTAGGGAGGGGGCAGCTTGCGCAGCAGGAAAGTGACGCCGTAGTAAAAGACGATGGTGCAGGCGTAGATGACGGCCAAGACCCTGGCGTGCCACTTCCAATCGGGAAACCAGGCCGGCGCGAGGGTAATATCCGAACCGCACTTTCGGCAGGCCTTGGCGGTATCCTTGTTTTCTTGCCCGCAGTTTAGGCATCTCATGATTTTTTCCCCTTGATGAAATCGTCGATGCGCTGGGTCGTCCGGATGAACCTGGCAGCGTCCTTGAGCGCGACCGAGTTGGGGCCGTCGGAAAGCGCCTTGTCCGGATTTGGGTGCGTCTCGAAGAAGATGCCGGCCACTCCCACGGCCGCGGCCGCGCGCGCCAAGGGCTCGGCGTACTTGCGTTCCCCCGCAGTCGCGTGGCCCAGGCCTCCGGGCAGCTGCACGGAATGCGTCGCATCATAGATCACGGGGTAGCCGAAGCCGCGCATGATTTCCAGGCCCCGCATGTCCACGACCAAATTGGCGTAGCCGAAAGTGGTGCCGCGCTCGGTCACTAAAATCTGCCGGTTGCCCGTGGACTCAATTTTTTTGATCGCGTTGACGATATCCCAGGGCGAGAGGAACTGCCCCTTTTTGATGTTGACCGGCTTACCGGTCTCGCCGCAGGCCAGGAGCAGGTCGGTTTGCCGGCACAAAAAGGCCGGCACCTGGATGATGTCCACGTAGCGGGCGGCGAGAGCCGCCTGCTCGGGAGAGTGCACGTCGGTCAAGACCGGCACGCCCAACTCGTAGCCCACTCGCTGGAGGATTTCAAGGCCCTTCTCCAGCCCCGGGCCGCGGTAGGAGGAAACCGAGGTGCGGTTGGCCTTATCGTAGGATGACTTGAGTACGAAGCCGGGGCCCAGTTTGGAAAATGTCGCTTTGAGCGCCCCTCCGACTTGGCGCAGAAGCTTCTCGGACTCAAGCGCGCAGGGCCCCGCGATGTAGGACACGGGCAAATCGTTGCCGAAGACGACCTTGCCGGCTTTGACGCGGACGTTAGACATGGCTCGCCGCCTTGGTCCGGCCGTGGCCGGCCCGCGCCCCGTTGTGGCCCGCGCCGCGCAGAGCCGCGGCCACGAAGTCGCGGAACAAGGGATGCGGCGCCTCCGGGCGGCTCTTGAACTCGGGGTGGAATTGGGTCGCTAAAAACCAAGGGTGATCCGCAAGCTCGACGATTTCAACTAAATCCTTTTCGGGGTATATGCCGGTCGCTCTTAGGCCGGCTGCGGCCAAGTCCTTACGGAATTTGTTGTTGACCTCGTAGCGATGGCGGTGGCGCTCGGAGACGGAGGTTTGGCCGTAGGCCTTGTGCGCGAGGCTTCCTTTCTCTACGCGGCATTCGTAGGTGCCCAGACGCATCGTGGCGCCCTTGTCCTTGACGGCTTTCTGCTCGAGGAGCAGATCCACTACGGGATATTTGGTCTCCGGGGCGAACTCTGTCGAGTTGGCTCCAGAGAGGCCCAAAACGCCGCGCGCGAACTCGATAACCGCGATCTGCAGGCCCAGGCAGAGTCCGAAATAGGGTATTTTTTTGCGTCGGGCGAGGTTCGCTAAGAGGATTTTGCCTTCTATGCCGCGCTCGCCGAAGCCGCCGGGAATCAGGATGCCGTGCACGCCCGAGAGGCGCTTTTCCATGTCCGGAGCGGAGGTGTCGACATAGGCCAAGCGCACGCGCGCGTTGTTGGCCGCGCCCGCATGCGCGAGCGCCTCGGTCACGGACTTGTAGGCGTCCTTGTATTCGGTGTACTTGCCGCCCAGGGCGATGACCACCTCGCGCAAGGGCTTCTTGACGCGCGCGACTACCTTCTCCCAAGCGCCCAAATCAGGGGAGTGGGTGCGCAGCCGCAGGAGCATGACGATTTGCTCATCCAGGCCCTGGCGATGGAAATCGAGAGGGACCTCGTAGATGCTCTCGGAGTCGGGCGCCTCGACCACGGATTCCTTGTCGACCGAGCAGAACAGCGCCAGCTTGGACTTGATCTCGTGACTTAAGGGTTTTTCGCTGCGGCAGACGATGATGTCGGGCGTGATGCCGATTTCGCGGAGCTTGCCCACTGAGTGCTGGGCGGGCTTGGTCTTTAATTCGTCCGCGGCGCGGATGTAGGGCACCAGCGCCACGTGGATGTAAAGCGCGCCCTCGTCGCCGGCCTCCAGGCCCATCTGCCGAGCGGCTTCCATGAAAGGCAGGCTCTCGATATCGCCCACCGTGCCTCCGATTTCGATGACCGCCACCTGCGCGCCCTTGGCCGCGGCCCTAAAACGCGTCTTGATTTCATCCGTGATGTGCGGGATGACCTGGACCGTGGTGCCCAGGAAGTCCCCGCGGCGCTCCTTGGCGATGACCGTCTCGTAAATCTGCCCCGCGGTCACGTTGTTGATGCGGTGCATCTCCTTGTTCAGGAAACGCTCGTAGTGGCCCAGGTCCAAATCGGTCTCCGCGCCGTCCTCGGTGACGTAGACCTCGCCGTGTTGGAAGGGATTCATGGTGCCGGGATCGACGTTGATGTAGGGGTCGCACTTGAGCATGTTGACGGTGACGCCGCGAGCCTGCAGAAGTCGCGCGATGGAGGACGCGGTGATGCCCTTGCCCAAGGAACTGACCACGCCGCCCGTCACGAAGATGTACTTGCTGCTCACCGTCTCGCTCCTTTTTTGCTTAGGAATTTCTCCGCTCGGCGCAAATCCTCGGGCGTGTCGATGGCGACCGGGACGTCCGCGACCGTGGCCGCGAAAATCGTCATGCCGTCCTCCAACGCACGCAGTTGCTCCAAGCTCTCCATTTTCTCAAGCGGAGAGGGTGGGAGCTGAACGAAGCGCTTTAAAGCCGCGCGGGTAAAACCGTAGATGCCCAGGTGCTCCCACTGCGCGGCGGGCGCCCCGTTGCGCGGGAAAGGGATGGGCGAGCGCGAAAAGTAGAGGCAGCGGCCGCCTGCGGCCAGCGCGGCTTTGACCACGTTGGGATTTTTCGCCCGCTTCTCATCTTCGAGGGGAATGACCGCGGTCGCGATGTCCGCGCCCTTGTTGGCGCGCAGAATTTTGGCCACGCGGCGCAGCGTCCCCGGCTTGATGAGGGGCTGGTCGGCCTGCAAATTGATGACGAAGGGTTCGCGGCTTTTTCTAGCCGCGAGGAAGACCCTGTCGGTGCCCGAGGCGCAGGTTTTGGGCGTCAGAATCGCCTCCGCTCCAAAGACGGCCGCAGCCTCGACGACGCGCTTGTCCTCGGTGGCGATGACCACCCGCCCCAAGCCTGCGGACTTGGCCGCGCGGTAGCCCCATTCCAAAACGCTTCTGCCGCCGAGTTTGGCCAGAACCTTGCCGGGAAAGCGGGTCGAACCGTGGCGCGCCGGCAGGACTACGAGCACGTCTTGGCGGCTCATGCGATGGCCTCCTGTAATTCTTCCACGGTCGTGACCGCGGTGCCGAGCTTGCCGACTACGATGCCCGCGGCGTAGTTGGAAATTTCGGCCGCGCGCTTGATGGCGGCGCCGCAGGCCAGGGCTAAAGTGAGCGTGGCCACGACCGTGTCGCCCGCGCCGGTCACGTCGAAAACCTCGCGGGCCTTGGTGGGGATGTGGGAAATTCGGCCGCTTTTCTCGAAAAGGCTCATGCCGTCGGCGCTGCGGGTGATGAGCACCGAATCGCTGCGCAGGGTCTTCAAGATGGCGCGGCCGAGTTTCTCGATTTCATCGTCTCCCGGCTTAGGGACCAGGCGCATGCCCGACCACGCCTCGTGAAGGTTGGGCGTGATGCAGGTCACGCCTTTGTAGCGCTTGAAGTGCTCGATTTTGGGGTCGACCGTGACCGGGATGCCGCGGCGCCGGGCCAGCTTGATGGCTGCGGCTAAAATCTTGGGGGAGATGACGCCCTTGCCGTAGTCGGAGAGGATGACCGCCCGCGCCTCGGCGATGGCCCGTGGCAGGCGCGAGAGAATTTCCCTCTCGGTCGAGGCGGAGAGGTGCCCGGAGCTTTCCAAGTCGTAGCGCACGACCTGCTGGCGCTCGGCCACTACGCGGCACTTCTGCGAGGTGACGCGGTCGCCGTCGGCGACCAGGTTTCCGGTCAGCACGCGGCGGGAGGAAAGCTCGGAGGCCAAGCTCGTGCCCGCGTCGTCCGAGCCCACCACCGCCATCAAATCGACCGTCGCGCCCAAGGACGCGAGGTTGGCGCAGACGTTCCCGGCTCCGCCGGGGACCAGCGTTTGGTGGGTGACGCGCACCACGGGCACGGGGGCTTCGGGGGAGATGCGAGAGACGCTGCCGCGGATGTAGCGGTCAAGCATGACGTCGCCGACGACGAGGACCCGCCGGTTCTTGAAGTCGGCGGCAAGTTGCCGCAAGGCTTTGCGCTCGGCCGCGGGGAGGGCCATGTCTGGCACAATTATAACACTTTCAGGGAGGCCTCGACATGCCCGAAAAAGAGCTGGACGCGCATCAGGACCGGGATCTTGCGCGCGTCGTCGGTGAGCCAAATCTCGAGATTGCGGCCCTTCTGGATGAAGATGCCGTCGCGGCGGACGGCTGGCTTGACCAGGATGGTGTGGAATGTTCCCGCGGGGGTCTTCACGACGTAGCGGCCAAGCACGTGGACGACCAGCGGCCAGTTCTGCTTGGTGTTGACGTCCAGGATGATGTTCTCGCCGGGCGTCAGCTTCTGGCCGCGCACGTAGTAGAGGCTCGAGAGCACGTCCTGCACCGAGGTCGGCACGGTGCCGCCGTGCCAGGAGAAGCTGCCGTCGCGGTTGACGGTCTTGGAGAGAAAGCGGTGGCGCGCCTGATCGTAGAGCACCCACTCGTCGCGGTAGAAGTGTCCTTCGCGCAGCTTTTTGGCGTAGCCCAGGGACTCGAGCGTGCGCGCGTCGAGCCAGGCCTCGTTTAAGTCGCGGACCTTGTAGAAGGCGTCCGCGAAGCCGTTGGAGTCGGCGTGCGATACGATGTGGTAGGCGGGTTCGCCGTTGAAGGTGACCAGCTCCGGCACCGAGAGCGTGGCCTCGCCTACCGGGATGCCGGCCCAGGAAATTTCGTAGGTGAGCTTCTCCGGGAAGGAGGTCAGGGGCTTGTAGGATTTCTCCATGGTCGCCGCGGGATCGATCAATTGGTGCGGGTCCGAAACCGTCGCGGAAGAAATGAGGACGGGAAATCGTGCGGCGCGTCGGCCCGCGCCCTTGGCCGCGCCGGCCCGCGCGAACGGAGCCAGGGCAAGAAGAAGCGCGGCCAGGAAAGCGTTCGGAGACATGCCGGCGCTAGCCGAGCTTCGCCAAGCGCGTGAGTTGGCTCACGGAAGCGAGCTTGTCGGCCCAGGCTTGGCGGCCTTTGACGATGTTGAGCCGGATGGCTAGCGCCAACACTTGCCCCGACATCGCGTCCTGCCATCCCTCTGGGAGCCGCGTCATGTCCTTAAGCGTGGTCACAACGGGGTAGCCTTTGCGCAGGCTCTCCACCGCCTGAACTTCGGAGAGCGTGTAGGGGTGGTGGTCTGGGTAGCGCCAGCGCTGGGAAATGCGCGCTCCCAGGCCGGTCAGGGTTTCCTCGAACTGCTCCGGATCGGCGATGGCTGAGAGGGCCACCACGTGCTCGCCCTGGATGTGGCTAGGCTTGTATTTTTTCTGGGTCTTCAAGTCCAGGAAAAAATCAGCTTCGTGCACCGACTCGACGATGGGCGCCGAGGGGTTCAACGCCTCGACGCGTTCGCGCAGGGCCTTCAAGTCGTCCTTGTCCGCGCGGTCCACGTGGGTCAAAAGGACGAGGCCCGCGCGCGAAAGGCCGGAAGCCGGCTCGCGCAGGTTGCCCAGGGGCAGCATGTGCCCGCGGCCCGAGCGGCCATCGCCGAACGGGTCGGCGGCGTTGATGAGCACGACGTCGAGGTCGCGCTTGAGCTTCATGTGCTGGAAGCCGTCGTCTAGGATGAGGATCTTTGAGTGGTAGAAGTGCACCGCTTCGGCGCCGGACTTGAAGCGGTTCGCGCAGACCAGGATGGGGATTTTGAGCCCTAAAAGCGTGTGGTGCATCATCCAGGGCTCGTCGCCGCAGGAGGTCCAGGGAGGCGGGTTGTCGTCTAGGAGCGTCAGGACCTCGTTGACCCGGCCCTTGCGTCCGTAGCCGCGGCTCAAAATCGAAACCGGAATGTCGCGATCGGCCAAGGTCTGCGCAGCCAAAAGCACTGTGGGAGTTTTCCCGGTTCCGCCGGTGGTGATGTTGCCGATGCAAATGACCTTGGCGGGCAGGCTCTTAGCGCGCAGGATGCCCGCGGCGTAGAGCCCGCGACGCAGAAGGACCGCGGCGCCGTAGAACGCGGACAAAACCCAAAGCAGGGCGTAGCCCGCCCAAGATTTCTTCAGCTTTAGGCGGCGGCGTTCCCAGATCATTTCGCGGCTCCATGCGTCTTGGCGGCCAGAATCTCGGAAAAAAAGGGCGCGACTTGCCGTTTGACCTCGTCCAGGGAGACGTCGTCCAAGCAGCGCAAATCCGGACAGGAGTGTTTGCGCGCCCCATCGCCGCGGCAGAGGCAATCCTTCTGGATGAAGCGGTGGCGGCTTGGTTCCGGAGGCGTCCAGGAGACCGGGCTGTGCGGGCCGAAAATGGTGAAGGTCGGAGCGCCTGCGGCCGCGGCGACGTGTTTGACGCCATTGTCGTTGCCGATATGCAGATCGGCGCGGGCGGCGAGCGCCGCCAGGTCCATGAGCGAGCGGGTCTCCGGGCCCAAAAGCGGCGATCCGCCGGCCTGTTCAACGACGCTTTGCGCCTGCGCTCGCTCGCCCGGACCCCAAAGCACCACAGTCCTGGCCTTGAATCGTTCCGAGAGCCACGTGCAAAGTCCGGCGTAACGGTCCAGGAACCAGCGGTTGAAGTGCCGGCGCGAAACGGGAGAAATCGTCACGACCGTGTCTCCGGGTGAGATGCCTGACTTGGCGTAGAACTCCGCGGCGAAATCAGAGTAGGCCTGCGAGATGCCCAGGCGAGGAAATATGTCCTTGACGGGCTTGACGCCGAGCGTTTCAAGCATCAGCATTTTTTCCAGGCCGACGTAGCAGGGCTTCAACGGCTGCTTGAGCCGCCGATTGTAGGCCCAGCGGTGGAAGACTCGCTCCGAGCCCGCGCGCACCGGCGCGCCGCTCAACGCCGTCAGGACCGCGGTGCGCGGCGTGCCCAGGAAATCGATGACCCAATCGTAGCCGCGGCGGCGGACGTCCCGAATCATGCCTGCGGGCCGCATCCGGTCATAGAAGACGGCTTCGTCAATGTCAGGATGGTCCTGCAGGATTTGCAGGGCGGGATTCTCGCATAGAAAATCCACGCGCGCCTGGGGAAAGGCGGCCTTCAGAGCTCTGGCCGCAGGCGTGGTCAAGAGCGCGTCGCCGATGCGGTAGAGCTGAACGAGAAGAATTTTGCGGGGCGTCTCCGCGCTCATGGCGCCGCTTAGAACCGCGCCTTGCCGCGCGTCAGGTTGAGGTGAAAGTCGAACATGAAATCGTCGCCGCGGATGAGCAGGCGCTTCAAGGGTCCCGACTCAGCCTTCCATGGCCAGGGCGAAATGCCTTGCTTGATGCCGAAGTCGTAGCGGTATCCCGCCGCGCGCGCGAGTTCCCGCACGGCCGGCACGTAGGCGCCCGCGCCGTAAGGGTAAGCGAAACCCACCATCGGCCGGCCGAGCTTCTCCTCCAGGCGCTTCTTGCTCTCGGATATCTCCCAGCGGGCCTCGTCCGGCGCAATCTCCGGCAGCACGCGGTGGCGCATGGTGTGCGAGCCGAACTCCATCACGCCCGAGCGCGCCATCTCCTCGATTTCGCTCCAGCGCAGCATGCGGATCCAGGGCTCGGTCTTGGGATTATGCCAGGAGTTGTGGCTCTCAATCGTCTCGTAGACCAGGAAGATGTTGCCCTTCAAGCCCAGATCCTTCAAGATGGGATAGGCCAGTTCATAGTTGTTGGCGTAGCCGTCGTCGAAGGTGACCAGAACGGGCTTTGCGGGGCAAGGCATTTTGCCGTCCTCGATGTCGGCCAAATCTTGGAAGCGTAGCGTGGTGTAGCCGTGCGATTTCAAGTAGTCCATCTGCCGGCGGAAGTCCTCGGCCGTGACCCAAAGCTTTTGGAGCTGGGAGCCTTTGGGATAATTCCCGATTTTGTGGTACATCAAAGTCGGGATGCCGTTCTTGACGGTCGGCCGCCACCAATTCCAGCGCGCGCTGGCTCCGATGCCGGCCGCGGCGCCGACTCCCAAAGCGGTTGCGATGATCATGAGGGCCTCTGCGCGTTCTCCAGTTCGCCTAGTTTGACATATTTGAGCCAGTGGTGGAACGCGGAGAGGCCGGCCCACACCATCCCGGCGCGGCCATCTAAGAAGCCCAGCTTCAAAACCGCGCGGGAGAAAAACTCCCAGGGCAAAATCGCGTGGTGCCAGATGTGGAAGCGCCCGCCGCGCGCAAAGCGCTTCTTGGCCGCGAGGCCGGTGTAAACATCCATTTTCGCGACATACTCGGAGATGTCCCGGTAAGGGATATGGTCCATCGCGCCGGAAAGCCGTCCAACGGGGCCGCCCAGTTCGATGCCCTCGTGGACTTGCCCGCCTGTAAAGCGCCCTTGGGCGCGCTTGAAGAGCCGCAGGTGCTTCTCCGAGCCCAGGCCGCCGAAGCGCAGGCGCTTGCCCAGGAAAAAGACGCGGAAGGGAATCTCGAAGCCGGCGCATTCTCCGGGCGCTTTAACGGCGCGCTTGATGTCTCGCGCGAGTTCGGGGCTCACGCGTTCGTCGCAGTCGATGGACAAGACCCATTCGCCCGCCGCCAAGTCGAGCGCGGCCTGCTTTTGCCCGGCGTAGCCGTCGAAGGCGCGCACCGCGGTTTTGGCGCCCGCAGCGCGCGCGATGGCGAGCGTCTTGTCCGCGCTTTCGGCGCCCACCACGATCGCGATCTCGTCGCAGAGCCCGCGCAGGCTTTCGAGGCAGCCGGGCAGATCATGCTCCTCGTCCTTCGCGATGATGACGGCGGAAAGCTTGGGCGTCGTCTTATCCATGGAGTTCCTCGTAAATTTTTTCGGTGCGCGCGGCCATGGCCGCCAGGCCGAAGTCGGGCAGGCGGCGCCGGGCCGCGGCGGACAAGTCCTTGCGCAACTCCTCGTCCTTCATGAGCCGCAGAATGTTCTTGGCCAGGGCCTCGGGATTGCGCGGCTGGCACAAGAGGCCCGTCTTGCCGTCCTGCACGATTTCCGAGATGCCGCCGGCCGTTGTCGCGGCAATCGGCGCGCCGCAGGCCGCGGCTTCCAGGAGCACGCTGCCCATGCCCTCGCCCCAGGAAGAAAGCGCGAAGGCGTCCATGCTCTTTAGGAAGCGCGCAGGGTCGGCTACCTGCCCCAACAGGAAAACTTTCCCGGCCAAGCCCATGCGGCGCACTTGATCCCAAAGGTGGACTTCCAGCGGTCCTTCGCCGCCGATTAAAAAGCGGGCGTCGGGCCGCTCGGCCAGGACTAGGAAGGCCGCGGCCACGAGCGTGTCGTGGTCCTTGTGCGGCACCAAAGCGGCCAGGTTGCCGATCCAAAAAGCGTCGGGATCGAGCTTGTATTCGTCGGCGAGCGCTCGGCGCAGGGCCTTTCTCTCGGGCGGCGCCGCGGGCGGCAAAAAGCGCTCGGGTGGAACCGCGGCCCAGGCGGCCTCCTCGGCCGTGGCCGGGACGGCGTCTGGCACGACCGCGATTTTCTCCGCCGGAAGTCCGCCTCGGACCAAGATGTCCTTGATGGCGCAAGACACCGCCACCACGCGCGCGGCGCGGCCGTACTTGAGCGCGCGGCTGAGTCCCGACTTCACGGGAAAGTCCACCCGGCGGTGGAGCACCGCGGGCGGCCCGCCGAAGGCCTGCGCGAGCACCGCGAAAGACGCGGAGTGCGCCGTGTGCGCGTGCACGACGGGCCGCTTGGCGCGGGCCGCGGCGCGGCGCAGGGCCAGGGCCGGCAGGGGGTCGAACTCGAAAGCGAAATCGAGCTCCAGGGTTTCTAAACCCAGCTCCTTGGCCCGGCGGGCGAGATCCGAGCGCTTCTGCGCCGCGACCACGTTGCGGTGTCCGCGCTCTCTGAGCGCGCAGGCCAGGTAGAGGAGCTGCCTCTCGCCGCCGCGCAGGCCGGCTTGGCCGTCAACGTGGAAAATGTCCAAGGGCGTCCTCGTAGGCTTCCTGGGTGGTTGCGGCAAAGGCGTCGAGAGCGAAGTGCAGCAAAAATCGCTCGCGTCCGCTTTGCCCGGCTTTGCGCGCGAAAGCCGGGTCGGCGATGAGGCCGGAGACGGCCTTGGCCATGAGCTGCGGATTGCGCGGGGGGATCAAAAGCCCTGTTTCTCCGTGGGCGACCAGGTCCGGCAGTCCGCCCACGCGCGTGGCGACCACGGGCCGTCCGCGGGCCATCCACTCCAGGGCCGCGCGCGAAACCGCCTCAGATCCGCGCGAGGCGATAAGGCCGATGGAGCAGCCGTCGATGAATTGGGCCGCGTCCGGCACGCGGCCCAAAAACTCGATGTTCCGGCCAAGGCCCAGGACGTCCGCCTGCCAGCGAAGCTTCGAGAGCCGCTCGTCGCGCCCATCGCCCGCGGCCAGGAAAACCGCCTTGGGGTATCGCTTGCAGACAATCGCCGCGGCGTCGAGAACGTCATCGTGTCCCTTGACCGGATCGAGGCGTCCTAAGATGCCGACGACGGGCTCGGCCGGCGGGGCCTTGAGATCGGCCGGAAAATCGGCGATGCCGGGCAGGACCCGGCGCGCGCGCACGAAGGGAAAGGCCGCGGCCAGCGCCGCGGTGACGGGAGAGTTGGCGCCGATGAACAGGGCGGTGCGCCGGGCCAAAAAACGGCGCCCGAAGCTCGCGGCGGGAAGCCGCGCGTCCGCCCAGGTGCGCACGACCGCGATCGCGCGGCCGAAGGCCAAAGCCGCGGCCAGGGAGTGCGCCGACCCCGTGTGCGCGTCAATGATTTCGACGCCCGCGGACTTGACGGCCCGGCGCAGGCCCGGCAACGCGGCCCAGGGGCCTCCAAGTTCGCGCACTAGCAACCCCGCCGCGCGCGCCGCTTTCGCGGCGAAGGAGCCGCGCTTGGTCCAAAAATAAACGTCGTGCCCGTGGTTCTGCTGGGCCTGGGCCAAGAAGAGCGCATAGTGGGCCAGGCCCGAGTCCCAGATTTCGTCGTGCAAGTGGAGAATTCTCATGCGGAGTTCAGCAGGCTCACATCATGCCCTTGATGCCGCCCGGAACCTCTCGGGAGCCGGCCTTGGCCGCGGCGGCCGCGGGATTTTGCACGAGCATCTCAAGGGCGTTCTGCAGCACTTCATCCGTCATGATGAGGCGCATGCACAGGAAGTGGCCATGCGGGCAGGCCTTCCCGCCGTGCAGCCGACAGGGGCGGCAGGGCAGATCTTCTTCGATGACGCGGTGGCAGGGGCCGTAGGGAAAAAATCCCAGTTCGCGCGTAGTGGGGCCGAAAACGGCCAGGGTCGGCACGCCCAGGCCCGCAGCCATGTGCATGGGCCCGGAATCGTTGGTGATAAAGAGCGAGAAAAAGGACAGGAGGGCTTTGAGTTCTTTCAAATCGGTCTTGCCGCAGAAATCCCGCGCGCCGCTTTTCGCCGCGACGCGGGCGCAGAGTTCGGCGTCCTGCGATCCGCCGACTAGGATAGGCGCAAAGCCGCGCTCGGCCAGGCCGCGGCACAGGGCCGCGAAGCGCTCCTCGGGCCAGCGCTTGGTGGGCCAGGCCGAGCCGGGATGCACGCCGACGCACGTTTTGCCAGGGCCGATTCCGGCCGTCTCCAAGGCGCGCGCCATCTTTTCTTTTTCCGCCGGATCCGACCGGAGGTAGACCGATTCCGGCGCCGCCCCTGCGGCGCCCGCTTTTGCGTCGCGCCCGCCGCCGAGCGGCTTTAAGAGCGCCAAGTTTCTTTCGGCGTCCGGCATGAGCCAAGTCCAGGGAACCGCGTCCGTCAGAAGAAAACCGCCGGCGCTTGAGGAAAATCCGACGCGGCGCGGGATGCCGGAGAGGCGGGCCAAAAGCGCGCTGCGAAACGAGCGGTGCGGGATAATCGCGGCGTCAAAGCCCTTCTGCCGCAAGCGCCGGGCCAGGCGCCGCAGGCCGCTAAAGCCGCGGTTTTGTCCGCGCTTATCGTCGATGAGGACTTCGTCGATGGACGGGTGCGCGCGGAAGACGTCGGCGGTCTTCTCCAGCGTCAGGACCGCGAGCCGCGCGCGGGGAAAGCGGCGCTTGAACTCGTCGGCCAGAGGCAAAGTCAGGAGCGCGTCGCCTAGGAAAGCGCTTTGGACGATGAGGAAAGACTTGGCGTCCCTTGAGCCCGCGGCGCCGCCCGAGGAGTAATCGCCCAGGGTCACGCCGGTATTTTGCGGCGCGATGCCCCAGCGGCCCAGCGCCTCCAGGTAGCGCTCCAGCACGTGCTTTTCCAGCCGCGGCGAGCGCCGGCCAAGGAAGACGAAGAGGCGCCTGGCCCAGGCGTCCTTGCGGTAGACCGAGACTTCGGGGACGGCCGCGAAGCGCCGCAGAAGCGCGGAGCGCAGGTTGGCGTGAAGGTCCAGGAGGTGCGTAAAGCCCGACGCGCGGATTTTGGCCAGCGCCGGGAAAAAGCCGTCGAAGGGGATGACCTCGTCCGCGAAAGGGCTGCCCTCCAAGGCGGCGGCGTAGCGGCGCTTGACCAGCACGGAAATCCGGCACCCGGGCCAGGCGGCTTTTAAGTTGCGCAGGACCGGGGCGACCAGCAGGACATCGCCCAGGGACGAGAGGCGCACCACCAGGATGTTCCGGCGCGCATTTGCCGTCGACGATATGCCCATCGGGGGATTATACAAAAGCTGATCTGCTCCAACATGGTTGAACGGGAAAATCCCTTGTAACTTTTTTGTTATGGCTAGTTACAACACTAACGATAGCGATTTGAAATTTAAGTGTAATTTCAGCTCTTTTTAAGCGGCCAGTTGGGCGCGTCTGATATGAATGCTTTAAGCTCGTATGTTTGACATTTCATAAATTACCGACAATACTAGACTCGCGAATAAAAGACAATTGAATGGCCCGCTATCTTGTCTGGCTTAACGGCAAAGTTTTCGGGCCGTTCATTCCTAATGCGTTGCCGTCCATGTACGGCTTTGGCCCGGCGACCATGGTCTGCCCGGACAGTCGTTCGAGCGTCTCCGCCGACGATTGGAAGCAGGCCGGAGAACTCGAGGAAATCATCGAGAGCATCCAGGCCGAAAGCGCGGCGGGAAATACCAGACGTTTTTCAAGCGCCGAGCGTGCCGGCGGCCTTTCAAGCGCGGCGGCCGCGGTCAGGGTCCTTAAGGCGGATATGGCCCAAAAAACCTCGTCCAAGGGCACGGCTAAAGCGCTGGCGGAAAGCGAAGGAAAAATTCGAACGCTGCTTGTGCGTCTGCGCGGCGATGATGAGCATGCCCAGGCAGAGCTTTGCGCGCCCAAGAACTCTTTAAGGCGCAGACAGGCCGCCGCCGCCATGAGCGCGGATTTGAAGCTCCAAATCAAAACGTTGGAAGAAATGCTGGAGCGGCTATCGGGACTAAAAAAAGGGCTCGCTTCGGCCGCGGCGCCGGGCCCGGCCAGGATCCAAGGCCGCCGATTCCTGGCCTGGCTTAACAGCGGTGTCTTCGGGCCTTTCAACCTCGATGAGCTCATCGCTCTGCGCGGCTTCGGACTTAAGACATTGGTCTGTCCCGAAGGCTATCCGGGAACCGCCCCGGGTGACTGGCGGCCTGCGGGACAGATCAACGACATCTTTGAGTCGATGGGGCGGGCTTTGGAATCGGATAAGAGCGGAGCCTTGGCTACCGCTCTGCGGCGCGACGAGGAAAGCTCGGAGGCCGGCCGGGCTGTCGGGGAACTGCAGGAAGTTTTCGAACGGGAAGACGGCGCGAAGAACTCGCTTGAGAGCATCGCGCGCAATCAAGCCCAAGCCGAAGCTCTGCTTGTGCGTCTGCGCCGCTACGAGTGCGATCTCCAAGGCGTCGGCGGGCAGCCAGGAAGGCCCGCGCGTCTCATCCAGGCCGCCGCGGCCGCCCGCATGGACGCACGGCTCCAAATCGAAGCCGTCGGTCACTTCATCGATCGGCTGCGCCGCTTCGAGACCGAGATTCGCGTCCGCGAAAAAGCGCACGCGGAAAAGCGCGCAGGCGCGGAACCCACGGCGGCCGTCCAGGCCGCCGCGGAGCCAGCGCAATATACTTTCTTGGGACGTCTAGCGGCCATTACGGGGAAATGGGTTTTGATCGCCGTCAGCGCGTTCTTTAGTCTGCGCTACCTTTTGTGGCGCGGCTTTTACACACTTAATTACGCCAGCAATCTTCACCTTCTCATCAGCGTCCTTCTTTTCTCCGCCGAAATCTACGGCTTCGTCTCGGTCATGCTGTTCTTCATGCAGGTGCTGGCGCCCAAGGCCGTCAAGTCCGTCCCTTTGGAAGGCGAGCTCCCGGGCGTCGACTTGTTCGTCACCATCTACAACGAGCCCTTGGAAATCCTGGAGCAGACGCTCATCGCGTGCAAGGCGCTCGACTATCCGGCGGCCAAGCTGCGCGTACATGTGCTTGACGACGGTCCGCGCGAGGAAGTGGGGAAATTGGCCGCGAGCTTCGGCTTCAACCATCTGACGCGAGAGAACCGCAGGCACGCCAAGGCCGGCAACTTGAACGCGGGGTTAACGCGCACAGAGAGCGAGTTCATCATGATCTTGGACGTCGATCACGTCCCCGTGCGCAGCTATCTGCGCGAGACCCTGGGCTTCTTCAAGGATCCGAAGGTCGCTTTCGTGCAGACTCCGCACCACTTCTACAATCCCGACTGCTACCAGAAAAACCTGCTGCTGGAGGGGCAAGTCGTCAATGAGCAGGATCTTTTTTTCCAGATCATCCAGCCGGGAAAAAACGGCGCCAACGCCGCGATTTTCGCGGGAAGTTCGGCGGTCTTCCGTCGCAAGGCGCTGGAGGATATCGGCGGCTTTAAGACCGACTGCGCCATCGAGGATTTGCACACCGGCATGGAGCTTCACGCCCGCGGCTGGCGGAGCGTCTACTACAACCGTATTTTATCCGCCGCGCTTTCTCCCGAGAATTTCGCCGGCTATCTGACCCAGCGCAAGAGGTGGGCCAAGGGCGGCGTGCAGCTCTTTTTCCTGGACAACCCGCTTTGGAAAAAAGGGCTTTCACTGCGCCAGCGGCTCTACTATTTTTCCTCCCTGCTTTATTTCTTCCACGGCTGGATGCGGCTCATCTACCTCCTGGCGCCGTTGTCCTTCCTGCTGGCCAGCTATAACCCCATCGTCGCGTCCATTCCCATGCTGATGTGGTACTTCATCCCGCATTATCTGGCCTCGCACCTGGTCTTCTCACTGCTCACGCGCGAGTACCGCAATCCCTTCTGGTCCGATGTCTACGAGTCCGCGTCCAGTTTTGCCCTGTCCTGGACCGCGTTCGAGACGCTCTTTCGTCCGGATTTCCTGGTCTTTAACGTCACGCCCAAAGGCTTGAATGCGGCCAAGGAAAAGCTCAAATGGCGCTTGGTGCTGCCGCACATCATCCTGTGCGGCCTCTTGATTGCCGGACTCGTTGAGGCCACGTACCACTTCATGAACGGCGGCATGCGCTTCGACGCTTTTGGGGTGTCCTGCGTCTGGGCGGCCTTCAACCTCATCCTGCTGGTGAGCTCCATCGAGGTCGCCCGCGAGCGTCCGCTCAACCGCCGAGCCATCCGCATCAAGCGCTCGTTTCCGGTCACGCTGTACGTCGGAGACAGAGAGCTTGTCGGACGCACCACGGACGTCAGCCTCAGCGGGGCTATGATGGAACTGCGCGAGCGCACGGATCTGCCCCGCCTAGGCCTCATTCATATCGTCGGCGACGGCGATACCTTCTTGGCCGAGTGCGAAATCAGGCACAACCGCTGGATGAATAAGACGAAAACGGCGCGTGTCGGGGTCTTTTTTCATAAGATATCGACCGTGCAATCCCATCAGCTGGTGCGGCTGCTCTTCTCCGCTCCCGAGAGCTGGATGAACGTCGAGCGGCCGCTGCGCGATTCCGCGCGCTCCTTTAAGGACATCGTGATTTCAAGCGTGCGCGCGGCTCCCAAAAAAATAGCCGCGGCGGCTTCGGGCGGAGAGGGGCAGTTGGCCTTCTTGATTTTTCAGGGCGCGCGGATCCGCGTGCGCCTGGACGAATTGGACGGCAATCAGGCGGTCGTTCGGTGGCCGCGCGGCTTCACGCCTCCGGAGGGGCGCCTGTTCCTGTGGATCCCGTCCAAGAGCGGCAAGGAACGGCTTTTTGCGGTCCGTCCCGGGCAATTCCTCGGCGGCATAGGGGGGGAATGGAACTTCGCGCTGTCTTTGCTGGAATCCAAGGAAAAGCCGGTTGAGCCCATGGGCCCGTCGGAGGACGCCTTGCAGAATTTTCCACAAAGCGTTCCTGAGATCGCGCAATGATCGCCTGGCTCTGGGCGGCCTATTTCGCCGTCAAGCTGTGGCTCAACTTTAAAGGCGTCATCGCCATCCATTTTTGGCCCAACTTGGCGCTGCTGGCCTTGGCCATGCCCTATGCTCCCAGCCGCGATCGGGAAGGCGTGAAAAAATCCATGATCGTGCGCCAATGCCTAGCGGTGCCGCTGGGCGCGGCTCTGTTCTGGTACGACTCCTACCTGCCGCCGTTCATTTATTCGATGAAGTTCCTCCTGGCGAACAGAAGCCTGGTGTTCAACGGATTTTCCGGCGAGTTCCTCGCTGGGTTTGCCGCGAAAGAAACGTCCTTCATAGCGCTCGCCGCCCTTTTGGCCCTTTTCCTTTTCGCGGCGAAGAAAAAGCTTCACCCGACGCCCATCGTCTTTCTAGCGCTCATGCTGGTCTTTGTGGAATCCCTGCGCGGCGGAGGCCGCGGCGTTCCCGCGGATCTGCAGCGCTTTTATGCCCAGCAGGCCAAAGAGCGGGTGCCGTTCCCATCCGGGACGGTTTCGAGCCCGCCCTTCGACATCGTTTTTATCCACATTTGTTCCCTGGCCTGGGACGATTTGAAAGTCATTCACGAGACAAACCCGCAGTTTTTAGACGACGCCAACATCGTCTTCACGGATTTCAATTCGGCCACTTCCTACAGCGCTCCGGCGGCGCTGAGGCTCTCCCGCGCGCCCTGCGGCCAAGTTGCTCATGACGCGCTTTATCGGCCCTGGCCGCCGCAGTGCGATTTGTGGACCCAGCTGCGGGGCGCGGGCTACCGCACCTACGCGCAGCTCAACACCGCTCCCGCCTACTACGGGATGGCCGCCGAACTTAAAAAGTACGCGGGCCTCGATTGGCCTGGCAAAGTCGACGGCTTGCCGGTGCAGATGCTCAGTTTCGACGGCCAGCCGGTCTACGCCAACAAGCCGGTGCTCGATCGGTGGCTCGCCAAGCGCCAACAAGACGGCGAGCCCAGGGCCGCGCTGTTCTACAACACCATCACGCTGCACACCGGCGGGCACAAGGACGTTCCCGACTGGTGGAAGGAGCCTGCGCTCGACGAATACTCCCAGGCCTTCTCCTCGCTCGATCGTGACCTCGTCGCTTTCGAGGACGAGCTCGCCCGTGACGGGCGTAGCACGGTCGTCGTCATCGTTCCGGAGCACGGCGCCGCGTTGCGCGGCACACGGATTCAAGCCGCGCAGCTGCGCGACATCCCGCTTCCGCGCATCACGGAGGTGCCCGTCGCCGTGCGGCTCATCGGCCCGCTGTTCAAGAATGTGCCGGCCAAAATCGCCGTGCCGGCGCCGTCGAGCTACCTGGCTTTGGCCAAGCTCCTTTCGGACCTTATTTCCGATCCGGGCCTGGCCTCGCGGCCGGGGGCGCTGGCCGCGGAGGCCGGCTCCTTGCCGGCGACTGGATACTTGGCCGAAACCCAAAACTGGAAAGTATTCATGGACAAGGGTCAATATTATCTTTTGAGCAAGGACGGCGATTGGCGGACTTTGCCCCGCGAGGATGTCCCCATTAGGGGGGAAATGCCATGAGGCGCGCGGCTGCGGTTCTGGCCCTTTTATTGAGCGCTGCCAGCGCGCGCGCCTGGCAGCCGCTGGCGTACCCGTTCACCGATTGGAACGAGTTCTCCAGCGACTTTAACAAGGTCCAAGGAGACGCCTCCATGGGCTGGGTCCAGCAGGGCGTCGACTGGCTCAAGCTTCCCGGCGGCGCCGTTTTCGACACTTTCGGCGGCTATTATTGGATGGCCCGTTCGGACAACCAGACTTACTTCAACCAGAACGGGCCTTACGCCGGTGCGATGATCTCGCGCGGAGCCTTCAACGTCGGCGCACAATACTACTGGGAAACCTTTCCCGTGTTGCGCCAATACGCCCGGGATCCGCAGCTCTTCGGAACCTGGTATAAAACCGTGGATTTGGGGCTGCCCGCCGCGCTTTCGGGCAAGGCCCTGGGAGCGCCCTTTTCCACATGGGGGCGCGTCCAATACGACGCCAATTCCATCGAAGGATTGGGAACCATGGGATGGTTCCAACAGGGCGTAGACTGGTTCAAGCTTCCCGGCGGCGTGATTTTTGACACTTACGGCGCATTCCGCTGGTTCGAGCGCAGCCGCAACGAGAAGTATTACGACGAGCTCGGCCCGGCCGTCGGCGTGGAATTCACCCGCGGCCCCCTCAATCTTTACGTGGAGTATGATTGGCAGCGCTACCCGGACATCCCGCAATCCGTCGACGGCCCGCAAGTCTTCCTGACTTTCTATTTCAGTCAGGATTTGGCCCGGCTCAAAGCCAGTCTTTGAGGTCGTCGAGCGTCCGCTCGACCGCGCCTTGCAGGCTCGTGGCGGCGCCTTTGGCGGCTTTGGCCGCGGCGCGGGCTTTCTCCGGCAGGGCGGCCAGGCTTTGCAGCTTCATGGCCAGCTCCCCGGCGTCTTGGACCTTGAAGCCGCCGCCGGCCTCCTCCAGCGCGCGCGCGACGTCCTCCACGTGGGCCGTGTAGGGGCCGAAGGCGACCGGGCTGCCCGCGAGCGCGGGCTCCAAAATGTTGTGCCCGCCGATGGGCACGAGCGTGCCGCCCACGAAGGACAAAAGCGCGCGGCCGTAGAAGGCGGGCAAAATCCCCATGGCGTCAAGCAGCAGTACTGAGGAATTCGCCGGGCGCTCGGGCTTGGACCACGCGCAGTACGCGAGGCGGCGGCGCTCGAGGTTCCGGGCGGCCTCGTGCGCGCGTTCCACGTGGCGCGGGGCCAATACGAGCTTCAAGGCCGGAACGCGCTCTTGCGCGGCCGCGTAGGCGTTGAGGACGACGTCTTCCTCGGCGGGGTGCGTGCTGCCCGCCACGAAGAGCGGGGCGCCCTCCCAGCCGAGGTCCGCAACGGCTTTGGCCGCGGCCTCCACGGGCCCCGCGGCGGGCGTCACGTCGTACTTGAGGTTTCCCAGCGCGCGCACGCGTTCTGCCGGAGCGCCCAGGGCTTCAAAGCGTGCGGCGTGCTCCTCGCTTTGCGCCGCCACCCGTCCCACGCGCGCCAAGAAGGGGCGGGTCAGAAAGGCGAAGGGCTTGGTGCGCGCGAAGCTGCGCTTCGAGATGCGCCCGTTGACCACCGCGATTTTGACGCCGCGCCGGGAGCAAAGCGCGATCATGTGCGGCCAGAGCTCGGTCTCCGCGACGAGGAGAATCTTGGGCTTTATTTGCAGCAAAAAGCGGGAGACTGCGGAGTAGATGTCGAGCGGAGCCAAGAGCGCCGCGTCCACGGCGGAGAGGCTCCTGGCCCGCTCGCGCCCGGCCGCGGTCGAGCAGGTCATCACCACGGCGGGGGGATTTTTGGCGCGGCTCTTCAAGCGCCGGACGAACTCCGAGACCGCGGAGACCTCGCCGGCCGAGGCCGCGTGGACCCAGACGACTTCGCGGCCCTTCAAGGCGGCGAGCGCGGGCATCGGGACGAACCCCAAGCGCTCGGGAAGCTCGGCCGAAAGTCCGCGCAGCAGGGCGCGGCGGCGCGAGAGCGCGAACTTCAAGACGACGGCCAGGCCGACCAGCGGGAAAAAGAGATTCTCGGCGGCAAGGACCAGGAAAATCATGCGGCGAGCGAGCTCTCGGCCTCCTCGGTGATTCGGTCAAGCGCGGCTTTGACCTCCGAGGCTTTCTTTTCCAAGTCGTCGTTCGGGCCTATCTCGATGGGCGTTCCGTATCGGATGACCGCGCGGCCGAAGGGCAGCGGCGCCTGGAAACGGTCCCAGCTCTTCTTAAACTCGATTTTGAGCGACAAGGCGTTGGTGATGGGCAGAATCACGGCCCCGTTTTTCTGCGCCAAATAGAGCGCGCCGGGTTTAATATGCCGCGCCGGCCCCTTGGGCCCGTCGGGCGTGAAGCCCGGCTCAAGGCCGGAATTGAGCGCGTCCTCTAACTCCCGCAGGCCCGCCACCGCGCCGCGCGACGACGAGCCCCGCGCGGCTTTGATGGAGAACAGAGCCATGGTCTTGGCGATCATCTCGCCGTCCCTGCTGCGGCTGACCAGGATTGAGACCGGTTCGCCGCGGTGGCTCCAGACGAAGAACACCTGGCGCTGGTGCCAGAAGACGTAGATGAAGCGCTTCTTGGCGCGGCGCAGGGCGTCGCGGTACTCCTGGCCCTCGACTTTAAGGCGCGTGGTGAGCCCGACGAGCAATAGGTAGGCCGCGGCGACGTAAGGGACGACGCTGCGCCAGGAGAAGCGGTTTTTCAAGAAGCGGCTTATTTGCCGCGGCTCTTGGCCGTGGATTTGGCCAGCCATGACAAGCTTGCGGCCGAGGAAGGCGCGGGGGAGAATCCGCCGTCGGTCCGGGTCACGCCGATTTTACCCGAGTCGATTTTGGCCAGAGCCTTGCGCAGCACGGCGGGGTCCGAGAACTTGGAGAGCGGGGAGATTGTGCAGGACTCCTTGGCCGCCTCATCCGTGATGAGCGCGGAGGCGAAGCGGAAAATCTCGTCCAGGGCGATCTCCTCGATCAGGGTCCACCAAGCGGTCTGCTCTGGCGTCTCCTGCCGGGCTTTGGCGAGGGCGGCTTCGAAGCCGGTGCCCAGGGTCGCCAGGATGAGGCTGTAGGCCAGTCCCGGCATGGAGGAAAGCTCCGCGGAATCCGGATCGGTGGGGGGAAAGGTCTCGAAGAGCACGGCCGGGCTGGCGGCCTTGACCGCGTCCGTGGCGAGCAGTTCCACGCGGCCGGCGTCCAGGCCCGCGTCCTCGGGTTTCAACCCCGCCTTCTTGGCCCGGCGCAGAATTTCGTGGGCGCGGATATCAATGCGAAAGCCGATGATTTTCCTCATGGCCTAGCGCCCCTTCTTGTTGCCGGCGGGCTTGGGCTTGGCCACGGGTTTGATGGACGCCTTGGCCGCGCCGCCGATCGCGGCCGGGGCTTGCGGGCGCTTCTTGGAGCTGTGCACGTGCCACTCGTAGACCAGAGGCGCGGCCACGGCGATGGAAGAGTAGGTTCCGACCATGGTCCCGAAGACCAGCGCCAGCGCGAAATCGTGGATGACCTGCCCGCCGAAGAAGAAGAGCACCAGCACCACGGCCAGCACGATGCCGCTGGTGATGATGGTGCGGGAAAGCGTCTCGTTCATGCTCTCGTTGATGACCTGGTCCAAGGGCAGGTTGCGGATGACGCCCATCTTCTCGCGCATGCGGTCGAAGATGACGATGGTGTCATGGATGGAGTAGCCGCCGATGGTCAAGAGGGCCGAGATGATGAGGAGGTCCACCTCCCGTCCGGCGATGGAGAACAGGCCGTAGGTCGCCAGCACGTCGTGGAGGAGCGCGATAATGCCCGCGATGCCCCAGATTGGATTGGAGAAGCGGAAGGCCAGGTAGATGATGATGCCAAGGAGCGAGAAGACGATCGCCAGGACGGCTTTTTTGAAGAGGTCCTGGCTCACGGCCGGGCCGATGTAGGACTTGGAGTCGATGGTCAGCGGATTGTCCGGGACGGCGGTCTTCAAGGCGTTCAACTGGTCCTCGGAGCTCTGCGCCGACTCGCCCTTCTGCGGCTGGATGCGGATGGAATAGGTGTTGGTTCCGGAGTAGTGCTGGATGGCGGGGTCGGGGAAGCCGCTCTTCTCGATGGCCGAGCGCACCGTGCCGATGTCCACGGGATTCTTGAAGGTGACCTGCATGACGGTGCCGCCGGTGAAGTCGATGCCGTACTTGGCGCCCTTGGTCGCGAGCGAAATGATGCTGCCGCCCAGCAGGATGCCGGAGATGGTGAAGAACTTCCAACGCCAGCCGATGAAGTCGAAGTGGGTTTTGGGGAATATTTGCATGCGGGGCCTCTAGACGCTCAGTGTGGTGACGTCGCGGTTGGACAGATAGGTCTGGAAGATCAGGCGCGTGAGCCAGAACGCCGTGAAGATCGAGATGACCAGACCCAAGGCCAGCGTGACCGCGAAGCCCTTGATGGGTCCGCTGCCGAACTGGAACAGGAACAGGGATGAAATCAGCGTGGTGATGTTGGAGTCGATAATCGCGGTCCAGGCGCGGTCGAAGCCCATGTCCATGGCGACGCGGATGGGCTTGCCCAGCGCCAGCTCCTCGCGCATGCGCTCGAAGACCAGCACGTTGTAGTCCACGGCCATGGCCACCGAGAGCACGATGCCCGCGATGCCGGGTAGGCTCAGGGTTGCGCCGAAATAGGACATGCAGGCCAGCAGGAAGACGAGGTTCAGGATGAGGCCGATGTCGGCGATGAGGCCCGCGCCGTTGTAGTAGAGCGGCATGAAGATGAGGATGAAAACTCCACCGATAGCCGCGGCCAGGAGGCCCTTGTGGATGGAGTCCTCGCCCACGGTCGGGCCGATGGTCTGCTCCTCGATGATGTTGACCGGGGCCGGCAGGGCGCCCGAGCGCAGCACGATGGCCAAGTCCTTGGCCTCGTCGATAGTGAAGTTGCCCTCGATGACGCCGTGGCCGCCGGGGATGCGTCCCTTGATGACCGGGGCCGTCTGCACCACGCCGTCAAGCACGATGGCCAGGTCCTTGCCCACGTTGGCGGCGGTCAGGTTCGAAAACTTCTGCGCGGCGTCGGGCTTGAAGGTGAAGGCCACCTCCGGCATGCCGTAATCGCCGCCGGTGTCCACGCGCGCGTTGTCGAGATTGGCGCCGGTTAGGGGCACGTCGTTGGAAAGCAGGTAGAGCGAGCCGTCCTTTCCCGCGACCAAGTCGTCGCCCTTGGGCACGAGCTTCTCCGCGGCCGGGGACACCTTGCCGTCCTTGACGGCGTTGGTGATCTCGGAAATCTTGCTCAGGGCCTTCTGCGCCGCGTCCGAGGCGTCGACGATTTGGAATTGCAGGAGCGCGGTTTTGCCGATGAGGTTCTTGGCCTGCGCGGTGTCGGTGATGCCGGGGAGCTCGACCACGATCCAGCGGTCGCCCTGGCGCGCAATCAGGGGCTCGGTCACGCCGAACTGGTCCACGCGGTTGCGGATAATCTCGATGGCGCGCTGCACGGCGTCCTTCAAGTCCGCGCCGGGGGGGAGCTTGGAGACGTCAAGCTCCATCAAAAGCGAGGTGCCGCCCTTCAAGTCCAGGCCCAGGTTTAAGAGCCAGTGCGGGCGCATGTGGTAGGCGTCCATCTGCTGGCGTTCCGCCTTGGGGGTGGTGTACCAGTTGATGGTGGGGTATAGCAGGAACACGGCCAAAACGGAGACCAATCCCACGGCGCCCCACTTCATCTGCAGTTTTTTGTCGTGCATGGCGCGCGCGGCCGCTTAGGCGGCCGTCTCCTCCTTGGTCGGGGCGCTGGGCGCCGGGGTTCCCGCCGCCGGGGGCTGCACGAGCTTGGCCACGGCGGAGCGGGCGACCGTGAGCTTCACTGTCTCGGAAAACTTGACCTCGAGGTCATTGCCCTTAATGCCGGTGATGACGCCGTAGAGGCCCCCCGTGGTCATGATCTTGTCGCCCTTTTTGAGGTTGGCGAGCATGTTATCGTGCTCTTTTTGCTGCTTGTGCTGCGGGCGGATGAGGAGGACGTAGAAGATGACGAAGATGGCGACGATGGGAATGAGGCTTACGAACGGGCTGGGGGAAGACTGCATGAGATCTCCTTTTAAAACGGCCTCGCTGATTCTAGCAACTTCCCGCCCTCATAAGGAAGGGCGGGACGCGACTAAAAGCGCCGTCCGAACGAAAAAACGTCCCGGCTGCGGCTTACGCCGCGGCGCCGTCCGCGGCCCTGACCCGCTCGATTTCGCGCTCGGCGGGTCCATTGGTCTGGATGCGCATGCCGTAGAACGACTGGTAGACGAAGTAGAAGGACACGAGGAAAAAGGCCACGGCCAGTCCGCGCGTCAACTCGGCGCCGCGGGCGGCGGTGAGCCGCACGGCGAGCTCCACGGCCAGAAGGCCGAAAAGCGTGGTGAACTTGATGATGGGGTTTAAGGCCACCGAGGAGGTGTCCTTGAAGGGGTCGCCCACGGTGTCGCCTACGACTGTGGCGTCATGGAGCGGGGTGCCCTTCTGCTTCAACTCCACCTCGACGATCTTCTTGGCGTTGTCCCAGGCGCCGCCGGCGTTGGCCATGAACACGGCCTGGTAAAGGCCGAAGGCGGCGATGGAGATAAGGTAGCCGATGAAGAAGAACGGATCGGCGAAGGCGGCGGCCAGGGTCACGAAGAAGACCGCGATGAAGATGTTGAGCATGCCCTTTTGCGCGTACTGGGTGCAGATGCCCACGACCTTCTTGCTGTCCGCGACGGAGGCTTTTTCCGAGCCCTCGAGCTTGATGTTGGCCTTGATGAACTCGACCGCGCGGTACGCGCCGGTGGTGACCGCCTGCATCGAGGCGCCCGTGAACCAATAGATGATGGCTCCGCCCGAAATGAGGCCCAGCACGAAGGGGGCGTTCAAGAGGGAGAGCTTGTCCACGTTGGCCGTCAAACCGTCGGTCAGCGCCATGATGGTGGCGAAAATCATGGTCGTGGCGCCCACGACGGCGGTGCCGATCAAGACGGGCTTGGCCGTGGCCTTGAAGGTGTTGCCGACGCCGTCGTTGGCCTCCAATAGGTGCTTGGCGCTCTCGAAGTCCAGCTCCGCGCCGAAGTCCTTCCTGACCTGCTCGCGCACGTCAGGGGCCTTCTCGATCAAGGAAAGCTCGTAGACGGACTGCGCGTTGTCGGCCACGGGGCCGTAGGAGTCGACCGCGATGGTCACCGGGCCCATGCCAAGGAATCCGAAGGCCACCAAGCCGAAGGCGAAGACGGGTCCCGCCAGCATGATGCCGTCCAAGCCGTGCAGGCTCACCCAGGAGCCCGCGGCCATCAGTCCCACCATGGCCAGTCCGAGATAGAAGCAGGAGAAGTTGCCCGCCGTCAGGCCTGAGAGGATGTTGAGCGAAGCGCCGCCTTCCCTGGACGAGGAGACGACTTCCTTGACGTGCCGGGACTCGGTCGAGGTGAAGACCTTGACCAGTTCGGGGATGAGCGCCCCGGCCAATGTGCCGCAGGAGACGATGAGGGAGAGTTTCCACCACAGCGTGGGGTTGCCGTTGACCACGGGGATGAGCAGGCGCGAGATGACGAAGGTCAGCGCGATGGAGGTCGCGGAGGTCAGCCAGACCAGCACGGTCAGGGGGGTTTCGAAGTTCATCTTCTTGACATCGGCGTAGCGGCTATGGACGTAGGCGGAGTTGACGTAGTAGGCCGCCGCGGCCGCGATGAGCATGACGATGCGGATGACGAAGATCCAGACTAGCAGCTGGACCTTCACGATGGCGTTGGGCACGGCCAAAAGAATGAAGGTGATGAGCGCGACGCCCGTGACGCCGTAGGTCTCGAAGCCGTCGGCCGTCGGGCCCACGGAGTCGCCGGCGTTGTCGCCCGTGCAGTCGGCGATGACGCCGGGGTTGCGCGGGTCGTCTTCCTTAATCTTGAAGACGACCTTCATGAGGTCGGAGCCGATGTCGGCGATCTTGGTGAAGATGCCGCCCGCGATGCGCAGCGCGGCCGCGCCCAGGGACTCGCCGATGGCGAATCCGATGAAGCACGGCCCCGCGTAGGCGCCGGGGACGAAAAGCAGGATGATGAGCATCATCAGAAGCTCGACGGAGATGAGCATCATGCCCACGCTCATGCCGGCGCGCTCGGGGATGTCGTAGACCGGCAGAGCCTTGCCGCCCAAGCTCGCGTAGGCCGTGCGGGAGTTTGCGAAGGTGTTGACCCGGATGCCGAACCAGGCCACGCCGTAGCTGCCCAGGATGCCCAGCACGCTGAAGGCCAGGATGACGGCCACGCGGGCCGCGGAGTAATGCAGCAGCACGCCGAAGTAGAGCAGGATGACGGCGGCGATGAAGGCCCAGAGAAGCATCAGGAACTTGCCTTGCTCGAAGAGATAGGTCTTGCAGGTCTCCCAGATGAGGTGGGAAACGTCGGCCATCGAGCGGTGCACGGGCAAGCTCTTCAAGCGGCTGTACATGTAGAGGCCGAAAAGCAGGCCAAGGCCGCAGAAGATCAGGCCGAATTGCAAAAGGTGGTGTCCCGCTACGCCAAAGAAACTGACCTGGGACAGGTCGGGGAGAGTCAGATTCGCTTCGCCGGTCGGTATATTATTCATGGTGGCTGATTTTAGCGAACTCGCTCGCCGGAGTCAAGATCGCGCGCGTTTCGCGGCGGATTTTTTTGATCAGCGCCAGCCGGCGACGATGGCCAGGGTGATCAAAAGCGCATGGACTGGTGAAACGCCACGATGAGGCTGGGTTTTTTGGGCTTCAAGTTCACGGCGTTGAAAAGCAGGAATCCCATTGCGATCTGGGCCACGGCGAGATAGAAGGCCGCGGGATAAAGCGGCATGAGCCAGCCCAGCGTCGCCACCACGCGGTGCGCCGCCTCGGGATCTCCCTGGATCGTCAGCACCAGGATGTTGCGCGTGTAGGGCCAGCGCGTGCCGATGCCGAGCAGCGCGGTCAGGACGATGAGCGCCCGCCCGCGCGCGGCGCCCAAGCCGCCCGAGTCATATGGTTGTTACCGGTAGTTTACGCTGCAGCCATGGGAATCTTGGCCGGAGGCTTGGTATTCTGCGGAAGACGGAAAAATCGGAGCCGTATCTAAGGATATAGACGATGACCAAAAAGACATTTTGCCGGGAATCAAGCACGTCCGTCTGGCCGCAGATTCTAGCGGCGCTCTTGCTCGCGGCAGCGGCGGGAGTTGCGCCGGCCAAAGCCGCCGGCATCGGCGGCAGCGACGCCATGTTTGCGGAGCAGCTTCATTCGCTCTCTGCAGCCGTCGCCGCGCGCAGCCTTGAAAGCGCGCGGAATGGGAGCGGCGTCGGCGCGGATCTTCTTGACGCGGTTAGCAGCGGCGACTTAAACAAGGCCCAGGCTCTGCTCGACCGCGGAGCGAACGTCAACTTCAAGGGCGCCAACCCCAGGCTCCTGCACTATAAAACCACGGCGCTCATCCTGGCCGTGGAAGACCGCAACGAAAGAATGGTCCGGCTTTTGCTGTCCCGGCACGCGGACGTCAGCGAAGTCGCCGATGGCAGCGACGCCCTTTCACGCGCCGTGGCCGAGGAGTCGCTTCCAATCACCGAGCTGCTTTTGAAGCGCTACGCCGGCCCCAAGGCGGAGCTTTCCTCGCTTCTTAACGATTTCGGCTATCCCGGCGGCGACGCCATGGTTGAGCTGCTGGAAAAATATGGCGCTGCCGCGCCTTCGACTCATTCGGGTCGCAACTCGCTTGGCGGTCCCTCCGACGGGCCCTGCGATAAAGGCAAATGGGTGGGCTACCCGGGCTGCGAAGGCTGAGCCGCAGGATCTGCCCAAGGCCCCGGAAACCGGGGCCTTTTTATTTGCGCCCGCGCCCGCCGCGCCGTCCATGCCGCCATGCGACCGCGCGCGAAGAATTTGCTAGGATAATGCCCGCCATTTTAATTAAGGAGAACATGATGAAGAAAGTCTTCGCCCTCGCCTCCGTCTTCGCGCTCACGGCCGCCACAATTTCTCCCGCCTTCGCCGCGGACAAGGCGAAAAAACCCAAGTCTGACGCGGATAAGACGCCTACCTACAGCTTTTTCAAGCCCACCGAGAAGATCACGAACGGGTCCGTGACCGTCGAAGGCCATCGCATCGACTACGAGGCCGTGGCGGGAACCTTGGTCGTCCACGCCAAAGGCTGGGACGACGTGACGCCGGTGCCGGGCTCGGAGGCCGCCAAGAACGAGCTCAAGACCCCTCCGGCCGAAGCTTCCATGTTCTACGTGGCGTACTTCAAGAAAGGCGCCGATCCGTCCAAACGGCCCGTCACCTTCCTTTATAATGGCGGCCCCGGCTCATCGAGCGTCTGGCTGCACATGGGCGCCTTCGGGCCCCGCCGCGTGGTCACCCTCGACAACACGCACACCCCGGCCGCGCCTTATAAGGTCGTCAACAACGACTGGAGCCTTTTGGACGCCACCGACCTGGTCTTCATCGACGCCCCGGGCACGGGCTTCTCCCGCATCGCGGGCAAGGACGCCCAGAAGAATTTCTACGGCATGGACCAGGACGCGCACGCCTTCGCGCAGTTCATCTTGAAGTTCCTCTCCAAGTACGGCCGTTGGAACTCGCCCAAGTACCTTTTCGGCGAGAGCTACGGCACCACCCGCTCGGCCATCCTGGTCGACCGCCTGGAGACCGACGATGACGTGGACTTCAACGGCGTCATTTTGCTCTCGCAGATTTTGAACTACGATCTGAGCGTCGACGGCCCGGAGACCAACCCGGCCATCGATTTGCCCTACGTGCTGGCCCTGCCGACCTACGCGGCCACGGCGTGGTACCACCATAAGCTGCCCGGCAAGCCGCAGAAGTTGGACGCCCTCTTGGCCGAGGTGAAGGCGTTCTCCACGGGCGAGTACGCCCAGGCCTTGAACGCGGGCTTGGGTCTCTCGCCCAAGACCAGGCAGGACGTCGCGGAGAAGCTCCACGACTACACGGGCCTGCCGGTCTCCTACATCTTGAAAGCCAACCTGCGCATCGACGGCGGCGAGTTCGAGAAGACTTTGGAGAGCGACGAGGACGACACCGTGGGCCGTCTGGATACCCGCTTCTCTGGCCCGACGCTCGATCCGCTGAGCAAGGAGGCCAACTACGACCCGCAGGGCTCGGCCATCAGCTCGGCCTACGTCTCCGCCTTCAACAACTACGTGCGCAAGGATCTCCACTACGGCATGGGCGAGATTTACCTGCCCGAAATCGACAGCATCGAGCACTGGAACTTCACGGTCATCCAGCCGCCCTACGGCAACGAGAGCACCACGCCCAACGTGATGCCGGACTTGGCGGACGCCATGAAGCAGAACCCGGACCTGAAGGTGCTTTTGAACATGGGTTACTTCGACCTGGCCACGCCCTTTTCGGAAGGCCTCTACGAGATGAGCCACTTGCCCATCCCTGAGAAGCTCTTCAAGAACATCTCCTACCACTTCTACCGCTCGGGGCACATGGTCTACGCGCACCAGCCCGCGCTGGTGCATTTGCACGATAACGTTGCGGCCTTCATCCGCGCGACGGAAAACACGGGCAAGTAGTTAAAGTGCCCGCCGCGCGCCTTAGCCCGCGCGGAAGGCGGAGAAGAAGCGCGCGCGCTCTTGGGCGAAGCGCCCCTCGACGATGGAGCGGCGAATCATGGCCGCGACGTCGGCCATGAGCTGGAGGTTGTGGTAGGTCAAAAGCCGCAGGACCGCGAGCTCCTTGGCCCGGAAGAGATGGCTTAAGTAGGCGCGGGTGTAGCCCTTGCACACGAAGCAGCCGCACTCCGGATCGAGGGGGGAAAAGTCCCTCCGCATCGGGCTGTTGCCGATGTTGAACTGGCCTTTGCGGCTCATCACGCCGCCGTTTCTGGCCACGCGCGTCGGGTAGACGCAGTCCATCATGTCCACGCCGCAAGCGACCGCGTCCCACAGGTCCTTCGGCGTGCCCACGCCCATCAAGTAGCGCGGCTTTTCGGGCGGCAGAAAGTCCACGGTGCGGTTGAGGATATCCCAGGTCACGTCCTTGGGCTCGCCCACGGAGAATCCGCCCAAGGACACGCCGTCGGCCGGGATTTCGCCCATGTGCTCGGCCGCGCGGCGGCGCAGATCCGGATAAAACGAGCCTTGCGCGATGGGGAAAAACAGGCACTGTTTGCCGGCGTCTCTTTGGCGCTGCAGGGCCGGCAGAGAGCGCTCGGTCCAGTCGAGCGTGCGCGCAAGAGCCTTTTCCGCCTCGGCCTCGGTCGCGGGATACGGCGGGCAGTGGTCGAGCGTGGTCCAGCAGTCAGAGCCCAAGGACGCCTGGATGTCGATGACTTTCTCGGGCGTCAGGCGGTGCGCGCTGCCGTCTAGGTGCGAGCGGAAGCTCACCCCGTCGTCGTCGATGTCGCGCAGGCCCGCCAGGCTCAGGACCTGGAAGCCGCCCGAGTCGGTCAAAATCATGCCGTCGTAGCGCATGAATTTGTGCAGGCCGCCCGCGGCTGAAACGGTCTCCAGCCCCGGGCGCAGGTAGAGGTGGTAGCTGTTGGCCAGAATCGCGCGCACGCCCAAGAGCTCCAAGTCTTCTTGCGAGACGGCCTTGACCGAGGCCTGGGTCGCCACCGGCATGAACACGGGGGTTTCCACCAGCGTCCCGCGCTTGGTGCGCAGCACGCCCGCGCGCGCTTTAGAGGCGGAATCCCCGGCGAGGACGGAGAAGACGGCAGCGGAAGCCGTCTCCTTCCGTTCCTCTCCTTTCCCTTCCGTTCCTTTCTTTTCCGTCATTTTAAAATCAGCATCGCGTCGCCGTAGGAGAACAGGCGGTAGCGCACGGCAAAAGCTTCTTGGTAGGCGGCCAAAAGTTTTTCTCGGCCCAGAAACGCCGAGGCCAAGAGAAGCGGCGTGGACTTGGGCCAGTGGAAGTTGGTGATGAGGCCGCCCGCGATCTTGAAGTCGTGCCCGGGCCGGATGAACAAATCCGTCCAGCCCTCGCCGGGCCCGAAGCCCTCGGGCCGACGCGCCAGGGACTCGACGGTCCTCATGCTGGTGGTGCCCACCACCGTCACGCGCTTGCCCGCGGCCATGGCCTCGGAAATTTTGCGGGCTTCTTCGGCGGGAAGCTGGTAGTGCTCCGGCAGCATCTCGTGCGCGGCCACGTCCTCCGAGACGATGGGGCGGAACGTGCCGCGCCCCACGTGCAGCGTGAGGCGCGCGATGGACACGCCGCCCGCTTCGAGCCGCGCCAAAAGCTCGGGCGTGAAGTGCAGGCCCGCGGTGGGCGCGGCGATGGAGCCTTCCTGGCGCGCGTAGACCGTCTGGTAGCGCGCACGGTCGCCGGAGAACTCCGTCTTGCGCTTGGCGATGTAGGGCGGCAGTGGCGCCAGGCCGTGCTTTTGCAGCAGAGCCCGGACGTCTTGGCGGTTGAAGCGCAGCACGTATTCGCCCTCGCCGTTCAAGGCGACGACCTCGGCGTTGAGCGCGTCTCCGTTTTGGCCGCCGAACTCCAAGGCCATGCCGGGCTTCAAGCCCGAGGACAGCGCGGTCCAGGTTCCCGCTTGGGCCTCCTGGACCAGAAGCACGTCGGCGCGGCCGCCGGTGGCCTTCTTGCCCAGAAGCCGGCAGGGCAGCACCTTGCTGGTGTTGACGACCAGGCAGTCGCCGGGCTTAAGCCACCGCGCGATGTCCCGGAAGCGCGCGTGCTCGCGGCGGCCGTCGGTCGAGACGGCCATGAGCTTCGAGGAATCCCGCGGCTCGGCGGGCTCCGAGGCGATGAGCTCCTGGGGGAACTCGAAATCGTAGTCGGCCAGGCGCACGCTCACTGCACCACCACCGCGAGGTAGGATCCTGGAAAATAGTATTTCAAAATACGTTCGTAGCTGCGGCCCAGCTCGGCCTGCTTGCGCGCGCCCCACTGGCTCAAGCCCACGCCGTGGCCGAGGCCGTGGCCTTTGAACTCGACCTCGTCATTCCGGACCCGGACGCGGTAGATGCGGTCGCTCTTCAAGAGCGCCGCCCCGATGCGCCGCCGAAACGCGCTGGCCGCGATGCTGATGGGATCGCCGTCGATGTCCGCGACGAAGTTCTTCACGTAGCCATCCCAGTACTCGTGGCCGATGTGGAAGGACTTGAGCGGCCCGGCGATGAGGCTGCCGGGCTCGAGAGCCGCCAGGACCTGGGCCAGCGGCACGTAGGCCGTCCAGTCGTACTGGGGGCATCCGCGGCTGTAGGGATCGCGCACGCCGCGCAGGGGCGGCGGAGGCTCGGCCCCGCCCCAAATCTCGGATTCGTCCGCCGTGTGCCCGCCCGAGCAGGAGTGGTAGTAGGCATCGAGGATTTGCCCCCGGTAGCCCAGCACCTGGCCCGCGGTCTCGTTGACCGCCTTGCGCACGCGCGCGGGGACCTGCGCCAGGCTGCCGAACATCTGCGATCGGGTGTCGGCGGTCAGGTCGTAGCCCTCGTCCTCGTACTTGTCGAGCTGGGTGTAGGCATAGGTACGCGCGACCACGGCCTGGGCCTTTAAAGCCTCCAGCGGCCAGGAGGGGTCCATCTCGTAGGGCAGCACGCCCATGAGGTAGTCCTCGACGTCGAGCACGTCGACCGCGGTGACCGCGCGGTCGTCGTCGTGCCGCAGGACGATTTCGCCGCGGTAGCAGCGGCCGTCTAGGAGAGCGCAGTCGGTCATGGCCTTGGTCCGGATGGTGGTGCGCGGCCCGATGATGAGGCCGCCCAGCTTCAGGTCCCGGTTCAGGGCCCGGACGATGTAGCGCTTGCCCGGGACCAGGTAGTAAAGCTTGCCCGCGGCGTCGTCGAAGGTGCAGCGGCCCTGGCAGGCTAAACGGATGGTGCGCGCGCGCAGGATGACGCCGACGCGGATTTTGCGCACCGAGGGCTGGGCCGCGGGCACGAAGTCGGAGCTCAAAATGCGCAGGCGCTTCTTCGCCAGGGCCGGGGACGCGGGAGCGAGCGCGGCCAGGACCATGAGGGCCGCGAAAAAGCTAGAAGAGTTCGCGCGGCTTCTGCGGCGGCGTGCGTTCAAGATGGGCATAGGCTCGGGAGGTGGCCGTGCGTCCGCGCGGCGTCCGGGCGACGAAGCCGGACTGGATGAGGAAGGGCTCGATGACGTCGGTCAGGGTGTCGATTTCCTCGCTGACCGCGATGGCCAGGCTCTCGATGCCGACGGGTCCGCCGTCGAACTTGTCGATGAGCACCTCCAAAATCTTTCGGTCCATGGCGTCCAAGCCCAGGGCGTCGACTTCCAGGCGGTCCAGGGCGTAGCGCGCGACCTTGGCCGTGACCGCGCCCTCGCCCTTGACCTCGGCGAAGTCGCGCACGCGGCGCAGCAGGCGGTTGGCGATGCGCGGGGTGCCGCGGCAGCGCCTGGAGATTTCCCCGGCGCCGTCCTCGTCGGCCTTGACGCCCAGGATGGCGGCGGAGCGCAGCACGATGGCGGTAAGCTCCTTCTCGCCGTAGAAATTGAGGTTGCCGATGATGCCGAAGCGGTCGCGCAAAGGCCCGGTCAAGAGGCCCGCGCGCGTGGTCGCGCCGATCAGGGTAAAGCGCGGCACCGCGAGCTTCAAGGTCTCCGCGGTCGGGCCTTTGCCGGTCGAGATGAAGAAGGTGTAGTCCTCCATCACGGGGTAGAGCGACTCCTCCACCAGAGGGTTCAAACGATGGATCTCGTCGATGAAGAGCACGTCGCCGTCCGAGAGGTCGGTCAGGAGCGCGGCCAGGTCGCCCACGCGCTCCAGGACCGGGCCCGAGGAGGTGCGCAGGTTGACGCCCATCTCGCGCGCCAGGATGTTGGCCAGCGTGGTCTTGCCCAGGCCCGGGGGAGAATAGAGCAGGCAGTGATCGAGCGGCTCCTTGCGGTTCTTGGCGGCTTCCAAGAAAACCTTGAGGTTGTCCTTCAACTGGTTCTGGCCGACGAATTCGTCCAAGGTCTTGGGCCTCAGCGCCCGGTCCAAAGGTTCGTCCGCGGCCTGCTTCTCCGCGCCCAAGACGCCCTCCGCTTCGTGGTCGGCCATCAGAGTTTCTTGAGCGCCAGCCGCACGATTTGCTCGACCGGCAGGGACTTAGCGCCCGCCTCGCTCGCGACCGCTTCCAGCGCCGCGCGCGCCTCGGAGGGGCGGTAGCCCAAAGCGGACAAGGCGCCCAGCGCTTGCGCGAGCGCGCCGCCCGCGAGCGACTCATCGGCCCGCGCCATGCGCGCCTGGCCGGGCACGCTGATGACTTCCATGGTGTCCTTGAGCGCGGCGATGAGCTTGTCCGCGGTCTTTTTTGTGAAGCCGAAGACGGCGCAGAGCATCTTGGAGTCCTTGTCCAAGACCGCGCGGCGGAAATCCGGCAGGGACTTGGAGGCGCGCTCCAAGTATTCGAGCGCCTTCTTGGCGCCGGTGGAAGGCACGTGATCCCTGAAAGTGGCGAACATGGCCTTTTCCACGGGCGTCAAAAATCCGTAGAGCGTCTGCCCGCCGCCGTACATGCCGAAGGACTCCTCGATGAGGAGCACGACCTCGGGGCCCTGGCCGGGCTCGGGCAGGCGCGCCAAATCGGAAGAAGTCAGGGACACCTCGTAGCCCACGCCGCCCACGTCCAAGACGGCGCCGGTCTTGGTCTTGGCGAAGACCGTGCCGCGCAAGGACGCGATCATGCCCTTGCTCCGTGGCGCTCCAAGACGCGCAGGCGCGAGGAGCGCTCCGAGCGCAGGTGGCACAGGGCGATGGCGGCCGCGTCCGAGACGTCGTCCGGGCGCAAAATGTCTTGCAGGCCCAGCGCGCGCTTGACCGCGCTCTGGATTTGCGGCTTCTTGGCCTGCCCGCTGCCGGTCAGGGACAGCTTGACGGTTCGCGGGTTGTACTCCCGGGCGGGCAGCCCGCGCTGGGCCGCGGCCAGGATGAGTACGCCGCGGGCCTGCAGGGTTTTGCGGATGGTGTGCGCGGCTTTTAGGAAAAACATTTCCTCGATGGCCATGGCCGCGGGCTCGTGTTCCGAGATGATGGCCGCGAGCGAGCGGTGGAGAAAATTGAGGCGCTCCGGAAACTCGGTCTCCGGGTAGGTCTTGATGAGCCCGGAGGCCATGAGGCGCGGCGCGCCGTCTTGGGCCTCGAGGACCGCCCAGCCGGTTTCAGAGACCCCCGGGTCGACGCCCAGGACCGGGGCGCTCATCCGAGCTTGGCCATCACCTCGTCGGGGATGTCGAAGTTGGCGTGGACCTTCATCACGTCGTCGTGCTCCTCCAAGGCTTCGATGAGCGCCAAAACCTTCTGCGCGTCCGTTTCGCCCAGGGGCACGCGGGTGGAGGGCTTCATCACGATTTCGGCCGACGCCGCCGTCACGCCCGCCGCGGCCAGGCCGTCCTTGACCTTGTCCAGGTCCTTGGGGTCGGTGTAAATCTCGTAATTGTCCTTGTCTTCGGCGGAAAAGTCCTCCGCGCCCAGGTCCAAGGCCTTGGACATCACCGTGTCCTCGTCCGGCGCGCCGCTCTTGGCCACGGTGATGAGGCCCTGGGACTTGAACATCCAGCCCACGCAG
>DAIDHS010000002.1:0-91230 GCA_027451985.1 Elusimicrobiota bacterium
TCCTCCAGCGCGATGCCCACCGTCGGCCCGGGCTTCGTCGATTTCATCGCATATCCGGGACGCGAACTCGACGTCAAATAATCCCCGATGTGAATGGGCCCGCCCTCCAAATCCACCTTCACCGGCACGCGCCCCGTCAAGGTGATGGGCGGGTTGCTCTCGTCCTTGGGGTCCCCCAACTCGATGCCGGGGGACGTCGAGACCACCCCGAAGATGTCCGCCTCGTAGGGCTTTTGCGATTTTTCTACCGCCACCGCAATACGCTTGCCCGAAGGCGAGTCGTGCGGGCCCACGCTGGACTGATCCAGCACCGTGGCGTTTTTTTCGGGATCGCGACTCAAGACCACCACGTCACCAGGAGAGACGTCCTGCCCCGGGTAGCGCTCGGCCAAGTCGGGCGCGCCGGGGTGCATGTTGCCATAGATGTCGTAGGCGTAGACGCTGGCCCAGGCGTCCGGAGTCGAGGTGCCGATGGTGCCGTGGTTGTTGCCGTTGCAAGGCACCAAGCCGCCAGCGGCCGTGGTGCACACGTCGCCAGCCAAGGTCGCCGCGCCCGTGTTGGTCACTTGGTAGGAGCCCCCGGTCCCGAAGAAGGTGCTGCCGGTGACCGTCAAATCATTCGCTCCAGCGCCCGTGGCCGTGGTGCCCGTTCCTATGGATGTTCCCGCGGAAGTGCCACCGGCGATGGTTAACCCAGCGGCGCTATCGTTGTGTATTCCGCCTCGCGCTTGGATTTGAGTCTGGAAGTAAGGCGTGCCGCCGGAAACATAAAGCCCCCCCGGTATCACGATGTAGGAGCTGGCGTAGATATATGGATTGGCCGCGGCGAATCTCAAGTTGCCGGATCCGTTTTGCGCGCCCGCGATGTCCAAGTAGCCGGCCAACTGCATGTTGCCGCTGGTGTCCAGCGCCGCGGTCGGGGCGACTCCATCGACGCCCCACGTAAACCCTCGGCCCGCCGTGGCGTCCATGGTCGTTTTGATTGAATAATCGGTCACCGGGCCATAATCGTAAAGAGAACCGTTGCCCATCGTTTCCGCGTAGACATTGCCGCTGTTCCAAAAATAAATGCCGTCGCCGTTGGCGGCGGCGACAGGATAATCGGCGTTCGCGGCAAGGCTCGTGGCGATACTTGTCGTACCGGATCCCGTCACCGCGCCGGAAAGCGTGATCGCTTGGTTGCCCGTAATAAAAGCGGGAGCGCCGGTGACTTGCGACCACGGCACCGTGCCCACGGTCAATGCTCCGTTATTGAAGTACCAGGCCCACGCGCTGCTCGATTCATTGTAAAACCCCTGGATGTTCGCGCCCGCGTCGACCATCAGCACGCTCGGATAAGAACTCGGGACGCCGGTGAAATTGATGCCCGCATAGCCGCCGTTTGATCCGGAGATATCCAGAGAGCCATAGCTGCCCGAAAAATCTTGAATCAACGTGCTTCCCGTTGCGCTCAAGCCGATGCCCGTGCGGGCCGTGGCCGCGGTCGTTCCCCCGGTGCCGCCGTTGGCCAAGCCGACTGTCCCGGTCAGCGAAATATTCGGCGCGGTCCCGCCTGATGAAGCCAACGGAGCCGAGGCTGTCACCCCGGTCACCCCGGTGCCCGCCGGTGTGCCGCACGTCAAAGTTCCGCCCACCGCCGATACGTATTGCCCCAGCGAGCACGCCGTAGGAAATCCCGTCAGGCTGCCCCAGGGCAAGTTCGTCAGCAGGGCGCCGCTGACAGCCGGCAACTGGCTTGATCCGTTTAACTGCACCAGCTCGCTCGCTCCGTTGAAGGTATTTCCTTGCAGAGTCAGTTGGCCGAAGCCGCCGCCGTTGTTCGACGCCTCCAAGGCGTTGGCGGTTATATCGTAATAGATCGTCCCGTTTCCCGCGTAAGCTGTAGGAGCCGTCGTCGCGACGAAGAGCGCCGCGCCCTTGAAGGTCGAGCTGCCGTCGACCAAGAGCTTGTTCATGATCTCGAAGGTCTGGGCCGAGGCGTCGGGAGGGTTCAAGAGCGCGCCAAGAAGCGCCGCGGCAACGGCCAAAGGTCCGCGAACCAAGGTTTGCCTGAAGCCGGGCGCGCGAGAGGAGGCCGTAAGGACCGCCGATTCAGGCGCAAAAAGTCCGGCGTTGAGCAACGCCGCGCTTAAAATAGCGGCCAGAAAAGATTTTCCGCGATTCTTTTTGCGTTTGGGTGAGTCCGGCCCCAACATCCAGACCTCCCCTTCCTTTAAATTATCTTAAGGACTAAATAAGTGTAGTCCTAGCTTGGTTTTCTGTCAAGGAGAGGCGGGAACTTTAGGCCCCGCCCGTTGCGTTGTAAACGCGCGGCAGGCCGTTATTCTGCTTATAAGGCCTGGCCCAAGCCGCAGGGCAGGTTCCGCCGAGGCACGGGATGATGGCGTCGATGCCCCGGTCGGCGCGGTGGATGAAGAGTCCTTTAACGCTCTGGGAAGCGTTCGCGGGGCCGGGCTCGTCCGTGTAGAGCGCCCACGTTCCGGCGGTTTTCAGCAGCCGAAGATTCAACTCCGCCTCGCGGCTTTTTCCGAAGAGCGAGTAATGCTTGAGGTAGATGATGGTGATGACCCCGCCGGTTTGCGGGTCCACGCCCGCAGCCAGAACGCGGATGGCCGAAGTGCTGAAAATCGCGTGGCAGAGCTCGACGCCGCAGTTTTGGTCCTCGCCGAGCCTGGCCGCGCCGCGGACCGAGCAGGACCGGATGGGCCCGTCCACGGGAAAATTCCGCCTATTCTCCGGGTGATCCGACGACGTGAAGGACAAATCCGAAATGTCGCCCGCGGCGTCCAAATCCAGCGAGAATTCCATGTAGGAAGAAGGCGTGTCGTCGTTGTCCACGCGGACCAGATCTTCCCGCGCGGCGGCCTGGGCCGGGGCAATCGGCGTCTCTTCTTGAGCGGCAAAAACGGGTGTCAAAAGCGCTCCGGCCGGGAAAGGCGCCTCGGCTTGCCGCAAAGTCTGCGATTGGACTAAATTAAGCTGGGCGAAGAAGCCGGCGCCCTCTTGGGCTCCGGCCGGGCATGCGGCCGCAGCGCAAAAGAGCGTGGCCAGGCTCCAGAACCCGCGGCGCGCCAGCTTTCGGTTTAAAACCATCGACACATCATACCACAAGAAAGGACGAAAATGAACGCACGCCGGCCCTGAGGAGCCACGGGGCCGCCGCTCGGATGTTAAGCGTTGACAGCTTTGCGGGACTTGGCCACGGCCGCGCCGATTTGGCTCAAATTCTCGACCACCGTCATGCCGGCCTCGCGCAGGGCCGCGGCCTTGGCCGCGTAGGTGCCCGAGCCTCCCTCGATGATGGCGCCCGCGTGGCCCATGCGGCGGCCCGGAGGCGCGCTCTGGCCCGCGATGAACGCGAAGACGGGCTTGGTCATACGCTCCTTGAAGAAGCGCGCCGCATCCTCCTCCCCTCGCCCGCCGATTTCGCCGATCATGACGACGGCCTCGGTCTCGGGGTCCTTCTCGAAGAGTTCCAGCACCTCGGCATGGGTGGTACCAATGATGGGGTCGCCGCCGATGCCCACGACCGTGGATTGGCCCAGGCCTTCCTGGGTCAGCTGCCAGACCGCTTCGTAAGTGAGCGTGCCCGAGCGCGAGACCACGCCGACGGAGCCTTTCTTGTGGATGTAGGCCGGCATGATGCCCGCCTTGCACTCCTCGGGGGTGATGACGCCGGGGCAGTTGGGGCCGATGAGGCGGATGGTGCGGCGGCCGCGCAAAGAGACGATGGTTTTCTTGACGCGCGCCATGTCCAGGACCGGAATGCCCTCGGTGATGCAGATAATCGTGTCGATGCCCGCGTCGATGGCCTCAAGCACAGCGTCTGCGGCGCCGGGAGCGGGAACGAAAATCAGGGAGGCGTCCGCGCCGGTCTTGGCCCTCGCGTCGGCCACGGTGTTGAACATGGGCACGCCCAGGTGCTGGCCGCCACCGCGCCCAGGCGTCACGCCAGCGACGATTTTGCTGCCGTAGTCGAGGCACTGCTGGGCGTGGAAGCTGCCTGCCGAGCCCGTCAGGCCCTGCACGACCAGCTTGGAATTTTTATTCAGGATGATGCTCACGGTTTGCCTCCCATATCCTTAGGACGCAAACCATTTCCGTTGGTCATGCCGCCCCCTTGGCCGCGGCGACGGCTTTTTGCGCCGCGCCCCACAAATCGTCCGCCTGGATAAGCTTCACACCTGAGCGGGCCAGAAGCTCGTTGCCCTTGTCCACGTTGGTGCCCTGCAGCCGCACCACCAGAGGCACGCGCATCTTGACGCGTTTTAAGGCCGCCAGGATGCCGCCGGCGATGACGTCGCACTTGACGATGCCGCCGAAGATGTTGACCAGCACCGCCTGGACCTTGGGATCTTTCAGGATGATCGTGAAAGCCTTGGTGACCCGCTCCTCGTCCGCCGAGCCGCCCACGTCCAAGAAATTGGCGGGCGTGCCGCCGGCCAAGCCAATCGTGTCCATCGTGGCCATGGCCAGGCCCGCGCCGTTGACCATGCAGCCGATGTTGCCGTCCAAGCCCACGTAGGAGATGCCGGCCTTCTTGGCGGCTTTCTCCAGGGCCGAGGACTCGTGATCGACGAGCTTGGCCAAGTCGGGATGCCGGAACAAGGCGTTGTCGTCCGCCACGATTTTGGCGTCCAAAGCCGCCAGACCCTTGGAGGTCAGGGCCAGGGGATTGATTTCCAAAAGGCTCAAGTCGTAATCAATGAAGATGCGGCACAGAGCCCGCGCCATGCGCGCGAACTCGCCCACCTTGTCCGCGGGCACGCCCATGGCGAAGGCCAGGCGGCGGGCGGCGTAGGCGGGCAGTCCCGCGTCCACGTCCACAGGCACGCGCAGGATGGCCTCCGGCTTTTCTTCCGCCAGCGTTTCGATTTCCATGCCGCCCTGGCCCGAGGCCACGACGACCGGGGACGCGCTTTGGCGGTCCAAGACCACGGAAAAGTAGTACTCCTTCTCGATTTTGGCGGCGCCCTCGATGAGCACCGAGTCCACCTTGATGCCTTGCCCCGCGGTCTGATGCGTGGACAAAGTCATGCCCAGGATGGACTTGGCGACGGCCTGCGCCTCCTTTGGAGTCTTTGCGACCTTGATGCCGCCGGCCTTGCCGCGCCCGCCGGCCAGCACTTGAGCCTTGATGACCCAGGGGCCCTTGCCGGCCTTCTTGAGCGCGGCGTTGAGCCGTCCGACCGTCTCAATGACGCCGCCGGACGGCGGCACGCTCACGCCGCGGGCCTTTAAGATCTCCTTGGACTCCCACTCGAGAAGCTTCATCGCCCGCTATCTTTGGGCCAGCGGCGGGAACTTCCGCGCCGCGGGTCCGATGTAGAGCGCATTGGGCCTGAAGAGCCGGTTTTCCTGCCAGTACTCGAGCACGTGCGCGGTCCAGCCGGCCACGCGCGCGATGGCGAAGATGGGCGTGAAGATGTCCGTGGGAATGCCCATCTGGTGGTAGATGATGCCGGAGTAAAGATCCACGTTAGGGAAGATGCCTTGTTTACCCTTCTTCTGGATCATCACTTCCTCGATGCGCTCGGTGATCTGGAAAAGCCGCGAGGCCTTGGTCTTCTCGGAGGCGCGGCGGGCGTACTCTTTGAGCAGGCGGGCGCGCGGATCGTAGGCCTTGTACATGCGGTGCCCGAAGCCCATGATCTTCTTCTTCTTGGCCAAGGCGTCGTCCACGTAAGTCTCCACGCGGGCTGGGTCGCCGATTTCAAGCAGCATTTTCAGAACGGCTTCATTGGCGCCGCCGTGCAGAGGCCCTTTGAGCGTGCCCACGCCGGCCGAGATGGCGGAGTACATGTCCGACAAGGTCGAGGCCGTCACCAGCGAGGAGAAGGTGGACGCGTTCATCTCATGGTCCAAATGGAGCACCATGGCGACGTCCATGACCTTGGCGGTAGTGTCGTCGGGCTTCTCGCCGAAAAGCATGTAGAGGAAGTTGGCCGCGTGCGAGAGCTTGGGGTCGGGCTCGACCGGCGTCTGGTTCTGGCGCAGGCGGTGGAACGCCGCCACGATGGTCGGGAAGCGCACGGTCAAGGCGATGGCCCGGTTCAGGTTGGCCTCGGGCGAGCGCTCCGGATTGTGATCGAACGCGGCGAGCAGCGACACGATGGTGCGCAGGGCGTCCATCGGGTGGCAGGTGTGCGGCAGGAGCTTGATGAAGTCCATGACCTGCTGCGGCAGGGTTCTCAGCTTGGAAAACTCGTCTTTGAAAGCCTCGAGTTCTTTGACGTTGGGCAGCCGCCCATGCCAGAACAGGTAGGCAACTTCCTCATAGGTCGCGGAGCCGTTGACGACCTCCTCGATGGGATAGCCCATGTAGTAGAGCTTGCCCGCAGCGCCGTCGATGGAGCAAAGCTTGGATTTAGCCGCGACCACGCCTTCGAGGCCGGGGGAGTACGATTCAGGCGTCTTGTTGTCCATCACGGATTTAAGCAACGCATCGGCATTGGATTTTGCTTCGGGCATAAAAGCCTCCTTAGTTGACGCTCCACGTCTCGGTTCCCGTCAAAAGCTTCTGCAAATCCGGCGTGCCGGACTTCTTCGCGGCCGCGATCTGCTCCTCCATGAGTTCGTGCAGGATGGGCTGCTTCACATCGCGGAAGACCCCCACCGGCGAGGGAAACGGCGGGTGGCTCATGTGCGCCAAAAGGTGAGCCAGGGCGGGGCTCTGCGCCGCCTCGTCGTGGACCAGGATGTCGGCCGGGGGCTTGCCCGCCTCGAACTCGACCACCTCGGGCAAGAAGCCCTTGCCCAGGCGTATGCCGCGGTTCTTGTCTTTGCCGAAGATCAGCGGCTGGCCGTGGACAAGCTGCACCAAGGCGTCCGAGCGCAAAGACTTGTCCGACGCGTCGGCCCAGGCGCCGTCGTTGAAGACGATGCAGTTCTGCAGGATCTCGACAAAGGCCGAGCCCTTGTGCAGGGCGGCGCGGCGCAGGACCTCGCCCAAGGAAGGCAAGTCCGTGTCCACCGCGCGGGCCACGAAGGTGGCCTCGGAGGCCAGGGCGATGGCCAGCGGGTTGATGGGCTGGTCGATGGATCCATAGGGCGTCGACTTGGTCTTTTTGCCGAATTCAGAGGTCGGCGAGGCCTGGCCCTTGGTCAGGCCGTAAATCTTGTTGTTGAAGAGCAGAATCTTGATGTCCACGTTCTTCCTGAGCGCGTGGATGAGATGGTTGCCGCCGATGGACAAGGCGTCGCCGTCGCCAGTGATGACCCAGACCTGCAGATCGGGGCGGGCGCACTTCAAGCCCGTGGCCACGGTCGGCGCGCGGCCATGGATGGAGTGGAAGCCGTAGGTGTTCATGTAATAAGGAAAGCGCGAGGAGCAGCCGATGCCCGAGACGAATACGTATTTCTCCCGCGGGATGCCCATGGACGGCAGGAGTTTCTGCACCGTGGCCAGGATGGCGAAGTCGCCGCAGCCGGGACACCAGCGGACCATCTGATCCGAGGTGAAGTCTTTCTTGGCCATGGCGGGGACCGGGCCCGCGGCCGGCAGCTTGGTCAGTTCCTCGTCCATTTCAATTCCCCCCGCGGCCCTTGTGCGCCGCTTCGATGCCGGCCTCGATTTCGGAAATCTTGAACGGCTGGCCCTTGACCTTATTGATGCCTACGGCGTTGACCAGATACTTGGCCCGCAGAATTTTAAGCAGCTGGCCGAGGTTCAACTCCGGCACGACGACCGATTCGTAATGGGACAAGATGGACCCCAAATCCGGCGGCAATGGGTTCAAGTGCCGCAGGTGAACCGCGGCCACGGACATCCCCTTGGCCTGGCAGTTCTTGACCGCGGCGGTAATGGCACCGTAAGTGCCGCCCCAGCCCACGACCAGAACCTTGCCATTCTTGGGCCCCATGACGGGCGTGGGCGCGATGTCCTGCGTGATCGCGTCGACCTTGGCTTGGCGCAGGCGCACCATGCGCTCATGGTTATCCGGATCATAGCTGACGTTGCCGGTGCCCTCAGCCTTTTCCAGGCCGCCGATGCGGTGCTCGTAGCCGGCCGCGCCCGGGGTGACCCAGGGGCGCGCCAACGTTTTTTCGTCGCGCTCGTAGGGCTTGAAATTCTCCTTGGCCGGCGCCGCGGCAGGTTTAAAGCGTGGCAGCTTGGCCGCGTCCGGGATGAGCCAGGGCTCGGAGCCGTTGGCCAGGTAGCCGTCCGAAAGGAAGAACACGGGGGTCATGTACTTAACCGCGATGCGGCAGGCCTCAATGACCATGGTGAAGCACTCGGCGGGCGTCGCCGGGGCTACGACCGGCACCGGGCATTCGCCGTTGCGGCCGTACATGACCTGCAAAAGATCGGCCTGCTCGGTCTTGGTGGGCAGGCCCGTCGAAGGTCCCCCGCGCTGGACGTCCAAAATCACCAGGGGCAGCTCGGTCATGACGGCCAAACCGATGGCCTCGGACTTCAGCGCCACGCCCGGACCGCTGGTGCCGGTGGTGGCGAGCTTGCCGCCGAAGGCCGCGCCGATGGCGGAGCCAATCGCCGCGATTTCGTCCTCGGCCTGGAAGGTCATCACGCCGAAATTCTTGTGCTTGGAGAGCTCGTGCAGGATGTCCGAGGCCGGGGTGATGGGATAGCTCCCGTACCACAAGGCCAGGCCCGAGAGCTGCGCGGCCGCGACCATCCCCAGAGCGGTCGCCTCGTTGCCGGTGATGTTGCGGTAGACTCCCGGCGCGATGACGGCCTTTTTGACCGTGTAGTGGTGGCTGAAAATCTCGGCGGTCTCGGCGAAGGCGTTGCCGGCCATCAGGGCCTTCTTGTTGGCTTCGACCATCTCGGGGGTCTTCTTGAACTTGGCCTCGATCCATTTCAGAGTCGGGTCCATCGGGCGGTCGTAGAGCCAGTACATCATGCCCAGGGCGAAGAAGTTTTTGCAGCGCTCGGCGTGGACCTTGGTGAGGTTCATGCCCTCCAGGGCGTTCTGGGTCAGGCGCGAGAGCTCGACGGGGATGAGGCGGTAGCTGGAAAGCGAACCGTCCTCAAGCGGGCTCTTGGCGTAGCCCACTTTGGCCAGGTTGCCGGCGGTAAACGCGTCCTTGTTGGCGATCAAGATGCCGCCGTTTTTCAAGTCCTTGACGTTGGCCTTTAACGCCGCCGGATTCATGGCGACCAGCACGTCGGGCGCGTCGCCGGGGGTCAGCACCTCGCGCGAGCTGAAATGAATCTGGAAGCCGCTCACGCCCGGAAGCGTACCCGCGGGCGCGCGGATTTCCGCCGGGTAGTCGGGCAGGGTGGACAAGTCGTTGCCGGCCAAAGCCGTGGCCGTGGTAAAGCGCATGCCCGTCACCTGGATGCCGTCGCCGGAGTCTCCGGCGAATCGGATAGTGACCGAGTCGACGGTCTCAACAGGTTTTTCGGGGGTGCTGCTCTGGGAAGGAGGGGTCTGCGTAGCGCTCATAAATTCGGGATCCTTATATAAGCTTTGGTTGAAGCGGTATTAAGACTATACCTCTTTGCGCCGGGAGAGATCAAACGGACGGGAGCGCCGTAGGCGCCGTTATAAGACGCGGGCGACGACGACGGTGACGTTGTCCTCGCCGCCTGCGGCGTTGGCAGCCAAGACGAGGCTTTTCACCGTCGCAGAGGCGTCCTGGCCCGCGGCCAAAATCTCCGCGATTTCCTCGTCCTTGAGCATCTTGGTCAGGCCGTCGGTGGCCAGAAGCAAGGCGTCTGCGGCGCGCAGATCCACGTCCGCCAAGTCCGCCTTGACCTCGGGTTCCGTGCCCAGCGCGCGGGTGAGCACGTTGGAGAGCCCCGAGGACGCCGCCTCCGCCTCGGTCATGACGCCCGCGCGCACGCGTTCCTGCGTCCAGGTGTGGTCGCGCGTCAGGCGGGAGAGCGCTTTTCCGCGGCAAAAATAAATTCGGCTGTCGCCCACATGCGCCAGGGCGGCCGAGCGCCGGCCAACCCAGGCCGCGGCCACGGTCGTGCCCATGCCGGCGTAGCTCGGCTCCTTGAGGCTCTTTTGGTGGATGCCCGCGTTGGCCGCGGCGATGAGGCTCTCCAGCGCCCGCGCGCGCGCGGAGGGACCCGCGGCGCCGGCGGGCTCCTCGTCGGGGAAAACCGCGGCGGACTTGGCCCCCTCCGACAGGGCCTTGACCGCCATGGCGCTGGCCACCTCGCCGGCGCGGTGTCCGCCCATGCCGTCGGCCACCACCATCAGGCGCAGCGCGGAGTCGAGAGCGAAGGCATCCTCGTTTTGCGCGCGCACCAAGCCCCTGTCGGTAGCCCCGGCCAAATCCAAGCGCAGGGAGCCGCCCGTCTTCTTGCCGCTCACGCGGCGGGCCCCGCGGCTCCCGAAGCCCGCATCCGCGCCAGGCAAGCGCGCAGGTCTTCGGCCAGAAGCGCGGCACGCTCGTAGCGCGCCTTGGGCGCCTTGGCCAGAGCCCGCTCAAGAACCGCTTTCAACTCCTGCGGAACCAGGGGGTTCAACGACGCCGGATCGGGGTGCGGCTTGTTGACGATTTGGAAGACCAGGGTGCCGACGCCGTCATGGCCCGCGAAGGGCTTCTCCCCGGTCACAAGCTCGAAGAGCACGGCCGCCAGAGAGAATACGTCCGATCGCGCGTCGGCCTTTTTGCCCACGGCCAGTTCCGGGCTCAGGTAGAAGGCCGATTCGGGCGCGCTCTTCCAGCCCAAAAGAGGGCTCGAAAACGCCGAGAGGCCCAGACCCGAGACGCGCAGGGCGCCGTTATCCTGCGCCCAGAGGCAGGCCGGGCTCAAATCGAGGTGAAGCGCGCCGCGCGCGTGCGCGTAGTCGAGCGCGTCCGCTGCCTGGGCGGCCAAGTCCGCGGCCTTTTCCACGGGCAGCAGGCGGTCCTTGCCCGTCCAAGCGGACAAGTTCGAGCCCGCGGGATCTTCCGAGACGGCGTAGAGGACGCCGTCCGCGTCGCCGGCCGCCAGCACGCGCGAGAGGCCCGGATGCTCCAGCAACGCGGCCGCGGCGACGTCCTTCAAGAGCGCCTCCCTGATTTTGCCCCTATGCTCGCCGCCCGCGCCCGGATCCAAGGTCTTGATCCGGACCTCGCGTCCGCCCGCGGCGTCCCAGCCGCGCAGGAAGGATCCATGCTCCCAGCGGCCAAGTTCCTCCCGGATCTCGTAGCCGCCTAAAGACGCGGACGCGATGGTTCCGGCCCCTTCGGCCGCCGAAACCCGCTTCGGCTCTTCCCGCGGGACGGGCGGCGCCGCGGCCCTCACGCGCAGCTCCTCGATTTTCTTCGCGGACGAGGCGCGCAGCCTCGGGTCGCGCTCGCCCAAATGCTCGAAGACGGCCGCGGCCTTGGCGTAGTTTTCCGCAGCCTCAAAGTCCGCGGCCAGAGCCAGAAGACCGGCCTTGACCTCGCGGCCCAGGCGGCAGGCGCGCAGGCGCTCAAAGGAGGCGTCCAAAAGCCCGTGCTGGCGCAGGGCCAGGCCCATCCGGCGGTTGATGTCCTCCTGCGAGGGCTGCTCATGGCGCCCCAAAAGCAGCAGCCGACGCAGGGCGACGAGCAGGAAGCCCAGGACCAGAATCGCGGCGGCGTAGGAAATTTTGATCCAGAGCCCGTTTACGAACCAGTAGGAGCCCGCGCCCGCCAGGGCGAAAACCGCGCACAGGCAGAAGACCGCGCCCCAGATGACGTTCAAAAACGGCAGCGCGACCGCGACGAAAAGCGCCGCCGCGGCCATGAGCCCGAGCTCAAGCGCGCCGGCCCAAGGCGGACGCGAGAGGAACTTCCGATCGAGGATGTTCTCGACCACGTTGGCGTCGGCCTCCACCGCGGGCATGCGCGCGCCGACCGGCGTGTTGACGAAAGAGGCCGTTTCGGGCGCGGTCAGGCCTACGAAGACGATCTTGCCCTGAAAAGACGCGGCGGGCGCCGATCCGTCCATCACGTCCTTGAAGGAGTCATAGTGGAACGTGCGCGCCGGTCCATTGAAGGTGACCAGCATCCGTCCGCCGGACTCGAGAGGCACGAAGAAGTTGCCCGCGCGAATCTCCCGGCCGTCCACCACGGACGCCTCCCCGGGTTTGAGGCCGCGCGCGGCCAGGGCCACGGCCAGCCCGTAGGACGGGATGTCCGCGCCCCAGTAGTGCGAGACCGCGGCGTCGCGGCGCACCACGCCGTCGGAATCCGGCGTCAGGCCCGCGCGGCCAAGGCCCAGCGCCGCCTGGGCGAAAGGCGGAAGGGGATAGAGCGCCGAGAAGTCTCCCGAGGCTGCCAGGTCCGGAAAGGACGAATTCGCCTCCGGGTGAAGGCAGTCGCTCGAAACCGAAAGCGGAAGGGGCGCCGGCTTGAAGTCGTCGCCCGAGCCGGGCACGAGTTCTAAAGGCAGGATGACGTTGCCGGCCTGGCGCAGGGCGGACAAGAGCCGCGCGTCGCCGTTCAATCGGCTCTCGGCCGAGGAGAAATAAAGCCGGAAGAGATGCCCGCGATCGAGAATGCGGCGCCTGGAGGCCAGTTTCTGATAGCTCTGGGCCAGGGCCTTGACCTCCTCCAGGCCCGCGCTCCGCTCGGGTGTGAAGAGCGGGACGTCTAGAGCCACGATTTTGGGCTTGGCCGATGAAATCTTGTCCAGAAGCCTGGCCAAAAGCGCGCGCGGCCAAGGCCAGGCGCCGTAACGCAAAAGCGAGGCCTGATCGATGGCGATGACGTCGATGTCCGGATCGGGATCGACGCTCTGGCGCAAAAGAGAGCGCGCGTCGTAAGTTTTGAGCTCCAGGTGCGTTAAAAACGGCAGCTTCGCCGGGAATTGGTAGGACAATCCGACCGCGGCGACGGCCAAAAGCGCGGCGATCGCGTCGCCCCAGCGTCCGCGGCTCATTCGATGCGCTCCATCGCTCTCCTTAATGCTGGTAAATCGTGAATACCGCCGCGTCCTCGGCCCAGTCGGTGCGCGAGGCGTCGAGGCGCTGCAAGACGCCGAAGTAGCCGCCCAATGACGGATCGATCTCGGCCGCGGTCAATGGCGTCTTGGTCGCCACGGCGCGGATGGTCTCGGCCGAAACCGTCTGCCCCGCCGGCAGCTGGGCCACGAGATGCACGCCCTCGGACTCCAGAGCCTTGCCAGGGTAGGTCCAGCTTTGACCGGCCGAGAGCTTGATCTCGGGCGCGAAGCTGTTGGGCGCGACCATCTGCGCTTGGTCGTCCATGCCCACGTCGTAGAGATAGACGTAGCAGTCCTTGGTGCAGGAGACAGTCATCGAGTCCTCGTCGCCGTCTATGAGGCGCGTGCGCGCGAGATTCAAAGTCACGCGGAAATCCGGATCGTGGTAGGACGGCACGGACGCGATGCAGGCCTTCAAGTCGACCGCGTAGCGGCAGTCGGGGCAGTCGGGCGCGTTTTGGTAGCCTTCGCCGGCGACCTCTTCCTTTAATATACGCCCCAACTGCGTGGTGCGCAGGATGTTCTCGACCAAGTTCTTCTGCCCGCGCAGGCCCTCCTGCTGGAAGACCAGATCCTGCGAGCGCACTGAGACGCCCAAGAGGCTTTTCATGGCTAGGCTGCGCGCTTCCGAAATCGCCTCGGCGCGGACCTGCGCGCGGCTTTGGGAGTCTCCCGCGATCACGGCCGCGGTGCTTTCGATCCAGGTGCAGTCGAGGGCCTTGTCCTTGTCCAGCACCGCAGCCGGCGCGGGCGCGGCCTCGGGCGGCAGGACCGCGGAGGACACGGCTCGGCTGCCTCCGTGCTCGGACATCTCCCGAGTCAAGACGCTCTGCGCGGACGAGGCGCGAGCCTGGATGGCGGCATAGTCGGGCGCGGGCGCGGCTTTCGCCGGCGCATGGGCGCAGCCCGCGGCCAAAAACGCCGCGGATGCCGCCGCGAAAAAAAATAAAATCGTTCGCCGCATAGCGTCTTCGCGCATTATAACCGTTGCGCGCGCCGCCGCGCAAAGCCTATAACCGTCCCGATGAAAACCCTGGTCCATATCCGGTTCTTGAACGCCGCGGAAAAAATCTAGGGCGCGCCCAACGCGGCCAGCTTCTCCGGCCGGGGCACGAAAATCCGGCCGTTTTTCTCCCCCACCAAGCCCGCGCGCTTCAAGGCGGCCAAGGCGCGGCTCAGGGGCTCGCGCGAGGTGCCCAAAAGCTCGGCCAGATCCCGCTGGCTGTAGTCTCCGTCCAAAAAGCGCCCGCCGCCCGCGCGCGAGCCCTTTTGCGCCAGCGATGAAAGGGTCTTGGCCGCGCGCCCGAGCAGGTTGCGGAAAAGCAAATCCTCCAGGGCCTCGTTGGCCAGACGCAGGCGTCGGCAGACGATTTTAAGAAGGTAGAAAAGCAGCGCGGGGTTGCTTAGGAGAAGCCGCCTAAAATCCGCCTGGCCGATGAAGAGCGCCTGAACGTCTTCCTCGGCCAAGGCCGCGGCCGAGCGGCTCGCGCCCTCGATGAGCGCCATCTCGCCGAAGAAGTCGCCGCGTTTGAGCCACGAGAAGGTCTTTTTCTTGCGCCCGCCCGCGGCGGTGAAAATCTTGACCCGGCCCGAGAGCACCACGTAGAGCCCGTCCGCCGCCTGGGACTTTAGGAAAATGGTTTCGCCGGCGCGGTAGCTCCGGGGCTTGGCCAGCCGTGCGACCGCGGCCAAGTCGCGCGCGGGCAGGGGGGAAAACAGCGGGATGCGCTTTAAAAGGCGGACGTCTCCGGCAGGCGCCACGGCTTAAGGATAGGCCAAAAGCCGCGCGAATTCAAGGCCGCTCTGCGGCCGAACGATCTAGCTTCTGGCGGAAGCGTGGGCGGCGCGGGAGGCGCCGGCTGTTTGCGGCTTGCCGCAGTTGATCATCCACGGTGTGCCGTAACGATCCACGAACATGGCGAAGCGCTGGGCCCAGAAGGTCTCCTGCAAAGACATGGTGACGGCGCGAGCCCCTTGCGAGAGCGCCTTGAAAATCCGTTCGGCCTCCTGGGGCGATTCGACGTCGAGGGTAATCGAATAGCCCTGGGGCGTGTAGTAGTAGTGCGGCGGCGCGTCCGCGCCCGCGAAGCTCTGCCCCCCCGCCTCCAGGCGCGCGTGGATGATCTTGTTCCCCCAGTCCGCGGGCCAGTTTTTGGGCGCCTCCTTGGCCATGGGCGACTCGCCGTAGCGCATCAAGAAAACGATTTTCCCGCCCAAGCACTGCGCGTAAAACTTGAGCGCCTCCTCGCACGTCCCGTCGAACGTCAAATGCGGGGTGATTTTCATCACTCTCTCTCCTGCACGGCGCCCCAAGGCGCTATGCTTTTTGATTTTAACATTTCTCGGACGCGCGCTACGGACGCTGACGCGGATCCTACAGCGCGTAGCTCAGACCCGCGAAGGCGTAGGGGTAGCTGTAGTTGTAGAGATAGAAGCTCTCGAAGGCCATGTTGGAGGACGAGGAGACGTAGCCGCCTGAGACCTGTGCGCTCAGGCCCGGCAGCAGGACCGGGTAGCCTGCGGAAAATGACAGTGTGTGCGTGTCGGTGTAGACTTTGCCGCCCAGATAGCGGCCTGCGCCGTCTTGCACCGGGCGACCCAGATAGTCGCGGCGGGAGAAATTGTAGGAGAAGCTCAACCGAAGCTTGCCCGCGATGACGAGATTCAAGAGGGGCCCCGCGGAAAATTCGTCGTAGCTGTAATAGTTCGGGCTGAACTTGAAAACACTGGAGTTGGACTGGAAGTTGTCCACGTCGTTCTGGTTGGAGCGCAGTGCAGTATAGCCCAGGCTCAGGCTCGCTTGGCCCGAAATCGGGAGCCCGGCGGGATTTCCCGGCAGCTTCTGGCTTACGGAGACGACGGCATTGCCCATCCAGTCTTGGCGCGCGCTCCCGGTCAGGGAGAACGTCTTGGCGCCGGTGTCGCCCTCGACGACTTTTTGATCGCCGTAGTCCAAGTAGGACCCCCCCGCGGACGCGCTCAAAAGGCCTCCCGCCCAGAAGGCGAAGTCCGCGGCCGCAGTGTAGCCGTAAGAGACGAAGTTCAAGTCGCGCCCGTTGGAGAGGAGCTCCGTGCCGAAGAGCGGCGAGCGCCCGGGTTGGTAGTGGTAGTAGTCCGTGTTGGAGACGGAAAAATCCTGGCGCACGGACTTGACCGCGCCCTGCCCGGTCCATTCCAGCTCCGCGCCCGCGCTCTCCTGCCCGAAATCGAAAATGCCCGCGCCTAAGGACTCCTGGCTGTTGATGGTGGCCAGCTCGCTTTTATAGGAGGCGTTGGGCTTGACGGCCCAGGCGCCGAAGGAGTGAATCCAGCGCAGGCCCGCGGCGTCGTCCAAGGCCTGGGTGACGAGCGTGCCGCCGCCGCCGATTTGGTTGACCTGGCTGCTGTGCGAGTACTGGCCGTTCAAGGAGGGCAAAAGCGCGTCCTGGTCCGAAAGTTTGATCCCGTCGCCGAAGAGCCAGTCCGCGCTGCCCATGGTGGTGTCGTTTTCGCCGCTGTAATCGTGGAAGAACATCCTTCCGCCGCTGGCGTCTAGCCTGAATATGGGAGAGGTTTCCAGCGCCGCCGCCGGGACCGGAAGCCCGGAAAACGCTAGGCAGGCGCACACAACCGCGGCGCAGCCGCGCGAGGCTTTCACGCGGTTAGTTCACCCTTTTTAATTGCACGTGCAAGTCGGCGCCGTGCAAATGCCCGTGGTGGCGGAACAAGTGCCCGGCGTGCAAGTGTAGGTGGTGCAAGTCGTGCTCCCTGAAGTCGAAGGGGGCGGGACGTAGTTGATTGCGGAATATGATGGCTGGGCGATGGTGGGCGCGGTGTAGCTATACTGCGCGGTCGGCGCGCTCTGCGTCGGCGGCTGCATCGTGGGTGGCGGCATGGCGGCCATGGCCGCAGCAGAGCTCGGCGGCAACACGGGCGGCTGGACCGGCGGCGGCGCCATGCCGCTGGGCGCCTGGCCCGGATTTGCCCCCGCGGCCAAGGCCGGCCCCGTCCGCGGCGGCGCTCCCGGCGCGGCGGACGCGCGCGCCGCCAGCGCCGCGTTTTGCGCCATCACTTGGCGCGCATGGAGGTACTGCTGCTGGAATTGCTGCTGGTAGGCCGCCGCCGTCACCATCGCGGCCGTGGGCGAGGCTCCGGGAGAGGCCGCGGCGTGGGCCAGCATGGCGCTTTGCTGGGCCTGCTGCATCTGCAGGCTCAGCTCCCGGCCCGCGAACCACTTATTCATGATTGCGTCGGCCTGGCGGTTTTTGGGCGGCTTGACTGGAAAAGCGCCCGGCTCCCTGGGCGCGAAGGGCGGCGCAGGCCGGCTTAAGTCCTCGAGCGCTTTGCCTTCCTCAAAGCCCTTTTGCAGGCGCGCGTCGCCAAACGCCGCGGACGCCGGGCCGCCCAAGGCGGCGCCGGAACGGCCGGCTTCCTCGCTCAAGGCCTCGGCCGCTTCAAGCATGGTCTGGGGATTCTTGGTCGCCAGCGCGTCTTGAACCGCGACGGCCAAGGACGCGCGGCCGCGCGCGCGGGCCTCTTTGAGCATCGCCTTGAGCCGGGCCTTGATTTGCGCTTTTACGGGCCGGCTCAACGACGCCTTGCCCGCACCGCCGAAGACCGCCCGGATCGGAGACAAGAGCCCGCCCAAAGCCCGGACGCTGTGCCCCGGCAGCACCAAGGATTCCGCGCCGAAGGGTCGGCCGCGCAGCAAAACAGCGACGCCCACCGCGCCCTGATAGACCTGGACCACGCTCGCGCCCGCGCCCGCCGCCACGCTGAACTCCGTGCCGCGCACCGAGGCCACGGCCTGGGGAGTGCGGACTTCGAAGACGCGCCGATAGTCGCGCGACGCCTTGACCCAAATTTTTCCCAGCTTCAAAAACAGCGTGACCTGTCGCGGCGCCTCCTCGGGAATGTAGAGCTCCGAGTCGGGTTCAAGACGGACCTCGGAGCCGTCCGCCAGAACGAAGGCGCCGCTGCCGTCCGTACCGGTGACGACGCGGTCTCCGGCCTGCGGCGGCAAAGACGCGGAAGTCAGAGGCTCGGCCAGCGCCGCGCCTTTCCTATAAATGAAAATCCGGCCGCTCAGGGCCTCGACTCTGGCCGCGCCTCGGGAGGCGGCCGCGGCCGGAATCGCGAAGCTCGGCCGGATTTGGGGCGCTCCATCGGGCGAGAGGACTCCTTGGGCGAAGGCGGAAAACGGCAACGCGGCGCTCAAAACCAGCGCCAGCGCCGAGACCGCCGCCGAGCGAAACGATTTTTCCATAAATTATCGCCGTAATGAGACGGCGAAAAAAGTATAGGCCGCGCCGGCGGTTTTGTCAATGCGACTTTAGTCACGCGGCCGATGGGAAGTCCCTTGACACGCCCGGCTTCGGGGCCTACCCTTCTTTCAGCGTGAAACTCAAATCCCGGGCCGCGCTGGGGCTGGCCTGCGCCCTGCTTTGGGCCGGCGCCGCTTCTTTGCCCGCGCAGGACGAGTCCGCGCCCGACGCGAGCCAAGTCCGGCCCGTTTCGGTCCCGGACTCGCTGGGCGGGGCCGCGGCTTTTTCTCTCGCGCCCCAATTCCAGGACCAAAGCCTTGACCTCGGCCTCCTCGGCGGCATTAACGCCTCCGCGCTGCCGACGGCCGCGGCGACCCCGCCCATGATGGCGGCGCAAGCCTTCCGGCCCGCTCCCGCGGCGCCGCCGGCTGAACATCCGGTTCGCTCCCAAGGGCCCCGGGCCGCCGCGCGCGCGGCGCCCAAACGGGCCGCGCAAAAACAAGGCGCGCTGCAAGGCTTAGAGCGGACGGCGAGGCTCCTGTCCAAGCCGGGCGCCTCCCAAGCCGCCTTGAGCGCCGCCTACGACGGCGACGCGCCCACGGAGCCCGGCGGCTCCGCGGATGCGGTTCCAGGCGGCGCACTCGAAGCGGATGTGCGCTCCGCGGCCGGACGCTTCGCCGGGGACGACGGCGCCTTGAAAATTTCAGCCTTCGTGCGCGGCGCGCTCAAAAACAGCGGCCTGAGCAAGGACGAGGCCGCGGAGCGCATTTATTCCGCTTTGCCGGAGGACGCGCCCAACCGGGAAGCTTGGATTGAGGCTCTTTACAACGACACCGGCCACGCCTGGGCGCCTTCCCGCTTCCGCAACGACGACATAGTCGGCGCGCTGGAGCACGTGCGGGAAACCCCCACCCATGGAGGCAAGGACCAGGTCTCCGCCATGGCCCAGCGCCTGCTGCATCGCCGCGGCGTGGCCTACAGCCAGATGGAGAAAAACCGCTTCACTCTCATGCCCAACGGCAGTTCGCCTCTCAACCGCTTCGCGGCGGCGATGAAGAAAAGTTTCGGCGTCGAGGTCGAGTTCTGGGCCGACAAGCTCGTCGACCTCAAGGCCGGAGCCTACTACAGCTCCAGCGTGACGGCGCGGCGCTACGTCGGCGGGAAGATGGGGCTTCCGGCGGAGGCGGTGGCGAGCGGGCGCCCTTTCGCGAAGGACGACGCGCAGGCGGCCCACGAGATAGTCCACGCCGTCACGCGCAAGCGGCGCTACCAGGGCGACTCCGACCCCATCCACGGCTGGCTTGAGAACGCGCCGGCCTTGAAGGACGACCCCAACTACGCGAAATATCTCTCGCTCGACGAGCTAGACGCCTACGACGTCACCCAGCGGGTGCTCGTCGCCAAGGCTCAGGCCGCCTACGAGCGGCGGGAACGGGGCCTGCCCGCCCCCTCGCCGGTCGCGTTGCTCGAACAGGCCCGGCACTACCTCTACATGCTGCGAAACTACATCGCAGTCGCGCGCGCGGCCGACAAGGAACTCGCCGCCATGGCCGGCCGGCTTCGCTCGGGCGAGGGAAGGAGAATCGACATGCCGGGCGGCCTAACGCAGGCCGCGGAATTCCCGGACGGCACGCCCGATCTGTGGAGCAAGGACGGAATGCTCCACGCCAAGTTTGCCTCCGGCCTGGAGTACGTCTTTCCTCTGCGGAACGTCTCCAGCGCGGCGCCCTCCGAGGCGGAGCTTGCCGACGCCCTGGAACGCCAAGCCGACGGCTTGGACGACATCGCCGCGGACAAGGGTTTCGCGGCGCTCAAGGTGGGAACCGCGATGGGGCGCCTCATCGCGCTTTTCTCCGGCCCGAGCGCGCCCGAGCCGGAGGCCGTGCGGCGGGGATTTGCCGCTCTGGCGGACGCGGAGCATTCCAACCCCGCGACCCTCAGCCAGAGAAAGAGCTGGGCGCGGCGCACTGCCTTGAATTAGCAGGTTGCCGAAAAAGGAAGCTGCGCCAAGGGAGTCTTTGACAAGCGCCTCGGGGCCTAGGACAATGGGCCATTGGACCCTCGCCGCGAAGCGCGGGCCCAACTATCCTAGTTCGATGAAGCCGATGACTTCAAAACCTTTGGGGGAAACCATGAGAACGAGACACCACGCCGGAATTCGCCTGAGCGCGGCGCTCTTGGCCGCGGCCTTTCTCGCCGCCGGCGCCGCGCGTTCGTTCGCCATCGAAGGCGAAGGCTCTTTCGACGGAGGCCCAGACGACGTGGGGCCGGCGTTTAACGCCCTGACCGAGGGCCCGGCGCCCTTGGACCTTTCCCAGCTTTCGAATTTATCGGCGGGCGCGCTTTCCAGCGTGCTGCCCGGCGCCGCGCTGGCAGCGTCCGCGGCGCCTGCCCCCATCGAGTCCAAGCCCGTGCGCCGATGGGCCGCGCCGCCCCCCGTGCAGTCCGGCGAGTACACTCTTTTAACCGAGCCCTTCAGCGGCCGGGCCGCGGTCTTGAACCTCATCAACAACGCGCAGACTTCCATCAACCTCACCATCTACGAAATCGAGGACCCGCCCACGATTTCCGCGCTCATCAACGCGGCCCAGCGCGGCGTCACGGTGCGCGTCATCTACAACCTTTATTCCTTCCGCGGCCGCGACCCCAACGCGAAGTACATCGCCCAACTGCAAGACGCGGGCGTGCAGACCCAGGCGGCCAGCCGCCAGTTCGAGGTCACGCACGAGAAAGCCATCACCGCGGACGGCAAGTCGGCCGTCATCATGACCTTCAACTTGGTGCCCAACTACTTCTCGGGCACCCGCGACTTCGGCATCGTGACCGCCAACGCCGCGGAGGTCGCGGAAATAGACTCGGTTTTCAACGCGGACTGGAACGGCGAGCCGGCCGATCCGACCCTGCCGGAGCTGGTCTGGAGCCCGGAGAACTCCCGAGAGAAAATTTTGAGCGTCATCAACGGCGCCACAAAAACGCTTGAGGTCTACGGCGAGGAGACCGAGGACCCCGAGTCCATGCAGGCCCTCATCAACGCGGCCCAGCGCGGCGTGGCGGTACGCTTTATCACCGCGGTGTTGAGCGACCGCGGCGGGCAAGACGGCAACGCGGCCGAGCGCCAGGTGCTCAACGACAACGGCGTCCAGGCCAAGGCTTTGAACAACCCGTACATCCACGCGAAGGTGGTGCTGGCGGACTATGGAACGCCCAGCGCCCAGGTGTTTCTGGGCTCGGAGAACTTCTCCAAGACATCGCTCGATAAAAATCGCGAGTTGGGCATCATCTTGAACAACCCGCCGCTCATGGACAGCATCGAGAGCACCTTCAACGCGGACTGGGCGCAGTAAGGCCTCTCATTGGGAAAAGAAGAGAAATCAAACGCCTTTCGGAGCAAGATTTCTCATCACCGCATTCGCGCTAGCCGCCTTGAGCCAAGGCAGTGAGTCTGCGCTCTGTCTTGAAGGAAATGAGGCGATATTTCATGAACATATAACCATCCTGTAAGCCTCCCACATTTATTTCTCCCTATATCGGCGCCGCCGCTCATTGACATAATGAATGTTCTGGTCTATCATTTGTTCGTGCTGTATAAACAAATGATGGACCTTGCGGATGAAGCCGGGCTATCTTCTGAAAAGCTTGGGGAACTCCTGGGCGTTTCCGGGCTCACCATCAGGCGCTGGAAAAGCTCGGCAAAAAATGCAGATTTGCCGCCGCTCTACGAGCGCGCGTTCTCCAAGGGCGTTGAACGCCTCGTGGTCGATGGGCACATCAACCCAGAATCACGCCTAGCCCAGTCCATCATCAGCGAGGGGCGCGTGCTTTCATTCCAGGCCACGCTCAAAACCTTGGGTTTCTCTGACGCCCTCAAGAACCGCAAGGGCGACCCCAACGACGCCATCGTAGAAGGACTTTCGCAAATCGGCGCAGCGCCCTCTCGCGTTAAAGAAGTGGACGCCGGACGACGCAAGCTTTTTAATTTCGCCAAGATGGGCGCAGAGTGGAAGCGCCGCATCGGCGGGCTCTGGAGCGTGGTGCGCTCGCCCCAGCTTACTTTCATGGACAAGCTCGTGGCCTACGGCGCGCTCTTCTATCTTCTGACGCCCTTCGATCTCATCCCAGACTACATTCCGGTCATCGGTCTCTTGGATGACTATGCGGTCTTGGGCCTGGCCTTGGCCTACTACATCAAGCGCTTCCCGCATCTTTTTCCCAAGGAGGCGTCCGCCGATCCGAGCCGTGCGTAGGCCGATTCTCGCCGCCTGCTGCGTCCTGTTGCCGGCGCTCATGGAGCCTGCCGGCGCCACGGCACAGGCGCGCGGGTTTTCGCTCAAAGACATCGTCGCTTTGGCGCTGGCTCAAAACCCTCAGATCCTTGCGGCCAAAAGCCAGTACGAAGCCGCGCTTCACCAGGTCGATCAAGCTTACGCGCCGCAGGATCCGCAGATATCCCTAATGCGGACTTCAACTCCCAACGGCTTAGATCAAGCCCAAACGCGCACATTCCAGGTTAGCGAATCCTTCCAATTTCCGGGCGTTTCCTGGCTCCAGGGCGGCCAAGCCCGCCGTAACGCCGAGATCGCCAAACTCATCTATGAGGCGGCGTTGCGCGACGCGCGGGCGCAAGCCCAAACCCAGTTTTACCAAACGGTTCTTGACAGCGCTTCGGCTCAAATCGCCTTGGAAAACGCGCAGAGCCTGGCCGAAGTGCTCGCCGTGGCTCAAGCAGCCTACACAGCGAACCAAGTCGCGCAGACCGATCTCATCAGCGCACAGTTCGCGGTCTTCGCCGCGAGCCAAGCCGCCTGGACCGCGCAGGCCGCCCAAGCAAATGACGAAGCCGCGCTCAATCAGATTCTCGGCCGCGATCCGCGGGAGCCGCTGGAACTTGACGGAGAGATCAAGATTGAGCCGCTGAAGACGACGCCCGCGCAGGAAACCAGCCGCGCATTGGCCGCGCGGCAAGAGTTGCTGGAAGCGATGCTGACGGAGAAAAACGCCAAAACCGCGCTGCGCCTAGCCCAGATGGAGCTTTTGCCGAGCTTCAATGTCTCCTGGGCGCGGAACGACTACCCACCCGGCTCGACCAGTTCCATAAAGCCGCAAGGTCCTTATCATGACTATTCGACCGCGTTAACGTTCAACGTGCCCGTCTTCTTTTGGCTCCATCAAAGCCAGGACGCCCTGGCCGCTCGAAAACTTTTAAGCGCAGCGCGGATCAACCGTCGAGCCGCCGAACTTCAGACCATCGGCGCCGTGGACCAACTCGACCGTTCCGCCCGCCTAGCCTACAAGACGGCGCTCCTTTACCGCGATGAGATGATTCCGCTGGCGGAACAGAACTTCCGCGTGGCGCTCGTCGCCTACCAGTCGCAAAAAATCGACTTCACCACGCTTTCAAGCATCTTGCAGAGCCTCTACTCCGCGCGCATTGCGTACCTAACCGCGGCCAATCAGTTTCTGGCCGGAAAAATCGCCTTGGAGCAGGCCACGGGAGGGCCGTCGTCATGAGGAAAACCGTCTTTGCGTTCCTTATTGTCGTTCCGTGCGCTCTTAGCTCGCGCCAGCCAGCGGAAGCTTTGCCTCATTCGCCGGCGCTCGAGTTCAAGGTTCCCGATGAAGACATCCATGGCCTGAAATCCGTCCGGGTCGAGGCTCGGATTTTGCCGGGCGCGCTCGAAACCACGGGCCAAATCGCCTTTGATCCGCGCCGAGTCGCCACGATTTCCTCGCGGGTGCAGGGCCGCATCGAGGAAGTTAAGGCCAGCCTTTGGGACACGGTCACCAAGGGCCAGCCCATCCTCAAGCTCTACAGCCCGGACTTCATGACCGCCGAGGCCGAGTACCTGCAGGCCGAAAACCTGGCCCGGTCGCCGGACTTGGCGGGCACATCGGCCTGGATGGCCAAGGCGGCCAAGAGAAAGCTCGAACTTCTGGGCATGGACGACGCGGACATCACCGAGCTCAAAAACCCATCGCCTGACGTTTGGATCCGCGCGCCTTTGGGCGGCATCGTCCTGCAGGAGCAAGCAGTCCGCGGCGCAGCCATCAACCCAGGCGACGCGCTCTACCAAGTAGGCACGCTCAACAAGGTCTGGCTTACCGCCGACGTCTATGAGGATGAAATCGGCCGCATCGCCACCGGAGAAGAGCTTGCCGCCGTCACCGACGCCTATCCAGGCATGATTTTCCGCGGCCAGATTTCCCGTGTGAGTCCGGACATCGACGCCGGCACTCACACCGAACAAATCCGCTGCGAGGTGGACAACCCCGGCTTGAAGCTCAAGCCGGGCATGCTCGCGCGCGTGAACATAGCGGTCAAGCCCACCTGGGCCGTAGTCGTGCCGCAGAAGGCGCTGGTCTTTGATGATGACTCCTTTTACGCCTTCGTGGAGACCAAACCGGGCTTCTTCGAGCGGCGCGCGGTCCAGGTGGCTCAGTGGAACGAGCGGGGCTACGCCCGCGTTGTTTCGGGTCTCAAGAGCGGCGAGAAAATCGCTCTGGACTCCCTTACTCTCAACGCCCTGTGGCACAAGAGCCGAGGGGAAAACTACTGATGCTGCGCCGGCTCATGAACCTCGCGCTCAAGGAGCGCGGATTCGTCATCATCGGCGCCCTCATCCTGACCGTCGCCGGCTATTTCGCCTTCCGGGCGCTGGACATCGAGGCTTACCCCGACCCGGTCCAGCCTGAAATTGAGCTCACCACCCAGCCCTACGGCATGAGCGCCGAAGAGGTCGAGAAGCTGGTCACCGTGCCGCTCGAGTGGGGCTTGGCCGGCATGCGCAACATCTCAGACATTCGCACGATCTCGCTTTTCGGCCTCTCCGATGTCAAGCTCTACTTCTCTTGGGACAGCAATTACTATTGGGACAAGGTCGAAACTCTGAACCGCCTGCAACTGGTCAACCTCCCGTTGCCGGGCGTCGCTCCCGGCATCAACCCAGATAACCCCATCGGCGAAATCTATCGCTACCGGATCATAAGCCCCAACCACGATCTCATGGCTGAAAAGGAAATCCAGGATTGGGTGGTGGAAAAGCAGCTCAAAACCGTGCCCGGGGTACTTGACGTCGCAGGCTTCGGGGGGCTGACCAAGGAATACCACGTCAACGTCGATCCGGACAAACTGGTCCACTACGGCATCTCTTTGCCGATGGTGACCCAGGCCGTCGCGGACGCCAACAGCAACGTAGGCGGCAGCTACCTGCCCGTGGGCAGCCAAGCCTTCGACGTGCGCGGCATCGGCTTCATCCGCAGCCTCGACGATATCCGCGACATCACTTTAGCCACGGTCAAAGGGACGCCCATACGAGTCTCCGACGTCGCGACGGTGCAAGTCGGGCACGCGCCTCGCCTGGGCATCGTGGGCTTCAACAACCTTGATGACGCGGTCGAGGGCATCGTCTTGATGCGCAAGTACGGCAACACGCTGGAGACCTTGAAAGGCGTCGAGAAGAAGGTCGCCCAGCTCAACGCCTCGGGCATGATGCCGCCGGGTTTTAAAATCATCCCCTACTATGACCGCACCCAGCTAGTCGACGTCACGCTCCACACAGTATTTGAGAACTTGGCCGTAGGCATGATTCTGGTCTTGGCCGTGCTCATCGTCTTCCTAGGCGATCTGCGCACCGCCTGCATCGTCGCGATCAACGTCCCTTTGTCCATGTGCGGCGCCTTTATCCTGCTCTACCTCACCGGAACCTCGGCCAATCTGCTCTCTTTGGGCGCCATCGACTTCGGAATTCTTATCGGCACAACCATTATCGTGGTCGAGAATGTCTTCAGGCATATGGTCACGGACCGCAAGTCGAACCAGAGCGACTGGCAGTGCATCAGCAACGCCTCGGAGGAGGTAAGCGGCCCCATCCTATACTCCACCATTATTTTTCTCATCGCATTCCTGCCGCTCTTTACCATGACGGGCGTTGAAGGCGCAATCTTCTCTCCCATGTCGCGTACATACGCCTTCGCTTTGAGCATCGCCATCCTGCTCGCGGTGACCCTTTCGCCGGTCCTGTGTTCCTATGCCTTGCACCAAGGCATCAAGGAGCGCAGTAACGCCGTGTGGGAAAAGTTTCAAAGCTTCTACCACGATCTTTTCGTCAAGGTTCTGAAGCGCCCGCGTCTGACGGTGGGGGCCGTGTGCACGCTCATGGCCGCAGGTCTAGCGCTCTTCCCGTTCCTCGGCGCCGAGTTTTTGCCCAAGCTCGAAGAAGGCAACATATGGGCGCGCGCCACCATGCCACTAACCATTTCGCTCGGGGCCGCGGACAAGCTGGCCGAGGGCGCCCGCCGCGACTTCCTGTCCTTCCCCGAAGTCAGGACCGTAGTCTCTCAGTTGGGTCGGCCGGACGACGGCTCGGACACCTCCGGTTTCTTCAACGCCGAATTCTTCGTGGATTTGAAGTCCCGCTCGCAGTGGCCCAGCGGCATGACCAAGGACAAGCTCATCGGCCTGATGAACGCCAAGCTCCGCCGAGATTTCCCCTGGGCCGACTTCGGCTACTCGCAAAATATCGAAGACAACGTCGAGGAGGCGCTGTCGGGTGTCAAAGGCGAAAACGCGGTCAAGGTTTTCGGGCCCGATCTCGTGCAGGACGAGTCCGTCGCCAATCAAGTGGCCGCCACCATGAAGCAAGTCCGCGGCATCCAAGACGTGGCGGTCTACCGCTCTCTGGGCCAGCCCAATCTTCTCATTGTTCCCAACCGCAGGACGTGCGCGCGCTATGGCTTGAACGTCGGCGACGTCAACGCCGTAGTGCAGGCGGCCATCGGCGGTCAGGCGGTCACGCAAGTGCTCGAAGGCGACCGCGCCTTCAACCTGATCGTGCGCCTAGCGCCTGACTACCGGCAAAGTCTTGCGGCCATCCGGCGCATTCCCATAGCCCTGCCAAGCGGCGGATACGTGCTCTTGGGTCAAGTCGCGAACATCCGCATGACTGACGGCGCGTCTTTCATTTACCGGGAGAACCTGCGCCGTTATGTGCCCGTGCGCTTCTCCGTCCGCGGTCGAGACATGAGCGACGCCATCGAGGCGGCCCGGCGCCGCATCGCCAGCAGCGTCAAAATCCCAAGGAGCGTGAATATCGACTGGGCCGGGGAGTATGGCGAGATGACGGCCGCGAACCGGCGTCTGGCAGTCATCGTTCCCATCGCTCTTTTTCTCATCGCCGGAGTGCTCTATTGGACGACCCTCTCGCTGACCAATACTCTCATCCTAATGGCGCAGGTGCCGCTGGCCTGTCTGGGCGGCATTGCAGCCCTGGCCTTTACGCGCACGCCTTTTTCCATCTCCGCTGCCGTAGGATTCATCTCCATTTTTGCCATCGCCATCATGGACGGCCTGCTGCTCAACTCCTACATCTTCCAGCTTTGGAACCAGGGCTACTCCCTAATAGACTCCATCGTCAAGGGCGCGGACCGTCGCTTCCGCGCGCTCATCATGACGGCCTTGGTCGACGGTCTAGGGCTCTTGCCGGCGGCATTATCAACCCGCATCGGCGCGCAGACCCAGCGCCCGCTGGCCATCGTGGTCATCGGCGGCTGCTGCTCCATCGCGCTCTTGACCCGCGTGTTCCAGCCCACATTGGTCTATCTCTTCCACCGCCAGCTCGGTCTCACCGAAGAGCTCCGGCCGGCTGCACGAACTGCAAGTTAAATCTACCAGCAGGCCGCGAGCGAAGGTCTAGCGGCCGGCGTCTTCTTTGAGGTAGGTCGTCAGCTGCGCGGGCTTGGGCTTCAACTCCACCTTGGGCGGCTTCGCGTTCCGATCGAGGCTCACCAGGAAGCCGTGGCCGGTCTTGTCTTCCCACGCCTCCTCGAACTGCTGCGCGGGAACGTAGCGCATGCCCTCGCCCGTGCCCGTGTCGTTGACGTAGTAGCCCAAAATCTTGCCGTTGGAGCCCAGCTCCGCGCCGGAAACGTAGACCGCGTGGTCCACGGGGCCGGGCTTGTCGTCCCAGAGCCGGTTCGAGCGCAGGGCCACGATGGCTCCGCCGCCGTATGCGATGGACTGCTTCAAATCCCGGGTCGTGGCCTGGTAGATGAGCTTGCTCGGCAGGTGATGGGCCGTGAGCAGCTGATTGGAATTGGGCATCTCCGTGCCCTCGAAGGGCGAACTGATGCCCGCTTGCGGGTCGTTCTCCCCGTACCAGCCGTTCTTGTAGGCCTCCTGGGCCAGCGCCGCCGGATTGGCGCTGATGTCGTGGGCGCGCAGGGCCTCGTACTGGGATTCCACGCCGCAGGTGCCCGACTTCTGATGGACGATGTAGGGCAGCGCCACAAGGGGATGGCCGATGGTCGTGCTCATGCCGAAGTAATGCCAAAAGGTGATCTCGTACTCCTGCTTGATGCGGCTCATGGCCGCCTCGATGCCGCGCGCGCCGAAATTTTCCTGCTTGACCGCCGCGGCGTTGTCCAAGGAGGGCAGCGGCGGCGCGCCGCGGGCATACTTGGGGCGCAAGGACCGGTCGGACTTCGAGAACAGCGGCGAGAGATCTGGGCCGGGAACCTTCTTGGGCAAAACCAGGAGCGAGCCCGGGCCGGCCAGCACCGTCTGGCCCCCTTTGCCCGCCTGGGACTGGTCGAAGAGGCCGCCGAGCCAGGCCTTCATGCGCATGAGCCCGAAGTTCTCCTGGTTGAGCCCGCTGGCCTCGAGCGTCTTGATCTTTCCCGCGACGGCGCGCACCATCTCCTGCTCGCGCGCCTTGTCGGCCTTGCTCACGACGAGCAGCGGTCGCAAATAAGGATACCAGCTGACGGGGATGGAGGTCTTCTTCCCCTTCACGAGATAGGAACCGCCCAGAGGCACCCTCTGCCAGAGAAACGCCCGGATGGACAGGCTGAACGCGTCGTTGATTTTTTTCGGCTCCTTGGCCCACTTGAGGTACTGCGCGTGCGCGTAGCCGGCCTCGCAGTAGGTTTGGGCGAGGTAGCTTTTCTGCTGGGCGGGAGTGTAGGGGACGACGGGCATAGAGGGCCGGCTCTTGACGCCGTCGAAGGAGAGCATAAACGCCATGACGTTGGGCATGGCGTGGAGAAAGTCGCACTGGAACTGGGGCACGGGACCGTCGTAGTCCTTGAGCACGCCCGCCATCTCCGGGCAGGTCTGCGCGATGTTGACGTGCTCCCGGTAAGCCGCGCCGCCGGGCCCGGTCACGGAGCAGCGGGCGACGTAAACCTGCGTCTCGCCGGACTTGCAGGGGTGGAGATCCGCCGGGCCGACCACGGCCAAGCTCTTCTTCAGCGTATCGTAATCGCCCTTGTTCAAGCATTCGTAGGCGTAGTCCAGGTGCAGGCGGCCGGAGGACGCCGCGGAAACGCCATGGGCCGCGGCGGGAAGGGCGGCGGTGAAAGCCAGGAGGAAAGCCGAAGCCGCGGCGGAGAAAAAACGCTGCGATGGTTTCATGCTTATGGTGTAGCCCCGTCCCGGCCGCGAGGTCACCGTCTAAAGACCCAGAAGCGCGTAGGACCAAAGGCCCATTATTGTTGTGTGCGCCGCGCGATTTGTCAAGGGGTTACGGCTGCGTCCAGCCGAGCTTGCCCGCGACGTCGGGGCTTTGCAGGACGTTGGCCGCGTCCTTGGCGGCCTGCGCGAAAATCTGATTCAAGGCCGCGTTCTCGGCCGCGACCGGGTCGCCGTATTGGCTCAGCGCCGCCTGCGCGCGGTAGGTGGAATCCAAAATTCTCCAGTTGAACTCGCCGTCCCCCGCCGCGCGCGCGAACACCTGCAAGTTGAGCGCCAGCGTGAACTCCCCGCCCTCCGCGGCGTCGGGCTCCACCGAAGCCTGCGTCACTTCGCCCAGGACGAAGAGCCTGGCCCCCTTGGCGCGCGCGGCCAGCTCGTCGTCATTCTCGGGGTCGTCCAGCACCGAAGCGGAGGAGACCAGACCGTCTTGGGAAAGTTCTTGCGCGAGCGCGCGGGTGATGTCTGCGGGAGAAAGCTCGGGCCAGGAGTCCTGCGGTGCGCGGGCCAGGTCCGGCGCGGAGGCGCCGGGCTCGGTCAGGTCATTCAAGGGCTGCACGGCCGCGGCGGCCGGAAAGAGCGGCGCCTGGGCGTCGTGCCCCGGCCAGAGCGGCTTGTTGGGCTTATAAAGGAAGGGCGCGCGGGAGCAAGAGGCAAGAACGGCCAGTATGGCAGAGAACGTTAGAACCGTGGTCCCTCCGCGCATCCGAACGCAGTTTTGTATCATGGCCCCTTATTGTACCCCGACGGCAACGAAGTTCGACGCGGGTGCACTCGCGGTCGTCTCAGGACGACTGGTCCGAGGTGATCGCCATAACATTTAAACTAACTTTTCCAAAAAGGTAGTAGAGCGGCTCGAAAGGCAGCCACAGGCCCTGGGAAAAACTCTGATGCAGGGTGTCTAGGATGCAGGCGACGCCCAGAATGGCCGCCACCCAATAAAGCGTGCCGCTCGCCTTGGCCCAATAGCGCACCTGCGGGTGGGAGTCGTCCTTCGCGGCGCCGCGAGCCGGAAGGCAAGCAGCACCGGGCCGCATCGGGGAATGCTGTTGCGGCCCGGCATAACGCCGGGGCATGGCGGGCGGCTGGGCCGCGGGAACGGCAGGAACGGACGCGGGCCGCGCGCTCGCGCCCGGCGCGGCCGAGGGCGGCGGGGCGAACCAAATCCACAGAGTCCACTCGCCGCGCAGCTTGTCGGCGGCCTTGATTTCCCCCGCTCTGAAAAGCGCGTTCATCGCCGCCTCGGCCTCGGGGCGCTTCAAGGCCAGGCGCGTCATGACGTCCTTCAGGGTAAATTCGCCCAGCTCGCGGCACACGCGCCGCGCGAGCTCGACGATGGAAGGGTCCGGCGCCGGAGGCGTCTGGGCCATGAGGCGGATTCTACGATATTTTTCGGGTTTTGAAGCGGCGCTTAGCGTCTTAGGTTTTAGCGCAGGACGAGATCGGAGGACGCGCTCAAGTTCGCGGGCCAGAGCTGCGGCGCCTGCGAGCGGTTGTCGCGGCGCGCCGCGTCTTCGACGCGCGGCGTGACGTAGCGGTAGAGCGATTGGACGGTCACGTGGCCCGAGGCGTTCATCGCGCCGCCGTCAAGGCCCTTCAAGAGATAGTAGGTGAAGAGCCCGTGCCCGGCCTGGGGCAAGACGCCCGAGACTTGATTGGCGCGGGACGCGGAGAGCGCCGCGATTTTGCCGCCGCCGTCGACGAAGCCTTCGTCCACCTCGGTCACCAGCGGCCGCACGCCCGCGGCCAGCACCGAGCGCCCGCCCGCGCCCGAGAAGCAGGAGTCGAGCGCCACCAGAACGTGCTTGGCGGGCAGCCGGCCCAGTTCCTTATAGAGGCGGCTTAAAGGGTAGGCGGTGTCCGAAAGATATTCCGGGTCGCCGTCCCAGGGCACCAGGTAGGCCGCGCCGCTCTCGACGTCGGGCGCGCCGTGGCCGGAGTAGTAGAAGAACACCGTAGACTTGGCGTCGACGTTGTTGGGCAGCCAGGACTCGACGTCCTTGATGAGCCCCGCGCGCGTGGCCCGGTCGCCGGTCAAAAAGGCGATGTTGCGCTCGGGATAGCCCAACGCCAAAAGATAGTTGCGCACGGCTTCGGCGTCCCGGGCCGCGAACTCGGCCGGCGGCAGGTTCTGGTAGCCGGTGATGCCGACCACGACCGCGTAGTCGTCCGCGTGCTGGGCTTCGTGGAAGTCGGGCGGACCCAAGGGGAGAGAATACGAGGCAACGGCGGGAGAAGAAGGAACGGACGCGACGGGCGGCGCAAAAACAGTGGGCGTAGCGGGAGGCGGCGCCGCGGGCTCGCTCTGCGCCGACGAATCTTGCGCTCCGCCCGCTTTTTGCCGCGCCAAGACTTGCTCAAGATAGGCAGCAATATTCAAATAGCCCTTATCTTTAGCAAGACTTATGGCCGTAACCTGAAAAACATTATCGTACCCACATTCTTCCGCGCAGTCCTCCTTCAGACCAACATGAGCACCATGCGCCACTAGAAATTTAACCGCATCAAAATGGTTATTCATTGCCGCATACATCAGCGGTGACAGCCCCATAAGAGCCCCTCGACCATCGACATTGGCGCCTCTTGCTACCAAAGTCTGAAGAACAATCATGTTCCCAGTTTGGGCAGCCAACTGGATTGGGATCATTCCGATGTGGCCAGTAAAATCTACGCCGTTGGCGTAGCCGTTGATATTCGCTCCGTTGGAAATAAGGGATTCTGCAGTAGCCGTATCGCCTTTGAGGATGGCTTTATTAAGAGGTGTTCCGCAACTAGAAAGAAAAAAAGGGAGGAACAAAACAACAAAAAAACTCTTTCTCACATTCTATACAAGTGTTAACACTCGATATTATACTAGGGTGGCAAAAGAAAAACCCTTGAATGCATCCTCAATACCTTGCCAGAAAGTAGCCTTCACTACAGATTGCTTTGCAACTACATCTTTAACAGCAGTATCTGTATTGATTGCGACAACAGCTGCGCCCGCCGTAGTAATAGCACCTAGAGTCGTTATTAATACTCCCATCCCTTTCTGTCCCATTCCAACCATCATAAGCCCCATCAAAGTCGCTAGTCCTGCAATAGCAGTTGCTGCCCAAGCTAAATACTTAGCAACTGAAAAAGCCCATGTGCCCCATATCCCTGCTTGCGCTATAGCCCCAAAAATAGCCGCGAGAACTAGCAGCACCATCGCAATCATTAAAAAAGTTCCCGCATTTTGCACCAATCCCGCAAAAGGCGAGGCGGTAACGCCCGCCGATGGCGGCGGAGTCGTCGTGCCGCCGCCGCTATAGCCGCCGCTGCCTTGAAATCCTCCGTTGGTGGGCCCGCCGCCGCCAAAGCCGGTGTTGTCCTGGCTGGGCGCTGGCGCGCTGCCGCCGCCTCCGCTGATGCCGGCGCCGGTAATCGCGCTGCCGTTGGATTGCCCCGTATCGAAGCCCTGGCCTGAACCGCTCTTGGCATACTGCGCGTTGCCGTTCGAGCCGTAGGACGTGTTGCTTCCCATGCTCTTCAACTGGCACTGGGCGTTCCCGCTGCCGCACACGCCTTCCCCGGAACCGCCGCCGCCGTTGGACAAAGCTTGGAACGCATGTCCGCCGCTGGTAAAGGCCGCAATCTTGCCGGGGCCCGCGCCCTTGGCGTTAGACCCCCCTTTTCCGCCGCCGCCGGCGCCCAGAGCCCCGCCCGAAAGCCCGGCCAAGGACGCGCCCCCCGCGACGGAAGAAGGTCCGCCCATGTCCGAGCCCAGGCCGCCCGCGCCGTTTCCCAATCCGGACCCCGAACCCAAATCCTGCTGCCCAGCCGCGCCGGCCTTCGCTTTCGCTTTGGCCGCGGCCAGAGCCTTGGCCTTGGCCAAGGCGTCAAAGGGCGAAGTTCCGGCAGCGCCCGCCGCCCCGGCCTTGGCCGCGCCCGCAGTGGAAGCTCCGGCCTGGCCCGAACCAGACGCCGCGCCGTTAGCCGCGGCGTTTTCCATGCTTCCGGGGTAGCCGCCCTTGGCGTCGGCCATGCCCAGGGAATTCTGGTACCAGGGCTTATTCGTCGGCAGGCCCGAGACGTTGCCATAATGCGGCTTGGCGAAAATGCTCGCGAGGCCGCTCTTTAAGCCCGCCTGGCCCGCGGCGCCCGGCTTCAAGGTCTTGCCGACTTGATAAGCGCCCACGCCCAGCGTGGAGACGGCGAAGACGACGGCCATCTTGGCGCCCAAGGACAGGCCCGCGCCCGAGCCCCAGGGCGACGCGCCGCCGCCCAAAAAGTCGGGCAGAAAAGGGATGAGCTTGTTCTTCTTTTTTTTCTGGCCCACCTTGGCCAGTTTGATGGAGGGAATCTGAACTTGGGCATCCATGGGTTTATCCTATCCTCTCGCTGGGAATTGATTGAACCACGGCGACGCGGGCGCTGGGCGCATAAATCGACGCAAAGCCGCCCAGGCCGCCCGAACTGCCCGTGCCGCTCATGGCGCCCGACTGCATGTAGGCGCCCATCGCGGCGACGATGGCGCCGACGCCGGCGTATTTGGCGATCTTCGTGAGGAGACTGCTGGGGCTCTTCTCTTGCGATCCCAAAGCCATCGCAATCGCGCTGGCCGCGACGAGTCCGCCCGACAAAGTCAGCATCGAACCGACCGCCTGCTGGCCGCCCGAGCCGATGGACGCGCCCAGCGTCACCACGATAATGCCCAGCAACGCCGCGATGCTGGCCAACACCGTCGCCATCGTAGAGACCACGGTGAAGCTCTTCGTTAATTTATTCGCGATGTAAATCAGCACGGCCGCGGCAAAAATCATCATCATGGCTTCATTGAGCATCCCCTGCCAGGGCGCCGCATTGCTTCCCGCCTGCGGCGTGGGCGGCGCGCCGAACTGATTGCTGCCGGCCGAGCCGCCGTTGGTGGGGCCGTTGGCGTTGCCCGCGCCCGAACCGGAGCCCGTTCCGCTCCCGCCGGTGGAAACGCCCGCAGCTCCGCCGATGGGCGTGCCGCCGCTGACGCCCCCGGTATCGTAACGGCTGGCGCCTCCGCCGTAGCCCGGGTTGGTCATCTCGCCGTTGACCTGCCGGGCTTGGCCCACGGCGCCGTTTAAGCCCAGGCCTTGCAGGCCGCTCTTGGCCAAGGAGGCCAGACTGTGCGTCGCGCCGAAGCCCGTAGTCTGCGCGGCCTTGCGGCCGGGCGAAGACGCCGCGCCGGCCTTGGGCGTAAACGACGCGCCCGAGCCGCCGCCGGCCACGCGCCAGGACCCGGACTTAAATCCATTGTCGTTCAAGGTGGGGATGCCGCGCACCGTGCTCCCGGCACCGCCCCCAGACGCGCCCGCGGACCCCGCGGCCGCCACTCGGCCCGCCGCCGCTCGGCCCGCCGCCGCTCCGGCTTTGGCCCCGGCGGCTTGAGCCATCGCCGCTCTCGCCGCGGCGGGATTGGCCGCGCGCAGGCTCGCCAGCGAATCTTCGGTTTGGCCCGCGCCGGCCGCCTGCGCCGAAGCGCCGCCGGCTCCCACGGCGCCCGCTTTTTGCGCGGCCGGCGCCGCGAAAGGCCAAAACGAATGCGCGCCCGGAGCCCCCGGCGCCGCGTGCATCGCCTTGTAGCCCAAAAATCCCACGCCGCCCGCCAAGGCGCTGCCGCCCACGGCCAAGGCGATGATGCCCGCCTTGGTGGCCATGACCCCGCCGCCGAATCCCAGGCGCGAGAGGCTTTCCAAAAATCCCTCGCCGCCGGCCCCCGCGGCTCCGGGCGCTGGCGCGCCTGTCGAAAGAGCGTCCGGGACGGCTTGGCCTCCGGCCTCGACCGCGTCCACCCCCGCCTCGTCGATCACCGGGTTGCGGCCCAAAAGCGAGGCGAGCCCGCTCCAGAATCCGGAGGGCTTTTTCTCCTCCTTGTTCACGTCCGGCCTAATGTCGGGTTTGGGAAGGTCCATGAATCGTCCTCACATGCCCATCATGCCCATCATCAGCATGGGCAACATCATCATCATCATCTGCATCATCGTGTTCCCTGAGTTGGGCGTGACCGGCATGGGCGTGGGCGGCGTGACTTTCTTGGTCGTCAGGTTCGTCGGGTTCTGCTTCAAGTTCATGGGCGTTCCGCCGTTGCCGATGCCCACGCCTCCGCCGCTCTGCCCGCCCATGGCTCCAATTTGCCCCGAAGCGTGCAGGCCGTCGAAATTGGTGGAGAGGCCCGAGGCCGCGGCAGCGTTGGAGGCCGCGTTGGCCGACTCGACCGCGCCCTTGGCCGCGGCTTGAAGCGCGGCCATCGCGTTACCGCCGCTGGGAGCGCCTTGCCCGCTTAAATCCGAGGCGTTCTGCAGGCTCGTCTGGGTCTGGCCTTCGTTGAAAGCCCCCGCGCCCGCGCCCAAAGCCGCAATCGGAGGCGGGCTGTACGACGCGCCGGAGCCGCCGCCCCCCCCGCCGCCGGAATCGTTGGAGAAGCCGGAGCCCAAAGACGGCGACTCCACGGGAATCTCCGGAGCCGACGCGGCCGCGCCCGAGAGCGCCGAAGCGCCGCCGGCCCCGCCGTGCAGGCCCGCGATGGCCGCCAAATCGTCCGCGAAGCTGCGCGGTTTCGCCGCTGTTTTTTTAGCCGCCTCGGGGTGCGGGAACAAGCCGTCCATCGCGGCCCCGCCTTCCTTTTGATAGGCTCCTTGGCCCGAGCCCTGGCCGGGTGCGGGCACGCCCAAAGGCGAACCCGGAGCGCCTTCGGGGTTGTTGAGGGAGTTGAGGCTCTGCTTGACGGTCATCAAATTACGGCCGAAGGCGCTGTCGTTGAGGCCCTGCCCGGACTGATAGCTGGGGTAGGACACCCAGACGCCCACCGCGGAAAAAATAAGCAGCAAAACCCACCAGTATTTTTTGAACGGATCGCTGTTCTTGGAGAATTTAATGGTGGTCATATCGCCGTCTTGCGTCTCTTTGGGAGTTTAGCCCGCGGCTCGGGCTTTGTCAATAGAAAACGGCTTTGATTACCGTCTTTTAACCGACGTCGGGCTTAGGCGAATCCAAGGACGCCGGGAGAGCCGGCGGCTCATCGGCAGGCGCGGGCGCGGAAGGCGGCATCTGCGGCGGCGGCGCAGCCGAGGCCGCCAGCGGCTTGCCCGGCTTGCCGTATTCCTTGAAGATGGCCGCGATCTCGTCGTAGTCGAGCTCGTCGCGGGCCTGGAGTTCCGCCGCGAAGCGCTCCACGATGGGCCAATCGGTCTTCAGGGTGCGCTCGACCTCGGTCATGGAGTCCTGCAGCAGCTTCTGGGTCATGGCGTTCAACTTCTGCTTCAAGTCGTCCGAAAGCTGATCAGCCGGAATGCGGGTGAAATCCCCCACGAAGCCGTTCTCGCCCATGCCCAAGCGCCAGACCATGTCGTGCGCGATGGTCATGGCGTTGGCGAAGTCCGAGGAAACGCCGTCGGTGGTCACGCCGTACTTGATGCGCTCGGAGACGTAGCCCGCCAGCGCCACCTTGATGTGCGCCTTCAAGGTACGCGAGTCGGAGCTGTACATTTCCTCGCGCGGAATCGAGTGCACCACGCCCAGCGTGCCGCCGCGCTGAATGATGGAAGCCTTGAACACGTCGTTGGTCGGGTGGGTCAGGTAGAGCACCACCAGGTGTCCGCCTTCGTGGAACGCCGTCATCTCGCGCTCTTTGGCGGTCATGTTCAAGCGGTGCGCCACGCCGAGCTCGATGCGCTCGATGGCGGCCGAGATGTCCTTGTAGGAAACGGCCTCGCGTTTTTCGCGCGTGGCGATGACCGCGGCTTCCTTTAGGATGTTCTCGATTTCGGCCGGCGTCTTGTAGACCGACTTGCGCGCTAGGCGCGCCAAATCCACGGAGGGGTCCATGCGGATGCGCTTGGCGTAGTACTCGAAAATCTCCTGGCGCTCCTGCAAATTCGGCCGGCCGATGGTGATCGTGCGGTCAAAGCGCCCGGGGCGCAGGAGCGCGGGGTCGAGGACGTCTCTCTGCGCGTTCATCGCGCCGATGACCACGATGTTGGCCTGGGTGTCCGCGAGGCCGTCCATCTCGACCAGCAGCTGGTTCAAAGTCTGGTTGCCCTCGGAGGAGCCGCCGAAAGCGTCGTGGAACACGCGCTGGCGGCCCAGCACCTCGATTTCATCGACGAAGATGATGCAGGCCCCGTAGGCCTGGGAATACTGCCGGGCCTGCTTGAAGAGCTTCCGGACGCGCGACGCGCCCACGCCCACGAAAATCTCCACGAACTCGGAGCCCGAAGTGGACAAGAAGGGCACGCCCGCCTCGCTCGCGATGGCCTTGGCCAGCATGGTCTTTCCGCAGCCGGGAGGGCCGATCATCAAAAGGCCGTGGATGATTTTGCCGCCCACGCGCTTTAAGACCGCGCGGTCCTTGATGAGTTGAACGACCTCCCAGGCCTCCCGCTTGGCCTCGTCCAGGCCCATGACGTCCGAGAAGCGCACCTTCACGTTCTCGGCCGAGACCTTGGACTTCCTAAAGCGCGCGAAGCCGCCGCCGTACTCGACGATGTACAAGAGGCCCACGAAAATGACGGTCTGGAGGATGCCCCAGGGCAGCGAGGCGACGTTGATGCCGATGATGTAGCGGCGCACGCTTTCTTCCATGCCCGCCAGGTACCACAGCGGCAGGACGAAGGCCACCAGGCCGCCGATGATGCCGACGACCCAGAGCCAGTAGCGCTGCCAGAAAAGCCTTAGTTTAGCCCAGAACATAATCTTCGCTCTTGCCTGGAAAAACTATACCATTGTTTCGCTCGCCGCGCATCCCCCGCGCCGCGGGCCCGTCGCCGCTAGCCGCCGCCGCCCGGGCCGCCGTTTTGCGCCGCGTTCTGCGCGCCGCCGGAGCCGGGCAGCACGAATTGGATGGGCCTGTCGCGGTTAGGCACGTATTTGATGACCTTGAAGGTCAGCCCCGGCGACTTGTACATCCAGCCGATCTGGAGGACCGGGCCGGTCTTGACCGTGAGCGTCACCTCCTGCCAGACCTCGGTGCGCAGGATGTCTAAATTGGCCGAGGCCAGGTTCAAGAAGCCCTTCAATTGCCCGTTGTTGAAGCCCAGATAGTCCATCACGTCGTTGCGGATGTCGGCCTTCAAAAGGTTGTCGTCGCTCACGTAGGCGACGTTGCGGTGGGATTCCAGCTCCCAGCGCGTGGCCGCGTAATAGGAGGCGATTTCCATCTTCTGCACGAGAATCAGAAGCGCGAAAATCTTGGCGAAGGCGAAGAGGAAGAACATGAAGATGGGCAGCAGGAGCACGGTCTCCAAAGTCGCCTGGCCGCGGGAACGGCGGGAACGGAAGGGAGCGAAAGGGAACCGACGGCGGGCCACGTTCGTAAGCTTGGGATGGGCATCCACGGCAAGCTGCGGGTTCTGGACATGGGCCGCGCCTTGACGCTCGATGTCTACCGGTACAGCCGGAATTTTCCCAATCATGAGCTCTATGGGCTAACCTCTCAAATCCGCAGAGCAGCCGTCTCCGTTCCGGCCAACATCGCGGAAGGCTCCGGCCGCCGGGGCGACGGCGAACTCCTCCATTCTCTTTCCATCGCGTCGGGAAGCTTGGCCGAGTTGCGGACGCTGGCGAGCCTGGCCCATGAACTGGGCTACCTGCCGGCAGCGGCCTACAAAGTCATCCTGGACGAAGCCGAACAATTGGCTATATCGCTCAACGCGCTGATTGCCGCAAGGAAACGGAAGGAAACGGGAAGAAACGGATGAGACGGAAGGGAACGAAATGAAACAAAAAGAGGAAAAGCCGGCGCACGCGCCCCTTTCCGTTCCCTTCTTTTCCTTTCCGTTCCCTTCCGTTCCCTTCTCTCTCACGGGTATTCCCTCGTCTGGAAATGCGGCGTGGGGCAGGGCCAGACGCTGGCCGAGCCGTCGGTCTCGCCGGTGCAGTCCGAGCCCCCGCCGGTCATGCCCATCCACAGCGCGATGCGCGAGTGCACCTCCGGAAGGCCGGGACCCATGATTTGGTCGAAGTTCACATTGAAATAGTTGGTGGGAGGCTGCCAGTGCACGGTCACCGGCCAGCCGCCGCCGTCGGCCTGGCCCAGCGGGTTGCGGTCGTCCATGGTCTCCAGCTCCTGCGGGTCCACGGTGACCAGCTGGAAGAGCCCGTTGCAGTTGGGAATGTTGCTGGGCATCGACATCGGCGGGCTGCTGCATTCCGGCATGGGCATGCTGCCGATGAGCTCGTGCTGGAACGCGTTTCCGCAATAGCCGACCTTGGGCGCGCATTCGAAATGGACGGCGTTCATGAACGAGCCCGCGTATTGATTGAACGAGGAGCTCAAGAGTTGGGATTCATTGAGCGCGTTGGGCCCGCCGGCGTTGAGCCAGTAGGATTTGGCCAGGAAGTCGTGATTGGAGGCCAGCCGCTGCAGGACGGAGTACTGCGCCCCCTCCACCGAGCCCAGCAGCTGGTAGACCTGGGTATAGAGGCCGTAGATGGTGGAAAAATCGCTGTACTGCACGTCCCAGTACTCCGCGGCGCGCAGGCGGAAGAGCACCAGCGTGTCCTGGCTCCAAGGAGGCGGAGGGCTACCGTTGCCCGGGTTGTCGTCCGGCGTCGGGCCCGGGATGTTCGGATCCCAATCGCTGTTCTTGCGCGTCCCGATGCCGCCGTAGCCGATGTCCCAAGTGCCCTCGTCATGGCTGTAATCGGCGGTCTCCTGCGTGGTGGGATGGCAGGTCGGATCCATGGACGAGCTTCCGCCCGACTCGTGCAGGCTGCGCGGGAAAATGCCCTCCTGGTACAAGACATCGTACCAGGGCGAAGTGCCCGGGCACGCGGTTCCCGGACCCCCGCAGACCGCGTCCGTGCGTCCGCCGCAGTCGATGGGCTGATCCTGGAACACCTCCTGGAAAATGCGCATGGGAAACGCCCCGTTGACGTAGGCCGAGCGGTTGAGGAAGTCCGAGTAGTTGGTCATCTCGACGAAGGCCGCGGCGTCGATGGCGAACTGGTGGCGGATTTTTTCCTGCGAGAGCTTGGCCGTCTCGTAGATGAGCCAGACGAAGAGCATCAAAGACGGGAAAATGAAAAGCGCCGGAATTAAAATCTGTCCCCTCCGGCCGATCCGGGCCCCGCGTTTTAAGCTCATGAATTCGACGGGCAAAAGCCCTTGTATATATAGCCCGGCCGGGCGGGCAATGCAAGGTAAAAAATGTTAAAAATCGCCGCCGGGGGGCTAATTCCAGGTCTGCATGTTGGGCTGGACCTCCTGCCAGGAGGTCTGGACCAGAACGACGTTCAAGCTGGGCACGGAGAGCTGATCGTTGTAGAACACGCCGCAGAACGCCGTGGTGCAGTTGTTGCTGCCGCTGGGGCATGTGGCGTTGACGCTGCCCTTGACCCAGATGGCGCCGTTGAAATCCATGAAGCTCTTGATGTAGAGGTTGCCGCCGACGTAGACGAAGCCGCGGATGCCGACCGTGTTGTACCAACCGCTGCCCTGGCCCGGCTGGCTGAAAGTCTGCGTTCCAAATTTCCATGTGGAGGAGGTTTTGTGGTAGCCCGCGTCAGCCGGATATTCCAGACTGGCGGCGGTGTCGTATGTGTTCTTGAGCAAGCGCTCGTGTTCTTGCCAGGCATCGGCGGGCACTTCGCCCGTGTAGGCGTAATCTCCTCCGCTTTCGATGGTCAGGTTGCCCATAACAATAACGGTTCCATAGAGCCCGGTGTCGTACGGGGTCGGATTTCCCAGGCCGTACCAGTTCGAATTCCTGCCGGTTAGTACCAGGTTGCCGTCCCAATACCACACATAGCTGCTGATGGAAACGCCGTTGCCCTGGCCGCCCACGCCCTTAGGATGCTCATAGGAGTCGCCGAACCAGTAAGTCACGCTGGAGTTGATGCTGGCGTTGACGTTGGGCGGAACGTTGGCGCTCGGCGAGCAGTTTTCATTCGAAGTGGAGTTTTTTTCCCAAGTCGCTTTTCCGCTGGAAACCTGGTTTCCGGTGGCGGGGTCCCGGTAGCCGTAGCTGCTCTTGACGCAGCCGTAAACGTTCAAGGTGTTTGAGGCCGCGGCCTCCGCGCGCAAAGTGGCGAAGTCGAGGATGGGCAGTTCGGGCACCTGCTGGTAGTTCGCCCACCACTCCACGCCGTCGGTGTTGGGCGGCAAGGGCCAGGTGGTGTCCCGCGGATAAGCGGCGGTGCCGACGACGTCGCCGCGGGCGAACTTGCGCGGGAAATACCACTGCGCCGTGGTCGCGTCCAGCGTGATGTTCCCTTGGGACATGATGGGCCCCCAATATAAACAGAGTCCCTTGCTGTAGTTGACGTCGCCTTGGGTCAAGAGCGGGCTGTAGATGGTCCGGTTCTGGTAGACCGCCTCGATTTCGCGGACTTCGTTGGTCGAGTTGTCGCGGCCCTCGCCCAATATCTCGACGCTGCTGTTGGCGGCGCTGGAAAGGCTGATGCGGTAGGTGCCCCCGGAGACGTCGGCGTAGGTCGCGTCGAAATTGTAGCCGGCGAGCGGAATGCCGGCCTGGATTTGAGCGAATGTCCCGGTCGAGCTTTTGGCCTCCCAGTAGCCGCGGCTCACGGCCGCTTCGGCCAGGTTGAAGGCGACGGTGGACTTCTGGTCCTTCACGGAGACCCGGGCCTCCTGCTGCGTCCACTCCACGACCGCGGGGATGATGATGATGAGCGCCAGCATCACGATGATGACGCCGACCAAGACCTGTCCGCGATTTTTCATCAGTTCATCACCTGCACGTTCTCCGAGGCCATGTGCAGGGCCTTCTCCCCGCCCTGGTAGATGGAGGTCTCGAGCGTCATGGCGATGGAGACGATGTTCATGTCGTCCGAGCGCGGAAAAGTAAAGGCCAGGTAGAACAAGTTATTGCTCAGGACTTGAGTGTCGTTGCCGTTGATCATCTCGAGGCTCTTGCCGTTCTGCAGGAAGGTTACGGTATTTCCCTCCTGCTCCGTGAAGGTGATTTCGGAATAATAAGGCTGGCCCGAGGCCTGGGTGATGGCGATGGTCGAGCTCTGCGCCTGCCGGAGCTCCTTGGCCATCACGTACATCACGCTGCGCGCCTCCTGCTGGAGGGCGATTTTGGCCTTGGAGAGGATGAAGTAGCGGTTGACCTGGATGAACATGACCGCGCCCAAAGACGAGACGATGCCGATGATGGCGATGACCAGCATGACCTCGACGAGAGTGAACCCCGCCCGTGCGCGCGCGCTCACCATGAGAAGTTCTTCCCGCTGAGCGTCTGTCCCGCGATGATGGTCACGCCCGTAATCTCCTGGTTCGAGATGTTGACCGCGCCGGTGCTGGTGATGACGGGATAGTAGGCGTAGATGTTGTACGGCGTGGCGGTGCTTTGCCGCACCGAGACGCTGTAAGTCCCGTCCTCGAGGCTCGACGCGGTATAGACGGCGTTTTCGGTCAAAGTCGCCGAGCTCAAACCCACCGGCGTCGTCGCGGTCGAGACTACGATAAGGACTCCCGTGGAAATGGGCTCGCCTTTGGAGCTGACGCTGCCCTCGATGGTTCCCATGGCGCCCGATATGGTGAAGGTGCCCACGAACACGGTCTGGCCCATCGCCACGGTCCCCGAAAGGGAGCTGGGCGAGGCGGACTCCGTGGTGTCGAGCGGCACCTCGATGCTGTAGGTGCCCGTGGCCATGTTCACCGTGGTGAAATCGCCGTAAACGTCGGTGGTCTCCTGATCCTGGGTGTTGCCGTTGGAGTCGACCGCGTTGACGGTCAGGCCCTGGAGGCCGTTGACCCCGTCGCGGGTCACCCAGCCCGAAAGCCGCCCGCCTTGGGAGAGGGTGAAATCGACGCCGCTGGCCACTTCGCCCAAGGCCACCGAAATCGCCGCCGAGGACTGCGAGATGTAGTCGGGGTTGGCATAATTGGGATTGGCGGTCACGGTGACGCTTCCCGTCGAAACGGGCAATAGATAGTAGCCCGTGTGCGCGTCGGCATAGACGAGGCCGCCGCTTCCGTTGCCGCTGATCTCGATGGGGGACGGGACCGAAATCGGGTTGCCGTTGACGTCGGTCACCTCTCCGCTGACGAAGCCCCCGGTGGCCGTGCCGTAGAGGATGGTCGTGGAGCTCGGGAAGACGTAGGTCGAGCCCGTGGCCGCGATGGTCACGGTGTCGTTTTCCAGTTCGTAGAGGCCGCTGGTGATGTAGACCGTCCAGGTGCCCGTGGCGACGTTCGGCAGGTTGAATTCAGCCGAAGGCGGACTCCCGACGAGGTAGGCCGTCGTCGGAGACGAAAGCCCGTCCGTCGCGGAAATGACCGCGCCCGCCGCGGGCACGCCCGCGATGACGGGCTGCGTCGAGGAAAACGAGTTGAACGGCGGGTACGCGAGGACGTCGCTCGTGGTGAAGTCGACGGAGTCGTCGCCGGATTTGTAGGCGGGGCCGTAGCTGGAGCTCAGGAAACCCTGGCTCGAATAGCGGACCAGCTCCCAGCCGGACGCGAGCCCGCCGTTGGTGTCGAAACAGGCTCCCAGGCAGTGGCTTGGGCTGTGCGTCCCGCCGTTGTCCGACCAGCCCGCCGCGTCCAGGGTATTTCCCGTAGCTTCGTCGGTAATCCACCACGTCCCGCTGTGACTCCTGGCCATGATCTCCATGGTCGTGGGCCAGGTCCATTGATAAGCGCCCGGAGAGCAGCTCTGATAGGCCGTGCTGGCGTAGTAAGCGTCGGCCGCGACCGAGGTCCCGTCGACCGTGAACGTGGCCGTGTTCGCGACAAGATAGAAGCCGCCCGCGGGGATGACCGTGTCCGCCGTGCTCGCGTAATTGAGATAGTTCTGGACGTTATCGCACTCCATGTTGTTGTACCAGGAGACGTAGTTGAGCGTAATGCTGCTGACGGAAACGTCCTGCTCCGTCGGATTGTAAAGGTCCAGATATTCCACGTCGAACCCGTCCGACTGGGGCGTGGAGACCACCACTTGGCTGATGATCACGTTCGGATCGAGCCAAGCGGTTCCGGAAACCACTCCCGAACTCATACGCGTCAGCGAAAAGTTAGCGGTCACCGTCTGGTTGGCCGCGACCGCGTCGGGAAGATAGTCGCTGAAGTAGCCCTTGGCGGAGGCGACCAGGTTGTAGCTGCCCGGCGAGAGTCCTATGGAATAGTCCCCCTGCGCGTTGGTGGAATTGAACCAAGAAATGTTCTCGGCGACGACGACCAGTGCGTTGTCGATGGGCAAGCCCGTGCCCGCGTCCGTCACGGCGCCGCTGAACGCGCAGTTCGACTCGACCGTGTCTGGATTGGCCATGACGCTGTTCAAAACCAGCTTCTTGGTCTCGCCGCCTTCCTGCCACTCCACGTCGACGGTAATCTCGCGCAGCCCGGTATCCGGAGTCGTGGGCGGCAAGACTTGGAGCGTTCCGTTGTTCTGCTTGATGACCTGCACGTAGGTATAGCGGGTAAACGTCTTGCCGCCCTCGGTGATGGTTTCGGGAGGGAAGGTGTCCGTGTCGTAGAGCGTGCCGTCGGGGAGGCTCGCGGGCGTCATAGTCGGGACCACAGAAAAATACGTCTGCTGCTGAATGATCTGCATCTTCTCTTGGGCGAGGTTGGAGGCCAGCGTCTTGTCCTTGGCCATCTCGATGCCGCGCTGGACGCCGCCGAAAGCCGCGATGAGGCCCAGGACGGCCACGGAGAGAATGACCAGGGAGATCATCATCTCCACAAGGGTCACGCCCCTGCCTCCGGTCCTCCGCTGAGCCTTTAGGGACACCGCTTCCGCAGGCATGCTATGAGTTTAAGCCCAAAAGCGCCGCATTTCAACGCGCGTCCGGCGAGCTTTTGGTCACAACTAAACCGAGAGGAACTGCTCGGTTTTGGCCCGGTCATAGGCCACGGTCTTGGCGTTGAAGTCGAAGGCGGCCATGACGTGGCTTTGCAGCCGCCCCTGCGCCATCTTGTGCAGGCGCAGCTGGTAGGTCATGGAGTAAATCTCCCCCCGCACGCTCTCGACCTCGAGCCATAAGGCGCGCTCCCCCCAGGGTTTCATCATCTCGGCCATGTCCGCGGCGTAGCGGGCATAGTGCGCGTCGTCCATGCGGGACGTCACGGCCATGTTGAAAATGAGGATTCCGGCCTCGTCCTCCGGCGGAACGTTCTTGGCCGCAAAGCGCGGCGCCAGGGCCGCGCCGCACTCGACCAACTGGATGAAGGAGTCCTCGCCGCTTTGCTTCTGCCGCAGTTTTTCCACCGCCTCATCCAAGGCCCGGATGAGCGGCATCTGGTCCGGCAAGAGGCCCGCGGTCAGCCACCGCCGGTGCGCGATATCCTCGATTAAAAGCGGCTCCGCGTCCAGGCCGATGCGGGCCAGAACGAGGTTGGGGCGGAATCCCTTGGGCTGCGTGAAAACGTCCGCCGCCAGGTTCAGGCCCGCGCCGGCGTTAATCTCAACGAGATAGTAGGGCAGGCGGCGCGTCTGAAAAAAAAGCATGGCCGGACCCAGCCAGAGCTGCGCACGCGCCTGCACAAAGCTGCGCCGCTCACCCGAGCGCAGGCGCTCGTAAAAGGAGCTCGGCGCGGCGGCCAAAAAACGGCTCAGCGCCAGGCTCGGATCGGCCTCGTCGGTTCCGCCGCAAGACGGGAAATAAGGGATGAGCGGGCTCTTAGCGTCGTTCAAGGCCTCAAAATGCACCGCGGCCAGAAACAAGGACCAGGCCTCGGTCCAGGCGACGAAGCGCCGACCCTGCCAGGCCGCAGCCGTGTTTTTCCACCACAGCGGCTCGCCCGCCTTCAACTCCTCGGCCAAGCGGCGGACCATGGCGGAGCTCACGGGAAGCCCCGGCAGGGCCATCGGAGCCCGCTCCAACTGCTCCAAGAACTCCTGCTTGGTCATTAAGTTTCGCCTAAGCCTTGGGAATCGGAAGGAAGAACCGAAAGGTCGCGCCCTTGCCCGGTCCCGGGCTCTCTACGGTGATGGAGCCCCGGTGGGCCTCCACGATCTCCTTTGAAATCGCCAAGCCCAGGCCCAGGCGCCCGCCGTTGCCCGAGCCCTGGTAGAAGCTTTCGAAAATGCGGTTTAATTCCTCGGGCGCGATGCCCTCGCCCGTGTCCGTGACCGCGAACGAGACGGAGCCGTCTTTCCGGGCCACGCGCACGGCGATGGTACCGCCCCGGGTGGTGTGGCGGATGGCGTTCTCAAGGAGATTGGTCAAGACTTGCGCCAGGCGCCTCTTGTCCGCGGACAAGGCAGGGAGCGCCCGTTCGGCCTCGACCGAGAGCGCGATGCCGCGAGCCTGGGCCCGGGCCTGCGGCCCCGCGGCCACTTCCGCGGCCATGGCCGCGACGTCCACGGGCTCGAACTCCAGGCGGAACTTGCCCTGCTCGATGGCGGCCCAGTCCACCAAGTCCGAGGCCAGATGGGCGACCTGGTCGATGCTGCCGGAGATGGCGGCCACGCGCTTGGCCTGCTCCGGGGCGAGCTTCATGCCCTCGGAAAGCAGTTCGAAATTGGTCTGCAGGCTCATGAGCGCGTTGGCCAGGTCGTGGGACGCCATGGACATGAACTTCGACTTCATGTGGTTCAAGTGGCTCAACTCCTCGTTGGCTTTCTGCAAATCGGCGATGAGACGGGCGTTCTCCTGGATGAGGTGCAGGCGCTCGAAGGCCCGCTCGATGGAGTGCTTGAGCTTGTCGAACTCCACGGGCTTAGGGAAAAAGTCCATGACCGATTCCCGGATGGCCTCCGTCGCGGTGTCCAGGGAAGCCTGGGCCGTAAGCATCAGGATCTGGCTCTCCTTGTTAAACTGGCGGATTTGACGGATGGTCTCGATGCCGGTCATGTCGGTGAGGTTGTAATCCATCAGGATGACGCCGAAGAACTCGCGGCGCACGGCCTCGATGGCGGCGCTCCCGCTGGGCGCTTGGCTGACCTGGTAGCCGGCGACGTCCAAATTGTCGTTGAGGCTCTCCCGCATGTTGTCGTCGTCGTCGACGATGAGAATTTTTCCGCCCTTCATGCCTGGACGCTCCGGACCGCCGCGGCCACGGGGAGATAAAGCCTGAAAGTCGTGCCGCGACCGGTCTCGCTCTCGACCTCTACGCGGCCTCTGTGCCTGTCCATGACCTTGCGCACGACGGCCAAGCCCAGGCCCGTGCCGCGCGCCTTGGTGGTGAAGAACGGCGTGAAAATCTTGTCGAGCACGTCGCGCGGCATGCCCGGGCCGCTGTCGGCGAGCTCAAGACAGACCGCGTCCCGGCCGGACATGGCCGTGCGCACGCGGATGGCGCCGCTCGCGGGCATGACCTCGATGGCGTTGCCGATGATGTTGCGGATGGCCTGCTGCATCTCGGTGGTGTCGATGTCCACGGGCGGGTTTTCCGCGCAAAAAACTTTGTCCACGCGGATGTGCGGCGGGAATGGATAGACCGAGAGCACATCCTCGAGCCAGGTGTTCAGGGCCACGCGTTCGGGCTTCAAGTCCCGGCTGCGGGAGTAGGTCAGAATCTCGTTGATGATGCCGTTGGCCTGCTGGATTTCCGATTCTATGATTTTGACGTGCTTGGATAGCTTGGGATCGCTCTGCAGGACCTGCGCGAGCTTGGTCTTCAAGAAGTAGACCGAGTTGTTGATGACGGCAAGGGGATTGCGGATCTCGTGGCCGACAACCGAAGCCATCTGCCCCACCGCGGCCAGCCGTTCCTTCTTGATGAGCTCGTCCTGCGCGGCCTTGAGTTCGCGCGTGCGCGCCTCGACCCGGGTCTCCAAAATCCTGGCGGATTTTTCCAGCTCCTGTTTGGCGTTGATGAGCTCGCCCGTCTTTTCGCGCAGGGATTCGCTCATCGTGGAAAAAGTCTGCGCCAGGTCTCCGATCTCGTCGTTGGTCATGAGCATCTGCGGCAAATCCTCGAATTCGCCGCGGGAAAGCTTCTCCGCGGCCTCGCGCAGCAGGCGCAGGGGGTGCGTGATGTTACTGGCCAGCGCCAGAGCCAGCAGGACCACGATCAAGACGACCCACAGGATGACCTTCAAGACCTGGCTGCGCATTTGCAGGGCGCTCTGGTACGCCAAATTCAGCGGCTCCTGGATGTAGACAATCCAGCCCAAATCCTTCACGTAGGCGTAGGCCCCCAAGAGGCGCGTGCCGTCCGAAAGATGGATTTCCCCGCCGCCGTCGCCGCTGGACTGCGTGGACACGATGCGGAGCACGTCGTCGGAAAGCCGGGCGTCCGGCTTATAGACCTCCCGCGGGTCGGAGTCCGCGATCAAAAAACCGTCCGGAGCGGCCACCGCCGCCCGGCGCTGGCCCGTGGACGGGAACTCCATGGCCAGCATGGAGGACAGGCCGTTCAAGCTGATGGTGCCCGAAAGAACTCCGACCGGCGAGGATCCCTGCGGCGGCATGATGGCGACCGCGACGCGCACGTCGGGATAGAGGCCCTGGAATCGCTCAAGCCCGCCGATGTACTGCCCGCGGGCCATGGCGGTGAGAAAAAAGTCCTTCTGGCTCAAATCCCGCAGCGGCGCCCCGGCCCCGGCGTAGCGGCTTAAGCGCATGGTCTCCTGGCCCTTGGCGTTGGCTACGGAGAGCTCAAGGACGGCGGGGTGGACGGCTAGAATCTTCTGTAGATACTGTTTCTGCTGGGCGGGATTCATGGACGCGAAGTCGCCCATCGAGGCGGTCTCGGAAAGCACCCCCTCGAACGTGGAGACGTACTTGGAGGCGGTGTCCGCGAAGCCCACGGCCATGGACACTTGCATGGCCAAGGTCTGCTTCTGGAGGGAGGACTGCGAAATCTTGATTAAGTTGTAGCAGACGAACCCCAGGGGAACCAGGGACGTGACCAGGAACCCGATGAGGATCTTATAGGCCAGCTTGCCGCGGCGCGCTCGATAAGCCATTGTTCCTCGAACATTGCAACGTCAAAAACAAAAACCTACGCGCGGGCTCTGGACAGGAGCTGGCGGATGCGGATGGAGAGCTCGGCCAAATCAAAGGGCTTGGTGAGATACTCGTCCGCGCCCAAATCAAAGCCCTGGCGCTTTTCCTCGGAGGACAAAAAGCGGCCCGTCATCATGATGAGGACCGTCCCCTTGGGGGAACGCTTGCGCAGCTCCTGGCAAATCTGGAATCCGGAGGAATCCGGCAGCTGGATGTCCATGATGACCACCTGGGGATTGAGCTTCTTGGCGGCCTCCAAACCCGATTCAGCCGTGCCGGCCTGATGGCACTCGAAGCCTTCCAGCTCCAGAACCTCGGCGAGGCTCTCCCTGAGGTGCGCGTCGTCGTCGATAATCAAAAGCTTGGCCGAGTCCGCCATGGTCACCTCCTGGAATCCCCGCCCGGAGGCACGAGCTTGTAGCCCACGCACGGGATGGTCGTGATAAATCGCGCGGCCGCGCCCAGCTTCTCCCGCAAACGCCGGACGTGGACGTCCACGGTGCGGGGCGAGCCGAAATAGTTGTAGCCCCAGACGCGCTCGATGAGGTAGGGGCGGCTCAAAACCCGGTTGGCCGAGCTCAGGAACACGTAGAGCAGGTCCAGTTCCTTCGAGGTGAGCGGCACGCGCTTGCCGGAGACGTGCAGCGTATAGCTGGTGAGGTTCAATTCGATGGGGCCCATCTTGATGAGTTCCTCAGAGGCGGTGTCCTGGGTCCGGCGCAAAACGGATTTGATGCGGGCGACGCACTCGGCCACGTCCCAGCCCAAGGACAGGCACTCGTCGGCGCCCGCCTGAAAGAAGGCCAGCTTGACCGAAGTCTTGTCGGACGGGGACGAGGGCGCGGAGTCGGCGAAGAGCGGGCGCTTCAAGGCCGGATGGCCGGACCCGGCGGGAACCTTGGCCGGAGCCGCCGCGGGCGCCTCCGCGTGCTCCACGAGCGCGACGATGGGAAGCTGGCGGTTCGGGCCGCGGGCGCGCAAGTTCCTGACGAAAGCCAAGCCGTCCTCGTCGGCGAGCTTCTGGCCCACGATGAGCAGATCGCAGCTCGCGTGGGAGAGAATGCCCTGGACTTCTTTGGCGCGCTGGAGCGTCGTCACCGACATCCCGCTCGCGGAAAGCGCCTCCAGCAACGCCGCCCCGCGGCCCGGCTCCCGCGAGGCGTAAACGACGTTAACTCTCATGAACTAGGCTTCGGGGCCTCCCTCGGTCTCCGGCGCCTCTCCGAGCTCGAGCGTCAAGCCGGAGAGCCCCACGGCTCCCGAGAAGAAGTTGTAGAGCACGCACACGACCAAGACCAAGGCGTCCATGAGGACCATGTAGAACGCGGCGAAAAGGAGCGCCGAGAGAAGCCGCAGGGCCATCCCCATCTCCGCGGCCCCGGAATTAGGGATGATCACGAAGGTCAAGAGGCCGCCCAAAAGCCCCAGAGTGCCCAGCAAGGCGGAAAAAACGGGCCGGACGGCCGCGACCAGCGCCACGCTTGCGATAACGCCGCCGATGATCATGATGACCGACTGCTCTTTAAGGAAGCCGACGGCGCCGCAAATGACGCCGATAGCCACGGCGGTAGGGATCATCGGATGCACGATCCAATACGGATTCAAGCGTTTGACCTGGTAGTTCATAAGCACGCTCCTTCGCCGCTCCGGCTCCGCGCGGCTACCGTGGAAAGATTAACAGAACTAAGAGCAAAACGCAAGCAGAGGTCTAAACGTGTAGACCGATGCGTTTGGGGTCGAGAATGATGAGGGTGCGCCGGCTTTCCCCCTCGCTTTGCAGGTGGATGGCCTTGACGTGGCAGCTCTCGCCGCGAAAGACGGTGTCGCCCTCCACGATGCGGTTGGGCTGCTCCAAGGCGGCTCCCACCATGCGGAGCACCTCCTGCTGCTGCGTGTCGATGACGTCCAAGAGGTGCAGGCGGCCGGGCCCGGCCGGGGAGACGTTCGGGATGGGGAAATTGGTGAAAAGCACGGCGTTGTCCTCGTCCACAACGATGGCGCGACTGTCCTTGGAAATGACCGCCGTCAGTATGGCTTGCCACCAATGGTTTTCCGCCTCGGCGCGCCGTTTGTCGCGGACCGAGCTCTGCGCGAGTTCGGTCTTGACCTTGGACAGGAACAAGCCCAGGGCCGCAGCCACCTCGCCGATCTCGTCCTGGCGGGGCGGGAACTTGACCTCCAAGGCCCGAAAAGAGATCGATTCGACGCCGTCGCGCAGATCCTGAAGCGGAGAGATGATGAAATGGTGGAGGAAAAAATAGAGGCAGAATCCAAGCACGGCCATGACCACCAGGGCCACGGCCGCGTACTTGCGCATATCCGCGGAAATGACGTCGAAAGCGCCTTTTTGATCGACCTGCATGTCCAGCACGCCCAAAACCTCGCCGTTTGAAGAGAGCGGAATCGCGATGTCGAGCAGCGTGGAGTCCGGAACCGGGATCTGCACCGGCTCCTTGGCGACCAAAGCCTCCTGAATGGCGTCCGTGGGCAGGGACACCTGCTTGGTGAAGTCCCCCCAGGTCATGGCGATCTTGGTCGCGTCCGTGTACCAGCGCACTTCGCCGTACTTGTTGAGATAGAGCAGATTCGCGATGCGCTCGTCATGCGCCATCTTGGTGATGACGTCGAGTTCGTTGAAGGAAATCGCCTCCTCGTTGCGCGCTAGGCCCTTGGTCAGGATGGGCGCGTAGAGGCGCGCCATATCCACCGTGTCCTGGACGAGCTTCTGCTTGAAAACCTGCTGGAAAAGGCCGTAGGCCACGAAGCCGCCCAGAATGGCGGCGTAAAGGCTGATGCCGGAAAACCACAGAATCCACTTGACGGTCAGGCGCATGGCGCAAACCTGCGGCTAAGGCCCGCCGCCAAAGACTTGCTGAACCCGCTCCAGACCCACCTCGGCGTCCGAGTTGTTCGGATCAAGCTCCTTGGCGACCGAAAACTCCTGGCGCGCTTTCTCGTAATTGCCCTCGTTGTAGTAAATCATGCCGGAGATATAGTGCTGCTCCGAGGCATGCCTGGCTTCCGCGGAGACTTGTCCCGGCGTCTGCGGCGCCGCCGCGGGCGCGGCTTGCTGCTGCGCCTGTTGCTGGGCCTGCTGCTGTTGCTCCTGTTCCTGCTTCTGCTTGGCGGCCGCCGCCGCCTCGGCCTTTTTCTGGGCTTCTTCCTTGGCGCGCGCGGCTCTTTCCTGCGCGGCCTTCTTGGCCTCGGCCTTGGCCTGAGCCGCCTCCCGGATGCCCTCGTGAGCCCTCTCAATAAGCTGCGTGGCGATGGCCGGGTCGTAGCCGTAACTTTCCGCCTTCTTCCACTCCGCGATGGCCTCGTCGTAGCGCCCGGCGTCGTAAAGCTGGCGTCCCAGGGAAGCGTGCTGCTGGGCCATCTCCGAGCGCAATTCCATCATCAGCTTGCGCGCTTTTTCGTCTCCAGGCCCGTACCGCAGGACCTCGTCAATCTTCTTCAAAGCCTCTTCGATGTGGCCCTGGCCGTAGAGCTGCAGGGCGTCCTCAAGCTTCTGGTTGGCCTCCTGCTCGCGCAGCCGGGATTCCGCCTGGGCGATGTCGGCGACCAATCCAGGATAGTCGGACTTAAGGACCAAGGCGGCGTACCACTGGTTCAAGGCGTCCTGCAGGCGGCGCTGACGGTAGGCCTCCTCTCCCCGAAGGAAATGCTGCCTAGCCAAATCTTCCCTCACCCGATCGAGCCAGTACCGGGCCTTAAAATTCCAGGGAGAGAGTTTCGTCGCCGCGCTCCACTGCTCTTCCGCCTCGGTGAGCCGCCCCTGCCGGTAGAGCTCCATTCCCTGCTCGAACTTATCTTCCACGAGCTGATGCTGGGAATAAAGCGGCCTGGAACTGCCGTTGAGCTCCGTCGCGGCCTTCTGCAGCATGAAGGCGTCGCTGTAATAAGGATCGATGGAGAGAATCTCGCCCGTGAGGGATTTGGCCCCGTTATAGTCGCCCTTCCGGTACAAATCGTAGGCGTTCTGATAGACGATGTGCAGGGCGCTTTGGGTGATGCGATCCTCCTCCAGCTTGACGGTCTGAAGGTAATCCTTTTTCTCGGCGTCTGAGCTAATCGTCCCCAGCTGGGTCTTCGACAAATCCAGAAACAAGCTTCCCAAATCATGGGAGTCACCCTTCACGCTCTGAGCCCGAACGCCGCGCCGCGAAGCGGCCGCCGCGAACGCCGCCGCGGCGCACACGACGGCCAGACGACGCATCCGCGCGCGCATCAGAAACCCAGGCCTCCGCTGATGAGAGACTTGATCATGGGCGAGAGCATCATGATAAACACCGTCGGGAATATGAAAATGATGAGCGGGATCAGCATTTTGGTTGAGGCTTGCGCGGCCAGCTTCTCGGCCCGCGAAAGGCGCCGGAAGCGCATGTCGGCGGCGTAGTTGCGCAGCAAGTCGACCAGGCTCGTGCCCAACTCGTCCGACTGGATGATGAGGCTCACGAAGGAGCGGATTTCCTGGATGCCAGTGCGCCGCGCGAAGCGCGTCAGGGCGTCGCGCCGCGAGTAGCCCAGTGAGACTTCGTCCAGCATGGTGCCGATTTCAGTCTCCAGCGGCCCTCTCTTGGCCGAACTCTTGATGATGCGGTCGAATGCCGTCAAATAGTCGAGGCCTGCTTCCAGTGTCAGCGCGGCTAGGTCCACCAGAGGCGGAAAGTCTCCCAGGATTTGGGACTGTCGCTCCCGAATTTTCCGGTTGATGAAGACGTCCGGGAAAAGAAATCCGATGCCAACAAGCACGATGGTAATCACGACGGAACTCGTCCCGAACCACGCCGCCGCGCCGAAGGCGAGCGCGCAGAGCTCCTTCAAGTGGAGGATGTTGAGCGCGGAGGGCTTCTTGGGCCGGCCCAATAGCTGGTGCATCTCCTCGAGCTTCGACTCCAGGCCCGGGATCTTGATGAGCAAATAGTCCAGCCGGTCGACGATGGAGCCCTTGGGATTGATCCGCCCAAAGACCGTGGAGACGTTGATGTCTTTTTTCGTCAGCTGGGTCAAGTCCGTGGCGGCGGCGTCCGGCTCGGGGCTGAGCCAGTTGCGCAGGGCCGTGAAGAACCCCCAGGCGCTCAAGGCCGCCAGCAACGTCAGGAAGTAGCGCATCCAGGAGCCGCTCATATCTTGATGTCTCCCAGGCTGTTGATGATCTTCATGCCGATGCCGATCCAGACCGTGCAGAAAAGCAGGATGCCCACGCCCAAAGGCCTGAAATAGAAGCTCTCCATAGGCCCGGGCTGGAACAAGAACATGATGATGAGCATGACCCAGGGCATGATACCCACGATGATGCCCTGGATGCGCTGCTGAGCGGTCATGGCCGCGGTCTTTTCAACGAGCTTCGACTCCTCGCGGATGATTTCCACGATGCGGTCGAAAATCTTGGTCAGGTTCCCTCCGACCGAGCGCTGGATGACCACGGACTTGATGAGATAGGACAAAAGATAGCTCGGCACGCGCTCCTGGATGCCCTCCAAAGCCTTTTCCAGCGGCGTGCCCAGCTGGTAATTCTTGAGGCAGAGGCCGAACTCCTCGGAGATGGGCGGCTGCATGTCCTTCTGGACCAGCTCCAAGCACTGCACCAAATCGATGCCGGACTTAAGCCCGTTGGACATTAAAATAATGGTGTCCATGAGCTGCTTCTCGCACTTGCTTGCCCGGCGGAACCTCAGGTTGCGCAGAAGCCACCCGGGCAGGGACAAGCCGCCGTAGACGCCGAAACCCGTGAAAATGAGGAAGCCCCAAATATTGAAGGTGAAAAGTCCCACCAAGGCGCCCAGCGCGATGGGGCCGCCCACCAGATAATTGACTTTGATGACCAGGAACTGGCGCTCGTATTCGCGGGTCCAGTCCTTGGCCTTGGCCTTATAACGCGCGATCCACTCATCCAGGGACTTCTCGTTTTTCATCCCGAACAAATAGCCCGCCGCGAACATCATCAGGATGCCCAGAATCGAGAGCAGATAGGGAAGGGCGTTGTTCGCCGGCGCGCGCTTGCCTTCCAAAGCCAAAGCGGAAAACCCGCGCGGCGGCTGGTGCAGGATGTTGTAGGCGTCGTTGCTGAGCGCGGCAATCGCCATAACGGCCTGCCGATAGCGCACGAGCTGCGGGGGCAGGGCGGGAACGGCCGCGGTCCGGCCGTTTTTCTCCATCGCCGCCAAATCTACGGCCACGGGAGGGTTCGGAGCGGAGGCCAAGGAATCGAGCATGGCCCCCATTTCCGAATCGATGAGCCGCAGATCGGCCAAGAGCGGACGGCCGCGGCCCTCCAGGGAATCGTCCAGGTGGGCGCGGTAGAGTCTGTCGATGGCCATTTCCATGCGCACGTGTTCGTCCGAGTAGTCGCTGATGAGCGCCGTGGGCGCGAGCATTTCACCGCCATCAGAAGGCGGAAGCGCCTTGCGCGTCGTCTCGTAAAACGTGTAAAGCACGGCCACCGGTGCCTGCCAAAGGTCCGCCTCGTTGAGGATGCCCTGCGTGGGATCGTTCCATACCGGATGGTTGAGCATGGCGGAGAGGATGCGGTCGATCCAGGCGGGCGTCTGCAGGGCCGGATCCCTGTTGGCGCTGAAATAGTGGTAGAACTCCTGCATGTGCAGCTCGGCGCCGTTTTGTTGGCCGACCAAGTACTTGATGTCTTTACGGCTAAAAACCTCCTGAGCCGCGCACAAAGCCGGAGCTAGCGCAAGCGCGGCTAGGACGGCGCCCAACTTCAAGAACCGCGGCCTCACGTCAGCAGCCCTCCGCCGTGGGGCCCGCTGACGCCCGCCGCGGGCGCGGTCTTGCCTTGGGCGCCCGGCTTGGCTTCCCGATACACCGAGAGCGGCACCTCCAAGCCTTTGAGCTTGAACTCCTCCTGGAAGGTGGGAATGTAGCCGCAACCGGAGAAATAGCCCACGCTCTGCCCCTGCTCGTTGACCGTGGTCTGATGGAATCGGAAGATGTCCCGCATGGTGATCTGCATGCCCTCGCGCCCCGTCACCTCGGTGATGTAAGTAACCCGGCGCTTGCCATCCGAGAAGCGGGTCAGCTGGATGAAAATGTTGACGGCGCTCGAAATCATCTCGACCAGCACGGACATGGGGAGTTCTGAACCCGCCATCAAGCACATGGCCGAAAGACGCGAAATGGCGTCCGACGGCGAATTGGCGTGGAGCGTGGTGAGGCTGCCTTCGTGGCCCGTGTTCATGGCCTGAAGCATGTCCAGCGCCTCGCCGCCGCGGCACTCGCCGACCACGATGCGGTCCGGGCGCATGCGCAGGCAATTTTTGACCAAGTCGCGGATGTTCACCTCGCCCTTGCCCTCGATGTTGGCCGGGCGGCCCTCCAGGCGGACCCAGTGCTGCTTGGCCAAGCGCAGTTCGGCGGTATCCTCCACCGTGATGATGCGCTCGCCGTCCGGGATGTAGTTGGAGAGCATATTAAGGAAGGTGGTTTTTCCGGTGCCCGTTCCGCCCGAGATAATGACGTTTTTTCTCAATAAAACGCATTTTTCCAAAAAATCAATCATGTCCTGATTGCAGGATCCGAAGGAAACGAGCTGGTTGGGCGTGTAGGGCTTGGCGGAAAAACGCCGGATGGTCAACGTCGGGCCGGAAACCGCCAAAGGCGCGATGATGGCGTTGACACGGGAGCCGTCCTTCAAGCGCGCGTCCACCAGCGGCACGGACTCGTCGATGCGGCGCCCGACGGGCGCCACGATGCGCTTGATGACTTGAATGACCTGATCATCGTTGCGAAAACGCATGGGCAAAAGAACCAACTGCCCCTGCCGTTCTATGTAAATCTTGTCCGCCGCGATGACCATGATTTCGTTTATGCTGGGATCGCGCAACAGAGACTGCAGGGGTCCCAAACCCAGGATTTCGTCGACCAGTTCGCTGATGAACTGCTCTCTTTGAGCGCGGGAAAGCGGCAGGTTGCGCTCCTTTTGCATGAGCGCTTCGATTATCGAAGCGACCTTGGTTCGGTTCTCCTCGTTCTGATTCTGATCGTCCGAGATGCGCACATGTTCGGTCTCCATCGCCGCGACCACGCTTTTATGCAGCTTTCCCTTAAGCTCATCCCAGAACGGAGGGACGCTCCCAGAGACGGCGGGGACGGACGACGTCTTGGCGGAAGGCTGAGACGTCTCGGCGCCGGAGGCTCCGGCCGGGGTCTTCCACAAAAAATCGGCGGCTTGGCCGAATTCCGGGCCTGAAATCGCGGAGTCCCAGCTCTTGAGGCCGGGCTGGACCTGAAGCGTTCGGCCCAGGACCAAGCGCAGCTGCTTGACCCACTCGCTTTGCAGCGATTCGACGACCAGTATTTTCTGGGTGTTGGCGCACTCGGGCAGAAGATCATCCCAAGGCATGTAGGCCAGAACATGCTTGTTCATCGTGCCGAAAAATCGGTCGACCTCTTTGGGAGAGAGCGCTCCCGGAAGGTTCGCTTGGTTGATGATGATCTCGAAGCGCTCAAGCGGGAAATGAAGATTTTTGAACTCTCCGAAGAGGGCGTAGGTCGCCTCGAAATGGGAGCGCTGCGGCAGGCAGGTCCAAAACACTATGTCGGCCACGTCGAAAGCGAAGACCTGCATGGGCAGGTACGGATCGACGTCCAGGAACAAGTCGTACTCCTCGGACAAAGCGCCCAAAATCTTCGCGACGGCCTGCGGCGAGAGCGACATGATTTCCTGGCGCTTTTTGGCCAGCGGCAGGAGCCCCACGCCCCACTTGGTCATGGGAATGCGTCCGCGCAGAAGCCGGCCCACGCCCCCGCTGGGATTCTCTCCAACGACCGGGACGAGGCTGGCCAGCGAAGGCGGTTCTAGGGCCATCTGGAAGCTCAAGTCGTCTCGGCAGAGCGGGTCCATGTGCACGATGAGGACCTTGCGGTTCTGGCTGCCGGCCCAGGCCAGAGCGAGGTTCAGGGCAAGAGTGCTTTTACCCACGCCTTCGCGGGGTCCCGAGAACACCACGACGCGGCTCGCCCCCGCCCTGGGAACAGCCGCGTTGCCGCCTAATTCTGCCATTAAAGTCTCTACTTCACGATTTTCATGGTGATGAAAAGATAGAGAGAATCCTCCGACTCGGTGATGCTTTTATGTGTGAAGAGCCACCCCAGAATCGGGATGCTGCCCAGGAAAGGGACGCGGGCGGTGGATGTGCTTTTGATGCTCGACTTCAAGCCCCCAATGACGATGGTGTCGCCGCTTTTGACCTCAACGGTCGACTTGATTTCGCGATCGGTGACCGTGGGCACGGAGGTATTGCCCACCTGCACGGTGTGCGAATAGTCCGGCGTCTTGTTGGTCACGAAAATGGCCGCCACGATGTTGCCTTTTTTGTTCGGATCCAAAATCGGCTTGACGTCGAGCATGGTCAAAACGTCCTTGAATTCGCTGCCGATGCTCCCGGTCGCTCCAACGACCGGGTAGGGAATCTGCGTGCCTACCTTAAAATCCGCCTGGCTTCCCGCCTGGACCACCACGCTCGGATTAGAGAGCGTCTGCGCCTTACCCTCGGTCGTCAGCATGGTCAATGACGCTTGAAGCGCGGTTTGCCGGGCGAAATCTCCGATGGTGAAGATGCCCGTCGGAATCGCCTTTTCCGCGAAATTAATGCCGCTTTGCAGGGGCGGCCAACTCACGCCGAGTTCATTGTCCACCGATCCGGAAATCTCCACCAGATCCGCTGAAATTTCAATAAGCGGCGTCGCATCCGGCTGGGCCTGCGCCCAAAGCCGGACGGGACGCCATAACACCAGCGCCAAAGCCGCCGACGCGATCAGTTGTCGTCTCATGATGTCGCCCTGTTGCCGAAAAGTTCGAACGCCTTAGCCCAACTTACGTCAATGCGAAAACAGTTGTCTGAAACTTGCCATCTGCATGGGGTGAAGTTCCACGTCCCCCTGCCCGCGCAAAATGACCGTCGTGTCCCCTTCCTTGCGCGAAAGCGCCAGGTACTGCGCCTCATCGGGGTTGAGCGCCAGGCCAATGACGGCCTTTTGCGCGAGCGCGCTGCTCTGCGCTTGGCCGCCCGACATCTTCTTGAACTGGGCCGCGTTCATACCCTGGCCCATGTTGTCCCCGACCGAAAGCACCAGGATGTCCTGCAGAATCGTCGCCGTGACCATCTGCTCGCTGCCGTCGGCCATTTTCGCGTTGAAGGTCACCAGCACGTCCACTCGGTCGCCCGGCTTGATAAGCGGCTCCATTTCCGGATCGATGGGCAAAATGGCGCCGCGGTAGCCCGGAGGAATCTTGACGGACAAGCCCGCGTCGGGAGACATGACGCTCAGTTCCGACTGAGTAATCTGATCCCCCATGGGAATGCGCACGCGGGTGACTAGATTGTCGATCATCTTCAAATCCGCGGGGCTCTTGACCTCGAACGCGTCCTGGGCCATGTACTTGCGGGGAATTTCCATGGTGTCGACCATGCTCTCCTGCAGCACCGTCCGCTGCGGGATGTCGTAGCGCGCGACGATGACCTCGGCCATGGAGTAGGCGTTGCTCAGCGCCCTCTCCTTGCTGGTCAGCACGATGAAGTAGATGAGCGCCGCGGCCATGGCGATCGCGAACGGAAGCAAGACGTTTTTCTTATCCATAGTTTATTGCGGCAATGGCTGCTCGATGGGCATGCGCACGCTCGTGCTGATGGTCCGGTGGCCGCTCCCAATGGGCGTGGCCAGCAGAATGCTGCTGATGGGGAAAACCAGCGGGACCTTATAAGTCCCGGTCACCAGAAGATCGTAATTCTGGACGTCGGCTTGGTTGTCCATGAGCGTTGGGATGTCCTGGGACGCCACGACGGCTCCCTTAATCATCCGGGACATGAACGTCTGCAATGTCGGCGTCACGTCTTCGGGTTGCCCGCCGTCGGGACCCTCGGCGACCATGGCGCCGATGCGCGCGCATTCGTACGTCGCGTGGTTAAGCATAATGACCCAGAACGCCAGATACCCCATTTCCATGATGGTGAACACAATGGTCAGGAAAACCGGGAGAATGAGGAGCACCTCCACCATCGCCTGCCCCCCATCCTCCCTTCCCGGCCCACGCCTGCGCCTTAACGCCACGGTCTTCATTGCGCCGTTCCTGGCCGCAGGGTCCGCCCCGGGCCACTCGCCGGGAAATCAACCGCCGTTGGGATTGGCGAGATTGCCCGCCGCGCCGCTGATGGACTGCGATATCTGATTGAAAAGATTGGGCAGATATTTCTTGATCGCCACGCCGACAATGAGAGCTCCCGCAACGATGACGGACAGCAAAAGCAGGTACTCGACGGTATTCTGCCCCTTTTTCTCCCGCACTCGGGCCAACACCCGCGCCAGCATCCGCGCCATCCTCAGCTTCATTTCGATCATACTTCCTCCTGATTTGAGGTTTTTCGACGCCGTTCAATAATAGGACGTCAAAATCTTGATTCCAGCGGACTTGAAAAGCGTCGCCAACTGCCCCTGCAGGAATCGAAACATGGCGGCAAAAAACAGCACCAGCGCCATGCTGATCAGCAGATATTCCACCGTGGATTGCCCGCGCTCTTTTCTGCGAAGAATTTCCATTCCGCCATCCCTTTGGCAGTGTAACAGCGCCGTTTCTGATTGTCAAGGCGTTCATGATTAAAAAACCATTAAAACTTAAGGGTCATTGAAATCTGCTCGACCACGCCCAAGGCGCCGAAAGGCACAAATGCATAGTCGATTCCGAGCCCATAGCCGAAGGCCTCGGAGGTATACATACCCAAACCGAAAGTAAAGCCGGAGGTTTCATTGAGATGCAAGGCCTGCAGCGCGCCATTAAAGCTTTGCCCCATATTATTAAGGTTGGACCAGCCCGCGCGCAGCGTCAACTGAGCCACCTCGAGATACTGCTCCGGAATCTGGAACTCCGCGCCGATGCCGACATGCGCGTTATCGGCCGCCGGCTTGTTGACCTCGCAGCTCAAGGTCAGGAAGTCGTTGGCTCTCCAGCCGATGCCGCCGCGGACAATCGAGGACACGTCCGACATCCTGGCGCCCAGGTTCTGGGCGGCAAAGCCCAGGGACAGCCGTTGGGTGGGCTGCAAAATGGCGCCCAAATCTCCGACGATGCTGTCATGGACGGCGCCGGCATTGTCCTCGTGGACTTCGCGCAGCGTGGCGCCGAGGTAAAGGCGTTCGTACCAGAACGATCGGGCGACGGCCAAACTGCCGAAGCCGTCGTGAACCTGGACCGTCGAGCCCGGCTGCGGGATGCCGTTGGCGTCACGGACGTCGAAATTGCTGTCGCTGATGTAGGAGAAGTTCCCGCCGACCACGGTTCGGCCGAAGGGCTGGACGTAGGCCATGTAGACCGGTGTGTTCAGGCCTTGGACGTAGCTGAGATAGGAATACTGCAGTTCCCGCTCCTCGGCTCGCGCGACTCCGGCGGGATTCCAAATCATGGCGTCGGCTCCTTCGGCGATGGCCACGAACGCGTTGCCCAGCGCCATGGCACGCGCTGAACCTTGATTTAAATAGAGGAAAGCGGCTCCGCCCGTGCCCGCGGCCGAATTAATGGATCCCGCCCAAAGGCTTCCCGCTCCCGACGCAAGAAGCCATCCGGCCGCGAAAAACAAGGCTCGCCGTTTCATTGCAGGAGTATTTTCTTGACGGTTTGATAAACGTTTCCGCCGCCCAGCGTCTCTTCCTCGCGAATGACCGCGTAATAAATGCCGCGCGCCACGGTCCGGCCGGCCTGGTTGTCCTTATTCCAAACATAGGTCACCGGCCCTCCGTTGTAACTGGGCGCGGTGTCGGGGAAATCGTGGGTGAAAACCAACTCTCCGGCGATGTTGTAAATCCTCAGATGCGCCACGGCCTGGACCGGGAAGTAAATCTGGAACGTCGCGGTCGGATAGCTACTGGGCACGGGATTAGGATAAACGAAGGTGTTGGCCTCGAAATCGCCCTGCGGGTCGGCCGACGCGCCGCGCGTGACCGGGATTTCTCCGAAGGACTGATAATCGCTGGCCAGCGCGCTGGGAACGAGAACGTCGCCCGTGATGTCGTCGATGGCGCTCATGTCGGTCGAGGCCGCGACGGTGAACTCATAGTTGCCGTCCGGGACCTTGGAATAGGTCAGATCCGTCCCGTCCCAAACGGCCTGCGCCGAGGTCCGCGCCGGCGCGACGGTGATAATGCGTTTAACCAAGGAAACCGACTCGGGAGGCGTGGGATTGCCGTACGAGTCAAACACAGTGCCCGGTTTGTAAATCTTGATGGCCACTTTCATCGGCTGGGAGACTTGGTAGTAGATGGTGCTGCTCTGGTGCGAGGCGTCCATGATGGTAGCGGCTTCATCGAAAACCTGCAGCGGCTGATAGGCGACGGTCGCCGCAGCCGTAGACAATGACAGTGACGACTGTTCTGAAGCGATATCTTCGGCCGTGACTTGGACGGTATAGAAGCCCGGGGGAAGATAGTTGCCGCTATCGCTCAGCCCGTCCCAAACATCGCTGATGGAGACGCCCCCTTGCCGTTCCTGACCTGCGATGACGGTCCTAACCACGTTGAACGGGGCGCTCGTGTTCAAAATCCGGATGGTCACGGACGAGGTCCGGGTCAGCGAGTAATCGATGGTATAAGGAGGCAACTGGACCGCCGCCGCACTGGAATTAAAAAGCTGGGGGATGGTGGGATTGACGGAAAAGGTCGGGAAGCCCACGTATCCCCGCTGCACCGCGATGGTTCCCTCGACTTTATCCGTCGCGAACATGGCCGGCGTGGTGGTGGACTGCGCCACCAAATCGTAGACGTAATCCCCGTCCGGAACGGTCAGGCCGTTATTGTCGGTCCCGTCCCAAGCTTGGGTGACATTAAAGCGCCCCGCCCTAAAACCGTAGAAGGTCCTGATCGGCCCGACCTCCGCCCCGCCGGGCCCCACGACGTCCGCGCAGCTTCCGCTGCCCGAGATTTGTCCGCACGGCGGCCAGTCCGTGTTCTGATTCAAGAACGTCGTACCCGGCGGATAGATGTTCCAGGCCACGTTCATGTCGTTGGAAAGCTCGTAGGCGATGGACGCGACGTCTCCCGTTGCGCCAACCAATAGCGGCTGAGTCTGCACATTGGTGATGCGGAACAGGTCCACCGGGAACATGACCGTGGTCGTCGTGACCTGGGACGGCACGAAGGGATCCGAAGCCGCGAGCTGGGCCATATAGACTCCGGAGCTCACCACCTGGCCGTTGTCCCCGACTCCGTCCGACCACGTTTCGGAAATCCCCGTGTTGCCCGGGCGGACTTCGTTGCTGACCAATGTCTTGACCACTGCCCCCGATGAATTAATGATGAGGAAGTTGACGTTGGCTTCACGAGATAAGGAGTAATCGAATTGAAACGGATCGATGCCCGCCACGGGCGGGCTCGAGCCCACGACCGTGGTTATCGGCGTAATCTGACTGACCCCGATGTAGCCGCGTGAAATTGGGATGAATCCGGTCTTGGCGACGGAGGTCCAAATATAAGTGTTCGTGCTGATATTGAGGAAGGGCGTCCCTTCCTGCGAGGGCATGTTCGCGTAGATAACGAAGACGTAATCGCCGTCCGGCATGACCTGATTGGAGCCGTTAAGCCCATCCCAAAAATTATCCACAGGCGTTCGTGAAATCTGGCTGGTTACGAAACGCACCACGGGCGAAACAGGCGCGACGGCGCTTGTCCCATTGCAGCCATCGGTTGACGGCGCAAAATTCTTCGGCGGCCCGGAGGCTGAATCGAGCGACGAACTATTGACGCCGTTCAATCCCGCGCAGAAAGTCGTCCCCGGCGGATAAACGTCGACATAAACCGTAGCCGGCTCGGTAAGCGTGTAGGTCAACACGGCCAGAGACGTCGAGCCCCCCAGCAACGGCTGGACCTGGATGTCGGTAATCTGAAGAGGATCAAGACTGATGTTGACCGTCTGGGTGCTGGACTGATCATAGCCGTACTGGTCGCTGGATTCCGACCACAGCGTGGCTAAATAGTTGTTTGGCGGCATCATCTGGCCGTTGTTGTCGCGCCCATCCCAGGCGTCCCCATCCGTCAGGCTGCCGTTGGGGACGCCTTCACCGGTCCTCGGCAAACCTGGGACGACCGCACGAATCGTCGCAGTGCTGGGAGGCACAGAGATATTAAGGAAGAAAGTTGCGTCTTGAGATAGCCTGTAGGTTATGTTGTACGGTTCCGCGGCCACTCCTGTAATTTTCCCAACGATGGTCGGAGTGGACTGAATGGCGTGCACGTCGTCCGCGTTGACCAGAATCGGCTGCTGGGAGACGATATTGTCCTTTGCGATTCCATTTGGGTTGCTTTCACTATAGCTGGCGCCGTCGTAAGTCGATCCCTCCGGGTATGCGCTCAGCGCGCTGACTTGAATATTCCCCTGAGTTCCGACCTGGTTGGTCGTAACCGTCGCCCTTACGCCGTACTCCCCATCGGAAATTCCCTGGGAGCCTTGAATGTTGATTTTGCCGTCCCAAATCACGCAATACGGACCGAGCGGCCCCGTACACGCGGCATTGGACTGCACTTGAGTGGTATTGGTATTTGAATCGTAGTAAGTGACGAAACCGACTTCGTTGCTATTGCAACCGCCGCCCGGGATGGTTCCCGGCGCATTGACGAAAAAGGTTCTTACCGGCGGGGTTGAACTCGGATCAAGAGGGTTAGATCCGTTTTGATACTTAAAGATTTCAAACTCCAATTGATCGATGCCCACCGGCGTGCTTTGCAGTCCACTGTCGCTGTTGTTGTAGCCTATGGAAGCGCAAACGAACACCTGGTTATTGCAGACATTCGAATAAATCGCCCCTGAATTAAGAGGCACCGTTCCCGCGGAATCCGGAAGAAGCGTGGTTTTGCATGAAGCGGCATAAGGCGATTGCGCGAATTGAATTTCCGGATCGTTGGATATATTGCCGAATCCGAGTGAATCACCGCTAGAATACGACACGCTAAACTGGCCTGTCGTTGTGTCGATCGTTATACTGCTTATGCCGACATTGCTGCTCTCAACCGGATCTTGGCTCGGCGGACCGATAAAATCATCACTCGGAAAAAGAACCCCATTAACCGTGACCGAATTTGAACAAATATACGTCCCATTGACGCTGCCCATGCACGCCGAGCAGGAGGATGGAACGGAGTTCGGATTTCCGGGAATAGCGCCTGGAATATTACAGCAGGTTTGGCAATTAATTGGCGGGCAATAAAAATAAAGGTTTCCGCTGGAATCTATCTGTGAAATGCAGTTGCCGTTAACCCGGTGCACGTACATCTGATCGACATAGAGCTGGAACGCCGAGGCTGTGCGCGCGCAGAGGATGAGGCCGGCGCAGAGCAGAGCCGCGCCGGGAAGGCCGAAACGCCTTAAGAAACCCTGTTGTCGATCTCTCATGTAAGCCTAAACCGTTGTCGGGCGATACTATACTCGAAATTCCGTTGCGATTTTATTAACGGACTGTTAAAGGAATGTAAATTCCGCTCAAGCGAAAGCGGCTTAATAGCGGAACTTGACGAAGGAAGGAACGGAGCTTCCGCCCGACGGCGCCGCTAGAATCCAGAGCTGCCGCTGGCCGTTCATCGTCACCGCGGTCATGCCGAGAACGGTTTTGCCTAAATCATAGGCCGCCCGGAGCGAAAAGGCTCCATCCTTGAAATCATAGACATCGAGTTTGCGGGCCTTGGAGTCGAACGCCCAAAGCTTTCCGGAGACCCACAACAGCGACGTGGGAACCGCATTGCCCAAGCCGTAGGACTGGACGCTCCCGTTCTTGCCGTAGCGGTCGAAAGAGCGGTTCGCGGCGTCGTAGCACCAGACGGCCTTGCCGTCGTAGGCCATGGCCGTGGGCGCGGGACCTTGGGCGGGGAGAGTTGCCGCCACTTGGCCCGGATCCGAATCTTCGACGCGGACAAGACGCGCTTGGGCCGCGTCCGCGGTCCAAAGCGAGCCGTCCGCGGAAACGATGGACACCGGGTGATAAGGAGGCTTGGCGTTGGGCGTGAAGACCGCCGGAGCCGCCTGCAAGTCCAGGGGATTAAAGGCGTCCAGCTCTCCGTTCCACTGCGATACCCAAATTTTCGCTCCGTCGTAGGCCATCCCGGTGGGGTTGGCCAGGGACGCGGGAATTTCCGCGACGGCCTTGAAATGGAACGCCGTGTAATACTTCCAAACGGGAACGGCGGCCGCGGCGAAAACGACCGCAGCCGCCAGCCCCGCCCAGATGCGGCGCGACACGCGCCGGCGCTCCGGCGGCAGGCCCAAAAGGGCCACGGTGCGCAGGACGGACTGGATTTTGGACGTCGTCTCGGTCGATTGGCGCAAGGTCTCAGCCATTTGGGAGGCGAAGCGCAAGTGGTCCTCCTCTTTGGCTTTCAAATCCGCGTGCCAGCTTTGGCGCTCGCGCCGCAGCTTTTCCTCCCAGGCGGAGAACTCCGCGCGCTGCGTCTCCCAGGTGGAGCGCTCGCGATCCCACAGTTCGCGCCACTGCGCCCGCTCTTCCTCCCAAATCTTGGACAGCTCTTCAAAATGACGCTGGACTTCGTCCACTTTTTTAAGCGCCTCGGAGCGCTCCTTCTCGGCTCCTTCGCGGACTTGGCGCTCGCGCAGCAGTTCGGCGAGAGTCTTTTCCAGGGCGTTCTTGGCTTCTTTGAGGCTCTGCGCGAGCTTCTCCGAATCGCCCGATGCGCGCGCGGCGTCCTCCTGCCGCGCCTGCGTGAGGGATTCCATCTCCTTCATCTGGGCGAGGTATTTCTCCTCTTTTCTCTCCCAGCTCTTGCGTTCTTTTTTCCAGATGTCAGCCTCGCCGGACATCCGATGGCGGGTCTGCTCCAAAAGGGCGCGCAGGCGTCTTTCGTCTTCTTCGTGGCGCTGGCGCTCCTCCTTCAAGCTCGCGAGCGCGGCCTCCATGCGGGCCTGGACGTCCAGGTAGCCTTCAAGCGAGTTCTCTTCGGCGGATTGGACTTGGCGGCGCAGGCCCGAAATCTCGTTTTCCAAGAGGCGCTGGCGATCGCGCAGCGTCGCGATTTCCTTTTCCTTGGCCTCCAGCATCTCGGACCATGCCTGGGCTTCGCCGCGGTGCTTGCGGCGCATGAGCGAAAGCGTCTCCCAGGCCGTGCTGGAAGACTCGGGGGCATCCAAAGACGGGCCGATGGGAGCTTCCAGGCCCGGAGACGCGGACACGCCCCTGGACACCTTGGCCCAGAGACGTTCGATTTCCCCCCGCCACTCCGGCAGAGGTTCCTGCGGAATGTCGCTCGCCATGAACGACGAGAATATAACAGAAATTACGCCCGAAACAATGGCGAAAATGTTACAAGCGGCGGGCTATCTATTCTGCAGCAGCCGCACCAACTCTTGGTTGGCTTGGCTCAAATCCACGCCTGTTCCCTGATATTGCCGGAGGATGCTCTTTAAATCCTCGATAAGCGCGGAATCGGCCGCGCCCTGGCTCTTCATCTGCTGATAGGCACTCCAGTCCTTTTGGAAGAGGATCTGCGGGGTATTTTTCTCGGCTTCCGACTTTTTCCGCAGGCGCTTCTCCTTCTCCTGGATATTTTGGAAATTCTGAAGGGACTGCTGATACTGTTGCTGCAGATCGGCCAAGCGTTTGCGAGCCTCGGCCTCGGAAATGGTCCTATCCAGCAGCTGATTACTGAGAAGCTTAATCTGGTCCCGCAACGAATTGAGCTGCTGCGAGAGCTGCCACTGCTTATTCTCGGCCGTCTCAAGTTCGTGCCGGAGGATGGCACGGTAGTCCATCTCGGTTTTGAGCATGCGCTCGAACGCCGCCTCCGGATCGGAAGCGCCGAAGCGCCAGGTGATGGACACGGCGTTGCCCAGGCGCGCCGGGCCTTTGAGAGGAATGGTAAACGCGTAGTCCGCCTCGCCGCCCATAATCCTCCAGCCCAGGCCCATGTTCCACGTTTGATCCCGATCTCCGGCGCGCAAGCCGACGCGGGCGGCCACGGCCCCGTGCTGCACGGTTTCCCACCAGCGCTCCAGGCCCGCGCCAGCGCTGGTCTCCTCGCGGTAAAGCCCCGAAGGTCCCTCGTGGGCGATGTCGAAGACGAAGGTCATGTCGCGGACCGATTCGGAAACTCCCGCGCGGAGTTCCACGGGAAGCTTTGAGCCGCCGACGCGGCCCCCGCTCAAGTTCAAAAGGGAGATTCCGGCGGAATATTTATCATGAAAGCGTTCGACGGCGCCCAAATCCATGGCCGCCGTCGCGTCCGATTTTCCTCCCATCGGCGGGGCCGTGTCCGGAAACTTGAGGCTTCCGCCCACCTCTAAGTCGGCGCCCGGCGCCTGCCAGAGCCCTTGCGTCGCGTAGCTCAACTGAGTGGTCCGCTCGGAAGAATAGCCGCGAGGATCGTTGTAAATATACGAGAGCCCCGCCACCCCGACGCTCAGCGGCGCGACGGCGATCAAATTCGCCTGGCTTTGGTCCGTGAAGCCAGCCGGCAGGTTGAATTGCCTCAGGGCGTTGAGGGACAAAGAAACGTGCCTGGCGAACGCAATGCCTGCGGGATTATAGAATACGGACGCCGGGTCGCTGGTCATCGCGGTGAACGCCCCCCCCATGGCCACGGCCCGCGCGCTGAACCCCTGGTCGCCGAAAGACGCGTGAAGAGTAGACGCGGCGCCAAAAAGGAGGATGGCCACGACGGCGGAGCGCATCATAGAAAGCCTCACGGATTATAAACTTTTGCCGGAGGCGAGCACAATGCGGTATTCCCCCGGGTCGGCGGCAAAAGCGGCCAGGGACTGAGCCTCGGCGTCACGGGGAGCGGAGCGTCGCAGGAGCCGCGCAGACAAATAGTGGGCGAAGCCGTAGCAAAGACGGACGTCGCGCAGATAAGAGTCGCTCAGACCCTCCGGAGCAAAACGCTGAACCGAGATCGCCCAGAACGCGTTGGCGCTCGAGGCGGATCCTTCCCGGGCGCTTGAAAGCTCGATTTCCTGGAAAAGCCCGGAGGGCCGCAGGAAAAAAGGATTTCCCATTAAGCCTAAGTCGGCCAAGCGGCGCTCGGAAAGCCCCGTGACGAAAATCGGGCGCTCATGAATCCACTCCTTGATTTGCGAGGCCATGCCGGGCCTCTGCGCGTCCGCGAAAATCCGGTCATGGACATCGGGCTCGACCAAGGACAGATAGCGCAGTCCGAAAAGAGCCGTGTCTCCCCCCACGATGGCCGCGGACGCCGGCGGCAGGCCGCGGCGCAAGTCCTTGGCATAATCGTAGGCTGAAAAATCGTTTCGATGGACCGCAGACGCGGCGTTGGCGGCCAAAGGCCACGCGGCGACGAGGAGCGCGGCGGGCCAAGCCGATTTAGGCGCCCAACGGGCCAGGGCATCGAGCCCGAAGGCGCACAAAACGCAGACAAAAATGCTGGGAACGATGAAATCGGGAGAAAGCACGCTGCGCACCGTCCATTGCGTCACGTTGAAACGGGTGGCCAAAAAATAAAGAGGTCCAAAAAACAGGAAGCCCAGGGCTACGCCCCAGAACAAACGTCTGTCCGAGCGCCACAAGGCCCAAACGCCAATTGAGGCAAGCCCAGCAGCGGGCGCTCCGTTCTTAAGCAGGCCGCGCGCAAAAAAACCCGTCAAATTTCCGACAAGGGTCGAAGAGAACGGCGCGGTGTAGGGACCGAAAAGGGTCAGAGTGCCGTAGGAAGACCGCCGCAAAACGTCCCAGGCCAGGCCGGCGTCGTGCAGGCGGATCCACAGATAAAACTCCAGGCTCAAACCCAAGCCGCAGAAGGCGCAGAACCGCGCGGCGTCGGGCGGCAGGCGCCGGCTGAGTTCCTGGCAGCGGCGGCTCCAAAGCCAAAAAAGAGCGGGGCTAAACAACAACAGGCTTTGGTGATTGACCAGGCCCAAGCCGAAGACAAGCCCGCTCAAGGACAGCCGCTTCAGATGCGATTTCGCATCGCCGTCCGAAAGCAGGAGCAGGAGCGTCAAAAAAAGAGCTTGGGCGGCGTACATCTCCTCCAGCAGACAGAACTTCCAGTAAAAAACGCCCAAGCCCAGCGCCAAGCAGGCGCCCAAGGCCGCCGCCGGGCGCGCGCGACGCCTCAAAAAAATGAAGAGGCAAGCGGCCGCTCCCGCCCCGCAGAGGGCGGAAAGGACGTTTAGCCGATAGGCCGGATTGCCCAAAGGAAAAACGTCCGTCCAAGCCCGGCCTAAAACGGCGTAAAGCGGATATCCCGGAGGGTGCGCTACGCCGAGACTCAAAGCCGCCACGGCCAAGTCCGCGCTGTCCCTGGGCGCGATGGAGGGATAGGCGCAGAATAAGTAGGCGGCGAAGAGAGTTAGGAACAGGAAAAGCGGCGCCGACGCCCAAGAAAACCGCCCGGCTTCAGAAGCGCCCGCCGGGCCCATGCCCTAGCGCCGGACCCAGGAACGCACGGGCAAACCCGGATCGCTCCGGTAGCGCCGCTCCACGGCGCCCGCCTTAAGACGGTGCCAAGCCACCCGAGCGATCATGGCGCCGTTGTCCGTGCATAGCCGCGGCGTCGGCATGGCGACTTTTAAGCCGAGCTCTTGCCCGCGGAAAGCCGAAAGCTCCCGCAAACGGCTGTTTGCCGCGACGCCGCCGCCGATAACAGCGGATTTCACGCGGAATCGGCGCGCCGCGGCCATCGCTTTCGTGACCAGCGTGTCCGCGACCGCCTCCTGAAACGAAGCGCAGACGTCGTCAATTTCGTCCAGTCCGAGCTTTTTCGATCCGCGATCGCGTAAATAATAAAGCACGGCAGTCTTGAGTCCGGCGAAGGAAAAATCCCAGGTCTCCGGCATATAGGGCCTCGGCAAATCGACGGCTTTCGGATTTCCCCTCCGCGCCGCCTTATCGACCACGGGTCCACCGGGATAGCCCAAGCCCAGTAGTCGGGCCACCTTGTCGTAGGCCTCGCCGGCCGCGTCGTCCCGCGTGCGGCCCAGAACTCGGTAGCGTCCCGGCCCGCGGCACAAAAGCAAGTCGGTGTGTCCCCCAGAAACGATAAGCGCGACCAAGGGAAATTCCAGGCGGTTCTCGAACTCGGCGGCGAAAACATGACCTTCCAAATGGTTGACTGGCACCAGGGGTATTTTTTCCATGAGCGCAATCGCCTGCGCGGCGACCTTGCCCACCAGCAAAGGCCCCAGCAGGCCCGGTCCGCGCGTGTACGCCACGGCGTCAATCTTCTTGACACCGGCTTCCCGGCGGGCAGCGTCGATTACGGGATAAATTTTCTGCAGGTGCGCGCGGGCCGCCAGCTCCGGAACTACGCCGTTAAATTCCCTGTGCAGGGCGATTTGCGAGGAGACGACATTGGAAAGAATGCGTCCGTCTTCAAGGACGGCCGCCGCGGTCTCATCGCAAGACGTCTCGATGCCCAGAACTCGCATCTGCTTTAATTTCCGGAAGGCGCCGACAATATTTTCTCGGCCTTGAGGATTTCCATGGCGCGATTGAGAACCTCATCCGGCACCATGTCCTTTTCACTCACTTCGGAGCGAGGCTTCTTATCCTTGGCGTAGATCATGTCCCATTGGGCGTAGAGTTTGGACTCGACGTCTTTGGGCACGGCCACCACGATGTCCGGAGTGAGCCCGCCGCGGACGCCCTTATCGTCGTCGCGCATCAGGCAGCGGCCCAAGGGAGTATAGTAATGCGCCACCGTCAGCCGCAAAGCCGAGCCGTCGGATAGCGGGATGACGGACTGCACGCTGAACTTCCCGTAAGTCCTCTGGCCGACGATGACGGCGCGGCGGTAATCCTGCAGCGCGCCGGAGACGATTTCCGCGGCCGAGGCCGTGCCGCCGTTGACCAGCACGACGAGCGGCAAGTCCGCGAACGGCGCGGAGGCTTGGCTTCGGAAATCCTCGCGGCTTTTAGGATCGCGGCCTTGGGTATAGACGATAATCCGGCTGCCGCCGATGAAATCAGAGGCGACGGCGACGCCGGCGTCCAAAAGCCCGCCGGGGTTGTTGCGCAAATCGAGGACAAGGCTCTTCATGCCCTGCTTCTTGAGCCCGTCCAAAGCCGAAAGCAAATCCGGCCCGGTCTCGGCGCTGAACTCCGTGATGCGGGCGTAGCCGATATCCTTGTCCAACATGCGCGACTGCACGCTGCGGATTTTCACGATCTCGCGGGTCAACGGATAATCCCGGGTCGTCCACGGGCCTGCCTCGTCGTCGCCGGAGGAGCGCGAGACGGTCAGGGTTACTTTCGTGCCTGGATCGCCGCGCAATGCCTTGAAGGCGTCGTCGAAGGTGATGTCCTTGGTGGTTTTCCCATCGATGGCGGTAATGCGGTCTCCGGGCAAGATACCGGCTCGATAGGCGGGAGTCCCAGGAATCGGAGTCATGACGGTCAGCCAATCATCTTTCATGTAGATGCGGATTCCCACGCCTCCAAATTGCCCTTCGGTCTCGCTTTTCATGTCCTCACTGGCTTCCGAATTGAGGAACTGGGAAAAGGGATCCAATGTGTCGACCATTCCCTCGGCTGCGCCGTAGATGAGTTTCTTGGCGTCTTCGGGCTTAACGTATTGGGACTGGATGTAGCTTAAAACGTTGACCAAAACTTTTAATTCCTTGTAGGTCTGCTCCTGCGGAGATGCCGCCGAATCGGCGGGAACGGCCCGCGCCGCCGAAGCCGTCAGCATCAGCGCGGCGGCGATTGCCCAGATATTACGCATGCTCCCTCCTTATATAAGGTATAGGCTACTGAGATTGCTCGAGCCAATCAAGAGGATTTAAAGCCTCGGTTCCCCGCCGGATTTCCAAATAAACTCGCCCATGACGACCGCCGCGCCGAGACCCGGCCTGGGCGATGATGTCGCCCGCCTTCACCGTCTGCCCCGAGAACTTAAGGAACTGCCCCAGATCCCCATAGATGCTGAAGAAATTTCCACCATGATCAAGAATCATAACGCGTCCGTAAGAGCGGAAGCTCCCGGCGTAAATCACCTGTGCGTCCCGCATGGCCGCCACCGGAGCGCCCGGTTTTGTGGCGATAAGAATGCCGCGGCAAAGCGTCCAGACGCCGGTCGCCGGATCTCGGCGGCGGCCGAACGGTTCAATGACTCGGCCCAAAACGGGCCACGGCAAGGAATTCTTGGCCAGAGTCCACGTTGATGGCAGAGTCGGCGGAAAGCTCTTACGTTGCTTCAGCTTCTGAATAAGGCGGGTCAAGGCTCGAGCCGAAGCCTCGAGAGCCTTTTCCCGGGCCAAGGCCGCCGTTTTTTTTTGCTGTGTCGTCGCGATCTTAGCCAGGGCGTCCTGGTACTGCGCGTCGGCTTGGCGGGCCTTTTCCCTCACCTTCTGGCTTTGGGTCAGGATGCGTCCCTCTTCCAACTGCCGCTGCTTCTTCCGGCGCGACTCCGTCTTATCAAGGCCGCTGAGGCGCTTCAAGACGGCCGTCTGCTCCAAGACGGCCCGCTCAAGCAGCAGGTCCTTCCAAAGGCCTAGAGATCCGAAGGGGCCGTCTTGATTCCATAAATCATCGGAATAAGAGCGCAACTCCGCACGCATTTCCGAACGCCACAGACCGGAGGCACGCCCGACGGCCTGCAGGCGGCCCTCCAAAAGCTGTTGGTTGGCACGAGCGCTGCGTAATTCCCGCTTCAACCGGCCCATCTCCCCGTCAATCGCGGTCCGGCTCTTCTCCAGGCTCTGGGTTTGGCGCGTCAAGGATTCTTCCATCTGTTCGTAAAGCTGAATTTGCTCCTTGGCGGCTTTGAGTTCGTTTTGAATTTCGGCCAGCTTGCGTTTCTTCTCATCGAACCAAGCGAAGGATGGAGCGGGAGCGCTCCAGGAAAACACGAGCACGGCGGGTAAGAACAGCGTCAGGACGTTTCGGCGCAAAGAGACCACCCCGCCAACGCCAGAATCAGGATCAGCCCCGTTTGGCTGATCCAAGAAGGCCATGACCACCAGGAGGCAATCAGCCTCAGAGGCGAGGCCGTCGTCAGAGCCAGGGCCGCTCCGCACACGCAGCCGGCGGCGGCCAAAAAGGCCGGCGCGACGGTGTGAAGCCGTCTTTCCAAATGGTGCGGTGAAATCCAAAGAACGCAGAAGGCCATCAGGACCACAAACGCCGCGCTGAACCCGAAGACCATGTCGATCCAGTAACCGTAAAATTGGGCTTGCAGGATGGCCTTGACCTCTGCGCTCTTATAACGGACGTCGGACCAATCCAAAATCGAGGAAGCGGATGAAATCCAATCCGAAATCCGGCCGAACCCCTGCGGCGACAAGCGAACTTCAAAAGAAGAAGGCAAGGGGTTCTCCCCCAGCCAGGCGACGGAATCGACGAGTTGAGGGTCTTTGCGCTCAAGCCGATCGAGAGCCTCTTGCTTGGAAACGTAGCGCACGCTCTCGACGTCCGGCAGGGCCATAATCTTGCCCTCCACCTGCTTTTGAGACGCGGCAGAAACGTCCTGAGCAGGAACAAGGAGAACGACAAAGTCCGCCCGCAGCGAGTTTTCGATCTGCCTGCACTGGGCACGCAAGAGGAGCAAGGACTCTCCGCCCAGGCCTCCGGCCAGCCCGAGGAGAAACGCCAGAAGAAAGGACAGCTTTTTCATCGTTCCGGCTAGAAGCCGGCCAGGGAAAATACGAGAGCCAGCGCGGTCAGGCTCACGAGCCCGGGAGAACGTCTTGCGGCGTAAGACAGAAATCCAGAAACTCCAGGCGCCCTGGCAGGAACGAGCGCGGTTGGAGGAGGCGGCGGGACCGGCGCGACGCTCACAACGCCCGCATCGCCCATCGCGGCCGATAGTCCATGCAAAGGCACGTTTCCAGAGACCAAGAGCACCCTATCCTTTGTGCCCCTCATCTTGCGGTAACCTAGAGTCCGCTCGTAAGCGAACCCGCTCTCCATTCGTAAGCGCGGCAAGGACTTCGCGATAATTTCAGCGGGGTCCTGGCCCGCGGGAATGCGCAGGCCGATGATCATCCGGGCAGACGCTCCGGGCATCTTCAAGAGTTCCGCCGCAGAGGAAGAGTCGGGATTCCAGTCGACCCGGACGCGCGCGACGGAAGGCAGCGCGAACAGGCGGGACACGTTCTTCCTCGGCAGCCACCCGACCACGGCAATCTTTCCATGCATGCCGGCGCCTGGAACTCCCGCAGCAAAGCCGGGCGCGGGCTTAAACATCGCCGTCCGCGAAAGATCGGCCAGCGCATCGCGGAATTTCCCAGGGCGTTTGCTCATATCCAGGCTCAAAGCGACCATGACCTGATTCGAGTGGCCGGTAGCGGCGCTGGTAGTCGCGGCCACCGGTGGGACTTCGGGCCGCGCGGAAGGCCTCCGAGGCCATTGAATGGCGGCGTCATTTCGGGCGCTTTCGGGATGCGCAGATCCCCCCAAAATATGGGAGTCGTAGTCGTCGCGGCCCATCTGGGCGGCTTGGCCGGCGGAAGCCGACACCGCCTTGCTCGCCGAGAGTTTGAGCGGGGCCAGCAGCATTTGCAGAAGCGACTTGCGGCCGCGTTTCCCGGAGTTCTGCTCCCGGTCGAATGAATGGAGGCCGGGAGAGCCCGTCGTTTGGCCGTTCTGCGTGTTGACCAAAAAATCTTCGAGGCTGCCTGCCGGCAGCGGCGGAGGGCCCGCGGGAGCGCTCTCAGATTGGGCGGAGGCCGCCGGAGACGCGGGCACGCCGAACGGAGAGGCTACTACCGCATTCGGCACGGCGGCGGGAAGCGCGGAAGGCGCCTGAGGCGCGGCGGACTCAGCCGCAGAGGGGAGCGCCGCCGGCGCTGAAATAGCCCTGGAACTCGGCAAAAACCTGGGAACGAAGGAACGCCGCAGAGATGCCTTGGGCAAGCTCGGAACGGAGGAGTTTTCCATGAAATCCCCGAGATCCGGGGCAAGTCCGGCGGGTCCGCCGGGGACGATCTCGCCATCGGAGACCGGGGTATTGGCTAAAGAGGCCCCGGCTTCCGGAGCCTCCGCCGCTGCCTCCTGCGCGGAACAAAGCGGCGCGGACGCGAGAAAGACACCCGTCGCGAGAACGAAAAAGAGGAGCACCGCTTTAGTTGTCTTCATATCCAATCGCTTTTCAGCCTCATAATAGCAAATTGAAATCAGATTTAGGGCCGCGCCCGATCTGAAGATAGCGGCAGCGGTTTCTTCATATGCTATAATCAAAAAACAAGGCAACTTTGTGGGCATCATTGTAGCGATTGCGAAAGAAACGGCGGCGGGCGAGCGCCGCGTCGCGCTGGTCCCGGAAGTCGCCGCCGCGCTCGTAAAAAAAGGCCTCACCGTTCTGATTGAATCCGGCGCGGGAGCCGCAGCCTATTACCCGGACGCCCTTTACGCGGCAGCAGGCGCCGAAGTCATGCCTTCCCGGCAGGCTCTTCTTCAAAAAGCTTCCGTCGCGCTTAAAGTCCAGCCGCCGACGGCCGAGGAAATCGGCTGGATGCGGCCCGGGACCATCACGGTCTCCTTTATGAACCCGAGCCGGAATTCGGAAACGGTTCGCCTCATGAGGGACGCGCAGATCACGGCATTCGCCATGGAGCTTATCCCGCGCATCACTCGGGCGCAAAGCATGGATGCCCTCTCCTCTCAGGCAACGGCGGCCGGATACAAGGCCGCGCTCTTGGCCGCGGAGCATTCCCCCAAATTTTTCCCCATGCTCACGACCGCGGCGGGCACCATCCGCCCGGCAAAGATCCTCGTCTTGGGCGCCGGCGTCGCCGGTCTTATGGCCATCGCCACGGCGCGGCGCTTGGGCGCCCTCGTGGAGGCTTACGATGTGCGCCGCGCGGCAGGCGAGCACGTGCGCGCCTTGGGCGCGAAGTTCCTCGAACTTGCTCTTGACGCCGAGGCCTCCGGCGGATACGCGCGGGAGCTCACCCCCGAAGAGAAGATTAAGGAGCGCGCGATGGTCTCAGAGGCTGTCGCCAAAGCGGACGCGGTCATTACCACGGCCAACATCCCGGGCCGCAAGGCTCCACGGCTCATCGATCGCGACATGGCCTCGCGCATGCAGCCCGGCTCGGTCATCGTGGACTTGGCGGCGGAGTCAGGCGGGAACTGCGAGTTGACCCAGCCCGGAAAGGCGGCGGTGGTCAACGGCGTCATCGTCCTTGGCCAGGAAAACCTCCCTTCGCAAATACCCTTTCATTCCAGCCGGCTCTACGCCAAGAACCAGCAGGCCTTTCTCGACCTTCTAATAGGGAAAGACGGAAGCCTCAGCGGCGATTTCAGCGATGAAATTCTCGCCGCCTCCCTTCTGGTCCACCAAGGGCGCGTGGCCCATGAGCCGACCCGCGAGCTTGTGGAGGCCGCGGCATGATGACCGGAATGTGGGCCTCCGTCACCATCGTCATTCTGGCCGCCTTCACCGGATACGAGGTCATCAGCCGCGTGCCGGTCATGCTCCACACGCCGCTCATGAGCGGCTCGAACTTCATTCACGGCATCGTGCTGGTGGGCGCCATGATCGCCCTGGGCCACGCCCACACGCCGGCAGAACAGGTTGTCGGGTTCATCGCCGTGGCCTTAGCCGCAGCCAACGTCGCGGGCGGCTACGTGGTCACCGATCGGATTCTGCGCATGTTCCTTAAAGCCAAGGCCAAGGAATGACCTTCTCCGCCTCCGCGTTCATCGAGCCAATTTACCTGCTGGCCTGCGTCTCCTTTATCCTGGCTCTCAAACGGATGAGCCGCCCGCAAACCGCGGCCAGCGGAATGGTCTTCGCCGGTTTGGCAATGGCGGCCGCCATTGCCGTCACCTGCGCCATTCCGGGCATGGAAAATTTCTCGCTCATGGGCGTCGCCATACTGCTGGGCGGCGGCGCGGCCTACTACGCGGCAAAAAAAGTCGCCATGACCGGAATGCCTCAAATGGTCGCCATCTACAACGGCATGGGCGGCGGCGCGGCCGGCGCTATCGGAGCGCTGGAACTTCTGCGCGGCGCCTCCGGCGTCTCGGCCGCGTTTTCCGCTCTGGGCGGCATCATCGGCGCCGTTTCCATCACCGGCAGCGTCATCGCGTTCCTTAAACTGCAAGGCTGGATGCGGGAAAGGCCCATCGTCTATCCGTTGCAGAAAGCCTCCAACCTTGTTCTGCTGGCAGTGGCCGTCGTCGCCGGCGCCTTGTGCGTTTTCCGGCCCTCTCACGAGATTCTAGCCGCCTTCTTCATCCTTTCCGCCGCTTTCGGATTCCTAATGACTATTCCCATCGGCGGCGCGGACATGCCCGTGGTCATTTCCTTATATAATGCGCTCACCGGTGTAGCCGTCGCCATGGATGGCTTTGCGATCGGGAATTTCGCCATGATGGTGGCCGGCACCTTGGTGGGCGCGGCCGGATCTTTGCTGACTCTCCTCATGGCCAAGGCCATGAACCGATCAATTCCCAGCATTCTTTTCGGCGCCTTCGGCGCAATCGAACAGGAGGGCGGCGACATCGCGGGGAGCCTCAAGGCCATCGAGGCATCCGACGCGGCCCTGATGCTGGGCTACGCCGCGAAAGTCATCGTCGTGCCCGGCTACGGTCTGGCCGTGGCCCAGGCCCAGCAGAAGGTCAAGGAGCTCATGGACTCGCTAGAGTCCAAGGGCGTCGCGGTCAAATTCGGCATCCATCCCGTGGCTGGGCGCATGCCGGGACACATGGACGTCCTTTTAGCCGAGGCGAAGGTCCCCTACGATCGCCTTTTCGATCGAGATGAGATCAACGCGGAGTTTTCCAGCGCCGACGTGGCCCTGGTCATCGGCGCCAACGACGTCGTCAATCCCTCGGCACACCGCACCGGAAGCCCGCTCTACGGCATGCCCATCCTAGACGCCGAGCAGGCCAAGAACGTGATCGTTTTGAAGCGCGGCAAAGGCAAAGGTTTCGCTGGCATCGAAAACGAGCTCTTCTATAAGGACAATACCCGGATGCTCTATGGCGACGCTCAGGAAAGCGTCTCCAAGCTCATCCAAGCCCTCAAAGACATTTAGCCGCATCCCATCCGTCAAAAAAACCGCAGATATCAAGCCTCGCTCCTCAAGTTTTTCAGAGGCCTTGCTTTTTCCAGATATTGGGGTCAAACTTCATTGGAATGTTGCGGAACAAATCGCGCCGATCCGCCGCGTGGCTTGGCTTGCTCACGCTTCTGTTCCAACTCCCCCTCCGCAGAAGTTCCGCAGACGAAGTCGAGGACGCCCAGATGCAGGCGGCATTCGCGCAGGCGGCGGCCGCCTACCGGGCCTCCTCCTCCGACCCGTCCACCGCGGCGCAAGCCTTTCAAAGCTTCATCTCCAACTATCCAAGCAGCCCACGGACTGCGGACGCCTACTTCGCGGTCGGTGAAAGCCTCTTCCAATCGGCTCTCAATGACGCCCGGCAAGAGCAGTCCCCGTTGACCGGCGGACCCGCTTTTGAAAGTCTTCCCGATTCCAGCATCCAAAGCCTCCACCAGGCGGAAAAGAATTATTCCAAGGCTCTCAAAAAGGCGCCGGACGACGCCCTGCAAGCCAGCGCGGAGTACCGCCTGGGAGAGATCGCCTACGACCTGCAGGATTGGAAGAAAGCCGGAGAAAGATTCTCGCGCATAACGAGCGACTGGCCTCAAAGCTACGCCGCCCCCCTCGCGTTTTTGGGCTTGGCCGACGCGGACTTGGCCCAGCAGAATTTTGCGGGAGCGGCCAAGGCCGTCAACGGCATCGCTCAAGCCTCTCCAGACTTCATGAAAAACCAGCAGGTCTCCTTTGTCCGCGGAATTCTCGCCCTGCATTCGGGGAACTACCCTCAAGCTGAAAAGCTTCTCTCTCAAAACCAAGACCCTAGAGCCCGCTACTATCTGGGCCGAACCTATCTGCTTTGGAAAAAGCCTCTCTTAGCCGCTAAAATTTTTGAGAACATCGCGCAGAACTCACCGGAAGCGAGCCTGCGCGAGGCCGCAGCATTCTACCTTGGAGACTCCTTCTTCGTTTCAGGAGATTACGACGGCGCCATCACGAAGTACCAGGACTTCGTGCAGAAATTCCCTTTTTCGCGCTTTAAGACGGCCGCGCTTTACCGCATCGGCGGTGCGGCCTTCGAGAAAGGGGATTACGGGCAGGCGCGGCTTTCTTTCGGTTCGCTCATCTCCCAGGATCCCGGCGGCTTCTATGCCGCCTACGCGCGTTACTTCATCGGAGAGTCCTACCTCGCCGATGGGGATTTTCGCCAGGCGCTTTTCGCCTATTCCGACCTGTACTCCAGTCGCGGGAACCTGCTCAAACCAGAGGCGCTCTACCGCCTCGCCTGGGCTGAGCAGTCCTTGGGCGATTTCAGCCGCGCCGCTCAGAGCGGCCAGGACTTCATGACCCTCTACTCCACCAATTCCCTGGCCAACAACATGTCCATGATCGAAGCTCAGAGCTTCATTCAGCTCAAGGACTATCCCGACGCTCTCGCGGCCTACCAACGCGTGGTGGATTCCGCTCCCGGCACCGACGTCGCCGAGGAGGCTCTGTTCTTGATGCTGAACCTGGAATACGAGCGCGGCGATTACGGCTCCATCGTCACCTCCTACCAGTACTTGCTCAACCAGCTTCCCCAGTCGAACTCCCCGTGGAGAAGCCTCTCGCGGCTTCTTGTGGCGGAGGCCTACCTACGCCAAGGCCGTTTGGACGAGGCGCGCGGCCGCTACGCCATGATCGTCAAGGTCTATCCCAACAGTCCCGCCGCGGTCTACGCGCAGGACGGCCTGGCGTGGTGCGATGAACTCTCGGGGCAAGAAGCCCAAGCCGTCGCGGATCGTAGAAAACTTCAGGACATGCTCAACTCTTCAACCTCCACGCTCGCCGCGGTCAACAACCTGGGCATCGCGGACAGCCTCTACGCTCAAAAAGACTACAACGATGCCTCGAATCTATATCAAAGCTTCGCTGCGGCCCATCCCGATTCGCCCGCCCTGCCTGAGGCTCTTTACCGGGCCGGCATCTCGCTCTATCATCTCGGCTACTACAGCGATGCCGTCAAAAGCTGGCAGAAGCTTCTCAGCCAGGCGCCGAACTCGCCCGAAGCGAAAAAGGCGTCCTTCAACTTGGCGGACACCTTGTTCCGCGCCCAAAAATATCCGGACGCCCGGACGGCCTACGAGGGCATTCTGACCCGCTGGCCTTCGGATCCGTCGGCCGGCCTTTGCTACCTGAGGCTGGCCCAAATCGCCTACCAAACGGGGGACGACGCCGGAGCGCTCTCCCAGGTCAAGGCCCTTTTGACTGGCGCGCCCCAGTCAGGGCAGGTGTCCCAAGCCCTGGATCTGGCCGAGGCGGTCTTCGCACGCAACCCCAAGCAGAGCTTCCAGAGCTTCTACTCCGAATTTCTCCAAAGCAATCCGCAAAGCCCCGCCGCCGCGGCCGTCGACTTCCGCTTGGCGAGCGACCTTTACGAAGCTAAAAACTACTCGGATGCCGCCAAGGAATTCGAGAACTTTAGCGTGAACTACACCGATGACCCGCAGCTTCCCAAAGCGCAAATTTTCCTGGGCGAGTGCTACTTCAATCTAGGGCGCTTCGCCGACGCCGCCTCCGCCTACAAACGCTTCGCGGAGAACTTCCCCCAAGACAAGGACGTTCCTTTAGCGCTATTTAAGGAAGGAAGCTCTTATTACAGCCTGAAAGATTACCCCCGGGCGGCGGCGGCCTATCAACAGCTTTTATCCTCCTTCCCGGCCACCTCCTACGGAAAATCGGCCCTCTACAACCTAGCGCTGGCCTACAAGGACGCGGGAAACGCGGACCGCGCAGAGGAGATCTACGCAGAATACTTGAAGTCGTCGCCGGGCGCGGCGCAAAGCCTACAGGCCCGCTGGGATGTCTTTTCCCTCGAGCAAAGCCGCAAGGATTATCCCGGAGCGCTCAAGACCCTACGGGAAATTTCCGCCTCCGCCGCGCCGGGAAGCGACGCACTGCTGGAATCCTCCTATCAAATCGGCGCGATCGAGAAAAAAACAGGGGATGCCGCCGATGCGCAGAAATCCTGGGAGGCCATGATTCCCATGCGCCCGGCCTCCTCCCCATACAGGCTTCAGGCGCTCATCAATCTATCCAAGATTTACGAAAAGGACTCGGATTGGGCCCGAGCCCTGGAAGTGTATGGGGACTTGGCCAAGAACGCCGATTCTCCGGCCGTGGTGCAAGCCGCCAAGCAGAGAATCGAGCAGATACGCTCCATGAACGGCTCGGCCGCATCGAAACCGGGGACATCGCCATGAAAAAGCTTCTCGCCGCAGCGCTTGCACTCCTGATGACCGCCGCGCCCGCTTCGGCGGCGGCCCAATCCGGCGGGCCGCCGGCCGCCAAAGCAGCCCCGGACGCCGTCTATTTTTCACCCAACGGCGACGGCATCCTCGACACCGCTATTTTCCATTTAGCCGTCTCGGCCCCGCAGAACGTCTCGCAATGGAGCTTCACCATCACCGACGCCCTAGGCCAGGAGATTAAAAGATTCTCCGGCCAAGGCGCCCCGCCCGCAGTTCTGGAATGGGCCGGCAAGGACGAGAACAACGAGGTCATCGCCGACGGCATTTATTTCTACACCTTGAGCGTCACGACGCTGGCCGGAGAAAAGGTCGTGATGCCGGCCAAGCAGGTCATCTGCAGTCGGCAGCCGCCTTTCGCCCAAATACGGGTGGATCCGGACGTTTTCTCCCCGGAAGAAGGCAGCTCCAAGCCCATCGCGCATTTTAATCTCCAGGCCAGCGATCCATATGGCATGAACAGCTGGCTATTGCGCATAACGGGGGGCTCCGCCATTAAATCCTTTTTTGGAAAGGGTATGCCGCCGTCCGAAATAGACTGGCACGGCCTCACCGACACCGGCGATCCGGCACCCAACGGCCAATACGCCTTCACCTTGGCCGTGCGGGACATGGCAGGCAACACGACGGTCACTTCGCCGCAAACGGTGACGATAGATCGGACCGAACCGACCATGCAAATCGCGGCTACCCCAGCTATTTTTTCTCCCGGAGGCAACGGAACGAGCGCCTCAGTGAATTTTGACATCCAGCCTCCTGCGGGCCACAAAGTCATCGAAAACTGGAGGCTCACAATCAAAAACAAAGACGGGAAGACCGTCCGGACTTTCTCCGGCATGGGAGAACCGCCGCCGCAAATCCCTTGGGACGGCAGCGGCGCGGACGGAAAAATTCTTCCGGACGGCGTTTACACCTACGCGCTCCTGAGTGCGGATCAAGCCGGCAACAGCGCGCTGACCATCCCCAAGACCGTCATCATCGACACCAAGCCGCCTCAGATATCGGTTTCCTTGGCGCCCTGGCTGATTTCCCCCAACGGCGACGGCTTCAACGACAGCGGCATCTTCGCCATCTCGGCGAAGGATGAAAACGGAGTGGCCAGCTATGCTCTTGAAATTCGGGACGACGCCGGGAATTTGAAGCGCGCTTTCCGGGGCACGGGTTCTCCCCCGCAGCAAATCGAGTGGGCCGGCCAGGACGACTCCGGCAACCAGCTTCCGGACGCCAAGTACACCTACACGTTGACCGCCGTCGATCAAGCGGGCAACAAATCCGTCAGCGCCCCGCAAACTGCGCAAATCGACACCACCCCCCCCGTCGTACAAATCGCCGTCGCTCCCACTCTCATCTCCCCCAGCGGCGACCAAAAGAAGGCGATGTTTCAGATCGGCGAGCAAGACGCCTCTTCCGTGGATTCCTGGGCGCTGACCATCAGCGACTCAAAGGGCAAGGTCGTGCGGAAGTTCTCGGGCCGAGGCGCTTTAAACGGCGAGTTGGATTGGGACGGCACCTCGGATTCCGGCGCGCTTGTTCCGGACGGCGAATATTCCTGCGTCTTCTGGACTCAGGACGTGGCTCACAACGCCGTGACGCTTTCGCCAAAAACGGTCACTGTCGGAGCCGGGCTGCCGCAGATTTCCGCCCAGTCGAATTTGCCCGACTTTTCTCCAAACGCCGACGGGATCATGGACGCCGTTTCCTTCGCCCTCAGCGCGCAGTCCTTCAATAAAATCGCGCGCTGGACTCTCGACATCGTCGACGCCAGCGACGTCCGCGTCCGCGAGTTCTCCGGCCCGGGCCAGCCTCCGGCAAGCCTGACCTGGAGCGGCGAACGGGACGACAAGAGTCCGGCGTCGGACGGAGTTTACCGGTACGTTTTCAGCGTCGTCGACATGGCCGGCAACCGCAATTCCACCGCCCCAAAGGAACTCCAAATCGACACGACGCCACCTGAGATCAGCGCCAAGGTCTCGCCGACCTTATTCGCACCCAAGGGCACGGTCAACAAGGCGGTTTTCACCTTCTCCTATCGCGACGCGAGCCCGACGGGGGACTGGGCTCTTGACATCAAGAACGACAAAGGGCGCGTCGTCCGAGCGTTCTCGGGCAGGGGCTCCCTCCCCGCCGAGCTGACCTGGCACGGGAAGGATTCCGGCGGCAAAATCGTGCCGGACGGCTCCTACACCTATAATTTGAGCGTGGCGGATTCAGTCGGGAACAAGTCCGTCCTGCCCGATCAAATCGTGCGCGTCGTGGACACTCCGCCGCAGCTCACTCTTTCCGTCCAGCCTGCGATTTTCGCGCCTAACGCCGACACGTCCAACGACCGTGCGTTTTTCAGCGACACGGCCCGCTCTGCGGCCAACATCGCCTCTTGGAAGCTCTCCATCGCGGACGCCGACAAGAGCGCGGCATGGAATATTTCCGGGCAGGGCTATCCCCCGGAACAAATCATTTGGGACGGTCTCAACGGAAAGCATGCGCCTTTCCCGGACGGGAAATATTACGCAGCGCTTGCGGCGACCGACGAAGTCGGAAACGAAGGCCGGAGTCCCGAGGTCTCGGTCATAATCAACAGCGCCAAACCGCAGCTGCTGGTCTCCGCCGAGGAAGAGACGGTCCCCAGTCTCATGCCTGAAATCCAGACCGAAGAGACCTCCCGCGGCATCGTCATTCCGCTTGCCGCGGAGGTTCTTTTCGAAACCGGTAAGGCGCAGATTAAGCCTGAGGCCTATGCGACTTTAGACGAGGCCGCCGCAGTGCTCAGGAAATACGCCGGCCGGCGTATCCTCATCGAAGGCTACACTGACAACGTGCCCATTCATAATCAGCAGTTTTCCTCCAACCTCGGCCTATCGCGCGCCCGGGCGAAAGCCGTGCTCGACTACTTCGTGGACAAGTCCCACTTGGACGGCTCTCGCATGTCCGCGGCGGGCTACGGGGACGCGCATCCCGTGGCTTCCAACGGGACCGCGATGGGACGCCAGCAGAACCGACGGGTGGAGATCATCATCGCCAAAGGAAAGGCGGCGGACGCTGAGGCGCCAGGAGCGGCTGACGATGCTCACTAAACAAAGGGTGGGACAACGCAAATTTCTGGCGGCCGCTTTTCTGCTAGCTTGGACCGTCGTCCCCGCCCGCGCGCAAAGCGCCGGCCTCGCCCCCGGGGTCAGCGCGTCCAGCGGAGTACTTCAAAATGTGGTCATCAAGGGAAACGAGCAGCAAAAACCAAGCCTCGCAAAGCCTCCCCTGAAGCTCAAGCCCGATCCCTATGCGGCCATCCAGAAATCCCTGAAACCAGACGATTCACTTCTCCTGACCGACTCGCCGCGAATCCAAGGCTGGAGCCAGGCGCGGCCCGGTCTGCTTCACAGCCAGGGCCTCATCGCGCCGTGGAACGACGCCCTTAAGCAGCTGCCCGCCATCGTGATTCCCGCGCGCGCGGACTTAGCCGCGACCATCGCGCAATCCGGCGCGGACCGCAAGGGCCGGGGCTGGTCCTGGAGCCTCGACGTCGTCGACGAGCAGGGCAAAGCCATCCGCAGCTTCGGCGGCAGCGGCATGCCTCCGAATAACCTCGTCTGGAAGGGGCAAAACTCGGACGGCTCCTGGATTAAGGCGGGCCAGTCTTATTCGCTTCTTTATCACTGGAGCAACGGGACGAAAATTCTTACGGCCGTGGGAAGGACGCTTGAGTTTCCCGGGATCGTCCATCCCAGCGCGAACGGCTATTCCGTGAGCCTGGATTTCTCCCGGCTTTTTGGGAATCAAGGACAAAACGACTCCCTCAGCGATTCCGGCAAAGCGCTGTTACGCGCCGCCTCGGACTGGTTCAGGCGCACAAGCTACGGGAAAAGCATCTTTATTTCTCTTTTGGGCGCGGACGCCGCGCAGACCCGAGCGATCCAAACCGGGCTCGCCTCGGATCTTTCCCTGCCGCCAAACGCCATCACGCTCCAATCCGCCCCCTCTTCCGGCGCCGGACCAAGTGCCACGATCCGCTTCGGGGGAAGCTGACCGACGAGAAAAGATCCGAACCGTGAAATTCCCTCGCGAGTTCGCTATAATCCAAGCACTGGAAAGGTGCGTGAGTGGTTGAAACGGCACGCCTGGAAAGCGTGTAGGGTGTAACAGCCCTCGGGGGTTCGAATCCCCCCCTTTCCGCGGTTCTCCACCTTGAGCCTCTCCAATAAACTCCGCGCCATTCCCGCTTGGCCTTTTCTCTCAGCGGCAAGTCTCGCCATCCTCGCCAGCGCCCCCGCCCAGTATCTGGGCCGCCAGCAGGACGACCTCATCTATTTCATCGCGGCCCGCGCCCTAACCTTGGGCCACTATTACCTCCTGACCAGCCCGCTCCGCATTCCTTTGACCATGGCCAATCCAGGACTTCCAGCGATATTGGCCCCTCTAATCCTGCTTTTTGGAGCGAACCCTGGAATCTGCCAATGCTTTTGCGCCATGCTCCTGGCGGCCATTCCTTGGGTTCTGTGGCTGTGGCTGCGGCGCCGACAGGGCGATTGGAACGCCCTGTTCATCGCCCTGCTTTTCGGCCTCAGCCCCATTGTTCTATCCCAGGCTGGAACGCTGATGAGCGAAGCTCCATTTTTTTTATTTACTCTCCTCCTGTTGATCTCCCTGGAAAAGCGGGAGTCCGGCATGCGCTCGGGATTCCTGTTTTTCGTCGTTACCCAAATCGGCTCTTCCGGCTTGGCGTTCTTGCCGGGGGCGCTGGCTCCTTCTTGGCAGGAGAAAAACTGGAAAAAGCTGCTCTGGATCGCCGTGCCGACCCTGGCCGGCTTCGCTCTGTGGTCCTTATGGTCCTGGCACGCTGCTGGCACTCTGCAAAAGACGCAGGAACTAGCCCTTTCCTATGGAAGCCGGTTCTGGATACTTTGGCCCTCAGTGGTCCGGGAAAATGCCCGCTATTATCTCAGCGTCTGGGGTTCCTCTTACCTGCCTCAAAGCTGGGCCGCGGAGGGAGGGGCGGCCCTGGGATGCGCCTTGGCCGTCCTTGCCCTATTGGGAGCAGCCGCCATTTTGCGCCGGAAATCGGCTGATCCGGCCGTTTGGATGCTGGCGGGATTCGTTCTCTTGCATTTAATTTGGCCCTGGCGCTACGACCGCTACCTGCTCGTGCCCCTGCCTTTTTTGCTGGATTGCGTGGCTTCGGCGCTCCAACGCCGCTGGGCCGCGCTCGTCCTGCTTGCGCTTTTGGCCGGCCAAACCGCCTTTCAATCGCCTCGCTGGATTGAGGGAACCGACTGGTCGAAGGTCGAGATGACGCAGACCTACGCGTGGCTTCGCGCGCACAGCCAGCCCCGAGACGTTCTCTCCAGCGCATTTTACGTCCGCGACGGCTATTACTCCCGCCGGCCGAGCCTGCCTCTTCCAGGACCCGCCTCCCCGCAGGAGTTGGCTGGCGACATGCAAAAGTACCGCATCAGATTCATCCTCTGGCAAAGCGGACTCGATCTGGGTTTGAGCCTGGGCAAGTCGGCAGCCGTCAGTAACATGCTGGAAGGCCTCTCCCGCGATCTCAACGACAAGCGCCTCTTCCGCGTCATCTACAAAAACTCCGCCGAACACAGCCGCGTCTATATCCTAAGGACATGAGCGCGCTCCTTGGGAAATCCCGCCTGCGCGCGATGGCCATCTTGTCCCTCGCCGTCTTCGCGGCCTACGGTTCTTCGCTCAAAAGCAAGGCTTTCGTCTATGACGATCAGTACCTCATTGAGGATAATCCCTTTCTGCACGAGGGCGCGGCCGGAATCCTTCCGACCCTTTCCCAAGGCTACTGGGAATCCATTTACGGACAAGACGCCAAAGTCCAGGAATACCGCCCGGTATTGATGTTAAGTTTCCTGGCGCAGACGTTCATCACTGGATTTTCCGTTCCCGCCCTGCGCCTGGGCAACATTCTTCTTCATCTTCTTGTTTGCCTCCTTCTGTGGGAAATTCTAAAACGGAAAATAAACCAGGAGGCGGCCCTGGCCGGGGCGCTAATTTTCGCCGTCATGCCCATTCATTCCGAGGCTGTCGTCCTTTTGACAGGACGATCAGAAGTCCTCTCTGCGGCATTTCTACTTCTATCCTGGCTGGCCTTAGAAGCCGCGACGACCGCCGGCTTAAGCGCGGGAATCGGCCTCTACGGTTTGGCTGTCCTCACCAAGGAGTCGTCCGTACTCTTCCCGGCATTCATGGCCCTTAACGACTGGGTTTTCTTCCACCGCAAACCATGGGAAAAAGGAAGCCGGGCGGGTCAAATCGGTCTTTGGCTCATGACGCTCGCGGCTCTGGCGCCCAGATTTCTGGCTCTTTCCTCGCCTTTCCATGGAGGAATCCCCTACTTCCACGGCCGGCTGGTCGCCGGCCTGACCATGGCCAAATTCGGGCTGGAACATTATCTTTGGCCCAGCGTAACCGGAACGGGCTTGTGCACTGATTATTCCCGACCGCTTATCGCCGATTCGAGCCCTGCTTCTTCCGCGGCTTGGCTGATTTTTCTGGCCGTCGCCTCCGCCTATGCCCTAGCGGCCTGGGAAATTGCGCGACGAAGAAGCCGTTGGGCGTTCTGGCTCCTGGCGCCATGCCTTTTTCTCTTGCCGACATCCCATCTCATCATTCCGCTGGATACTTTGGGGGCCGAGCGATTCCTTTATCTTCCGACCCTGAGCTTGGCTGCGGGTTGGGGATTCTTATACTGGAAATCGAGGCAAGCTACGCCCAGGCTCGCCTCCGCCGCTTTAATCTGCCTTTGCGCCTTCTACGCGCTTGTACTTTCCAAGCGGAACTTCATATGGGCCTCACCGCTTAATTTCGATCGGGCGGCCATCGCCTGCAACCCTGTCTCTGCGCTCGCATGGAATGGCTTGGGCAGCGACTTGATTTCGGCGGGACTACCCGCAAGAGGAGCGGCCGCCCTGAAGCACGCCTCATCCCTTAACCCCGATTTAGCCGATCCGTATTACAACATGGCCAGGCTGGAATTTTCACGCGGAGAAACGATAAAAGCCGGGGTCCTGCTTCAAGAGGCCTTGCGCCGCGATCCGCAGTCGCCCGACGCCTGGATTCTCCTAGGCATGTGCGGCGAACGCGGGCATAAGGACGCTGCCGCTTTGTCGGATTTTAAAACAGCGGCTCGCATTGATCCTGAAAGCCCTTTGGCGCAATTCGACGCCGGACGCCTCTGCCTAGTCTTGTCCGACTTTGGCTGTACTCGCCGGCACTGGGGGAATTATTTGCGGCTGGCTCCGCATGATCCACAAACCGCCGCGGTGCGCGCCTGGCTTTCCAAGCTCAACGCAGGAAAGGGAATCCCCAGGGCAGCAGATAAAAGAAATTAACCGCCGCCCCGAGAGCGAGGAAGGGCCCAAAAGGAATCGGCTCGTCCCGCTTGAGCTTTTTCTGGGCCATCAGCGTCCCGCCGTAGAGAACGCCGGCCAAAGACGCGATCAAGACGCAGTCGAAAACCCCGAGAACGCCGCTCCAGGATCCGATGGCCGCCAAAAGCTTGATGTCCCCGCCGCCCATCGCTTCTTTCTTGAACAGCCGCTCGCCCAGAGCCGCGATGGCCCAGCACAAGGCGAATCCAAAGGCCGCACCGCCGAGACTTGCAACGGCTCGACCCCAAAGCGCCGCAGAGCCCAGCAGAGGATTGACGCAAGACGCCAAAACTCCAAGGGCGCACAACCCCAAGGAAAGCTCATCTGGAATCAGGAAAGTGTCCCAATCAATGAAGGCAACAGCCGTAAGACCAGCAGTCGCCAAACTCGCCGCAAAAACCCATGCGGGATTTCTCCACCGCAGCCACAAAGATAAGCACGCCAGCGCCGTCAAAAGCTCCACAGCCGGATAGCGAGCGGATATCTTCCCGCTGCATGCTCGGCAGCGGCCCCGCAGCAGAATCCAACTTACGATGGGAATGTTATCGTAATAAGCGATGGCGCCGCCGCAACGCGGGCAACGCGACCCCGGCCAGACCACGGATTCTTCTCTCGGAAGACGGAAAATGACGACGTTGAGGAAACTGCCTAGGCAGGCGCCCAGCGCTAAGACCGCAGCGTCAATAAGCATCCCAAGTGCTTCCAGAACTGTCCGTATGCGTGCAGTTAACGAGCACCGTGCCGTAATTTTGGTCGCCGGGGACGTTGTCGAAGAACCATCCGCCCATGTCGTTGACGGACGAAGCGTCATGTTCGGCGGCGGAATTGTCGTGGTAGTAAGGAGTCTTGGCTGCCGGCACCGTGAAGCCAAGATATTTCCCGCCGATGGTCAAATCCGCGATCTGTTGGGGATACGCGCCGTAGGTGTCCCCATAATAAACGCTCATCGCTGCGCGGATGGCCCCCAAATTTCCCTTGGTCGAACCCTCATTTGACTCCTTGACCAAGTCCGCGAACTTCGGGATCGAGATGACGGCCAGCAGACCGATAATAAAGACGACGACCATCAGTTCGACGATCGAGTACCCCGCCTGGCGGCGCGGCCGGTCGGTGGACCGCGGTGGCGACTTCAAAAACACGACGTGGTCCCCACGACGACCGAGGTCGCGACGACGT
>DAIDHS010000002.1:91240-164792 GCA_027451985.1 Elusimicrobiota bacterium
TTCTACAGAAAATCGCAGGGGCTTCCTCGGAAACGCCGAGGAAGCCCCTGTCCTACGCCTACCTTACGAAACGCCTGGAATTAATAGGTGTCCCAGGTGTTGCCGACCGTGTCGGTGTGCGTGCAGTCCACCAGCACGGTTCCGTAGTTCGTGTCGGTTGGGCCGTTGTCGAAGAACCACTCGCCGGTGTCGGTCGGAGCCGAAGCGTCCACCTCGAGCGAAGACGTGTTGTGATACGGCGGCGTCTGCGCGTTCGGAATGGCGGTCAGGTACTTGCCGTTTTCAGTCAGGGAGTTAATCGCCGTCGGATACACTCCCTGTTGATCGCCGTAGTAGATGCTCATGGCTGACCGGATGGAGCCGAGGTTGCCCTTGGTGGCGCCTTCCTTGGACTCCCGGATAAGATCCGCGAACTTCGGGATGGCGATGGCCGCCAAGATACCGATGATGGCCACCACGATCATCAACTCGATTAGAGTGAAGCCCGCGGTTCCGGTTTTCTTCATTTCCTTAGTCATGCTATACCCCCTTTGCCGCTCTATTTTATGAATGAATGATATGAAGGGCAAAACACTGGATTAAGCGGCGCATAGTACAGCTGGGAAAGTATATCCCAAAAGCCCGGGGCTGTCAAGAAAAAAATGGTCCTAGGTCCTTAGGCCTAATTATAAGTAGGCCCTTTGGCCCCTTGCGCAAAACCGTATATCCCACAATAATTAGCGCAGGAGCCAACCATGAACCTCAAAGGCGTGATGCTGGCGACGGTGGCCATATCCTTAATAGCGCCAAGGGCATGGGCCGACCCGGCCATGGACGGCTTCTCCGCGGCGGAGGGATTCCTAATGGACTCCGCCAATCAAAGCATTGCCCGAATCAACCCCTCGGCATGCGCGGCGGAAAGCGCTTCTCCGGGTGAGACAAACGAACAAATCTTGGATGCCTGCCGCGCGGCACGGTCTCGAGTCGCCGCGAGAAAGCGCGACTCCCAATCGCCGAACGCAAACCAACAGTTTGCCGCGAGTTCTCTGCAGAGCGCAACCGCCCTTGGTGACGCGCTAGGCGGCGCCGTCTCTGGCCTTTCTAGCCCCAGCCAGACGGATAATGCTTCCAAAGTCGCGCATGCCACAGCCCAGGAGACTCGGCGCCCAAGCATGGTCGCGCATGCCGCCCCCGCGAAAATCTCGGGGTCCTCCACACAATACGGGCCTGCCGGACTTAACCAGAGCGTCCCGGCTGCGTTCCAGACCGCCAAGCAGCTTGCCGGCGGCCTAGGCCAGCAGTAAGCGCCAATACAGCCCTAACGATGGTGCGGGTGCCCGACTTCGATGCGGATGGCGGGAATGGATTGCACGTCCGTCTGCGTCGTTAAAGCCTGAGAGTCCGCACCAGAATCCGCGGTTCCACCGCCTCGTAAGAGCGCGGATGGTCTTTGGAGCCAGGGAATCTTTTTCCTGTTGGCGACAAGCCCCCCTACCGCAAAAGCCAGAATCAGCAGCACGGTCCACAAAACCCACTCGCCGAAAGGTTTTTGCTCCGACATTGGAGTAACTCTTCGCTAGTCGAGATAATCCCGCAAAGGCTTGCTGCGGGACGGATGCCTGAGCTTGCGGATGGCCTTGGCCTCGATTTGGCGCACGCGTTCGCGGGTCACGCGGAAGAGGCGTCCGACCTCTTCCAGAGTACGCGGGTAGCCGGAGTCGAGCCCGAAGCGCAGCTTCACGATTTTCGCCTCGCGATCGGTCAAGGTCGAGAGCACCTTCTCGACCTCTTTGCGCCGCAAATAATCGGTCGCGGAATAGGACGGCGCCTGGCCACCCTTATCCTCGATGAAATCCTCGAGGTAAGAGTCTTCGTCCTCGCCTACGGGTGTGGCCAAAGACACGGGCTCCTGCATGATCTTGAGCACGTTCTTGACCTTATCCATGGAGATGTGGAGCGACCGGCTATACTCGTCGACCATAGGGTCGCGACCGTACTCCTGCCGGTATTTGCGCGTCACTTTGGAAAGCTTGGAAATAAGCTCTTTCATGTGCACTGGGATGCGGATGGTCCTGGCCTGATCCGCGATGGCGCGGTTGATGGATTGGCGGATCCACCAGGTCGCATAGGTGGAGAACTTAAATCCCCTCTTGTACTCGAATTTCTCGACCGCCTTCATAAGCCCCAGGCCGCCTTCCTGAATGAGATCCGAGAGTTCGAGGTTGGAATTAACATGCTTCTTAGCGATGGAGACGACCAGCCGCAGGTTGGCTTTAATCAGCTTCAACTTGTCACCTAGGATGGTCTCCTCCAGGGCCACAATTTTGTCGTCAAGCTCCAAGAACCGATCCAGGGGGATGGGCAGGTTGTTCTGAAAATGTTCCAAACGCTCGGCGATGCCCTTCATGTTCTCCAGCGCCGCTTCCATGGCCGAAGGCGCGTAGCCGGTCTTGGTTCTAAACGCGTCGGCCTTCATACGGCCTTTCTTGACTGCGGCGTAATAGCGGGCGAGTTCCTCATAGGAAGCGCCGTAGCGGATTTCATAGCGCTTGAGCTCATCATGGCATTGCCTGATCTTGGCCGCGTAGTTTTTGATGCGGTTGGTCAAACGCTTGATCTTTTCCTGGTTGAGGTTGAGGCTGACGATCTTGGCGATGACGGCCTTATTAATCTTCTCCATCGACTTATTGAGCTTCAAGCGCGCGACAGGGGACAGCTTGGGGTTCTTGAGCTTCTCGCGCAGTTGCTGCATCGATTTCTCAGCCTTGGCGATGAACTGGGCCACGCTCTTCATGCGCCGGCGCATGCCGGAGAGTTCGGAGGCGGTCTTGCGACCGCGCGGCATGAGCTCCTTGGGCGTCATCTCCTGCTGCTCGATGAGGGTTTCCCAGTTCCGGATTTCCCGCATGGTGATCGGCGACTCCAAGACCAGGAAGCGCAGCTCCTTTTCCCGCTCGCGCACGTTGCGCGCCAGCGTCACCTCCTCCTCTCGGTTCAAGAGCGGCACGCGCCCCATCTCGGAGAGGTACATCCGGATGGAATTGGAGACGTCGGAGACCGAGCTCCATTCTTCGGAAAACCGCTCGCGGCCGGACGAGGCCGCCGCGGGCTTTTTCCGGTCGACAACCTCGATGCCCAAGTCTTCCAGGGTGGACATGAGATCGTCGACTTCCTCGGAGCTCATGTTCGCCATGGACAGGGAGCGGCTGATCTGCTCCAGCGTCAAATAGCCGTGCTCCTTCCCCAAATCGACCAGATTTCGCATCGCCTGACTCGCCGGTATAGCCATATTCTGAATCCTTTCTTTTTATCTCGCCTTAAGCATTAATTTCCCCGCCTTTTCGTCGCCAAGCAAAGGCGCAGGTACTCTTCCTGCAAGACCGCGTCCTTGGGCCGTTTTCCGGCCCCCATATCCCGGATTTGCGGTTCAATCTCCCTCAAGCGCCTGAGCGCCCGGCGCCGCGCCAGCAGAACCTCCAGCGCCTTCTCGGAATCGGCGCTTTTCCCACTCTCAACAAGCAGTCTTGAGACGCAGGAGCGCTCAGCCTCGTCCAACGACTCCGCGACGGAGAGACGTGCATCCCATGAGGGCCCGTCTTTGACTTCTAAAAACGCCCGCCAAATTTTCCGGCCGGCATGCGAAATAAAATCATCCTCGACCGCCATGGCCGCCGCCGCGCCGGGATTTTCGAAAGCCAGCCGCAGAACCTGGGCATCCTCCGGGGGAAAAAATGCCGCGGCAGCCGGGGCGGGCTTGGGCGCGGCGGGCTCCGGCGGCATTCGGACTGCCTTATGGCCGACCGCGCGGCCCATTTCCCGAGATAGCGCACCTTCGGAGACGTCGAGGGTTTTGGCCAAGCGCTTGGTCCATTCGCTCTTCAAAATCTCGTCCGGCACCTTCGTGATGAGCGCCAGGACTTCCCTCCCTATCGATGATTTCGCCTCCGGCGTCAACGGCTTGGGCGCCGAAGCCAGGAGTTTGCGCGTCAAGAACTGATCCGGGCCCTCCGACTTGGCCAGGCACTCGTCCTTGAAGGCCTTGCCGCCGAACTCGTGCAGAAACTCATCCGGATCCTTGCCGCTGGGCACGGCCGCGGCCCGGACGGAAAGCCCGGCGGACAAAAGCACGGCCGAACCGCGGACGGCCGCGGCTTCGCCGGCCTTGTCGGAGTCGAAGACCACGGCGACGCTGGGCGCGTAGCGTTTGAGCAAGGCGGCCTGATCTGGAGTCAGGGCCGTTCCCAAAGGCGCGCAGGCGATGGGAAAGCCGTGCTGGTGCGCCGCGATGACGTCCATGTAGCCCTCCATCAAAATTGCCTTGCGCACCCTCCGAACGGCGCTCAATCCCTCCCACAGTCCGTAAAGCACCCGGCTTTTGCTGAACACGGGCGACTCGGGCGAATTTAAATATTTGGGCACGCCGTCGCCCATGGTCCTCGCGCCAAAACCGACCACGGCGCCTTTCGCGTCGCGGATCGGAAAAATCACCCGATCAAAAAAATAATCGCGCGGCCGCCCCTCCTTCGCTGAGATCAAGCCGGCCTTGGCCAGAATCTCCCGGGCCAAGCCCTTTTTTTCCGCCGCCGCCCAGAACTCGCTCCCGCCAGGCGCGTAGCCCAGCTGGAAAGCCTCAGAGGCCTGCTCCGAAACCTTGCGCGAGGCCAGATACTTCCTGGCCGTCTCCGCGCGCGGAGACTTCAGCAGGCAATCGCGATAAAATTCCGCGGCGAAGGCCAACGCCTCCAAAAGCGCCCGGCGCTCCTGCGAACCCGCCCCGGAAGACTCCCTGGTCCAGGATACCGGCACACCGGCGCGTTCGGCCAGGCGCTCGACCGCCTCCGAGAAGCCCAAGTTCTCGATTTTCATCAGGAAGGCGAAGACGTCGCCCCCAGCACCGCAGCCGAAACAGTGGAACGTCTGCCTCTCCGCGTTGACATGGAACGACGGCGTTTTTTCCTGATGAAACGGGCAACGCCCCTTGGAACTGCGCCCGGAAAGGCGCAGATCGGGGACGTATTGAGCCACGACCTCCGCGATGTCGACCCGGGAACGGATGTTCTCGAGGATATCCGGAGGAATGAGCCCCATGGCGACCGGTAAAGGCAAAAGCCTTAAACCCGCCGCCGGCGCCTCATCGAGCGGCGCCGCTTGCGCATCGCCTCGGCCGCTTTCATCTTGCGCTTCAAGCTCGAAGGGATGTAGCGCTCGCGCCGCTTAATCTCGCGCAGAATGCCGTTACGCTCGCACTCGCGCTTAAAGCGCCGCAGAACCTCATCGATGGCTTCACCTTCACGCACTTTCACAAAAACCATGGAATCAAATCACCCCTTTGCGCGCCTGTTTTCAGCCCGGAGGCCACTTCATCTCCCGGCCGCCCAAGAGATGATAGTGCAAATGCTCCACCGTCTGCCCGGCGCCGCGGCCGTTGTTGGCCACCACGCGAAAGCCGCTCGAGAGCCCCAACTTAGCCGCCAGGGCCGCAGCCGTCCTCTGCAACCGTCCCAAAAGCACCACATCCGCGTCCGTGGTCTCCGCCAAGCTCGAGACGTGCTTTTTGGGCACGACGAGAACGTGCGTGGGCGCCTGAGGATTGATGTCCTCGAAGGCAACCGCGTCGTTGTCCTCGAACACGAGCTTCGCGGAAATCGAGCGCTGGATGATTTTGCAGAACAGGCAGTCTAGCATCCGTAAATCGCATTAATTATAGCGTTATTTTCGCCCGGGCGCAAATGTCGAATTGAAGCGCCTTGGGTATGCCGCGACAACAACATGTTCCGCCAATTCAAGAGCTACTGGCGATTTAGTCCGTCGCCCATCCGTTTCATCTCTCTTTCAATTTTTTCTTCTTGATACGCGTCTCCCAGTGCCTCACGCAAAGTGTCATCCTTAACAATCGCCGCGTCCAAGAGTTCGCGAAAGTCAGCCAACGACACCCTCCCCTGAAGCTGCGTATTCAGAACCTTCCGATCGCTGAGGCGAAAAACAAACCGGCCGTTGACTGCGGTCGTGATCATTCTAATACTCCCAGTGAAGCTGCCGGCGGAAATGTACTCATCGTTGTAGCCGCCCAACGTAGAAGAGAGACAGCGGAAGTCAACACCGCCAACATGGATGTCGACGCGCGGCCGGCCGACGCAACCCTCTTCAATCAGTTTCATTTGGTCAAACGCAAGAGAGCGCTTCATGATAACCTTAAGCCGTTGAACCTGGGAGTCACGGTTGCCCCGCTCCACTTTTTGGATTAGAGCGGAATTCGCTTGCGCAAAAGACACGGACCCCAAGCCCGCGATAAGGGCCATGGCTACACCAACCTTTTTTATCAGACATTCTCTCCCGGATTCCGAATTTCTGCCCCCGTCTTTCAGGAATGATAACCGCATTATTTGATGCGCGCGAGAGCCTAAAGACCTAGCCGGACGTAGGCCTTAGACTTGCTCCAGCGTCAACTAGAACCCTACGCCGAGCATTAACCACGAGTAGCAGGTTCATAGGCGGATTTCCTACAATAGCTTTAAATCATGGAAAACTCGAGCGCGGTCTTTTATCGCTCACTCAAAAAACCCCTACCGCGCATCGTTTCCGGGGAGGGCTGTTGGCTCACGGATGACGCGGGCAAGTGCTACTTGGACGCCTGCGGCGGCGCCTTCGTCGCCAACATCGGCCATGGGGTCAAGGAGATCGCCCAAGCAGTCGGGAGGCAGCTGGAAAAAGTCGCCTACGTCAACGGTACGGCGTTCACCAACGAGCCCGCCGAGGAGCTGGCCCGAGAACTGTCGGAACTCATGCCCAAGGGACTCGACAAATTCTATTTTCTTTCCAGCGGCTCGGAAGCGGTGGAAGCCGCGCTCAAGATGGCGCGGCAGTATTGGGTCGAGCAGGGCAAACCGGCCAAGCACAAGATCATCGCCCGAACGCCGGGCTACCACGGCAACACCCTTTTGGCTCTCTCCGCCTCGGCGCGCGAGCACTACAAGACACTCTACGGCGATTGGCTGGTGCCCGTCGCCCAAATCCCGGCGCCCTATCCCTATCGCTGCGAGTGCGAAGGCCGACCGGAGTGCCCCGCCTGCTCGGGCCGGGCGCTGGAAGAGGCCATCCGCAAGGAAGGCGCCGACAGCGTGGCTGCGTTCATCGCGGAACCAGTGGGAGGCTCGTCCACCGGGGCTTCCGTCCCCCGGGCCGACTACTACCAGACCATCCGGGACATCTGCGACGCCCATGGCGTGCTCTTCGTCGCGGACGAGGTTCTCTGCGGCGCGGGACGCACCGGCCGCTGGACCGCCATCGAGCGCTACAAGGTGCTGCCGGACATCATGACCTTGGGCAAGGGCTTAAGCGGAGGCTACCTCCCCCTCTCTGCGGTCGCGGCTTCGGAAAAAGTGTACGCGGCCATAAAACAAGGCTCAGGTTCTTTCAATCACGCGCAAACGTTCTCACACACGCCTTCCATCTGCTCGGCTGGGCTGGCTGCGGTGCGCTACATCAAGAAGAACAAGATCGTCGCCCGGGCCGAATCGATAGGCACCGTTTTACAGAAGAAGCTCTCCATGCTCAAAAACCTGCCCGGGGTCGGCGACGTGCGCGGCATCGGCATGCTCGCGGGCATTGAGTTTGTCGCGGATAAGGACCAAAAAACGCCGTTTGCGCGCAGCCTTAAAGTGGCCGAGCGCTTCGCGGACAACGCGAAAGACGCGGGCCTCATCATTTGGCCCAATTACGGGCAATGGCGCGGCGAGGGAGACTTGGCCCTCATCGCGCCGCCCTTTGTCATCACCGAACAAGAAATCGATCAACTCGTGTCGCTGTTTTCCGAAGCCTGGGACAAGACGCTGGAACAAACCAAAGCCGCAAGGAGGACCCCATGACCGTAACCGCCTCGCCGAAAGACTTCAAGATCACCTATACCTCTTCGAACGCCGACATGGGCGCGTTCCACCAGCTTTTCGACGAGGCCCTGGTCGAAGCCAAGAAGAAATTCGGGACCACCCACCCCCTTTACATTGACGGCAAAGCCGTCCCAACAGAGGGCAAGCTTCTCGAGGTCCGCTCGCCTGTCAATTCGGACTGGCTGTTGGGCAAATTCTCATTGGCCGTTCCAGCGCATGCCGAGCAGGCTTTAAAAGCCGCCAAGCGCGCCCAGGCCGATTGGGGCAGCCGACCCTGGCAGGAACGCGTCGCCATTTTGCGCCGGGCCGCGGCGCTCATTCGCGAACGAAAATTCCTCATCGCGGCCGTGATGAGCCTTGAGGTCGGCAAGAGCCGGATGGAGGCCATGGGCGACGCGGAGGAGTCGGCGGATCTCATCGACTACTACGCCCGGCAGATGGAAGAAGCCCAGGGCTTCGTTAAGATCATGGGCAAGCTCATGCCCAACGAGAACGCCGTCTCGGTGCTGCGGCCCTTCGGAGTTTTCGTCTGCATCGCGCCCTTCAACTTTCCCATGGCGCTTTCGACCGGCATGTCCTCGGCCGCGCTTTTGGCCGGCAATACCGTGGTCTACAAGCCCGCAAAGACCACGCCTTGGACCGGGCTTTTTCTCTACGAATGCTACCGCGACGCGGGCGTGCCGCCGGGCGCCTTCAACTATGTTTCTTGCGAAGCCGCGGTGGGCGAAGCGCTTTGGAAAAATCCGCTGGCCGACGGCGTGGTTTTTACGGGCTCCAAGACCGTGGGTCTGCGCATCTTCCACGAGTTCAGCAAGGATTGGGTCAAACCCGTCTTGATGGAACTGGGAGGAAAAAACGCGACCGTGGTCTGCTCCTCGGCGGATCTAGACATGGCCGCCGAAGGCGTGATGAAGTCCGCTTTCGGCCTGCAGGGCCAGAAGTGCTCCGCCTGCTCGCGTGTTTATCTCGATGAGAAAATCGCGGACGCTTTTCTGGAGCGGCTGCTGAAGAAAACGGCGTCCATCGTCAAGGGCGACCCGACGCAAAAGGACGTGTACTTCGGCCCCGTCATCGACGCGAAAGCCGTTAAGCGCTTCGAGGACGCCTCGGCGCTGGCCGCCAAGACCGGGAAAATCCTGGCGGGCGGGAAAAAGATCTCGGGTGGCGTCTTTGATAAGGGGAACTTCGTCGAGCCCACCGTCGCGGAACTTCCGCTTGACTCCGCCCTGTTCCGGGACGAACTCTTCCTGCCCTTCTTGAGCGTCGGCCGCGTCAAAGGCCTTAATGAAGCCATCGCCGAAACCAATAAAGCCGAGTACGGCCTGACTGCGGGAATCTTCACCAAAGACAAGACAGAAATCGAGCGCTTCTTCGCCCACGTTGAGGCGGGCGTATGCTACGCCAATCGCAAGACGGGCGCCACCACCGGCGCCTGGCCCGGCGTCCAGCCCTTCTGCGGATGGAAGGGCTCCGGTTCAACGGGCAAGGGCGGTTGCGGGCCTTACTACGTCGCGCAGTTTATGCGCGAGCAAAGCCGCACCATCATGGAGTAAACTCATGCCGACAAAAACCGTTTCCAAGCCTGCCGTCAAAAACGACTACCCCAAAATCTCCGTCCCGCCGCCGGGTCCCAAAGCGCAGAAAGTCATCGCGCTCGATAAGGAATGGACCTCCCCGTCCTACATCAAGGAATACCCTTTCGTCATGGCCGGCGGCCACGGCGCCATGGCCGAGGACGTCGACGGCAACCGCTACATCGACTGGATGTCCGGCATCGCTGTGTCGGCCACGGGCTACAACCACCCCAAGGTCGTCGCCGCGGTTCAGGAAGCCGCGGGCAAGTTTCTGCACATCTGCGGCACGGATTTCTACTACGAGGGCATGGCCAAGCTCTGCGAGCGCCTGGCCAAGTCCGCGCCGGGACCGGGGAAGCACCGCGTGTTCCTGACCAACTCCGGCACGGAAGCGGTCGAGGGCGCGGTCAAACTGGCGCGCTATCACACCAAGCGCGCCCACATCATCGCCTTTGACGGCGCGTTCCACGGCCGCACCTACGCCGCGGTCACGCTCACTGCCAGCAAGGTCAAGTATAAAGCCGGCTTCGGGCCTCTCTTGCCCGAAGTGACGCATCTGCCCTACAACAACCCCTACCGCGGAGTCGACGGGTTGGCCGCGGCCGAGCATGTTTTCAAAACCCGCGTCTCTCCCAAGGATGTGGCCGCAGTCGTCATGGAGCCCGTTCAAGGAGAGGGCGGCTATGTTTTCCCCAAACCGGAGTTCTTGAAGACCTGGCGCAGGATTTGCGACGAGCACGGCATCGTTCTTGTCTTTGACGAAATCCAATGCGGCATGGGCCGCACGGGCAAGCTCTGGGCCTCGGATTATTTCGGCGTGGTCCCGGACGTGCTTTTGACCGCCAAAGGTCTCGGCTCGGGACTGCCCATCGGCGCCATCATCGCCAAGGAAAGCGTGATGACCTGGCCGCAGGGCTCGCATGGCACCACCTTCGGCGGCAATCCCGTAGCGTGCGCCGCGGCGCTGGCGACGCTAGATTTGGTCGAAGGCGAGCTTTGCGCCAACGCGCGCGCCCAGGGCGAAAGGCTGCTCTCAGGCCTGCGCCGCCTCCAGAAGAAGCACCATTCCATCGGCGATGTGCGCGGGGCGGGCCTCATGATCGGCGTCGAGTTCGTCAAAGACCCGGCAAGCAAGGAGCCGGATCCCGATTTGGTCGCCAAGCTGGAACTTACCGCGTTCAAAAAGGGTCTCCTGCTTCTCTCATGCGGCCAATCAGTTGTCCGCGTGGCGCCGCCGCTGGTACTGACCGAACACGACGTTGACGCGGGCCTGGCGATTATCGATGAGTGCTTGACGGAACTGGGCCGCTAAAGCGCGGAACAGCGGGAAATCCGGCGGAAGGGGAGGGATTCGAACCCTCGAGGAGCTTGCACCCCTGCCAGTTTTCGAGACTGGTCGTTTCAACCGCTCACGCACCCTTCCATGAACGAAGCGGCGGTGCCATGATAACTTTTCCCCCCGCCTCCTGACAACGGAGCGGCGGGCTAGTCGACGAGCGGCGAGGGCAGGATGTAGCGGGCTTTGGCCTGTCCCGCCTCTTGCAAAACGGGATCCGCAGGACGGCCCTTCTTGAGGACGAACTGAGTCTGGAGCTTCCGAGCTCCGCCGCCGTCCAAATTCATGACGAGGTTTCCGGTCAAATCCACGGGATTGACCAGTTGAACGAGAACGCGCACGATCTCGCGGTAAGCCAGCCCGTTCTTGTCGTGCCCGGAAAGAAGATCCCGAAAAGCCGCCGCTTGGGCCTCGGGGGAAGACTGCGCGCGGATGCGGGCGATATCCGATACGATTTCGTGCGCGGCGCGGCGGAAGGGCTCGATGACTTCCGAAGACGTCCGATCTGCTTGCCCCACGGCAAGATAATCGTCCCACTTGTCGTCAAACTCGAAATGGTTGTAGGAAATTCTGCCGTCCTTCCCGATCGTGCCATGCTTGAGAATCCATTCCATGGCCAGCTTCTTAACTCCGTCAAGCGTTGAAACGTAGCTTTTAACAATAGAGGAGGCGTCGGAGGACAGGATGCTCGCTAACGCCTTGGGAGATAAAATCAGGGCGAACGTCAACGTTCCGCTATGATATTCGCTGGGCGCGTCTTTGCCGAACTGCGCGAGCACTTTTTCATAAGGCACCGCCATGGTAGGGTCTGGGATATCGTCCCCTTTGGCACCCACGGTCTCCATTAGACCGTTGATTCCTCGCAAGGCCTCGCGCACGCTGGAAGCCGATCGATGGAGGAAGCCTTCCTGCTGAATATAGATGGCTTCCGGCTGAGTTTCTGCCCCACTCTTGGGCTTGTAGACGAAAGCCTGAACGCTGGAATCGTCATTGCGCTTGACCAGCTGGCCCTTGATCGGGATATTGAAATAACCGGCATTGTACGCTTTATCGGCGCGATAAAAAATGAACTGGCCGCCTTGGGCGCCGTAGCCGACGATGTGGTCCTGGGACCGCGTCCAGGAGTTGGACCAATTCGCCAGGAATGGAAGAATGAGGTTAAACGCCTTTTGCTTATTCTTGTAGAGATCGGAGCTGTCGTAGCTGTAGGCAGAGTCAAGGCCATCTTCCTGCCTCTTGACCAGGCCGCCGTAATCTCCCATGGCGGCCGCCTGAGTGGAGTGAAGCGTGGTCATACGCTTAGCCATCAAAACCAGCTCATGGATGTCGCCATGCATCACGCGCGCCAGATCTTCCATTTGCTTTTGATTATTGGGATCCAGGATGAACTCCACCAGCATCTGTTGCCCTTCGGTTTTCTGGGCTAGAACGCTCAGGTTCGCCATCAGGTACTGCTGAAGTTGCGAAACCGCGAGGTTGTTTATTTCGTTCTTAATCAAGCCGCCTGAAAACAATTGGAGCGCGGGAACGGTTTCGATGATTTGTCCCTCGGCCGTCTTAATCCGCGCATGATCGATGCGCAGGCGGAACCGCACCTGGTTCTGCGAAAGGCGGTAAACCGTCATGATGGCGGATCCGGTCTGGCCGACGCCGAAAGAGATGGAATAGTCGGTCATCGGCTGCGCCGCAGCCACAGGCGCTGGAACCCCGACGGTTTCAGCGTGGGAAATGGTTAGGACGAAAGGGATCTTCCAAAGCTCCCCCACTTCCATGGCGGAAAGCCGCGACGCCTTAAACGGCAGCACCGTCTTTACGTCGGTCAGCTTGAACAAGCGCTTTAACTCATCGCAAGAATCCTGGGTCGGAGTCGGGCGTACGACCATGGAAGTCCCTTGCAGGCCGGCCTGCAAGGTTATGCCGAAAGCGGTCTTTCCGATATGGGATATCTGGAACAAATGCGACAAATTAACGTCCAAACCTTCTTCGTCCACCAGGGCGAGCTGGTTGTCCGGCAAAAGCTGCAGGCTGCGCTGTATCCCAGGCTGCACGCCGCCGAAATTCGAACCGGAAATCCACGGGCGAGCATCAATCTGCAGGCCCCGGCAAATCTGGTTGAGCCGCCCCTGCTGCATCACGACGTTGAGCTGTGCCCTTTCGGGATTGGTGAAGTAACCGCCGGGGACTTCTCCGCTGGGAGCGTTAAATGGCATTTGCGACCATTGATCGGAAGACTGCTGTTGCTGCGCGGCGCAAAAAATGGGCGCCGCAGCCAGAACCAATCCGGCGAAAGGCACGATCAATTTTTTCATTCCTACCATAATATCACCGCCTTCGCCATGCGCCCAGGGCCTCTTGGCCCTAAAATGCGCCAAGAGTCCTATTCCCGCTTGGGCCCTGCCGAGACAGACTTGCCCCACACCCCAGTTTGTTTGGTATGGTTATAAGCCGCTTCGAAAGGTCCACCCATTGATTACACTGCGAAACGTCCATAAATCCTTCGGCCGACAGACTCTTTACGAAGGGGCCGACCTGCAGATCAACGAAGGCGACCGATTCGTTCTGGTCGGCCCCAACGGCGCGGGGAAGTCCACGCTTTTTAAAATGCTGCTCGGACGCGAAAGCGCTGACTCCGGCGAGCTCAGCATCCGCCGCGGGGCCGTGGTCGGCTACCTGCCTCAGGAGAATCCACCCGCTTCCGATGCCACGGTTCTGGAGGAAGCGCTTAAAGAAATTCCGGATCCCGACGGCCGAACGACGGCCGAAGCCAAGGCGATCTTGATGGGCTTGGGCTTCAAAGTTCCCGAGTTCGAGAAAAAAGTATCCGCGCTCAGCGGCGGATGGGCCATGCGGGCGGCCCTGGCGAGACTGCTGGTCCAAGAGCCCAACCTTTTGCTCCTGGACGAGCCCACGAACCATCTTGACATCGATTCGCTCTTCTGGCTCCAGCAGTACTTAAGCTCCTATCCCGGCGCCGTCTTCCTCATTTCGCATGACCGGGCTTTCATCAATGCCGTGTGCCGAGCCATCGTCAGCGTTCAGGACGGCACGCTCAAGGTTTACCGCGGGGATTACGAGTTTTTCCTTCGCGAGAAGCGGGCCGAACGAGAACGCCTTGAGGCGGCCTGGAAACGCCAGCAGGACGAAATCGCCAAGATGCAGGAGTTCATCGACCGCAATCGCGCCCGCGCATCCACCGCCAACCGCGCGCAGAGCATGATCAAGCGCCTGGAAAAACTTGAGCGCATCGCGCTTCCGGCTGAGGCTAAGTCCGTTAAAATCAGATTTCCCCAACCTTCGCGCACGGGCGTACGAGTGCTCTCCCTAAAGAATATCTTCAAGTCCTATGGAGAAACAAAAGTCTACCAGGGCCTAGACTTCGAACTCGAACGCGGCTGGAAGATGGCCTTCGTGGGCCACAACGGCGCGGGGAAGTCCACGCTTCTAAAAATTTTAGCCGGCGTCATCCTCGTTGACGCGGGAGAACGCATCGTGGGCAACGAGGTCAAGGTGGGATATTTTTCCCAGCACCGGCAGGGTCAGCTGGATCCCGAAAAAACGGTCCTGCAGGAGGCCTCGAGCGTTGGCCGGCTCAATCCCGATCTCCTGACCCGGACGGTCCTGGGCACGTTTCTGTTCCCGGGAGATTCGGTGCATAAAAAAACAGCGGTTTTAAGCGGCGGAGAGAAAAGCCGCCTCTCTTTGGCCAAACTTCTTCTGGATCCCCCCAACGTCCTCCTTATGGACGAGCCCACAACGCACCTTGACATGGCCAGCGTGGACGCCCTCATCGAGGCCCTGCGCGATTTCGAGGGCACCATCTGCTGCATCAGCCACGACCTCTACTTTCTCAACGCCTTGGCGGACCACGTTGTCCATGTGGACCACGGAAAAATCACCGTTTATCCGGGCAACTACGAGTATTTCAAGCGGCGGCAGTCCCAATGGCGGGAGGAGAACCCAGAAGCCGCGCCCGTTCCCGACGGCGCCGATATCTCGCCTGCGGCCCGCGACGCAAAGCCGTCCCCCGGAGAAAAAAAGCGGCAGGAAAAGCGCGCCGCCAGACTAAAAGCCGAGCTCGAGACGCTTCACTCCGCGCTGGAAAGCTTGGCGGCGAAGCTGGCCGATCCGGCTCTCTATTCCGACTACGACGAAGTCCGCCGCATCGGCGAGGAGATGGAATCGGTGCAGAATCAAATCCAGGAAAAAGAAGCCCAGATCCCCCCTGAAACCGCTTAGCCTCCGGACTGCGGCGGACGGATCTGCCGCAGTTCCACGCTATTTTCCTTGTTTTCGCCCAATTCCGAATCGGACTTAGGATTCCAGACAGGCAGGAAGAAGGCAAAGGTGGAACCTTTGCCTGGCTCGCCCTCGACTTCGAGCCGCCCCTTGTGGGCCTCGATGATAAGCTTGGCCAAGGAAAGCCCGAGACCAAACCCCCGCGCCAGCCTTTTGCCCCGCTCGGAGCGGTAATAAGCGGAAAAAATTCTCTCCTTGTCCTCCTTGGTCAGTCCGATGCCGGTGTCTTTGATGAAAACGCGCACGTATCCCGGATGTCCGCCCTCCCGCTCGATTCCGGCTGTGACGGAACCGCCCTCCGGAGTGTATTTAACCGCGTTGCTGAGCAGATTCGTGACGACCAGCATCAGCGCGTCCGGATCGCCGTAGACCGGAATAGGCGCTTCCGGAAAGCTCAGGGAAAGGTTCAACCCCTTGCTCTCGCAGAGAATTTCCATCAACTCGCTCCCGGCGCGCAGGACCGTCTCAATCTCCATTTTCTTTCTATTGAGCGCCAGATGACCGGACTCAAGCCGGCCTATATTAAGGAGATTGCCGATGGTCGTGCTTAAGGACAGGGTCTGCGCCTTCAATATCCGGTACATCCGCTCTCGACGATCGTCATGCGCCGCAGGCTCGGTGTCCTCCAAAGAAGCCGCCGCCGCGTATATGACGCTCAAGGCGTTGTTGAGTTCATGGCTCACCATGGATACCATTTGGGACTTAAAGCGTCCCAAGTCCCTTTCTTTGCGATATTCCTCGTTTAAATTCACCGTTAAATCCCGCATATGCTGCGCCAAGGAGTCTATTTCCGGGCTGGCGGCGGGCACGTGGAGATTCCAAGATTGACCGAGTTTCCATTGGCGCGCGTACCCGGCGATGGCGTCTATGGGGTTGATGATGTAGCGCGACAGCAGAAAAGCGCAGAGAGCGCTGGCCAAAAGCCCGATTCCCATCATGATAAAAAAAGCGCGGACCGAGGCGCGCCGCGCGGCCGCATAGCGGCTACGGAAAGTGTCTATGCGCACATCGTGCATGGTCATGGCCATCGATTCCATGCTCCGATAGTTTTGCCGGCTGCTTCGTATGCGCGCCATTTCTTTCGCGCTCAGACGCCCGGAAAGTTTTGCCCTAAGCCACGGCTTTTCTTCCCTAAGCCTCTTCTCGAATTGAACCCGAAAATCTCTCAAGGCCTCCTGCTCGTTCTGGCCAGGCAAAAGTGCGCTCAAATCCGCCTCGGTCTGCCGCACTTCCTTTATGCTGGATCGCCGCTGATCAAGCTGGTGCAGTTCCCCGGTGCTGAGATACTGCATGGTGAGCAGATCCATCTGTTCCAGAAGAGATTTAAGCCGGGCGACCTTGACGGCGACGGCCAAATCCCGGTGCAGGGACATAGTAACGCCAGCTTCCGCGTTGACGCGCAGCCACTGCGAAACGCCAGCGCCAAGAGAAAAGACGAGGACGAACGCCACGATGACGTAAAATTGGGTTTTAAGGCCTATTCTCTTCATCATCACGGCAATTTCAGACGTCCGAAGTTCAGGTGGACCAACGCCCTAATTATAGGAAATCAGAAGCCGCCGCTGCTCGCGCGAAAGCGGAGTTTTTCCTTGACGACGCACGGCTCGGCTGTTAGAATGATGAGGTACCACGCGCCATGAAGATACTGCTTGTTCCCGATCCCACCGCTCCCAATGGACAAGACGCTTTTTGCCGCGAGTTAGCCAAACTTGCCCAGGATCGCGGACATGAAACGGCCGTGCAGCCTTTGCCAAACGGAGCGTCCGAGGACGCGCTACGGCAGACGCTTTCCGAGGGATTTGCGTCCACCGCCGGAACCGTGATTATCAACGGCATCCAGCCCGAGGCGTTTGCGGCCGCCAAAGCTTTAGGGAAAAGGACGGTTTTTCGCCTCGTCGAATCCTGCGCTGGAGACGATGAGGCGGCCCGCGAGCGCGCCAAGACCATGGCCCTGACCGCCGACCGTCTGCTCCTCCCCAACAGCCACCTGTCCTCCATCGCCAAAAGCTGGGGCTGCGATGGGAACATTCGAATCGTCCCCTACGCCTACGATCGGATCGTATTCGGGCAAATCGCCCTTCTTACGCCTCACACATCGCGCCGCTCGGCCTTCCCCCTCATCGCCAGCGCGCCGCTAAGCCAAAAGTCAAGCCCAGGGCTAGAAACCCTTTTTTCGGCGTTGGCTCGTCTTCGCCTGGACTATCATCTTTCCGTCATTGGAGAGGGCTCCATGCTGGAAGCCCTTCGTGCGCGCGCCCAGGCGCTCCAAATTGCGGAGCGGGTCTCTTTCCTCGGCGCGCTCGCGCCCGTCCGCGTTGGCGAGCTCCTGCGTGCGTCCAAGGCATTCATCGACCCGTGCGGCTTAGACGGCTTTCCAAACAGAATCTTGCAGGCCTTCGCCGCCGGGTGCCCCGTCGTTGCGGCGCGCTCCGGCGCACTCGCGGAAATCGTCCATCACGAACAAAACGGTCTTTGTTTTCCCGCGGGCGACGTGGCCGCTTTGGCCGAAGCGCTAGTCACGCTCTATTCCCTGCCCGGGCTTTCCCTCCAGCTCATCGCGGGAGGCATCAAGACCGTCGAGCGGCACGACTGGAGCTCGACGGCTGATGCAGCGCTCACGGCCGTCGAGGAGCTTGCGTGATTTGCTCCGCCCTAGTCGATTGGCTGGACGCCGCGGATTTTCCCCTGGGCGACGCCTCGGCTCTTGGCCGCCCCCTAGCTGCTTACCCTTTAATGGCCGCCAAATCCTCCGCCCGCGTGCACCGCAGCTTCGCGCTCTCTTGCCTGCAAAGCGCCAAATCAGCCGCTCTTCAGTACGGAGCGGTTATTCTCGACCCACCGCCGCCCAATGAGCAAGCAACCCCCTCGCCCCTTCTCCACTTTATTGCCAAGGCGATTTCCCGCGAAGTCGCCAAGGAAGGAGAACGCCTTGATCTCCTTATTATTCTCTCCGCCCAAGCTCCGGCCGTCACTGGAGCGCTCATTGATTCCGGCGTGGACGCCGTGATGGGAAAAGCCGGGTTTGATTCGGCCCTGAGTGCCTCCCGCCTGCCGTCCTGGACGGCTCAGGCGGATTTGCAGGAAGTTTCGGGTGGAGCTTTGGAGCTTTGGACGGAGCGCGGACCTCACGGAGAAGCGGGTAGGAACGCGCAAATATGGAATCCCAATTGGAGCCTATTCGTCTTAAAGCCGGATCTCATCAATTCAGAAAACTCCAGCCCATTCGGTTGGTTGGGAAAGAAAATCTACGCAGTCAAACAGCACGGCATGTGGCCTATAGAATATCCTTGGCAGATTGCGGCGCTGGAAAGTTGGCTAAAGCAGCATGGCGTCTCAGACGCGGTCTACGCCCCCGAACCGCAGCCCCAGACCCAAAAATCCGCCAGGCCAGCACCGTCCCGCCCTCTTCTTTGACCTTTTCCTGGTAGGCCTCTTGGGCGATGCATAAGGGTCCTTTTGGCCCATGTGGCCCACCTCGGCCGTTCTTATAATGGGTCCATGAAAAACAAAATTCTGTCGTTCGTCGCTTCTCTGTTCCTGTTGCCGGCGGTCGCGAAAGCGGCGCCCGCAGTGAAGCCCCTCTCCCTATCCGAAGCTATGACTTCCTTGCGTGGCCTTCGGTTTTCTTCGCATTACCTTAACCCCAGCCTACGCGGAGACCAGCGCGCGCTGATGCGATTAGTTAAAAAAGTTTCTCCGGGTGTCGTCACGGTGACCATCCATGTCACAGATCGCGGTCCGCAACTCGCGCTCAATCCTCCCACGATGGGCGACATCCTCTCGGGCAGGATCGACCCTAAAACCTACGACCCGAAGAAGCTTATCGACAAGCCGACGGGGGATTTGGGCTCCGGCTTCATTATTGGACGGGACGAACTGGGTCGCCCGCTGATCATCACCAACGCGCACGTCGTGGATCCTCTGGGCCGAAACGGGAAATCCTCGGTAGAATTCCAAGGGACGTCCGTTCCGGTCGACATCGTCTCCGCCACCATGACGGTCACGACCGCGGGCGGTTCCACCTACGCCGCAACTCTTATCGGTTATAGCGACAAAACCAGCGGCTACGATTTGGCCCTGGTGCGAATGGACGCTCAGTGTCCCGATTGCCAGATCCTCAAGCTGGGCGTCGATGATAAGGTCGCCGCGGGAGAGTTTGTGGTGGCCATGGGCGCCCCGCTGGGCTTCTCTGGTACGACCACGTTCGGCATCGTCAGCAACGCTGACAGGAAGGCGCGGGGCTTCATCAGCGCGTTGGTGGGCAACTACATCCAAACCGACGCTCCCATCAACCCTGGCAATTCCGGCGGCCCGCTTATCGATATCTCGGGCAACGTCATCGGCGTCAACGAGTGGATCGCGTCGCAGAGCGGCGGATCCGTCGGCCTGGGATTCGCCATCCCCATACGATTCGTCCAGGGAATGCTCAACCGCTACCACACCACGAACGTCTTCGATTCCGCAGACCCCGGGCTTACCGTCCAAGCGACCAAGCTAGGCGTCCTGAAGATCACCTCCACGAGTGAAAACTTGAAGTCCCAAGGCCTTGAGGTCGGGGATCTCATCTCCACCGTGGACAACCAGACGTTTACGACGCCGATCTCGCTCATGCGCTATCTGGCGAACAAAACCCCCGGCTCCACGGCGGTTTTTGACGTCATCAGAAACGGTTATGGAGCGGACATCATCGTGACGTTGGGCATGCTTTAAAGCACGCCCCCGTTCGGGTTAACAAGTAAGAAGGCCCTCCGGGTTCCGGAGGGCCTTCTCCTTTTATTATTGGGGAAGAGTTGTGGTCTTTAGCTTAGACGCTGACGAGCTTTATCTCCAATGTCTTGCGGCCGGCCGACAAGACGCTTAGGCGTGCCGCCGTCTGGCGGGCAACGCCGCGCAACGCTTCAGCCGAGGCGCTTTGGGAGGCCTCGACGCAGATTGGCCTACCCGTCTCTCCGCTCTGGCACACCGCCTCCTCAATTGGAATTCGGCCCAAAATCGGGGCCCCGTATTTTTCAGCGACCGCCCCCGCTCCGCCACGGGAAAAGATGTCGCTGGTCTTTCCGCAATGGGGGCAGGAAAATCCGCTCATGTTCTCCACTACGCCCAAAAGCGGGACGTTGAGCTTGGCGAACATAGCCGCCGCGCGACGCACGTCCGAGATCGCAATGCTTTGCGGCGTGGTCACGATGACGGCTCCGGCCAGGGGAACGCTCTGGCATAAAGAGAGCTGCACGTCGCCCGTGCCGGGCGGCAAATCCACGATCAAATAGTCCAGATCGCCCCACTCCACGTCCCTTAAGAACTGGGTCACGGCGCCGTGCAGCATGGGGCCGCGCCAAATGACCGGGGCGTCCGCGTCGGTTAAAAACCCCATGGACACCATCTTTACGCCGTAGTTCTGCGCGGGCGCTATTTTCCCCTCGGCACCGGGATGAAGCTCCCGGTCTTGCACGCCCAGCATCTGCGGCTGATTGGGGCCGTAAATGTCCGCATCCATCAATCCCACGCGCGCGCCGTCTTGGGCCAAGGCCACGGCCAAGTTGCAGGCCACGGTAGATTTGCCCACGCCGCCCTTGCCGCTGCCCACCGCTATGATGTTCTTGATGCCGGAGGGTGCCGCGTTTTCCAGGCGCGGATCTTTCTTGACGGAAGCCTTCATGCGGATGTCCACGTTCGTGACGCCGGGCACCTTCCCGAGCGCGTCCCGGGCCTCCAACTCCATCATGCCCTTCAACGGACACGCCGGCGTGGTCAGGATGTAGTCGAACGAAACTTTGCCCTCCTCGATGGAGAGATTCTGCACCATGCCCAAGGAAACGATATCCTTCTTAAGCTCGGGCTCCTGGCACGTCGCCAACGCTCTTAAGACTTCTTCCCGGCTTGGCATGGGCTAAATCCTAAAAAGCATCTCCCGGTATTTCGGGAGAGGCCAAAGAGAGTCCGGCACCAAGCCCTCAAGGCCGTCAACCGCTTCGCGGACGGGGTCGAAAAGCGGCCTGACCTTATGGCAATAGGCCAGAGCCTTCTCGCGGGCTTCCTCAATTTTTTCCGCAGAGACCAGGGCCTTTTTGATCTCCTCGACGGCCGTGATGGCCTGCGCGGCGAGTCCTGTCACGCGAGAAAGGATCTCGCCTTGTATTTTGAGGGCGTCGGTCTGGCCCGGCAAGACCTCAGCAACTCCGCGCAGCGTTGCGGAGAACTCCTTCTGATACGCCGCGGCCGCAGGCACATAGTGCGTCATCACCATTTCAATAACCAGCTTGGCCTCGATGTCGATTTGCTTGGCGTATTTCTCAAGCTGGATGTGCTGGCGTGAGCGGGCTTCCGTTTCGGAAAGCACGCCTAGGCGGGAGAACAGCGCGAGGGAATCTTTGCGCACCAGGCCGTCCAAGGCTTCGGGCGTCGTCTTGACATTGGAAAGATTGCGCTTCGCGGCCTCGGCTTCCCACTGGGCGGAATAATTGTTCCCTTCGAAGCACACGGCTTTGGAGTCCTTATAGTAACGGCGCAGGACCTCAAGCGCCGCATCCTTAAATGTCTTCTTGGTCTTCAGCAGCTTATCAATGTCCTTTTTAGTCTGCACCAATGCGTCGGCCACGATCGCGTTTAAGAGCGCGATGGGCGCGCCGATGTTGAAGGAGGAGCCCACGGCTCGGAACTCGAACTTGTTGCCCGTAAAGGCAAAGGGCGATGTCCGGTTGCGGTCCGTGTTGTCTTTCAAGATAGGCGGAATCTTATCGATGCCGATGGATATCCACTCGGGCTCGGTGCCCTTGGTGGTTACTCCCTTCTCCAGGTCTTCGAGGACGCGCGTCAGCTGCGCACCCAAAAACACTGAGATGATGGCCGGCGGCGCCTCGTTGGCGCCCAAACGATGGTCGTTGCCCGAGGACGCGATGGCCGCGCGCAGAATGCGCGAGCGGTCGTGCACGGCCTTGATGGTCGCGACCAGGAAAATCAAGAACTGCAGGTTCTCCTGGGGAGTCTTGCCGGGGGAGAGAAGATTCTTCCCCGTATCCGTGCCCAAAGACCAGTTGATGTGCTTGCCGCTGCCGTTGACGCCGGCGAAGGGTTTCTCGTAGAAAAGCGCCGCCAGTCCGTGCCGGGCCGCAACGCGGCGCATGATATCCATGACAAGCTGGTTATGGTCCGTCGCCACGTTGGCTTCCTCGAAGACCGGCGCGCATTCGAACTGATTAGGAGCCACCTCGTTGTGGCGGGTCTTGATGGGCACGCCCAGCTTGTAGAGCTCCTTTTCCGCGTCTGTCATGAAAGTGAAAACCCGCTCGCGGATAGAGCCGAAATAATGATCCTCCAGCTGCTGGCCCTTGGGCGACGGCGCACCAAAAAGCGTGCGGCCGCAGAGCATCAGATCTGGGCGTCCCTCATAATACCCTTCATCGATCAGGAAGTACTCCTGCTCGGCGCCGACGGTCGAAAAAACTTTGGTGGCGTCGGCTTTGAAATAGCCCAGGATATCCAGGGCTGCCTTATTCAGTGCCTCAATCGAGCGCAGAAGAGGCGTCTTGGTGTCGAGCGACTCTCCAGTGTAGGAGATGAAGACCGTGGGGATGCATAAAGTCGAGCCGCCGGGCGTCTCCAGAATGAACGCCGGCGAGGTCGGGTCCCAGGCGGTATAGCCGCGCGCCTCGAACGTGGTGCGGAGCCCTCCCGAGGGGAAGCTCGAGGCGTCCGGCTCCTGCTGCACGAGCTGTTTGCCCGTAAAAGCCTCGATGGCCTTGCCGCCTTCGGCCAAATCGATGAAGCTGTCGTGCTTTTCGGCGGTGACGCCGGTCATGGGCTGGAACCAATGGCAGTAGTGCGTCGCGCCCTTGGACATGGCCCAGGTCTTCATAGCCGAGGCAACCGCGTTGGCCGCGTCCAAATCGAGGGGCGTGCCACGGTGGATGACTTCCTGCACGTGCTTGTATGTGTCCTTGGGAAGGAGGAGCTTCATCGTCTCCTGGCCGAAGACGTTACATCCAAAATAATCCGAGACCTTAGCGGCCGTCCGCCCATGAGAGCGGTCAGAATTCTGCGTATCACTGTCCGACTTCCCTAATCGCGCCGCCGGCATGTGTTTTTTCCTCCGCATAAGGGGATCGCGCGGCCCTAAGGCTCGCTTAAGGCAATGATACTATTTTTTATTGCCGTCGGAGGCAGGCTTAAAGAGTGCGGCGTGGCGGCCGTAACCTTCTTGCGCCAGATTGGAGGCGGGAATGAAACGCAGGGACGCCGAGTTGATGCAATAGCGCTTGCCTGTCGGGGCAGGTCCGTCGTCAAAAACGTGTCCAAGATGAGAACCCGAGGACGAGCGCACTTCGGTACGCTCCATGCCGAAGCTGGTGTCCTCGCGATAGGCGATGTCCTTGGGATCGAGCGGTTTAGTGAAACTAGGCCACCCCGTGCCAGAGTCAAACTTATCCAAGGAACTAAACAAAGGTTCACCGGAGACCACGTCCACGTAGATGCCGGGCTCGTGGTTGTTCCAGTAGGCGTTGTCGAAGGGCGGTTCGGTCCCTCCTTCGCAGGCGACGCGGTATTGCTCGGGGGTCAGCTTCTGCCGCGCGTCCGTCGGGCACGATTTTCCCTTCTCCGTCTCGCTCATGTTTTTTCTCCCGCTACAGGACGCCGCGCCGGCCAGAACGGCCGTCACAGCCAATATTCGCAACGCCGCAGGGCCGCTTTTCGGCATCATTTGACTGCCCGCCTTGTGTTCCCGGCCTCCAGTTCGTAGAATGGTCGCGGTCGCCAACTCAGTTTAGCACCATAGGTCCGGAAATTCCATAGCTGGAGATCGAAATGCTGAAGAACAAGAAAATCGCCGTCATCGGAGCCGGGCACATGGGCGAAGCTCTCATCGGCGGCATGGTTTCCGGCCGGCTCATAAATGCCAAGGACGTCGTGGCGACGCGCCGCGACGCCAAGGCCATGGACGAGCTCAAAAGCAAGTGGGGCGTGCGCATCAGTTCGGACAACGCTGCCGCCGCCGAGGGCGCGGACATCATCCTGCTGACCTTGAAGCCCCAGGTCGCGGCTGCAGTCCTGGGTGAAATCGCGCCAGCGGTGGATAAGGACAAACTCGTCATCAGCGTCATGGCAGGCATCACCACCGCCGCCATCAACAAGCGCCTTAAAAAAACTAACCCCGTCGTGCGCGCCATGCCCAACACTCCCGCCTCGGTCAATGCGGCCGCCACGGCGCTGTGCGCGGGCGCGCATGCGGGCGAAGCCCACCTGCGCGCGGCCGAAATGATTTTCAAGTCGGTCGGAAAAGTGGAGATTATTCCCGAGAATCTCCTCGACGCCGTGACCGGACTCTCGGGCTCGGGACCGGTCTACATCTACATGGTCATCGAGGCCCTGACCGACGGCGGCGTCAAGATGGGCATCCCCCGCGCGGTTGCGGCGCGCTTGGCCGCGCAAACGGTCTACGGTGCGGCGAAGCTGGTTCTTGAGACCGGCAAGCACCCGGCCATCTTAAAGGACGAGGTGACCACGCCCGGCGGGACGGCCATCGCCGCTATCCACGAGCTCGAGTCCAAGGGCCTGCGCACGGTCCTCATGGACGCGGTCGTGACCGCCACCAAGCGCTCCAAGGAACTCAGCGAGATTTACGGCTGACGAGCGCGCCTGGTTCGCGCCGCAGCCTCAGTAATCCGTCAAGACTTTCGGCGGCCAAGCCACCCGCACGGCGTTCAAGACCGCGATCAAGTCGATAATCTCCTGACCGACGGCGCCGGCCAAAGGCGGCAAAAGCCCCCGCGCGGCCAATCCCATCCCGATCACGCTTAAAGCCATGCCACCCAAGGCGCTTTCCAGCGCGACGGTGCGCATGCGCCGGCTGATGTGGATGAGTTCATCGACTTTGCCCAAGGATGACGCCATGACGACCGCGTCCGCGGCGGCGCCGGCGACGTCGCTGCGCGTGCCGAAGGCGACGCCTACCGTCGCGGCCCTCAAGGCCGGCGCGTCGTTGATGCCGTCACCCACGTAGAGCGTGTCGGCCTTCTTCGCCTCCTCGGACACGATGACGACTTTTTCCTCGGGCGTTTTCTCGGCCATAATCTCGTCGATACCCAGGGATTGGGCCAAGTAGCGCACTTCGGCTTCCCGATCGCCCGAGACCATCATGACCTTGCCCACGCCGTGAAAGGGCTTCAAGTGCTCCAAAAAGCTTTTGCTCTCGCTGCGCGGCTCATCATGAAAGGAGAACGCCGCGGCGAAGCGCTCCTCCACGAGAAGAACGCATTCAAGGCCGCCCTCGGGCGGCGGCAGGGTCAAACCCAAGGATTGAGCGTGCGCCCGCCCGGTCAGCCGCGCCGCGCGGCCCTTGACCACGCCCTTCATCCCCTGGCCCGCCTTGGCGTCGATTTGGCCGGCCTCCAAGGGCAGGACGTTTTCCGCCTTGGCGGCCGCCACGATAGCGGCCGAGAGCGGATGCTTGGAGTATTGATCCAGACTCACGGCATACTGCAAAACCTCGGGCCGCGAGAAGCCCTCCGCCCAGGAAATGCCGGTCAGAACCGGCCGCCCGTAGGTAAGCGTGCCCGTCTTGTCAAAGATGACCGTGCGGCAGCGGATGAGGCGCTCCAAGGCTGCCGGATTCTTGACGATGATGCTGTGCTTGGCCGCGAGGGAAATTGCGCCCAAGACGGCCACGGGAATGGCGATAAGCAGCGGACAGGGCGTGGCGATGACCAGAACCGCGAGAAAGCGCTCAGGCGAGCGGCTGGAAATCCACGCGCCCACCGCCAGCGCCAAAGCCAGCGGCGCGTACCACATGCCCAGGCTGTCGCCTAAGCGGCGCAGACTGGGCTTCTTGGACTCGGCCTCTTCCATTATTTTGACGATGCGCGCGTAGCGCGAATCCTTGGCGGGCTTGGTCGCCCGAATCACGAGCGGCGTCTCCCCGTTGATGGCTCCTGAGATGACGGCCGAGCCGGGCGCCTTGGCCATCTCGTATGGTTCGCCGGTGAGGTAGGACTCGTCCATCCGGCTGTGCCCTTCGACCACCACGCCGTCGACCGGACAGACCTCGTGGGGCAGCACGACGAGAATTTCGCCCGGCTGCACGGCCTCGACCGGCTCGTCGATGAGGACAGCGCCGGATTTTTTGTGCGCGTTCTGCGGCACGCGGCGAGAGAGGGCTTCCAGAACTCCCGAGGCCTGCTTGACCGCGAAATCCTCAAGCGCTTCCCCACCCGAAACCATCAGAATCAGGATGGCCGCCACAAGATACTGGCCCATAAGCAGGGCGGCAACGATGGACACGAGCGCCAGGACGTCGGCGCTGCCCTCCAGGCGCGCGATTTTTGCGGCGATTCCCGCGGCCGCGGGAATGCCTCCCAAAACCGCGACGGCATAGAGGGGAACGGATGCCCAGGCCTCAAATCCGGGCACGAGAAACCGCAGGACAAGATGGGCCAGAATGCCCGCGGCGCTGAACAGGGCCACGGCGGCACGCAGGCGGCTTTTCTCTGGAATCATCTCAGACCTTGGTCGCCGAGTTTGCGCGCTTAATTGTGAAGCGCACGCCACGCCGGACCCTGCAAACCCGGGCGTCTCAAGGAAGGATGGAGGATTTCCGCCAGGATTTCAAGGGAATCAACCAGGCGCGGCCCCGGACGATTGAAATAATGGTTGCCGTCCGCCATAAAAATCCGGCCTTGGCGCACGGCCCGCATCTTGCCCCAACCAGGCAAGCCCGTCAAGCAGGAGATTTCCGCGCCAGTGCGCGCCAAATCGAAGCCGCAGGGCGAGATCACGATGGCGTCGGGTTCGGCGGCGAAAAGCTCCGGCACAGCAATCGCTGGCGAATGCACACCGGCTTGCCCGAACAGCGCCTCGCCGCCCGCCAAGGAAACGAGCTCCGGCATCCAATTCCCGGAAGCCATAATCGGCTCCATCCATTCCAGGCAGGCCACGCGCGGCCGCGGAGATTTTTCCAAAGCCCCTGCGGCGGCGTGGGAGAGGCGTTCCATGCGCGCGCGCATCTCTCCAACCAAGGCCGCCCCCGCCATGGGGCGCTCCAAGGCGCGCGCGACGCGCCGAATGTCGTCGTAGACGTCGTCCAAACGGTTGGGGCACAAGGGCACGACGCGCGCCTTGATACCGGCGCGCCGAGTCAGCGCGGCCTCGACGTCCTTCAAGCTCACCGCGCAGACCTCGCACTGGGTCTGGGTCAGGATGACGTCGGGCTTTAACTCCGCCAGGATTTCATCGTGAACGCGGTAGATGGACAGCGCGTCCCGGAGCGATTCCCGCACCTGCCGGTCGATGTCCCGGCTTGAAGCCGAGATGTCGATGGCGGGCTCGGTGCACGCAGGCAGGAACTTCACCGCCCCGGGATAGTCGCACTCGTGCGAGCGCCCCACCAGACTGTCCTGGAGGCCCAGCGCGCAGACGATTTCCGTGGCGCTGGCGATGAGGGAAACGACGCGCACTCCCGGCTATTCCCTAGCGGAAATTCTTGAACTGCAGTTCGAGGCCGAAGCTGCCGCCCTTTAAAAGCGCGATGGCGGACTGGAGCTCGTCCTTGGACTTGCTCGAGACGCGCAATTGATCGCCTTGGATGGAGGCGTTGACCTTGAGCTTGGCCTGCTTGATGGCGGCGACCATCTCCTTGGCCTTGTCCGTGGGAATGCCGGACTGGATGGTGACCGGCATGCGCGCGGTCTGGCCCAGAGCCTGCTCCACCTTGCCTTTCGTGAAGTTCTTGATGGGCACGCCGCGCTTGGCCAGCCGCGTATAAAGAACGTCCAAAGCCGCGTCGACTTTATACTCGTCCACCGCGCGGACGATGATTTTCTTCTCTTTGGCGTCCAATTCCAGCGACGCCTTGGCGTCCTTGAAGTCGAAACGGTTGGCGATTTCCTTTAGGGCGACGTTGACGCACTCGCCGACCACGTTCAAGTCCACTTCGCTGACCACGTCAAATGAAAATTCCTGGGGCATGGTGTCTCCTCCGAAGAAATTCTAGCTTTCCGGCGCCAGCGCCGCAACAAAGAAAGGGGCTATTGGACGACGAGGTTCTTGGCGCGGCGAAGAATCTCGTTGCGCACGTCCAAGAGCAGGTTCTCGGCGTTTTTCTTGAAGATCTTCTTGGCGATGAAGCCGGGGACGGCAAATTTCCGGGTGGATTGGAGCGAATAAACAACCAATTCTCCCGGCGGGCTTCCCTCAATGCGCCAACTGCCGTGGTAAGACGTGAAGTCCTTGTGCGAAATATCATCAAAGGTAATTTCGTTCTCCGGGTGCTCGCGCACCTCCAGAAGGACTTGAACGGCGCGGGAAAAGAAAAGAAACTTGCCCGAAGCGACCTGCTGCAGCAGAAGCGAATCGCCGGCGCGCTCCACGACCTTGCTTTTCTTCATCCCGGCGACGAACACCGGCATTCGGGAATAGTCGGTCAGCACTTTCCAAACGGTTGCAGACGATGCATCGACCGTAAAGACCCCTTCGACGCGATTGGAGCGCGGGCCCGTCTGCTCAACCGTCAGGCTGACGTTCTCGGAAAAGCCGAGGCCTGCGCGGCAGACCATCGCCGCGCAGGCCAGGAACAACACCCAGGGAGCGCGCCTAATCGTCGCACGCCCCCTGGGTTTCATATTTAGAACATGAACTGCAGCATGCCGCGAATCTCAGCGACCGTCTCGCGCTTCATGCCGCCGTTGTAGACCGTGATTTGATCCGGCATGTCGGCCAAGACGTAGCTGCCGACCAGATTATCGACCGTCACCGGCATGTCGAGGTAGACGGGAGCGTCCAGCGTCAGCTTGACGTTTTGCCCCTTCAAATACCAGGTTGCCGAGGGATCGATCTCATGAATAGCTCGGCTGCCAATGAAGTTGTTGCCGTTGGCGCCCTGCCCGGGGAGTGTCTGATTGGTCGTCGTTCCACTGACCGTCGCGAAATACCCCATATTCCGGTCCGGCAGGAGCATGGCGTAGCGCAAGGCCACCTCGAAAGGCTTGAAGAGGTAACCCACCTGCGCTTCGGCGCCCGTCTCATGGATGCGGCCGTAGTGGTTCTGATAGCCGGCCCAATCGACTTCAGCCTGGGCTGACCAAGCCTTGCCCTCGCCCAGAGGAGCCCGGTAGACCGCATCCGCCTCGGCCATGTAGAGGTTGCCGTCATGAAGGCCGTTGACCCCGCCGTAGTCGATGTAGGGGTTCCAGTTGCTGTCGATGATCAGCGGTTTGCCGATATCCTTTAGATTCAAGGCCGTAGAGTGGCCGATGGTGGTATCCTTGGCGTAAACCCCGCTCACATAGGCCGCTTTTTCAGGCTTGGTGATATTGAGGTCCGTCTGCACCACATGGTAGATGTCGGCGTCCACTCCGTCATTATAGCCGATGCGGGCCGCCAGGACAGGAACGCCCAAGGTCTCGCCCAGGTAGCGCTGCGGAACGTCCTCGCCGCCACCGCTAAAAATGCCGGCGGTGCCCGCGAATTTGCCGTCATAACCCTGAACGGCCATGCCGTAATCCCGGCCCATGGAGAAACCCGTGCTCAGGATGGAGCGACCGGTGAAGGGCATGTACCCCGTATCGGTCATGGCTTCCCGGCCGTAAGGCACGCGGAACTGCCCGACCTTGACCGAGGTATCCGGCCCCACCGGTACCGGCACGTCAAAGTCCATATCCAGAAGGGTCAGGGCCACGTTGGAGGTCACGGCTTCTTCGCCTCCCAGCGCCAACTGCGTCTCATATTTGTAGCCCTCGAAGTTACCCCGGAAGCCCAAGCGAGACTCCTGCGTAAACAAGTAGAGCCGGTTGTTGTTGCGGACCGGGTCTGCCACGTTCTCGCCGACGCCCAGCATCTGGAGACGGCCGAACATGTCGAGGTTGAGATTGTCGGTATTGACCAAGCTCAGTCCTCCCGTCGGCTGGACGCCCGCTCCGTCGAACGGCTGGCCGTCGAAGTTCAGGCTCCACCCCGCGCCGCCCTGGCCGTGCCACGGCGTCGTGATGCTCCAAGGCTGCGGACTCGGGGACTGCGCCGGGGCCGGAGCCTGACCGAAACTCGCTCCGGAAGCGCCAAAAAGCGCCGCCGCGGCGAGGACTGCCAGCTTGCCTTTCATTTCTTTTCTCCTGTGTTGGACGGATTTAGTTTTAAATGAAAACGGACGACAATCCGGTCCGCGACTTTGATGGCGCCGAACATCATGGTGGGCGGCTTGACCCCGAAATCGCTCATGATGACCGGCTCTTGACCATCGATGGTCGCGCCGTCCTTTCCGATCTTCACGTCGGCTTCGATGGTCTCGGGCTTGCTCGCGCCCGCAATGGAAAGATTGCCCTGGGCGGTGATTTTATATCCGCCATCCTCGGGTTTGGCCTGGTAGCCAGTCATCGTAAAGGCGATGTCCGGATACTGCGCGGCCTTGAGCGCCTTTTGCATGTTCCGGTCCATCGACTTGGCTTCGGTGGATTTAAGGCCGTAGACCGGAACGATCAGCGTCATCGTGGCCGGCTCCTGCGCCGCCAAGGCCGCGGCCATGTCGCCTGTTCCCTTAGTAAACGATAAGGAGAAGTCTTGCGATGTTGCGTGGATGGTGAAGGGATGCAGCGTCGAGCTGCCCTCGAGCCAGAGGCGGCTCTGCGGCGCGCTCAGATTAAAAACCGCTCCCGCATGGGCCGCGGGGGCGAGCAAAACGGCGAAGAGTGTTCCGGCCAGCCGGCACTTCCAGTTTTCGTTCATCTCATCAGCCTCCATAATTCGATTGAGCAACAAAAATGCCAATTTGCTCTTTTACGAGCTAAAACGGCAGGATTTTAGGACTTCTAGGACTTGGAGGAGCTGATTTGCGCGCGGGCGGCGTTGACGGTACGGCGCGCGATTTTGATGCCGTATTCCGTCTTAAGGCGTTCGGCCAAGGCAATGTCGGTCTGTTTCGGATTTTCCTTGATCCAAACGGATAAAATGTCCCGCACTACGCGGCGGCGCCCAGGCATGAGCTCGATGAGCGGCACTTCCTTGTCCCACGGCATGAGCACCGACCGCCCGGCTGCGGCGCGGCTCACAGTGCTGGGCGCCAAATCGAGGCGGTGCGAGAGCATGCGCAGGCTGATGGGACGTTTGGCTTCGGGGCGCTTGGAAAAAATGAAGTCCGACTGAAGCCGCGAAAGACTCTCCAGAACGCGAAACATCGTGCTTTGGCGGAGATTAACGGTTTCCAAGCGTTTCAGAAATCGCGGCAGTTTCCTGAGTTCCGCCCCTTTTAGCTGGCCGGATTCCTTCCAGCGCTCGAGAAGATCGTAGCGGATGTGGTAGAGCCCTCGGGCCCAGTAGGGAGAGAAAAATTCGAAGCGCGGCTCGCCTTCCTCTATATAAACGCGGGCTAAGCACGATTGCCGGCGGTCCGGAGTCTTTTGCGGCGCCGCAAACTCGGCCTCGGCGCCGATTTTAAGCAGCAGCTCGTTGATTTGGCCGATTTCCTCCACGCTCAAACCCGTGCGGCGCGCGATTTCCTCCAGAGGCAAGGCTTCCTCCGCGTAGAGGAAGTAGCGCTCGAAAGCCTCTTGCCCAATCTTTCGGATTTTGGGCATCAAGTCCGGCCCCTGCTCCAAGAGCTCCTCCACCCGCACGCGTTCGCCCGCGTTGGCCGTCACCTGCTCGTTAATCTCGTAAAAACCGCCCGTAAACTCCGCGCGCGGCCAGCGCTGGCGCCGGATAACGCCGGGATATTGGCCCTCCCCAAAATGGAGCTTGCGGAAAAGAGGATCCCGTTCAATATCCTGGATTTCCCGGGCGAACTCCCTCTCCGGCATTTCAAGCCATGCGGCCATCCGCATGCGGCCTATCAAAAGAGGCCGCTGCTTCAAGCCCAGCGTCGTTTTCAAACCTTGCGTCTGCCTCATGCGTGGCGGTCGGAGCCGACTTTTAGATAAAATACCTTGGCACGATCGTTTCAACAGTGATGGTAGCACTCTTCGGGCCCTCGCCGCACAGGTCCTTTCCAAACCATCATGAAACGATTTGTACGAAAAAAACAATCTCGCGCGCTCTACACGCTGATGAAATCGCCAAAGCCAGCTTTCAAGCAACTTTTCCAAGCCTTGCTTGATTCCGCAGGAGACCTGATCTGGATCCGAGAGCTCAGGAGCGGAAAGATTCTAGAAGCAAACCAGGCGGCCCTGCGGACGCTGGGTTACTCGCGCGAGGAGTTCATCGGCCACGACATCCACGAATTCTACGCCGGAGCGGACAAGAAGCTCTGCGACGACTTTTCCGCGCGCATCAAGAAAAACGGCTCGGCGTTTTTGAGCACTGCTTTCCGCGATCGCTCGGGGCGGATGATTCAAGTCGAGGTGCGCGGCTCTCTTATCGGCTACGCCAGCAAGCCCGCCGTGCTCTCCATCTCGCGGGACATCGGCCGCGCAATCGGAGACGAACGGCTTAAAAGCTTCTTCTACGCGGCCTTCCTCCGATCCAACGACGTCATGTTCTACTGCGATCGCGGTGGCGTCATCCTGGACGTCAACGAGGCCTTCATCAAAAATTATGGCTACCCGCGCGAGGAGGTCATCGGAAAAACGCCGGCCATCCTGCGCTCGCGCCACTCCACGGACGAGCTTTACCGGCGCATGTGGGCATCCCTCCTGGACCCGAAGCGCGGCTACTGGCGCGGGGAGATGATCAACAAAACCAAGGACGGCCGCGAAATTCCCTTAATTTTGACCATCACGGCCGTGCGCGACTCGCGCGGCGCCATCATCGGCTACATGTCCAACGCCGCCAATCTTTCGGAGCGGGTCGCCCTGCAGGAGCGCGTGGCCCAATCCGAGGCCCTGGCCTCCATCGGCGAGATGGCGACGGTTCTGGCGCACGAGATCAGAAACCCCCTAGGCTCCATCGTCATGGCGGCCAAGCAGATTTCTACCGGCAACCTCGATCACGACGACCGCGCGATGGCTCTGCGCGTACTGCGCGACGAATCCCGCCGCCTGAATGAAACCTTGACCAATTTCCTCTCCTTCGCCCGGCCGCGCGGCGTCAAGCTTTCGCGCGGGAGCCTCAACGCCATCGTCACCGAGACTTGCAGCATCATCCGCTCGAACCCTGATTTGATCAAGGACATCCGCGTCCGCATCGCCTGCGACCCGAAAATCAAAAGTTTTCCCATGGACGTGGACCAGATCCGCCAGGTGGCCTGGAACATCATCCTCAATGGCATGCAGGCCTTGGACGGCCGCGGCCAGATCACGGTCACGACGGGCCGCCGGGACAGCCTGGCCTTCTTTCGCGTCGAGGATACCGGGCCCGGCATCTCCGCGCCGGCCCTGGCCGAGATTTTCAAGCCTTTTCACACTACTAAAAAGCAGGGAACGGGCCTTGGCCTCTCCATCGCCGACCGCATCGTCAAGTCGCACGGCGGCCGCATCGAGGTCAAAAGCGCCGTGGGACGCGGCAGTTCGTTTACCGTCTTCCTGCCTTCCGCGGAGAGCCGAAATGAGCAAGACTAAAATCCTCCTGGCCGAGGACGACGCGTCCAACGCCGCGCTGCTGTCCTTGGCCCTCAAGCAAATGGGCTTCGAGGCGACGCATGCAAAAAACGGCCGCGAGGCGATTGATCAGCTTTCCGGGCACGTCTACGATTTAGTCATCACGGACTTAAAGCTAGGAGACATTGACGGCCTCAAGGTCCTGGCCGCCGCCAAAAAGACCCTGCCAGAAGCCGAGGTCGTGGTCATCACAGGGCACGGCTCCATCGACACCGCGGTCGCGGCCATCAAAGCCGGCGCCTTCGACTACCTGATCAAGCCCATTGATCCGGACGAGCTCTCCATCGTCCTGCACAAGGCCCTGGAGCGCCGGAGCCTCCTCGGCGAGGTCAAGCGCTTGCGCGAGGAAGTTAAGGACAAGTACAGCTTCGAGGGCATCGTTTATGCTTCGCCGAAAATGGGCCGGGTTCTAGAGCTGGTGCGCAAGGTCGCCACCACCGAGGCCGTCGTGCTCGTGCAGGGAGAATCGGGCACCGGCAAGGAGCTTATCGCGCGCGCCATCCACGAAAAGAGCACGCGCCGGGCCGGGGCTTTCGTGGCCATCAACTGCGGCGCCATGCCCGAGGGACTTCTCGAGAGCGAGCTCTTCGGTCACGTCAAGGGCTCTTTCACCGGAGCCGACCGCAACAAGCGCGGCCTGTTCGAGGAAGCCAGCGGTGGCACGCTGTTTTTGGACGAAATCAGCGAGACCGCCCCCAACTTCCAGGTCAAGCTCCTGCGCGCCCTGCAGGAAGGCGAAATTCGCCGGGTCGGGGACAACCGCCCCATCAAAGTCTCGGGCCGGCTCGTTGCCGCCACCAACAAGAACCTTGAACAGATGGTCCGCGAGGGCAAGTTCCGCGAGGATCTGTACTACCGCCTCAAGGTTTTCCCCATTTCCCTTCCGCCGCTACGCGAGCGGCCCGAGGACATCCTGCCCCTCATCGAGCACTTCCTGCGCAAATCCCGCAAGAAGTCCGGCGGCAAAGCCGCGCGCATTTCCCCCAAGGCGGCCGAGGCGCTCAAAGTTTACTCCTGGCCCGGCAACGTGCGCGAACTCGAGCACGCGGTTGAACGCATGCTCATCATGGCCGAAGGCGGAATCATCGAGGAACCGGATATCCCCCCCGAAATGCGCGTAGGAACAAAAAGCAAATCCTAGCGGAGCGACGCTCCCGTGGCTTAGTGCCGACCCTCTTGCCTGAAACGGAAGTAAACAGCGGAATCCGATAGTACAAAATGCGTTTTACAGGCTCGAAAAACCAGAGGGGAAGGAAATAGCCTAGGTCAGACCGAAGCGGGCAAGGATGACAGTCAACACCATCACGAGCAGGACGATGCTAGTTACCACCACATACTTATAATCCTTATCGATGAAGAAAGCATAAATCGACACGATCACCCGCATCACGGGAGTCAGAATGAGGAGCAGGGTCCCCGTGAGCATGTAGGAGGCTGGATCCCCATGGGCAAAACCGGAGAGCACGACGCTCCAATGATAGTGAGCGCGTATCCAGTCTCGATTGAGCGGCACCACGGCGGGGTGCGCCAGCGACAACACGACGCCCACGATGAAGAACAGAGTGCTCAGGGCCATGCCCGCCATCAGCACCTTGTAAACACCGACGTAGACGTTTTCTTCTTGGATCATACTAGCACCGGAAGATGCAGGCCGAAGTGTATCGCCAGCGCCTTGGCGAGCATCCCGTAGCTGAGATAGGCCATAAGCACCGCGAAAAGCCACTTAAGGTAGGCGCTGTGCAGGCGGTTCATGATCATCGTGCCTATCGTCGCCCCGGTCGTGGTGCCTATCGCCACCGGCGCCACCACGTAGAAGTGAATGAGGCCCGCGAGGAAGAAAAGGATGGAACTCACCGCCGCCGTCACGCCGATCATGAGCTTGCTCGTTCCCACCGCGGCCTTCATCGGGACGTTCATATGCTGATTCATCGCCGAAACTTTAAGCACCCCGCCGCCCACGCCCAAAAGACCCGAGGCCATGCCGGCCAAGTACGAGATGGCCGCGCCGATGGGCGCGCCGGTGACGACGTACTCGACTGTCCGGCCCGCGGCTTGGTCGTAATAGTCGCCGCTAATGTCCAGAAACGCGGAAAGCCGGTCCTGCCGAGCGGCGGCGAAGGCTCCGCTGGCGATGCGGGCGTCGTCCAGGCGCCGCGTGACGAACGCCGTATAGCCCATGTAGGCGAGCAGCCCGGAGAAGAGCATCAGCATTACCCATTCGCTCAGGTAGAGCGCCAGAATGCTCCCGGAGAGAGCGCCGATGGTGGTCGCGATTTCAAGGAACATGCCGAGACGAAGATTCGTGATTCGCTGATCGACATATTTCGATCCGCCGGCGTTGGAGGTGGCGATGACCGAGACGATGCTGGCCGCCACCGCGATCTTCACCGGCAGGCGGAAAGCCAGGACCATGACCGGCACGATAAAAATGCCGCCGCCCACGCCCAGCAAGGCTCCCAACAGGCCCGCGAGGCTCGCGGCGCCGAGAAGAGCGAAAACGTATTCGTAGGAGTAGTACATGCTAACGAACCAATTATACGATAACACTCCCTGTTCTGTATCGTCTAATCCTGGACAGGCATTAGCCTGATTTTGACCTTGCGGCAAATCTCAGGAGGCGGCGGGCTTAAAGGCGCACCACGGATCGGAGGCCAAGTAGTCCCCCGTCAAAGCGTAGGCTCGAGCGCGGGAGCCTCCGCACAAGGAGGCGAATTCGCAGCGGCCGCACTTGCCTTTGAGCAAAAGAGGATTCCGCAGATCGCGAAAAACCGGAGAGTTTCTGTAAACTTCGGCCAGCGAATTTCGGCGCACGTTCCCGGCGACGATGGGCAAAAATCCCGATGGATAGACGTTCCCCACATGATCGACGAAAAGAAAACCTTTGCCTGCGTTGACCGCTTGCCGAGAGGACATCCGGTGCCCCTGTACGCCGACGCGAAAGCGCTGAACCTGGTCCAGTCGCCGCTGGAGCGCGAATCGCGCATAATGGGGCGCCTCGGTAATTTTAGCGACGAACGCACCGCCTTCGATGGAGGCGCTTTCCTGATTCAATTCGTAAACCCGCTCAAAAAGCGTTTCGCAGCGCCGGGCGGATAAGCCCGTCAGCCCCCGGCCCCGGCCCATGGGAACAAGCAGGAAAATTTCCCAGAACACAGCTCCCAAATCCTGGACCAGCTTGATCATCTCCTCCAAGCAAGGCAAATTCCACGCGCCGAAGCAGGTGTTGATTTGAAGAGGCAACCCCGCTTTTCTGACCTCGGCCGCGGCGGCAATGGTTCGGGCGAATGCGCCTGGCACGCCGCGAAAAGAGTCGTGGAGTTCGGCATTAGGCGCGTCTAGGCTCAGGGCCAACTGATCGAGCCCAGCGTCCCTAAGAGATTCAAGTCTCGCTCGGGTCAGCCGCGGAGTCGCCGCGGGAATGGCGCCTGTATGCAGGCCGCGCATCTTCGCTCGGCGGACGAATACTTCCAGGTCGTCGCGGTTCAGCGCGTCGCCTCCGGAAAAAACCATGATTTTAGCCAGTGCCGCGGCCTCATCGACAATCCGCAAGCCCTCCTCGGTATTGAGCTCGCCCGGATCGCGGCGCATGTCAGCTTCGGCGCGGCAATGCTGGCAGGCCAAGGCACACGCCCTAGTCGTTTCCCAAATAATCAGAAGCGGCGAGCGATCGAAATCCAATTCGCTAAAGGAGGGGCGGGTCCCAGGCTTGGCGTTCACGCGGCCTGCTCCCCGAAATGCTGGGCAGCGCGCAGGATATCCATGGTCGTGACGATGCCGGTCAGCCGGCCGGCGCGCGTGATGATAACGCGGTGCACCTTCTGAACGAGCATGATGCGACTTATCTTATCGAGCGGCTCGCTCTCATCAGCCTTGATGACCCGCCGAGTCATCAAATCCCGGACCAGCGCCCGCCTACCGTTGGTCGGCAAGCGAACATCCGGTTCGGAATCGGAATAAAAATCGGCCAGCTTCGCGGCCTTGGTCTCCAAATAGCGCACCAAATCCGTTTGAGAAATGACGCCGACAAGCTGGCCGCTGGCTCCAATGACGGGAGCTCCCGTAATATCGTGGGCGATGAGCGTCTTTATGGCGCTCCAGATGTCCTCGGTCTCATTGATGGCGATGATGTCGGAGCTCATCACATCTCCGGCCGTCAACGGCACCACCTTCTTCTCTATCATCGCTCCCCTTTAATTGTCTTCCTGCAAACTTGGCCTTAGGAAATACTCAGCCCCCATGCTTTGGGCCAAGGCGCGGACGGCCTCCGGATTGGGGCCGATTCCCGCGACCGTCGTCACTCGCGTCTCCAGGCCTGCGGCCACGCATTCCCGGACAAAAGAAACGACATCCTGGAAGCAATTTCTGTATGCCGGCGCCGGACGCTGGATGCGCCGCCACTCCTCGGGGCTTGCCGCGTTAAGGCTGATGGAAACGGCTTCTATGCGATCTTTCAGGTCCGGTACGATGCTTCTTTTCCAAATGGCGTTTCCGAGTCCGACGGTATTAAGGCGGCGTCGCAGTCCGGGGAACTCTCGCGCCATGTCCGCGCCGACCGCGCGGATGACGTCCAACCGGTAAGTCGGTTCTCCGTAGCCGCAAAACACCAACTCCTTGATGGGCTTGGCCGCCGCGGCCTTCATGGCCGCCGATAAAATCGCGGCGACGGGCGGCTCGCCGTTGAGCTTTAAGTTCCAGCCGCGATAACGCCATTGCCAGCTCCGCTTGATGCAGAACGAGCAGGCCGTCGGACACCGGTTGGTGATGTTGAGATAGAGGCCATCCTTATAATAGTAGGCCAGCGTGGGCTTCTCGCCTGTTGTAGAAGCGGCATTAGTAATCATGTTATTTTGCTAATAGCAACATAAAGGCCATCGGAACCGTCCACTCTCTACGGCTCTTTCTCCAGATAGTCGGCAATTGCAGCCCAGGACTTCTTCATTCCCTTTTCCATCTGATCAATTTTTTCTCCGACTTCATGCGCAAGCGAGCGTCGGATCGAGCGGCTGCCAAGGCTGTTGTAGAAAGGCCACAAAAGATTTTCCTCGGTTTCAAAATGAAACTTAAGCCCTTGCACAAGGCGCAAAACTCCGGATTTGAGGCGCCCGAAATCGCAGTGTTCAGCGTTTGGCAAAAGAGCCTCGATTTCCGCCCGCAGGGCCTCGATTTCCCCGTGCTGAGCGGCGACTAAGGCTAAAACTCTCCGGGCTTCCCTTTCCGCATAGTCGGCATCCCCAAAAAGAAGGCTCTCGACTTCCTCGTGGCGTTCCAGGGCTGGAAGAAGAACGCGCATCGCCTCGGCAACTTTGCGCCGAGCGATCCTCTCCTCGCGATCGAGGCTGAATTCGCACTGCAATCCCACGCTGGAGAACAGCCGGTGTTCGCGCGCCAAACTTGCAAAGACGCCCATGGCTTTTCCCCACCGGCTCAGCCAACGAACGCCTCGGCCTGCGCCGGCGGCAGCCGGATGATGAACTCGCTTCCCGCGCCAAGTTCGGATTTCGCTTCGATGGCGCCGCCCATCGCCCGCAAGGCCTCGCGGCAAAAGGCCAAGCCCATGCCGTTGCCCTTGATTTTCCCCTCACGCCGCGCCTTGGCTTGGTAAGCGCGGTCGAAAAGAAAGGGAAGGTGCTCCGGCGCGATGCCGGAACCGGTGTCTTTCACTCTCAGAGCGACCCCTCCCTCTTCTTCGGCCCCGGAAATGATCACGCGCCCGCCCTGCAGAGTGAATTTAAGGGCGTTGTTGAGAAGATTTTGGAGAACACGCGAAAGCAGCGCCTCGTCGGCCAGGACTTTAAGGCCATCCGGCACGGCCACGGAAACTTCGACCCCACCGACCTGTGCGGCCACCGCCTGCTCTTCGACGCATTTGCCCACCAAATCTGCGATCAGAATATTTCCAGGATGCACAGGAACCGTTCCGGCGTCGAATTGGGCGAGTTCCAAAAAGAGATCGAGAAGCTCCGTCATGCGCGCGCAGGCCCTGATACTGACGTCCAACAATCCCTTTTCGCTTGGGTGCAGTGGCTTGCCCGCGGGAATGTCTTCCAGCGTCTTTAAAACGCCGTAAATATTGGCCAACGGCGAACGCAAGTCGTGCGCGATCATCCGGCGCCACTCTTCGCCACCGCGCTCGCGTTCCGCCTCTTCCGAGGCGTCCTCGATGAGCGTCAAGTGCCTCTCGGACTTGCCCCCGCCCACCGTCATTCCCGGAATGCGCAGGCAGCGTACGCGCAGATTTTTCCACTCCTCCTCGCGATTGGGGCCGGATTCCTTCCATGTATAGACCGTCTTGGGTCCATATTTGCCTTCAAACGTGGCGGTTTCCGCCTTGGCTGCGGGCTCCAACAAAGGGCAATGCTGGACGCAGGCTCCGGAATCCGCTTTGGAGAGAAGACCGCACAGTCGGTCACAAAGCTTGACGTCGGACTCGCCTTCCCCGACGTCGAGCATGCGGCGGGCTGCGGAGTTGGCGTAGAGAACGCGTCCCCGTTCATCCGAAACGCAGACGCCGTCGGCAACCTTCCCAAAAAGGTCTTCAAGCGCTTCCATAAAGCACCCCCCACGCTCCTTTTTATACCGCAACGAATATTCACAGGCCTTCCCGCAGCTGGCCTTTCGGCATGTTTGTTGCTAGAGTTCAAAACGATGGATTTAAATCATTTCTGCCATAGATTTAAGTCATGCCCCCTTCGATACGGATTTTTGAAGATATGGCCGGCAAATTAATAAACTGTACTGGCTTTAATGCCAGACGAGGAGAATCGTTCATGAAGAAAATCGTATTCACCGTTGCCGTCGTCGCCGTTGCTCTGGCTATCGGAAAAGTCGCCCAACAAAACCAGGTACAGGCCCAACAGAGCAATACTGCCGGAGGGCTTTTCCCCAACGATTTCGGACCGGCCAGTATCGACGTTTCCTCCTATCCCAAGCAGTACCAGGAGACCTATAAAGTCTTCCTGGAAAAGTGCTCCGTCTGCCACACCATCGCTCGGCCCATCAACTCCCAGTTCCTGGAAATGTCCGAGGCCGAGCAGGCGCAAATGAAAAAGACGCAGCCCGAGTTATTTAAGGATCCTAAAATCCTTCAGATTGACCCGCACATCTGGTCCCGCTATGTGCACCGCATGATGGACAAGCCCGGCTGCCCGGTCGGCAAGGACGGCAAGCGCATCTGGCAATTCCTGGTCTACGATTCCATCGCGCGCAAAACCGGAAAAAACTTCGCCGCCTGGGAAAAAACCCGGGAGAAGCTTGTGAAGGACTTCAAAGTCCAGCACCCCGCAAGATACAAAGAGCTTTTCGACGAAGGGCAGTAATCTAAAACAAGGACCATAGACCGAATGAAAACCTCATCTCTCAAGCGTTGGGCCCAAAGCCTGGGATTCTTAGCCGCTTACCTGGCGTTTCTCTGGCTGGCACAGCCGATGATCAATTCCGCACTCCACCTTTGCCCCATGCGCGGCGACGGCGTCCAGGGCGCAGACGCCCTTCCGGCCTTCGCCCGGAAGTACCACATGTCCTGCGAGCAATGCCACTACGCCTTTCCCGTCTTGAACGCCTACGGCCGGCAATTCAAGATGAACGGCTACGTCAGGACCCCGGGAAGCGATGAGGGCGTGCTCCAGAGCCAGGATAAGGAACTCTGGACCGAAAAGCTCTTTCCCTGGGCCGCCATCATCCGCTCCCGCCCCTTTGATGACGGCAAAGGCGGCGTGGCCAACCAAGGCAGCCAGATGGGCGGCACGGCCAGCCCCAACACCAACGGCTTCAAGATACAGGCCATCAACGACGTGGACATGTTCGTGGCCGGCGGTGACGCCGCCAGGCAGGTCTCCTTCTTCGGGGAAATGGACGCCAACGCTCCCGGCGGCTTCTCCCCGAGCCTGGGCGACATCCGGCTTGGCTACCATCCCAGCCTGTATTTCAACGCGGTGGCCATGCGGCGCGGGTTCTTCGCCGACGATCCCTATCAGACCATCGTCTCCAACGAAAGTCCCACCATCGCCAACCGGGCCACGGACCTGCTCTTCAAGGATCAGGGCTCCATCTCGGGCAACCAAATGGTGTCGACGCCGCAGACCCTCGAGATCTACGGCCAATACTTCCTGCCCCACAACCAAGACTCCTTTTCCGCCCCGTCCTTCCTCTACTACTCTGGCGCCGTCTACAAGAATGCGGACTCCGGCACGCAGGCCAGCGCCCCCACCGACGGGGCGGTACGCCTAGCCTGGGATGACACCGGCAATACGGGGCTCATGCTGGGCACTTTCGGCACCTACGGGCATGAAGGTCCCATGACCTCAAGCACCATAGGATTGCAAGTGGCCAGTCCATACACCGAGCTGACTCAGTTCGTGCGCGGCGGATTCGACGCCCTTTGGGAGGGCGCCGGCTTCGCCGCGCGGGCGGCTTTCGTCTATTCGCACGATGAGGACCCCGCCGTTCGCGGTGCGGTGGCCACCGACCGGGCGGCCTATGCCGAGTTGGCCTACGACTACACAAGGAACAACAATAGCTATCCCTTCCTGATGCCCTTGGTGCGGGAGAATTGGTACACGACCTTCAACGGAGCGCAGCAGTTCAATTACCTGACCTTCCAGCTGGCGCACTACTTCGCGGCCAACCTCAAGGCCTTCGTGGAGTACTCGCTCGACACCAAGCGCGCCTACCAGGGCGGATCGCTGGCCGCGCAGGGTTCCGACGGCACTTTCCAACCCTTGGGAGACCGTCTCACCGCCCAAGTCGAGGTCGGGTTCTAACGGAGCGCGCATAAGGCCGGCCCATGCCGCGAAAGGAGAAGCGCGCCATTTCCGAGACGTATCAGAAATACGCGCTGGGGCTGGCGAAAAACGAGCTTCTAAAACGGGATCCCCTTGCAGGAGAAGGGTCCGGGAGAAGGCAGGCGCTTGTCAACCAGCTTATTCGCCGCGGCGTCAAAGGCTGGCCTGAGCGCGGCACGTTCTACACGGGTCTTCTGGCTCCCGGATGCATCCCGTGCCTTGGCGGCCGCGGCAGCAATCTATGCCTCACGACGCTTTGCACGAGGGACTGCTTTTTCTGCTTCAACCCCAAGCCCCGAAGCGAAGGGATTAGCGTCCACGGCTTAGCCATCTCCTCCGAGAGCGACATCCCGCGCATTCTCGCAGAACGCGGCATCCGAAGCGTGGGAATCAGCGGCGGAGAGCCCCTCTTAAAACCTGATGCCGTGCTGCGAATCATCAAAATTCTGCGCGAACATTTTCGCGAAACCTTGCGCATTGATCTCTACAGCAACGGCGACAGGATTACCGCGAGCCTCCTTCGGGATTTACACTCGGCAGGCCTGAGCGGGATGCGCCTCAACCTCGCGGCCAACGGCTACAATCCCGCGCCGCTGGAGACGGCCCTTCGAGAATTTTCCGACGTGAGCGTCGAGATCCCGGTCATTCCTAGGCACGTCAAGCGTCTTCAAAAGATGGTGCGAGAAATGGCCCGCATCAAAGCGCCGCGGCTCATCCTCCACGAGCTTTTCGTATCGGCCCAGAATGCCGACGCGCTGCGCCGTCTAGGCATGCATGCTGCGGACAAAATGGGCGAAAAACTGACCTGGTCGCCCGTAGCAGGCAGCGACGAGGCCGCGCTTGAGCTCCTTTTATACGGCATGGACCATGCCCCCGAACTTTCCATCTATTACTGCTCGACCGGAACGCAGGAATGGATCGCGGAAAACGCCTTGGCGCATGCCGGAAGCCCCCCCACCCCAAACTCCATGCCATAGAACGATTACCGGCTGCGCCCAAAAAGGAAAAACGCCCGCATGGAAACCAATGCCGTGCAGAAAGTCGATATAAAGCTGGGGTTCACGTGCAACAATCGCTGCAGTTTTTGCGTACAAGGCGACAAGCGCTTTTCAACCCCCGCACGGGACTGGGGGCGCATCGCCGAAGACCTCGAGCAAGGATTCCGGAACGGGGCACGAAGCCTAGTGCTCACGGGCGGAGAACCGACTCTGCAACCACGACTTCTGGATGCCGCGCGATTGGCGCGGACCATCGGATACAGCGTCGTCCAGATTCAGTCGAACGGACGGCGCTTTTTCTATCGCGACTTTTGCCGGGCCTGCATCGACGCCGGAGCCAACGAATTCTCTCCCGCGCTCCACGGCTCCTGCCCAGAGATCCACGATAGTTTGACCCGTGCCCCGGGAAGCTTCCTGCAAACGCTTCACGGCATCCGCAACCTCAAGGAGCTCGGCCAAACCGTCATAGCCAACACCGTGATTACCGCCGGCAATTATCAAGATCTCCCTCGCCTGGCCGGACTTCTCGTTTCGCTGGGAGTCGATCAATTCCAATTTGCTTTCGTTCATGTTCTGGGGGAAGCGCGAAAAAACGCGTCTTGGCTCGTCCCGCGAAAAAGCGCGGCGGCGCCCTTCATTCAAGAGGGCCTGCGCATCGGGCGCGAAGCCGGCGTCCGCTGTTTTACTGAAGCCATTCCTTACTGCTTCATGAGGGAGTTCGAGGATTGCATCGCGGAAAAAATCATACCGCAGACCCTTATTTTTGATGGGAATAATGTCATCCCTGACTACAACTCCTATCGGCACACCCTGGGAAAAACCAAAGGCCCGCAGTGCCGAATTTGCCGCTACTTTACGGTTTGCGAAGGCCCTTGGAAAGAATATCCGGAATTATTTGGTTGGGACGAATTTTTCCCGATTGCCGCGCCTTAGCTTAAAGCCGCAAACCCAGAGAAACAGCGCCAGCAATGCCAGTTCCGTGGCGATAAAGCGGAAAAGCCAAACGGCGGTGACGTCCGTAAAGCCGTACGAATGAAGCCCAACACCCAGCATGTCGACTCCGAACCAGGACAGGGATGTTAATATCCCGCCCGCAATCGCCGACACCGCCAAGCCGTCCTCATCGAGATAGCCCCCAATCTTGGCGTGCAGAATCACCGCGTTCCAAAGCACGATCAGCAGAGCGCCATTTTCTTTCGGATCCCAGCCCCAAAATCGCCCCCAGGACTGATCCGCCCAGATGCCACCCAGAACGGTCCCCAAGAAGCTGAAAAAAAGCGCGAGGCAGACAACGCCGTAAACCATCGAAGATAGCGCGGCCTCATCGCGCTTGCCGTACCGCTTGTTTCCCAAAAGCCGCCGGAAAACATGAATATGTCCAAGCGCTACGGCGAGGAACATAGCGCCGTAGCCCAGTGTGATGGCGACGACATGCGTGCTCAGCCAAAAATTGGAATTGAGCACGGCGCGCATCATTTCGATGGTGTCTCCATTGAGCGCCAAGTGGTGGGCGATAATAAGGGTCGCAAAACCGACCGCAGAGGCGGACAAAGCAGCGGAACCATCGGGGGCGCGCCCTTCCAGCCAGATCGCGGCGGCCACGGCGGCCCAGCCGACGAACACGGCAGAGGAATACAAGTTCGTTACCGGCGGGCGCCCCTGTATGAGCATTCGCGCGGTTAAACCGCCCGTGTGCACCAGAAAGGCCGCGGCCAGAACCGTATAGCACGCGGCTCGCATGGATTTGCGCCACCGTTCTCCGCCCGCGAATGAAAGGAGCCCTAAAAGAAAAGCCGCCAAATAAAGAATCATCCCCCGGTAAAACGGCTCAATCCGGTTGAAAAGCGCTTCGAATCTAACCCGCCGCAGCGGCACGTCTGGGCGGCTCTTGAGCCAGGTTTGATCCAAATTCAGGACGCTGTTGAACCGGGCGGCATCTTCGGCGTGATAGCTTTGTAACATGGAAAAATAATCGGCGGCGGCACTTGGTTCGCGTGGATAAATGCTGAATTTGGCGTTTTCGTCATCAGGAGGGATCTTCGGGTTGGCCGCATCTTGGAGGCGCTCATAAAGCATCAAGCGCCTCGCCAGTCCCAGTGCGGCGGAATCAAAACGGGAGCGCTGCGGAGCATTGTCTGCCTCGATGCGGGCGATTTGGTCCGCCAAAACGTCCACGGACGGCTTAAGCTCATCGAAAGAAAAACGCCGGCGTTCCGTAGATGGCAGGCCCAGGAACGTCCTAAGCTGAGGATCGTCAATAAGAAACACGTGGTAAGAATCTGCCGTTTCAGGCCGCGTTAGAAGGTTCAGGAGCCACCGATCGGCTCCAAGGCTGCCGTTGTCCGCGCCCAGCGTCTGCTTTCCGCTAATAATAAGCAACGAATCGCGCGCGACCGTGTCAAACGGCTTAATTCTGCCTTCCGAAAGGACCGGAAGCGATCCGAATCCATCGAGATTCATGCCTGCCGGAAATTTTGCGGGCGCGGGCACGAGCGCGAGACACGCCAATATGGCGGCGGCATAAGTCTTCCTCATTAAACGTGCGCTCCTCGGCGTAACTTTCCCAGGAAATGAAGCAGAAGTCCCGACCCGATCATCAGGCAGGCCGCGTAGGGCAAGAGCCAACCGGGATTGCGGGTAACCTCAAGGATGGAGGACTTGCCCCCCTGAACAAAGCTCGCCTGGTAGAATGCAAATCCTCCGTAACGCAAAGGATGATTCATGCTAATCAGCACTTGTCTGTGCACATGCCTTAATGGATTATCTAACTCGACAAGACTGGAGAAAGCCCTCGGAATATTCGTATACGGATAGTAGTCGCTGGTAAAGCGCTTAAGAGTCAGACTGAAGGGAAGCTTGCGGAATGAGGAGGAGTGCGCGCTTTCCATTTCCGAAACGCTTTCGCCTTGGGGAAGAATCATCCGCGACTCCGACTGGAGCGCTCCCGTGACGAACTGTCCACCCAAAAGCAGTATGAGACCCACATGAGTGAGCCAAAGCCCCAGTTTGCGCCAAGTCAAGCTGAGGCGCACGAACATCGCCGCCGTTAGATTAAGGATCAGCACCGCGCCCGTGGCCCCTCCCGCAGGCAAAATGGGAATGGCCGGCCATCCGGCAATTGGACGAAAACTGAGGAAAGCGCTGTCTATAAAAATACGCACTGATTCGTAGTTCCCCAGCCACACCTGCGCCACAGTGCACAACGCCACCAGAACCATCAGCCACAGCATGGCGGCAAGCGCCACTTCCACGGAGGCAATGCCCCCCACTATGCGCTTCCATGCGGGAATGCCAGATCGCCTGGAGTAAAGAGATTGCGGATGAACAGATGAAGCTCTCATTTATTTTTTATCAAGCAACATAAAAGCCACCAATCCGAAGCCTTTCAATATTTTGGCCACTGTGTTGCATGAACACATCCATATGAGAAGACGGCCTTCTTGCCAGGGCGCCTCCTGCCCTTTACAGAATTTTCCCCTTTTTGAAGGGCAATCTCCGGAGCTTTGGCAGCAATTTGCGAACACCGTCGTTGCCAACAACTATAAACGCAACGACATTCTTTTCTACGAGGGCAACATTCCCCAGGGCATCTACTTTATGTGCCAGGGACGCCTCAAGCTAATTAAGGACAACCACTCCGGCAAAAGCCAGATCGTGCGCATTGTGGAAGCGCCCAATCTCGTCGGAGACAGATCCTTTTTCTCGGAGCGGCCCTACGCCAGTTCCGGCGTCATAATGGAAGACGCGACGATTTGTTTCCTTAGCACCCGGCGCTTCTGGAGTCTTTTCGATAGCCAGACCGGCCTTGCACGGCGGATGGCGCAACGCTTCGCACGTGAGTTGGGAAAAGCCGAGGAACAGATGCATTGCCTGGCGGTGTGCACGGTCAATGGGCGTCTCGCGGCCTATTTGCTAAAAAAAACCGCCCCGGCGCGGCCGGCCAATAACGGCAACGGCGGAGACTTTAAAATAAATAACCGCGCCCACACGGCGACCGTAGAGCTTAAGGAAAGCCGCACCGAACTCGCGCAAATTTTAGGAACTACCGTCGAGGCCGTCAGCCGCGCGCTGGCGGAACTCCGGCGCAAGGGCGTTATTCGCGTAGACGGCCGTAAAATATCAATCCAAGACGCAGAACGCCTGGGCCGGATCGGGTGCAATAACTGTGCGGCCAGCTGGAGCTGGAACAACGAAGTTGACAAAAATCAAACCCTGCTTTGACTCCATTTATAGCGGTCCTGCAAACATCCTGGATATGATGCTTAAGTCGTTATAATCCAGGAGGTAAAAATGGAAGGGCAAAAAATCAAACGGTTCTCGCGATGTTCGCACATCTTTAAGTTGACGACAGTTGCGATTACGGGTCTAGCGTTGTTTTGGCTGGCCCCCCCGATGGTGCATCAATTGGAGCATTTATGCCCGGCGCGCCCGGACGGCGTGACGCAGGTGTACGCGCTTCCAAGTTTTGCGCGGGAATATCACATGTCATGCGAGCAATGCCACTACGCCTTCCCCGTCTTGAACGCTTTCGGCCGGCAATTCAAGATGAACGGATACGTGGTAGTCCCCGGAAGCGATCAGGGGGTGCTCCAGAGCCAAGATAAGGAACTCTGGACCGAGAAGCTCTTCCCCTGGGCCGCCATCATCCGCTCCCGCCCCTTTGACGACGGCAAAGGCGGCGTGGCCAACCAAGGCAGCCAGATGGGCGGCACGGCCAGCCCCAACACCAACGGCTTCAAGATACAGGCCATCAACGACGTGGACATGTTCGTGGCCGGCGGTGACGCCGCCAGGCAGGTCTCCTTCTTCGGGGAAATGGACGCCAACGCTCCCGGCGGCTTCTCCCCGAGCCTGGGCGACATCCGGCTTGGCTACCATCCCAGCCTGTATTTCAACGCGGTGGCCATGCGGCGCGGGTTCTTCGCCGACGATCCCTATCAGACCATCGTCTCCAACGAAAGTCCCACCATCGCCAACCGGGCCACGGACCTGCTCTTCAACGATCAGGGCTCCATCTCAGGCAACCAAATGGTGTCGACCCCGCAGACTCTCGAGGTCTACGGCCAGTATTCCCTCCCCATAATCCAGAACTCTTTCCTCTACTACTCCGGCGCCGTCTACAAGAACAAGGACTCGGGCACGCAGGCCAGCGCTCCCACCAACGGAGCGGCGCGCCTAGCCTGGGACGATACCGGCAATACGGGGCTCATGCTGGGCACTTTCGGCACCTACGGGCACGAAGGTCCCATGGCCGCAGCCGGGGCGAGCAGCGGTGCGCCGGGATTGAGCGTGGCGGGTCCTGGGGGCGAACTCACTCAATTCGTGCGCGGCGGCTTCGACGCGCTCTGGGAGCATGGCAATTTCGCGGCGCGGGCGGCTTTCGTCTATTCGCACGATGAGGACCCCGCCGTTCGCGGCGCGGTGGCCACCGACCGGGCGGCTTATGCCGAAGTTGCATACAAATACCTCAGGAACGACAATCTCTATCCCTTCCTGATGCCCTTGGTGCGGGAGAACTGGTACACGACCTTCAACGGGGCGCAGCAGTTCAACTACCTGACCTTCCAGTTGGCACACTACTTCGCGGCCAACCTCAAGGCCTTCGTGGAGTACTCGCTCGACACCAAGCGCGCCTACCAGGGCGGCTCGCTTGCCGCGCAGGGCTCCGATGGCACTTCCCAACCCTTGGGAAACCGCGTGTCGCTGCAGGCAGAAGTAGGATTCTAGGAGAGCAGGCCTAGGAGCGCGGCTTCTAGAATCTATCCGGCCGCCGGAGCACATCCTCCCTCCGGCGGCCGGATTTCGGATCCCACCGAGGAGGCTTGGCGATGAGCTCTTGCCTGCGCGATGGGGTTCCCGCTGGGCAAAACGCCCGTTGCTGCTAGCCTGTCCCCCGTGCAACAGCAGGAGTGAGTGACGAGGGAAACGCCTTCCAGAAACGAAGCCTCGGAGTTTAAGGCAGGAGAAAATCAGCCGTCGTACTGACTGCGGTCAAACGCTCGTTTTACTCGGCCGTTCCTTTGGGCCGAGGGGCTTCTGCGGCGAGTTTGGCAAGTTCCGCGTGAAATGACAGCCACTGGCTCCGATCGAGAGTAGCTGCGGCAGGCTCGAAACCGTTGCGCGGCGCGTCCGCCATGACAACGCCGGCGAAAAGATTCAAATTCTCACGCCATCCGGGAACCAGCGCGAGCACGGCTGCCGCTCTTTGCGGATCGGCGATGAGCCGCCGGCAGAGCCTGGCACCGAGGCTGTCATCCAAAACGGGAGGCATCCGAACCGCCTGCGGCGCCCTATATTCTGCCGCCATGTGCTCCATGACTATGGGCACGGCCACTTTATTAGGAGTTCGAGTTCCTCCGGAAAAATGATACTCGACCTCCAATCGATTGATTTCCGCGGCCTTGTCGTCATGGTGATTGAAATGGCCGAGGGACTGCACGTAATGGGCCAGCGCGAAGCGGTCCGCCACAGAAAGAGTGCCGAAAGATCCCATGGCGGTCTTGGGAATTCCGGCGGTTAAGGTCTCATAGATGTCGGCGATCGTGTAGCCGCGCGTCCAACCCCGCGGGCTCGTGAAATTTCGCGGCGGAGGCTTGAGCGCCGCAGCCACAGGGCCATTCCCTTGCCCCGTCATGCCGTGACAGGCAACGCAAGAAGTGGCAAAAACTGTTTTACCGCGGGCCAGCGCCTGCGGAGCAGCATCGAACATTTCAGGGAGGTTGACACCGGCAGTCGTTACTTTGCCTATGACGGTTTTAAAAACCGTCGGATCGGGAGATTCCTTATTGGCCGCAATAGCCTGGCTATAGGTCAGGCCCTGAGCGCCATGCCCATTCATAAGCACCCGCCCGACAACAAGAATGCCGCCAAAGACCACGACCGCACCCGCCGTAGTGGCGATAATTGCCTTCGTCTGCTCGGACATCCCCTCTTTCCTCATTGAAGATGGAACCTCAGCCCCGCATTTAAAAATGGATCACCAACAGGCATATCCTCTCCTGCGCTCATGGCGCGCTTGAGCACCAAGAACCCAGCCGATAAGAAGAAAAGGGCGAACGCAAGTTCGGGCCAGCCCAGATGGAGCCCTCGGCCTAAAATGGGGGAGATCAGCCAGAAGAGATCGACGAACTCCATGAAGAGAACCCAAATCGACACCCATACGAGGCGGCGCTCATTTTTCTTGGCTTTTCTCGTCATCAGCGCCAGGAACGGAACGAAAAAGTGTCCGATAAGGAGAAGCATGAAGACGGGCTTCATGGGCCCGGACGTGCGCTGCTGGAACCAGAACACCTCTTCGGGCAGATCGGCGTACCACTGGAGCAGGTATTGCGAGAATGCAATATACCCCCAAAATATGGTGAAACCGAAGAGAAGCCCGCCAAGATTGTAGAGGTGATCGCCCGTAACGGCCGGAAGCCTGCCGCGGCGCCGCAGAAACACCGTGACTAAAAGAGTCGTTGCGAGCGCGGAGGTTACCGCGCCGGCAAAGAGGTAAACCCCAAAAATATCGCTGTACCAGGCGGCCTCCAGGCTCGAAATCCAATCGAAAGCAAAGGACGTGAGACTCAAGGCGAGCAGGATCATGAACACCGGAGAATAGCGCTGGAGACTGACGGTAACAGACGCATTCTTGGTGATGTCCTGACGCATCGAGCGCCCAACAAGCAGATAGTAAGACATGACCCAAAAGGCTACGCAGACGGCCAGCCGCGCGATGAAAAATGGATAATTCAGCCACGCGGCTTTTAAAACCAGAGGGGTAATCTTGTCGGCGCCCGGCTGCGTCCAAGAGAAAACGACCGGCAGTGAAAATAGCGCGATAATCGCCACGGGAATAATCCAGAGGGTCAGCGCAGAAACCCTCTCGGGAACTCTTCGCAGCGGCACGCTCCAAATCGAACCGGTGATGTGTTGCAAGGCGACCAGGAAAAGCGATCCGAGCGCAACGCAGGCTAAAAAGACGAACCAGAGAATCCAATTGGCCCAGAACCGCGGCGCTCCCTCCAGGAAATAGACGGCCACTACTCCCGCCGCTCCAATCGCCGCTAATGTCTGCAAAATCCAGGACTTCCGCGTCACTCCTTCCTCCCTCCTATAGCGTGCCACCGCACGTCTTGTTCCGGCGCGTCTTGAGAACGCTGAAGAGCCCTGATGTAGCGAACAATCGCCCAGCGATCATCGGGTGAAATATCCGCCGCGTGGGCCGGCATGGGGCCATAACCCTGCGAAATGACCCAATAAATGTAGCCGTCGGGCACGCTGCGCAAAGTGGAGGACTGAAGATCGGCCGGTTGAGCTTGATAGCCGCTGCCCAGCCAGGGCTTGCCCGTTCCCAGCCTGTCATGGCAGACGGCGCAATGCAGATCGAACATGTGCCGTCCCCGTTCAAGCACGCGCGCAGAAATCGGCAGCGGATTTATCAAGCTCCTCCCGCCCGACTGCGGGCTGTCGGAAAGAATAGGCATATCGCCGCGCGGCACCGTGCCATCGGGCGGCATCCGCATGCCCCGGTCATCCGCAAAAAAGCTGTCCGGCATCTCCGGATCGAGCCTCGGCTGGTTTTCCATATTGACCATCGGCGGAATTGTCGGGAAAATTTTGATTGCCCCAACCGTTCCTGCGGCGGCGACGAGGCAGGCTGCGGCAATGGCCGCAATGGTTCTTGCCCACCAAGCGGCACCAGGCTTCTCATGGATGGGCTCTGGAAGAACTTCAACCGCGTCCCCGCCGGCTGCGCGCAAGGCTTTAGCCGCAGCGTCCGGATCGAATGGGCTATCCGTAGGCTTTTTAAGCAACAAGGCGAACTTGTCCCGCATAATATCGGGCATAGCCTCACTGCCCAGGACCGGGTGGCCGAAGTAAGGAAGCTTGTTGAAGAGAATAAGCATTCCCAAACCCGCCGTAAATGTTCCGAAGAAGATCGCACCTTCCAAAGTGACTGGAATCCAGGCCGGCCAACTGTTGTACGGCTTGCCGCCCATAAGCAGCGGGTAGTTGATGGCGTTGGTCCACCAGGCCAAACCGAAAGCTCCGAGCGCGCCGAATGCGCCCATCAAGAAGACGAGGATGCCCAGCTTCGACTTCGGCAGATCAAGAGCTTCGTCTAGACCGTGTACCGGATAAGGCGTATAGGCATCTATTTCGGAGTAGCCGCCGGCTTTGAGCTTGGGAATTGCCGTCAACAGGTTCTCCGCGCTGGGGAAAAGCGCCAGGACGCCATAAACAGCAGGCTCAGACATGTCCTGTCTCCATGAGCCTAGCGCGTTCGGGGTCCCGCGCCGAAGTCCGTCGCCGCGCAAGCTCCTGGACGATGTCGGGCTTGACCTCCCAAGCCGCGATGAGAGGAATATTCTTCAGGAAAAGCAGAAGAAGCGTAAGGAAGATTCCAATAGAACCCAAAAGAATACCCCAGTCGACAGGGGTAGGTTTGTAGATTCCCCATGTCGCGGGCAGGTAGTCGCGATGAAGGGAGAGAATAATGATGGTATAGCGTTCCATCCACATCCCCAGCGTCACGCCGGATGAAACCAGCACCATGATGGGCACGGAACGGCGGAACTTCGGCACCCACAGCAACTGAGGCAAAAGGCAATTGCAGAAGATCGTCAGGCACCCCGCCCACCATTGGTCTCCAAAGACGTAATTCACAAAAATGTAGCGGACGAAGTCATTCGAACTGTACCAAGCCGTAAAACCTTCCATGAGATACGCGTACGCCATGACGCACGAGAGGAAGAGCACCATCTTGTTCAGAAGGTCCATGTGCCGCATAGTGATGTAGTTTTCCAACTTCATCGTTGTCCGCACAAAGGCAAAGACCAGCACCACGCCGGCGAATCCCGAGAAGGCCGCCCCGACCACGAAATAGGGCGGGAAAATGGTCATGTGCCATCCGGGCACAACGGAAGCAGCGAAATCCATCGACACGATGCTGTGAACGCTCAAGGCCAGGGTGGTGGTGAGACCGGCCAAAAGAAGATACGCCTGCTCATATTGGAGCCAGTGTCTAGCGTCTCCAACCCAGCCCCAGCTCAACACGCTGAAAATGGCGCGCTTAATCTTACTCTTAACCCGCCCGCGCAAGGAAGCGAAGTCGGGAATCAAGCCCAAATACCAGAAGAAAACAGACACGCTGAAGTAAGTGAAGACAGCAAAGACGTCCCATATGAGCGGAGAGCGAAAATCAGGCCACAGGTCCCGCTCATTGGGATAAGGGAGCAACCAATGCGGCAACCATGGGCGGCCGATATGAATGGCCGGGAACATCATCGCGCAGATAAAAGCAAAAACCGTCACGGCCTCGGCAATCCGACAGATAGCATTGCGCCAGCGCTGGCGGAACAAAAGAAGAATAACCGAGATCAAGGTTCCGGCATGTCCAATGCCGACCCAAAACACAAAATTAACGATTAAAAAACCCCACACCACGGGCACGTTGTTTCCCATAGTGCCGATGCCCGTCGAGATCATGTAGCCCACGGCAGAAAAGCCGAGAAGAGCCATCAGGCTGGTAATCGCGATGGCGATATACCAGGAGCGCGGCGGTTTGGTCTCGATGAGTTCCAAAACATGCTGGTCGAGGCCGGCGATGGAGACATCCCCCTCAACGATGGGATCAAGACGAAGCTCTGGCGGCAGCACGATGGCCTCAGACACGACGCACCTCTTTAGGCGGGTTTTTTAGCTCAGCTAAGTAGGTGACTGCCGGTCGGGTGCCCACTTCCTCGAGAACCTTGAATCCTCGATCGCTGCGCGAGAGCTTGGAGATGCGGCTCTCCGGGTCCTTTAAGTCGCCGAAGACGATTGCGTCGGCGGGGCAGGCCACGGCGCACGCAGGGACGATCTCCCCGTCGCGGAGAGGACGGTTTTGATCCTTCGCTATCTGAGTGCCGTTGCGGATGCGCTGGACGCAGAAGGTGCATTTTTCCGCCACACCGCGCGGCCGGACGGTGACCTCAGGATTGAAGGCGAGCGCAAGAGGATCCTTTATGGAGCTCGTATAGTCGAAAAAATTAAAGCGCCGTGCAATGTACGGACAATTCGCCAAACAGTACCTGACTCCGATGCAGCGGTTGTAAACCTGCTCATTGAGGCCGTCGCTGCTGTGTACCGATGCCGACACCGGACAAACAGGCTCGCACGGCGCATCATCACACTGTTGGCACATAATCAACGAATGGGCAAGTTCCGGATTCTCTTTCGGCCCCACGTAGTAGACGTCGCTGCGGACCCAATGCATGATCCGCCCCCGTGAAACCTGCTCGGGGCCTACCACAGGAATGTTGTTCTCAGATTGGCAGGAAATTTGGCAGGTGGCGCAACCGACGCAGGCCGAGAGATCCACCGCCATGCCCCATTTATGCTCCGGCCACTCGGGGTTTCCATATAGGGTTGCCAACTCCTTCTCATCTTTGGGCGGTTTGGCGTTGCGTCGGTACTCATCCATGGACCACAGGCGCACGATGTCGCCGCGGCCTTGCGTGCTGAACTCCTTTTGCGATCGGACCAACGGCTGGCGGCCGGCCGCACGGGAAATGGATACGCCCAGCCGCAAAAAGGGCGCAGGGCCATCGTCAGCCACAAGCGGGAACATATTGGTCCCGATGCCCTCGGCAACATCTCCCTTGCGCCCGTAGCCCAAGGCGGCGAACGCGGTTCCCTCCGCTTGGCCGGGCTGCACTAAGATGGGCAATACGGCGTTTTGGGTTCCGTCTGCGACTGAAACCGAATCACCATCGGACACGCCGAATTTCTTCGAGTCCTCCGGAGATATGGCCAGATAGTTTCCCCAGCAGACTTTCGACACCGGATCCGGCAGTTCCTGGAGCCATCCTATATTGGCGTAACGTCCGTCCCAGACCTTAAGATCAGGCTCCAACAGCAATTCCAGGCCCGTCGAAGCCTCCGCGGAGGCCGCCGATCTCGCGGCATCCTTAAGGGCTTCCGGCCGCATCCTGCGGAGCGGGCGCGAAACGGCTTGTCGGCGCAATATCCCGTCACAGACGGCGGCCGTCCAAAACTGATCAAAACTTGCCGGCGTACCCGCGGGATAGACCTCTTTGCGCCAGCGCGCCATCAGATATTGACGCGGCTCTGTTTCGATTTCCGATGATTCAGTCAATTCTTTAGCCCAATCAAGAAGGATTTCCTCTGTTTGCCGCGTGTCGTAGAGCGGCTGCACAAGCGGCTGCTGCAGACTGAGCAAATCCGTGGATGTCTCGAAGTCATTCCAACTTTCCAGCCAATGATTAATCGGAAGGATGACGTCGCAGCGGCGAGCCGTTTCGTCCTCCTGAAGACCCAGAAAGATCTTCATGGGCGTCTTGGCCAGATCGTGGTTGAATTCGTCCGCGTTAACAAACCCGTAGGATGGATTGGTCTCGCAGAAAATGGCCGCCCCGTAGGCTCCTCGGGCCAGTTCGCGGGAAAGCCGCGCCATATCCAATGGTTCGGCCAACGGCGGGGCGTCGACTGAATGGCTCGTATCAACCGAGTGGCCTTCGGCTCCCGTCATGAAATTAATCAAAGCGACGGCGGCATGGGCTTCCGGCGGCAACGCGGGTCCGGCCAACACAAGGCTCTCTCGGCCCACGCGGGCTAAATCAGCCGTAAGCGCCGACAAAACTGCCCAGTCCAGGCCGTGTCGGCGGGCAATGGCATCCAGGTTAAAAGGTCTGAGCACTTCGCTCCCGAGCTTTCCGGGCAATCCCATTCCATGCCTGTGATGGAGAGCCCACGCGATAGCAAAAGCAATTTGAGCCGCAGCGGAGGGCTTAATCCGAATCCGCGCATCCGCTTTAGCCCCCGTCAGGCTCAAACGGCTCTCGAAAGCATAAAAACGGCTCATAAGATGTTTGGGTGTGGCGGGTTTTCGGTTGAAAGCAAAACCCGCGGCAGCCTCCACGGCCCCTTCCATGCTTCCCAAAAAATCCGCCTCGAAAGACGCGAGAACCTTCGCCCGCTCCATGCGGTAGCGAGGCACCGCAAAAGACCCATAAAGCGCCTCGGCGGCCTTGCGCTCCGAAAGCCCGCGGGCCGGTTCCCATTCCACGTGCTTGAGGCCGGGAAGAGTTTTGCGCAGGTCGGCGATGACCGAACGCCTGGTAGGAGAAATAACGGCAGGCGTCAGCAGCAGGACGGGTTGCTTATTCTTGGCCGACTTTCTCAGGGAGGTCAAAATTAAATTTTCGACCTCATCCCAACTCGACTGCCGTCCGCTAATTCTCGGGTGGCGCAAACGCTGAGGATCATAGAGGCCTAAAATTTCCGCCTGCGTGCGCAGCGATGTTTTCCCCTTGAATATAGGATGCTCATCGTTCCCATCGATGTGAATCGGCCGCCCCTCCCGGGCCTTTACTAGAACGCCGTACGCGCTCAGCCCCTCCTGATAGGTGCTGGCGTAGTAGTTGGCAATTCCAGGGATGACATCCGCCGGCTTTTTTGAGTAAGGGACTATGACATCCTTATCCGAGGCCTTGCAGCCGGCCGTTCCAGCCAATGCGGCTGAAGCGGCCATCAAACTCAAAAACCGGCGGCGAGAAATCGCTTTTTGTCCGAGAGATTCTTCGCCCATCTGAATCGAGAGTTTATCCATGACGTTTCACCGATCCGCTCGCAGGCCTGATGCTCCCCCACGCACCATGGGACTTCGCATTAAAGCGCGGGCCTCTCCGCTTTAACTCGGAGAGCAATCGGAGACCCGACGGCAAAATATTTTTTGCCACAACCACGACCGCCGAAATCGCAATAAGGAAAACTTCACGCCGAGTCAGCACCGGCTCTCTCGTCTCTTTCATATGGCTAGCGATGGCAGGCCGTGCAATCGGTCGGCCCCCTCTTTATGGAAGAATTCGGCGGCAGATACGGCTCCGGGTGCCGATGGCAGGCTAGGCACCGCCCCATGCGCATATTCATGACGCGGCGCACCACATTCATTTTCTGCACGGGGCCATGACAGCTTTGACACTGAATTCCCGCGTTGATGTGCGCGCGATGATCGAAGAACACGTGCTGGGGAAGATGGTAAATCCGTTTCCACTCAAGAGACTTGTCGGATTTCACCAAACTCTCGATTGTCTTGCTGTAAGGGCTATTCACAAAATGATGGCAATTCAGACAGGTCTGGAAAGCGGGCACTGTGGCGTAACGGCTGCGCCCGGCATTCGTATGGCAATACTCGCACGGGATATGGTTAATCCCGGCATGGATGAGGTGTGAAAACGGCATGGGCTGCGTCGGTTCGTAGCCAATCGCGTATCGGTCCGGCTCCGCCAGGAATCCCGCCACAAGGATGGTGACGATGATGCACAATGCACCCACCGGCATCACGAGACGCCAAAACCTATCCTTCGGATGCATCAGAACGTATTACCTAGTCATGCCCGACGCCGTGCGTTTTCCCGCCCTTCCCGGCATATTTTTTCGCTTCCAGACTGCGGAGGTAAGCGACGACATCAGCGATCTGATCATCGTTCAGCTGCCCTTTCCAGGCCGGCATTTTACCGGCCTTCCCGTTTCGGATGATGTCGGTCACCTGAGTATCCGTAAGCTGGCGAACCCGGCTCGATGTCAGATTCATGAGGGCAACATCCACGCCGAAAGCGCTCGCCATAGCCGGATTGCCTGTAGCCGAAGCCGCGTGACAGGTCACGCAGTTAGTCTGAAAAACCTTCGCTCCGGCTAGCGTCGGATCCGGGGCGGCGCCCTTGGCGGTCGCCGCATTTTTTCCTTCAGCGCATGCAATGCCGCCAGCAAGCACCGCTCCGGCAAGCGCCAAAAATCCCGCCGCCCTCCCAAAGCCGCTCTTTACTCTCATCTCTTGTTCCCTCCCGGCTTCCCCGTAACATCTTCCTCCACCGCCGGCTTTCCCTCCGCAGCCTCACGGAGTCCGGACTTAAAAGCATTAAACGTCCGGCCGAGGGAGCGCGCCGCCTCGGGAAGCTTATCGCTGCCGAAAAGAACCAGCGCCACCAACGCCACGACGATGATTTCCGAATAACTGAAGTCGAACATTGTCTTATCAGAACCTCGCTGATATCATAGCCCGCTTGCGGCGGCCGCTAAAATGACGCAACGCACAACTCCTTTTGATAAAAATCAAAGGTTTGACAGCCTGGCGGCATAACGCAGACGCGCATCGTTCCATATCCGCACATGACGGCCATCAACCTGTATAATCTTGCTTTGCTCCAAATCGGCCAGAATCCGACAAATCACCTCCGGGGAGGTTCCCAACATCTCGGCCAAGTCTCTCCGCGATTCTCCGATGTAGGCCCGCTCAGCTTTGCCGCCCACGGCTTCCTTCCGGCTGAAAATAAGGCGCGCCAAGCGCTGCCGAATGGTCAGCAGCCCCATTTCGGCCAGCGAATATTGCGTCTCTGCCAGCCGCTTCGCCAAGTGCCGCAGGATTAGCCGTGATACGTCTATTTCCCGCTTCATAAATTCAAGAAACCTTCCCGCTTCCACAAAGCAGACCCTGGTTCCTTCATCAAGAACCTCGGCAGAGGCTTCGTACGGAGCGCCGGTCGACACGCCTCCCACCAGGGCCCTTTCTCCCAGCAAATCGGGAGCGCTAACGACGCGCAAAATCTGCCGTCCTCCCCAACTTTCGGAAGAGACCAGCTTAATACGGCCGGCACAAATGAAATAAAGTCCCAGCGGATCATTCCCCTGATAAAACAGAATATTTCTGGAAGAATATGAGCGGCTCTTCCATTGGGAAAACCACTCTTCGGTGAGACTGCGTGAGAGCCCTTGCGCCGATGACCACCGCGCGAAGACGCATTCGCTTCCATTATATGCGGCGGGGCACCGCCCGCGGATGGCTTTGCAGAGAGCCGACCCGGCTCCCCTCCTCTCCAATTCCATATCTTGAATAATGCCTGACTTTAGTCCGCTGAGCCTTTGAGCCTTTTATTATTTATAGCCAAACGGGAATATGCCCCGCGATAAAGAATGTCAACCGCGATATTGATTCTTATCAAGGTTCGCCGTTCTATTCTTGCGCATTTAATGCTCAACAGTGCCGATGGTTCTAGACAAACAGACTGATGAAAACCTCTGAACAACAAGGCTGCTATGTTGCGTAACCTTAATTTACTAGGCGTCGTGGCGCATATTCTTGATAGATGAGGAGGAGACTACGGTGAAATTGTATATATGGATACTGGCCTTGCTAGCCGCTCCAATTACGCCCGTGTTCGGCGCTGGGAGGCAGAAAATAGGCGGGGCCAGCGTTCCGCGATTCTATTACGACCTAGGCCCTTCTCAAATCGACGTGTCAGCCTATCCTAAAGTCCAGCAGGAAAACTACAAGGTATTCGCGCAAACCTGCTCCCAGTGCCACACTCTGGCGCGCCCCATCAACTCGCCGATGATCAGCCGGCGAGACTGGAGCCGCTACATCGGGCGCATGACCGTCAACAGCAAGAACGCCCCGGTCAAGCCCATCACCAAATCCGAGCGGGATTCCATCCTAAGTTTCCTTGTTTACGATGCGAAAATTCGCAAAGTCGATTATCGCGCGAAGTTCACGGCTCAAACGGCCTCTTTGAAGGAACAGTTCGCCCAGTTCAAGAAAGCGCACCTGCGGCAGGAGCAGAAAAAGAACGCAAACCGGCAAAGCCGCAGCTATTTTTATTCCGGACCTTCTCCAAGGCCGTACTAATTAGCGCGCTTGCGCGGCGGGCATCAAGAAAGGCGGGAGATTTTGAGCCGTTTGTTGCGCGCGGCGGCTTTCGCCTCGGCGTAGCCAGCATCAAGATGGCGCGCGACGCCCAGACCCGGATCATTGGTCAAGACCCGTTCAAGCCGCGCATCCATAGCCTTTGTTCCGTCAGCCACGGTGACTTGACCTGCATGCAGAGAGTATCCCATACCCACGCCGCCGCCATGATGGAAACTCACCCAGGAGGCGCCCGAGGCGGTGTTCAAAAGGGCGTTGAGCACCGGCCAATCCGCTACGGCGTCCGTGCCATCCTTCATGCCTTCGGTCTCACGGAAGGGGCTGGCCACCGAGCCACAATCGAGATGATCGCGACCGATGACGATGGGCGCGGAGATTTTCCCTTTGCGCACTAAGTAATTCATGCGCAGGCCCATCTCGGCGCGCTCCCCCAGCCCCAGCCAACAGATGCGAGCCGGAAGGCCCTGGAAGGCCACTTTCTCACGCGCCAAGCGAATCCAGCGGTGCAGGGCCTCGTCCTTAGGAAACAAGCGCAGAACTTCGTCGTCCGTCACCGCGATATCGGTCGGATCGCCAGAGAGCGCCGCCCAACGGAAAGGTCCCTTGCCCAGGCAGAACAGCGGGCGGATGAACTCGGGCACGAAACCGGGAATCTTGAACGCGTCTTGGACGCCCGCTTTGGCGGCCATGGCCCGGATGTTGTTGCCGTAGTCGAAGGTGACGGCGCCGGCTTTCTGCAGGGCCAGCATGCCGCGCACATGCTTGGCGATGGACTCCATCGCCAGCGCCACGCAGCGTTTCGGATCGCGCTGACGCAGTTCCGCCGCCTCTTCGACTGAAAATCCCTCCGGAACGTAGCCTGAGAGCGGATCGTGCGCCGAGGTCTGATCCGTGAGCGCGTCGATTTCGACGCCGCGGCGCGCCAACTCCGGGATAACGGCGGCCGCGTTGCCCAAAAGCCCCACCGAAAGAGCGCGACCTTCGGCTTTGGCCTTCAAGACTTTCTCCAAGGCCTCGTCCAAATCTGTCGCCATCTCGTCGAGGTAGTGGGTTTTCAGGCGCATGCGGATGCGCGCGGGGTCGACTTCAATGCCTAAAAAGCTCGCTCCGTTCATGGTCGCGGCCAAAGGCTGGGCGCCGCCCATCCCGCCAAGGCCCGCGGTCACGACCAAGCGGCTCTTCAGGCTGCCGCCGAAATGCCGCCTACCCGCCTCGGCAAAGGTCTCATAAGTGCCCTGCAAAATGCCCTGAGTCCCGATGTAAATCCATGAGCCGGCCGTCATCTGGCCGAACATCATGAGTCCCTTCTTTTCGAGCTCGTTGAAATGCTCCCACGTCGCCCAGTGGCCCACCAAATTCGAGTTGGCGATAAGGACGCGCGGCGCGTGCTCAAAAGTTCTGAAGACCCCCACCGGCTTGCCGGACTGGATGAGCAAGGTCTCGTCGTTTTCCAGGGACTTCAATGCCCTTACGATGGCATGAAAGCACTCCCAGTTGCGCGCAGCCTTGCCCCGCCCTCCGTAGACCACCAAGTCCTGCGGCCGCTCCGCGACCTCCGGATCGAGGTTGTTCATGAGCATGCGCAGCGCCGCTTCCTGCGGCCAGCCCTTGCAGGACATCTTGCGGCCTCTCGGCGCTCGGATAGGACCCGGCGGCGCGGTCCTTAGACTCACGGAAGAACCTCCTCGAAATAGCCATCCAGGATCAAATCCCGCGCGCGCTCCATGCGGGGCCCGAGGACTTCGTCCCCTTGGGCGGCCGGTATTTTCGCGCGCAGAAGCTTGCGCGCTTTTTCCACGCCCGCGCCGGAGCGCAGCGGCGCGTGCACCTCCAAGCCCTGCGCCGCGGCTAAGAGCTCGACGGCTGCAACCTGAGCGGCGTTCCAGACGATCTGCCGAAATTTCAAGGCCGCGGTCATGCCCATGCTGACGAAATCTTCCTGCCCGGCTGACGTCGGGATTGTGTCGGTCGACGCCGGGTGGGCTAGAACTTTATTCTCCGAGGCCAAGGCTGCGGCCGCGACTTGCGCGATCATCCAACCCGACTCCAAGCCGGGGTTTCGCGCCAAAAATGGTTTCAAGCCCGGCGCGCGGCCGGAGACCAAATGGAACAAGCGCCGCTCCGAAATATTGGCCAGGGCCGTCATGGCCATGGCCGCCGCATCAAAGGCGAACGACAGCGCCTGGCCGTGGAAGTTGCCGCCCGAAATGAGCCGTCCACCCGCGACCAAGGGGTTGTCCGTCGCCGCGCGCATCTCGGTCTCGACCGCCCGGCGCGAGTTTTCCAGAACATCCCAGGCGGCGCCATGGGCCTGCGGCATGCAGCGCAAACAATAAGGGTCCTGCACGCGCGGATCGTTCTCACGGTGCGACTCGCGAATTTTGCTGCCGCGCAAAAGACCGCGCAACTGCCGGGCCGCGAGAATCTGCCCGGCGTGGGGCTTGAGTTGATGGATCACCTCGTCAAAAGGCCCCGGAGTTCCGGTCATGGCGTCCAAGCTCATGGCACCGGCAATCTGCGCCGCGCGCCAGACGCGGGCCGCGCGGACCAAAGACAGCCCGCCCACCGCCTGCATCGCCTGGGTGCCGTTTAAAAGCGAGAGTCCTTCCTTGGCCTGCAGAACCGCCGGGAGCGCGCCGGCGGCCTTAAGCGCGGCACGCGCTGGAATTTTGCGTCCTTTCTTGAGCGCTTGGCCCTCGCCGATGAGCAGAAGCGCCATGTGCGCCTGCGGCGCCAAATCGCCCGAGGCTCCCACGGAGCCGCGCGACGGGATAAGCGGGACCGCGCCGGAATTGACGACCCGCGCCATGAGCCGGGTTAACTCCGGACGCGCGCCGGAGAAGCCGCGCGCGATTTCATTGGCGCGCAGGAACAAAATCGCGCGGGCTTCTTCCTCGCTCAACGGCTCGCCTACGCCGCAGGCATGGCTCAGCACCAAGTTGCGCTGGAGCGCGCCCAATTGATTGCGGGAAATGCGGCGCGTCGCCAAATCGCCGAAGCCGGTGTTGACGCCGTAGACGGCCTTTCCGGAGGACGCCGCTTTCTCCAAAACGCGGCGCGAGGCCGCCATGCACGAAACTGCGGCGGCGCCCAGCGAGACCTTTCGCGTCCCGCTCGCGACAGAGTTCAAATCCGCCAGATTCGCTTTGGAGCCCAGGGGGAACGGCGCCTGACTCATGGCCCTTGCCGCCTTCAAATTCGCTCGACCGCGACCGCGACGGACTCGCCGCCGCCCAGGCAAATGGCCGCGATGCCGCGCTTGGCGTTGCGGTGGGACAAGGCGTTTAAGAGCGTAACCAGGATGCGCGCGCCGCTGGCGCCCAACGGATGGCCTAAGGCCACGGCGCCGCCGTGCGCGTTGACCTTCTCCACGGGCAGGCCGACGAGCTTCATGACGACCAAGGAGACCACGCTGAAGGCCTCATTGATTTCGAAGAGATCAACCTCTTCTTTTTTCCAGCCGGTCTTCTTCAAAAGTTTTTCGATGGCGCCCGCCGGGGCCGTGGTGAACCACTGCGGCTCCTGGCTGAAGGTTGCCCAATCCACGATGCGCGCCAGGGGTTTCTTGCCGGCCGCGCCTTTGGCCGAGGCGAGAACGAGCGCTGCGGCGCCATCATCAATCTTGGAGGCGTTAGCCGCGGTGATGGTGCCTCCAGATTTGAAGGCGGGCTTCAACTTGCCCATTTTCTCAAACTTGGCGCGGCCGGGCTCCTCGTCCGTCGCCAAGCCGTCGACGGGGCAGATTTCCTTGGCGAAGACCCCATTTTTCTGCGCTTCCAAGGCGCGTTGATAGCTCTTGACCGCGAACTCATCCTGCGCCTCGCGGGAGATGGAGTGCTTCTCCGCGCACAATTCGCCGCAGTCACCCATATGCACGTTGTTATAAGGATCCATGAGTCCGTCCCTCAAAATCGAGTCAATGAGCACGCCATTGCCGTAACGATAGCCCTGCCGCGCCTTATCTAAGACGAAGGGTGCCCGAGACATGGACTCCATGCCTCCTGCCGCGCCCAAGTCTTCCTCTCCCAGGCGGATGGATTGCCCCACCATCATCACGGCCTTCAAGCCCGAGCCGCAGACCTTGTTGATGGTGGCCGCCCCCACGGAGGGCGGGATGCCCGCGCTGATGGCGGCCTGCCGCGCCGGCGCCTGGCCGATGCCAGCGGAGATGACGTTGCCCATCACCACTTCGCCCAAATCCTCGGGCTTGACGCCCGCGCGCTCAATGGCGGCGGCCAAAGCCTTGGCGCCCAACTGCGGCGCGGTGTAGCTGGCCAGCGTGCCGTTGAGCGCCCCGATGGGCGTGCGGACGGAGGAAAGAATGAGCACTTCGGCTTTAGAGTCCATGAGGCGTTTCTCCTTGAATTAACGGAAAACGAGGCGTGCGGCCGCGCCGCAGGAAACGGCGATGACCGTACCCAGCGCCAAATTGAGGAGGGAGACGTCGAGCCAGCCTTTTTTGCGCGCGTAGCCGGCCGCGCCCGTCCAGGCCAGGGCCGCGCCGGCTGCCGCAACGGGAGACAAGGCAAAAATCGACAACGCCACGCCCAGCCGCTCGCTCATGCCCAGGTATTTTTCTCGACCGCTGGGAAAGACCGCGCCGTAAACGTCTTTCTCTACGAAGTAAATGAAGACGGTGGCGGCGTGCGTCGTCAAGACGGCCAAGCAACCCAGCACCGGCCACTTCTCCGGCATGAATCCCCCGCCCGCAGAGACCGTTCCCAGCGGAATCATCAGCGCAATGACGACATAATGGATGATCTGGTCCCATATGAAATAGAGGGTGTTGTCAGGAGTATGGTAGCGAAAAATTGTGAATACCCGCCACTCATCCTCGAGCCAATGGGCCAAAAAGATAACGACAAGGCACGCCCAACCCTCCAACTTAAGCGGCCCCCACTCGATCCAAGTCCGGCCTAGATAACCGAAGGTCAAGACAGCATAGCACAGGGGATGCATCGAGCAGTGGACGAGCATGCCCCAGCGGCTTGAGCGTTTCCAGCGGTTGATGAAATTACTCTGGAGGGTAAAATCCGCCAGGAAATGGCCGAAGAGAAGCCGCCAGAAAACAATCATTTATTTTGCCGTGAGATTGAAGACCCCATCCCACCCCTCCAGAGGCGGCACCACGGAATAGTCGCGCGAAAGCGACTGATAGAGCTTGGCTGGGCCATCGCTCGGAAATTTCTCAACTGCGCGCCCGAACGCCGATGCCGCCTCCTGCCACCGTCGGGCCTTGAAAGCCGCAAGACCCTCTTCATAATCGGCCAGTGCCGCGCTCCGCTCCGGCGAAAGCTTCCCTTTTTCGGCCAAAATCTCGTACACCAGAACGGGTGCTTCTTTGCCGACGACGCGCACACGTCCGAGTTCGCGCGCCTCAACGGAGTCCTTGGCTCCCTGATAAACCGCTCCGCTGGCCAGAATACCCGAGCCGAAAAACTTGTTGGCACCCTCCAAGCGCGAGGCCAAGTTGACCTCGTCACCCAAAGCGGTGTATTGGAGTTTCCTGTCGCTTCCTGTCAAGCCCACGGTGACGACGCCCGAATTGATGCCGATGCGGATATCGGGGCGTTCGGGAACCCCTCGGCTTTGGAAGTCCTTATTAAGCTCTTCAAGCACGCTGCGGCACTTAAGGGCGGCCAAGCAGGCCTTGGCACGGTGCTCGGAATCGGGCAGGACGGGAGCGTTCCAAAACGCCATGATGCAGTCGCCGATGTAGTTTCCCACTACGGCACGCCATTCATAAATTGCGCCGCTGAGCTTCGACAGGTAGGTATTTAGAAATTCGATGAGGGCCTCGGGCGCCATCTTTTCTGATAAGACGGTAAAATGCGCGATATCAAGGAAAAGAATCGTCATTTCACGCTTTTCTCCGCCCAGTCTTACTTTGCCGGGGTGGCGGGCCAAGTCTTCCACCACCTCGGGCGCCACGAATTGGCCGAAGAGTCCCTTGATGAATCTCTTTTCTCGGCTCTCCATCCAAAAGCGGTAGGCGGCTTGAAGCGCGAACGACGCGGCCAAAGCCAAGAGCGGCGCGATAACCTGGACACGCTCTCCGTTCAAGAATGATTTTTCCGCAACCGCCAGCCACGCAAGGGCCGAGACGCCGGTTATCGGGAAGGAAATCCACGGCGGCAGGCGCATGAGCAAGAACGGAATCCAAATCATCGCCAGAATCGCCAGCGCCAGCGCCCAGCCGGGCCAAGGCCTGAGAAAATCATGATGGAGAAGGTTGTCGATCACGTTGGCGTTGAGCTCAACACCCGGCATGGCGGTCAAAAACGGGCTTGGAGAGTGGTCGTAGTAGCCAAGAGTGGTCGAGCCCACCAAAACCAGCGCGCCTTTCAAGCGCGCCCTGTCCCGGGGCCCAAGCCGCCCGGCTAAGATGTCCGCGATCGAAATCCTATGGTATATCGGCCACTGTCCGTTTTCAGGAAACTGGCTTAAGGGCGGGCGAAAATTAATGGGTCGCACGCCGGCGTATTCCTGCTCAAGCCCGCCGAGAGATTGCCCTGTGTAGCCGGCATAGGCCGCCAGGCTCAAACTGGGCGCCACCGGCATCTGCGGATCGCCCGTCGGCTGCGCCAGCACCGCCCAGCGGATGTGGCCGTCCGGATCGACGCCCGCGTTGACGCTGACGTTGCCGAGCAACCGCGCCGCCTTTCTGATAGATGGGACGGGATATTGAGTGAGTCCATCCGGCGTCGCGGTAAAGGCAAACACCGTGTTTTTAAAGCGCTTGGCCCCGGCGGCAAGAATTTGAGTCTGCCTCGCATCCCCCGGATCGAAAAACATCACGTCGAAGGCCACAAGCTTGGCTCCGGCGGCCCTAAGCTTGTCCAGCAGGATGCCGTATTCGCCCCGCGGCAGAGGAAACCCGAATTCCTGGCCTGTTTTGTCGTCGATAGCTGCGATGACTATGCGCGGGTCGGCAGTCCTAAGCTGCGCCTTGTTCCACTCGAACAGGGAGTCCTGCGCCTTGTTCTCCAAGCCGTAGAACAGCCCGCCGCGGGAGCCAAGAATGGGAGCGGCGTCGGCCAACAGAAAAAACAGGCTTAGACCCAAGGCGAACCACGCGCCCAGGCCCAACGAGAGCCGGCTCGAGTCGGAGCCGGAGGGCTGGTTTAGCAAGCGGGGGACTCGCTTTAATTAGAGGTAGCGGCCAAAAGTCTTTTGAGCGCCGCACTCAAGACGGCCCTGGCGTCGGGGTCTTTCTCCTTAGCCAAGGCGCTTTGCAAAGCGGACACATCGCTCGCGGTGCCAATCAAGGCCACGGCGTTGGCGGCCTGCTCGCGAGTGGCCGCATCGGAAGAAGACAGGGCGTTAAGCAGAATCACTCGGCCGGAGGAGTCTTTTTGGAAGGCCAATGCCTCGGCGGCTCGGAATCGCACGCTCGAATCAGGGTCGCTTAAAAGCCCTTTAAGCGCGGCCAGCGCCTGCGCCCCGCCGATGCGTCCCAAAGCTCCGGCCACGGTGCGGCGCAGACCAGAGTCGCCACTGCTAAGCAGCGAGGCCATCGCGGGCACGGAGTCGGGCGAATGTAAAACGCTTAAAGCCCTCACCGCCGCATAACGTACGGCCGCGTCGGAATCAGACAAAGCCTTAATAAGAGCCGGCTCCGCGGATCGGCTGCCCAAATAGGTTAAGGACGCGGCCGCCGCAGCGCGCGCGGAGCCGTCCGCGTCCGAGGCCAACATTTTTTCAAGAGAGGACAGCGCGCCCGAGTCGTGTAAAAGTCCCAGGGCTCTGGCGGCGGCTCCCCGAACCGCCGCATTCGAATCGCCGAGGGCAGAGAGCAGGGGCGCGGCGGCGTCCGGGCAAGCCAAGCCGGCGAGTTGATCCGCAGCTTGCATGCGGATGGAGGCTTCCGCATTTTGGAGGTTGGTAAGCGCCAAAGAGCAGGCCTGCGCATTGGCGGAGGCTGCAAAAACCGGAGATGCTGCGGCAGCCGCCAGAAAGCAGGCGGAAACGGCCGTCCAAGCGCGCTGGTATTTCATGCCAAAGAGTTTAGCTCTCATTGGCGCCACTTTCAAGGGCAAAAAAGCGGGCAAGCGCGCCCAGGCGCCCGCCCGCTTTTCCGTCCAACGGCTACTTCGCCTCCGGCGACGGCTTCTTCCCCAATGACGCGGCGGCCATTCCCAAGCGCGCCTCCCAGAACGACTGGCTCTCCTGCCGCAAGGACGCGTAAAATGCCTCGCGCTCTTGGCCGGTTTTCGCGTAATACGACGACCATGCCGTCAGCCGCGACTGAGGATCTTTGCCGTTGAGAGAATCGAGGAAATCACTTTCCCGCTTCTCCATCTTCTTCTCGAAGGCAATCCGCTCATCCTTGAGTTTGCGCCGGAATGCCACCTCCTCGTCGAAGCGCTGATTGATCGCCGCGACTCTCCGGCTGAGATTCTGCTCAAGACGTCCCTTGCGGGCCGCGAGATAGGCCGCATAGCCCGGATCGGCTTGTCCGCCCGCCGCGCCTTTCCCTGCATCCTGCGCCCAAAGCGGGGCGCAAAACCAAAGGACCACCGCCGACGCTAACGCCGTTTTTCGATAATTCATCTTACTCCCTCCTTCGCCATTTTTTTACAGGACCCTTTGAGAGGTCCCTAGGGAGTCATACGAGCGGCGTCTTCGGAAAGTTCCACGCGCAAGGAAGCGCTCCCCGCAGGCATCATGAGCCAGGAAAGCCACGCGGCCCCGGCCAAAGTCACGGCGAGACCGGAAATTTGGGCGGTGGAAATCGATTCCCGTCCCAAAAACCAGGAAAGCAGCATCGTTAGGGCGGGATAAGACAAAATGAACGCCGTACATTTGGCCAGGTCAATTTTGCGGATGGCGGCGTACCAAAAAACTCCGGCCACGCCGATGACGCCCGCCCCCTCGACAAACGCGCAACCGACACCCGGCCAAGACCACGCCGCCTGCGCCGGCCGCAGAATCATCCACCCGCATACGGGAATCAGGAATATGGCCGATTGGTAGAAAAGGCGCCCTCCCGTGATGGTCGTGGGAGAAACTTCCGCGGGCAAACGTTTGACCAGTACGTGGGAGACCTGGTACATCCACGCGGAAGCCGCAATCATCATGTCGCCCTTCCATCGCGACGTTCCGGAATCGTGGGCCAGAATGAGTCCCGTGCCTAGAACCACCATCACGCTAGCCGCAGCCTGCCGCCAACCGATGGATTCGCGCAACAGCCAAGCACTCAGAACCATCGAATACAGCACTTCGATTTCCGCGACCACGCCGGCGGAAGATGGAGTGGTGTAGGCTAGCGCGGCGATATAAAGGAAGCACGGCGTTCCATAAAAAATCGCAATGGCTAGAAAATGGAGAGACGCTTTCAGGGAAAGAAATGATTTCCACTCTCTTCGTCGGATCATTGCCGGCACTAAAAAAAGGAACCCAAGGATAAAGGCGGCTTCGGTGAAAACAAGCGGCGGATACGTTCGCAAACCGCTTTGGCTTACCAGAGGCCAAACGGCATTGAGCGCCCAGCAACCAACCAGGGCTAGGAACGGCGCCGAGAAAAGCTCCATTGCGGCACGATTCTAGCTTTATTTTAGCGGGTCTAAGCGAAACAAAAACTCTGCTGGCAGGACTTCGGCCAATATATTAAAATTGATGCGAACTTCCATGAACGCGCCCCTTCTTTTTTCTTCGCTGAAAATCCGAGGAGTAGAATTCAAGAATCGTATCTTCGTCTCGCCCATGTGCCAATATTCGAGCGAAGACGGACTGCCCACGGATTGGCACTTGGTGCACTTGGGCAGTCGGGCCGTGGGCGGCGCGGCGTTGGTCGTCGTGGAGGCTACGGCGGTCTCGCCGGAAGGACGCATCTCCCCTCAGGACTCCGGACTATGGTCCGAGCGCCACGCTGAGGCGTTTTCTCGTGTTACCCGCTTTATTAAGGAACAAGGAGCCGTTCCCGGCATCCAAATCGCGCACGCCGGCCGCAAAGGCTCAACGCCGGTTCCTTGGGACAAGTCTTCGGGCAAAAACGTGCCGCCGGATAAAGGCGGCTGGATTCCGCCGGCGCCATCGCCCATCGCGTTCGATGCGGACTACGCGGTGCCCCGTGAAATGTCCGTCGCCGACGCCGAAAAAGTGGCGCGCGATTTCGGCAAGGCGGCCAGGCTGGCGCGGCAAGCTGGGTTCGAAGTCTTGGAACTCCATTTCGCGCACGGCTACCTGGTCCATGAGTTTCTCTCCCCCCTCTCAAACCAGCGCAAGGACGCCTACGGCGGAACTTTGGACAACCGCATGCGCCTGGCGCTCGCCGCGGCAGAAAGCGTTCGCAGGCAATGGCCCGAGGAATTCCCTTTGTTCGCGCGCATCTCCGCGACGGACTGGAGCCCCGGCGGCTGGGACCTTCCCGATTCCATCGCGCTGGCCGGGTGGCTCAAGGCCCTGGGCGTGGATCTCATAGACTGCTCGAGCGGCGGCATGGTCCCGCACGCAAAGATTCCGCTGGGCCCCGGCTATCAAACACCTTTTTCCGAGGCCGTCCGTCGCGAGGCAAAAATCCTGACGGGTGCGGTGGGCCTCATCACGGAACCCAGCCAAGCCGAGGACATCCTGGCTCAAGGCAAAGCCGACGCCGTATTCTTGGCCCGGGAGCTCCTGCGCGACCCCTACTGGCCGCTGCACGCCGCAAAAGCGCTCGGCGCGGACGTCCCGTGGCCCAAACAGTACGAGAGGGCCAAAGCATGACTTTGGTGGATAGTCAATGAAAAACGCGGTCGTCTTGGTGGGGCACGGCGGCTCACCTTCCGATTTTCCCAAGGACAAGCTCGCGCGCCTCAAGCGCCTGGAGTCCGAGCGGGCCGCGCGCGGCCAATTGGAGATGGGCGCGGAGGAAAAATCTCTCGACCACGAAATCCGGTCTTGGCCGCGCACGCCTAAGACCGACCCTTACCAGGCCGGGCTTTCTTCGCTCGCCCTTAAACTTGAAAAGGCCTTGGGCCAGAAGGTTGCTGCGGCCTACAATGAGTTCTGCGGACCGGACGTGGAAACCGCGGTAACAGGACTCATCCGCGAAGGTTTTAGCCGCATCGTCTTGGCAACGACCATGTACACGCGCGGCGGCATCCATTCCGAAACTGAAATCCCGGCTCTGATCCGGAAGCTGCGCGAGCGCCATCCAGGCGTCGAGCTTATCTACGCCTGGCCGATGGAAGAGTCTTTAATCGTGGAATTCCTCGCGAAAGTCGTCGTCGCCGCGGCGGCCGGCCCTGAAGTTCGGGCCGCCTAGCGCGCCGTGAAAGACGTCGACATCCACGCGGCCATCCGGCTGCTCAAGAAAGAAGTTCCCCGCTGGAAGACGCCCATCGTGGGCCTCTACAGCCGCGATCCCTTTTTAGTGCTTGTCTCCTGCGTGCTGAGTTTGCGCACGAAAGACGCGACCACAGAGGAGGCTTCCAAGCGGCTTTTCGCCTTGGCCAAGACGCCCCAAGCAATGTTGGCGCTGCCGCGGCGCGGAATTGAAAAGGCGATTTATCCCGTGAGCTTCTACCGCAACAAGGCCGAACACATCCACGCCATCTGCGCGGACATCCTCGGCCGCTTCGGCGGCAAGGTCCCAGATACCATCGAGGACCTCCTAACTCTAAAAGGCGTGGGCCGCAAAACGGCGAACCTCACCGTCACGCTGGGATTTCGCAAGCCGGGCATCTGCGTGGACACGCACGTGCACCGCATCTCCAACCGCTGGGGCTACATCAAGACCAAGACGCCCGAGGAGTCCGAAATGGCCCTGCGCGCCAAGCTGCCCAAGCAGTATTGGATCATCTACAACGATCTGCTGGTGGCCTACGGCCAAAATCTTTGCGTGCCGGTTTCACCGTGGTGCAGCCGCTGCCGCCTGACCCCTTATTGCGCTAAAAAGGGCGTCACGACCTCCCGCTGACATGAGTCGCCGCCAACTTAAGACCTCTTGCCTCCTTATTATTCTGTCCGCCGCCACCACCGGATGCGTAGGCTACCCCCACATCTTCCTGGCGGGCCGGGAAGGCCAGGTCCTCATGACGGGAGAGGCGCCGCAAGTCAAAATCTCCATCGTCAAGAGCTGCGAGACCCAGGGAGAAAGCTACGAGACTTTCGGCAAAAGCGCATGGACCCGCCCCGACGCTGCCGGGCGCTACCGGATCGGCATCGCGGGATTTGCCTGGGACTGGTTTAACCTCATCGATGGCTCCTACTGCATCAGCCGCGTCCAAGTTTACGATTGCCGGCCGGACTGCCGGCCCATGAAACAATAGGACTGAACTTCAGGCTGGGTTCTGATTGGATTTTCGGGAAAGAAGGGAGAGGCCGATCCGTCCAAAAATCGAAAGGGCGCCCAAAACCGCGCCATAAGTTCCGAGCAAAGCCGCGTGCTTGAGTGCCGCGTCCCACGGGAGGCCTGAGCGCTCAAGAGAAGCGGCAAGGCCGCATAAGCCCATGAGACCAAGCAAAAGCCACGGTTTGGGCTCGGACCAGAGCTCGTGCTTGGCCGTTTCGCAGTCCGGACAGTCCCGATGGCGATCCAAAAGATAAAAGGCGTGGAGCAGGAGCGCCAAACCGAACACTTCGCTCCAAAGCGCCGTCAAACCTAGAGCGCATAAGAACGTCGGCGCCTTGGTCCAGTTCCATAATCCGGCTCTCTTTTGCCCGCAGGACCGCAGATCCGGAAAATAGAGGAGAAGGCCCGCGCAGACCATGGGGACGGCATAAGCCCACGCAATTAAAAACTGCGCCGCGTCCGCACTCCCGAATTCAGCGAATAAGCGCGCCGCCGCCAGGCCCAGGGCGCACGCGACGACCCAGGAGCAAAAAATTCCAGCGGCCAAGGGCAAAACCGGGACTTCGCGCAGATAAATCCACGCCGGGCTTGCGGTGCCGGGAAAAAAAGAAGCCGATACCGCCTTAATCGTGATCAAATTTCCTGACTTTTCCAAGGCCGTAATGCCGGCCTTTATGGCCAAAAGCGGAACGAGAACCCCCACAAGCAGGAGCAGCCAAATATTCACGGCTTATTCCCCCCTTTCATCGCCGCGCGGCTCCGGATTGATTGCGGGCCGCGCGAGCCGACTCATAGACGGAGAGGTATTGTGGCACCGACTTGTCCCAAGAGTAGTCGCCCGACATCGCGCAGGCGACCCGCGCGGCCCAGCCCGCAGTTTTCCACTCTTGCAGCGCGCGGTCGAGCGCCCGCCCCAAATCGGCGCCGTCGTTGGGCGCGCACAGAAACCCGTTGGCGCAGCGGCCGGAATCGGAGGACTCGAACACCGTATCGAGCAGTCCCCCGGTCCTGGCCGCGATCGGAACTCCGCCGTAGCGCATCGCGATCATCTGGCCCAGGCCGCAAGGCTCGAAACGGGACGGAATGAGGAAGAGGTCCGCCGCGGCGTAGATTCGGTGCGCCAGGACGTCGTCGAATCCGTGCCGCAAGAAAACATCTTGCGGATGGCGCTGAGCCAAAGTGGAGAAGGTCTCGGCCAGCCCCCAATCGCCGTCGCCTAAAACCGCCAGCTGGCAG
>DAIDHS010000003.1:0-56521 GCA_027451985.1 Elusimicrobiota bacterium
GTCCACGTGCGCGTAGTGCCGGCTGGCCGTCTCGTACTCCTGGTGGTGAACGTTGATGGTCACGCCGCGCGCGCGCTCTTCGGGCGCGTTATCGATCTCATCGTACTTCTTGGCCTGCGCCAAGCCCTTCTTCGACAAATAGTGCGTGATCGCCGCCGTCAACGTCGTCTTCCCGTGGTCCACGTGCCCAATCGTCCCGATGTTCACGTGCGGCTTCTTCCGCTCAAATTTCGCCTTCGCCATGATGGTTCTCCTTCGTCCTTTTTAGAATCTCTTCGATCTTATCAATTTTTTTGAGGCCGTGCGACAAAAAAACAAGCTGGGAATGGGATTTGAACCCACGACCTTCTCCTTACCATGGAGATGCTCTACCAGCTGAGCTATCCCAGCGTCTGCGCCGCGCTACGCCGGCCCGAAACTCCTGGAGCGGGCGATGGGAATCGAACCCACGTATCAAGCTTGGAAGGCTTGTGTTCTACCATTGAACTACGCCCGCCTCAAGCCTCGGAGCCGTCCCCACGACGCCGGCCGACGAGCCGGGGACCGATGGGAGCGAAAACTATAGAACACTTCGAGCCGGGGGGTCAAGATGGGCGCAACCCGCGCAACAAGCGTCGAAAAATTTATTTTCTCGGCTATATATAGGAGAGGCTAATTACCGATGCGCTTGTCGAAGGCTTCGTGCGCCCAGGCCATATCCGTGTCCGCGCCTCTCGCCCAAAACCGAACCTAAGACCCGGGCAGGAAATGCGCGAGGCCGTCTTGCACGCGCTGGAAAAGCGGCGCGCCATAGTGAATGCCGGCACCCACCGCGATGGATGTGACGCCGCCCAGAACGAGCGTCCCCGCCGCTTCGGGCGCAGCCAGGGCGCCCACAATAAAACCACCGCCCAGAACCACCGCGCCTCCCGCCACGATGTTGAGCTTGGTTTCGACGTTCCCGTTGCGCCACTTATCGCCTAATCCGGAGACCTTGGATTTGGCCTTGTCCACCAGGCCGCCAAAGGCTCCCCCAATCGATTGGCCGTTCACCGCGCCCAATCCCAATAGCGGCACGGCGAGCGCCTTGCTTTTTTGCGGCGCGACTTCTTCGGCCTGAGACGAGAGCTTGGCGACCCCTTGGACCCGCGTCCGCGGCGCGCGCAGGGCTGGCACAGATCCGGGACCGGCACTGGTTCCAAAAGCCGCTTCCAAACTGCTGAACGCCTTGTGGACCTTGGGATTCTTGACGCTATCCAGGTTCTGAGCCTGCAGCGCCGGGCACGCCAACGCCAAGACGAAAACGGCCGCCACGAAAGAGCGAAGCATAAGTTTGTCCCCTTACGAAGAGTTCCGTCTTACGCCACAAGTATGGGCTCAAAACGCGCGCGCGTCAAGGGCCGCAGCCCTGGCGCGCAAAAATTCTTCCTGTTATAGTTAGGGCAATCATGATCAAACCGGGGGCGTTAAAGCGTGGGGCTCTGGCGGCGGCGCTCCTGGCCGCCCTGGCTTGCGCGCGCCCGGCCGAAGCCCTCATCGTCAACGGCCTCGCGGCCAAGCCGGGGGAGCTGCCCCAAGTCGTGAAGATTATTTTTGAAAAAGGCATGTGCAGCGGAACCGTCGTCGGCCCCGACACCGTATTGACCGCGGCGCACTGCTTGGCCGAAGGCGTGGTCAACCCCCAAAATCCCAGCATCAGCCTCGAGCTGCCCGGGCAGGCCGCGTCCATCCCCGTGACGGGATACCTGGTCGAGCCCGACTTCGATTGGAGCCAAATCCAGCCCCTGCTGCAGGACATCGCCGGTTTCAACAAGAAAATCAACGCCGGGGAAGACCTTCCGGCAGAGGACAAAGCCCGGGCGCCCCGGCTTTTCGCCGCGCTGATGAATTTAGAGCGGCACGACGCGGCTCTCTTGAGAGTGCGGCCCGGAGCCTTCGCCGGCGTCCCGGCGATGCCCATACTGCTCCACGCCCAATCCTCCGACGCAGTCGGGGTCCGCGTGAGGCTGGCGGGCTACGGCTGCGCCGATTTGCAGATGCATGGCTGCGGAACGGCCGAGCGGGAAGGGACCAACCGCATCAGCACCGCGGCGCGAGGCCTTTTCTTCCTGATCGGACCGGCCCTTGCGCCCGCGCGCGTGAGCTTCCACGCATCGTGGGATGATCCCATTGAAATCACGCGCGTCCCGGACGGGCAAAACGTCTCGGGCGCGCCCGGCGATTCCGGCGGGCCGCTCATCGAAGATTCTTATGTCGCGGGTGTGGGCGCCATCACCGCCCTCTACGACTCTTCCCTGCTCTCGGCGTTCAACGCCGCCCTCGGAAAAAACGCCCTCGGCTCCGTCGGAGCCAACGAGCAAGTCTCATGGTACGTGTCCTTGTCCGACCCGGGCAACGCCCGCTTCTTAAAAGACGCCGCGGACCGGGGCTACCGCATCGACTGGGCCGACATTCCGCAGGGCACGGCCGCCGCAGGGCGCATCCGCGTGTCCGCGCGCCGCGCCGCCTCCATCCTCGGACAAATCAGCGGCGCGTTCGGCCCTTAGGCGCCGCGAATCCAAGCCCCGCCAGAAAATCTCCAGCGCGTCCAGGGCCGCGCGGCCGCCGGCGATGAACTTCTCCCCGTCGAATCCGGGCGCGCGCAGATCTTCTTCGAGCTCGCGCCACACGCCCGCGCTGTGCCCGGATTCCATCAAGAAGTGGTACTTGAAAAAGGCCAAGGGCACGGGAGAAAGCCCGCGCGGCGCGCGGAAATTCCGGTTGTGGCCCTCCACTCCCGCGATGAGCTGCTTCCAAAAGTTCCGCGATTCGCGCTCCGGCCCCTGCCCGATGCCGAAAGCCGCCCAGTTTTCGATGGCGAAGCTCGCTCCCGCGCCCACGCAGGCGTCCTCGGAGGCGTAGCTCTCTTCGAGGCCCTGCAAAAAGGCGCGCGTCTCGGGCTCGGCCGCGGACCAGCGCCCCAGCGCCATCGGCTCAAGCCCCAGGGCCGCGCCGGCGTCCCGAAGCCAATTCAAGTGCGCATTGCGCGCGGAGAAAGCCTTTCCTTCGGCCGAGCCCGTGCGCGGGTCCATGCCCACGCCCAGCTCGTTGACCAGGATGCTCCGCGCCGCGTCCTCGCCCTCGCGCGTCTGCGCGAAGACCAGGCGCTTGGCCTGGATGACGAGGAAGTAGTTGGAGAAAACCGAGAACTGCAGGATAAGGTCCTTCATCCGCTCCGCGTCGGCCCGGCCTTGGCTAAACCACCGGGTGTAGGCGTTGCCGATGATGACCGGATGGGAGAAAAGCTCCCGCGCGATGCGGGCCTTGAAGGCCTCCGGCGCGCCCGTCTGCGTCCATCCCTGCGTCGCGACTGCCGTCATAATGCGCCCTCCTTTTGATTGCGGCGCCCCCAGGATAGCGGTTTTCAATGTTAATTAAAATTAAAAAAATTATAATTTATCGATAAGTTAAATTTAATACTGGGAGGCCGGCCGATGGATCTCTACCAGCTGCGCTACTTTCTGGAGGTGGCCCGGGAGCTCAACTTCACCCGCGCGGCCGAGAACCTCCGCATCTCGCCGCCGGCCGTGAGCCGCAGCGTGACGCTTTTGGAAAAATCCCTCGGCCAAAGGCTCTTTACGCGCACCAACCGCAAAGTGGAGTTGACCGCGGCCGGCAACCTCTTGAAGGCCCGCGTGGAGAAAATCTACGACGACATCGAGGGCGCCAAACTGGCGCTAGCGGGAAGCGCGCCAGAGAGCGTGGCCGCGCTTAAAATCGGCAGCCGCGAGATGATCACGGATTACCTACTGCCCAAGCCGCTTTTGGAGTTCCGGGGCCGCTATCCCGCCACGCGCTTCGCGTTCTACGAGCTCGACCCCGCGGGCATGGCCGACGCGCTCAAGCGCGATCAAATCGACTGCGGCTTTTATTACGCCGACATCCAGGATCCGGACCTTGAGTCGCGCCACCTGGGAAGCCTCAGGTCCCACATCTACGCGTCGCGCAGGCTCTTCGCCGGCGGGCGGGTGCCCAAAACGTTCGCCGAGCTCCTAAAGCATCCTTTTATAGCGCCCCGCTACTTCCGCGCCGATCCGACGCTGCCCAGCGTCGACGGATTTCCGGACGCGCGCTGGCCGCGCAACATCCAATACGAGGCCGAGTTCTTGGAGACCCACCGGCGTTTTGTCCTAGACGGCCTGGCCGCGGCCGTGCTGCCGGACATCGTCGTCAAGGATGCGCGCGCCCAAAATACCGTCATGCGCTTTCCCGGTCCGCGTCTGGGGCGGGAAATCTACTTCTTCAAGCGCAAAGGGCGCGCGCTGGCCTCCGCCGCGGACTATTTCTGCGGCTTGGTGCGCGGCTACATCCGCGGGCTCTAGGGCGGACCTTCCGTCTTAGCCGGCCAGCTCGACCTCGCCGGGCGCGCGAACTTCGCGCGTCGGCCAGAAGGCGGCGATAAGCCCGGCCACGATGAGCGCGCCGCCGGCAAGCGTGAACACGGTCGCGCGCTCCTTAAGCCACAAGACGCCCAATAGCGCGCCCAAAATCGGCTGGCTGGTGAGAAAAATAGCCGCGCGCGAGGCCTCGATGCGCGCGAGCGCCCAGTTCCACAGGTAAAACCCGAACGCCGTGACCGCCAAGGCCAGATAGAGCGTCGCGCCGATGGAGGTTCCGGTCCAGGCGGGGCGCTGTCCGGAAATCCATTCGCGCGCGGCTAGGGGAAAGACCGCGGCCGCGCCCCAAAATATGGAGAGGACCGTCACGCGCCCGGCGTCGGCGCCGGAAAGCGCAGGGCGACCAAAGAGGGAGTAGGCCGCGAAGGCCACCCCCGAGAGGGCCAGAATCAAGTCGCCGCGCCAATGAGGCAGGAGCCCAGCGCTTATTCCGGGCACGCCGTTGACCACGACCAGGACCGAACCCGCCATGGCCAAGGCCGCGCCCGCAGCCTCGCGGCGGGAGAGCCGCTCACCCAAAAGCGCCGGCCCCAGAAGCATCAAAGAGACGGGCTCAATGACGATGAGAAGCGCCGCGTCGGTCGCCGAGGATAAGGAGATGCCGAGATTGCTCAGCCAAAAAGCCGCGCCCAAGCCCACCACGCCCATGCCAGCCACCGACCAGAAATCGCGCCGCGACAAGGGCGCTCCCGCGACGCTCACGAAGGGGAGCAGGGCTAGGCCCGCGATCAAGAGCCGCATGAAAGCCAGGGTGGCGGGCGGCACGCCGCCCATGGCCACGCGCGCCGCTGCGTAGGCCGTGGCATAGATGAGGTTGGCTCCGATTAAAACCGCGAAGGCGCCGCGGGAACTTTTCGCGTCCACGCCCTACCCCTTGGAAATGGGGTAATAGTACGCGCCCAGAAACACCGGGTTGTCCACGAAGCCCTTGACCCATTTGCGGATGGCCAGCACGCCGGTCGGATAGACGGTCACGATGGAGGGCTCGTCCTCGTAGCCCAGACGCAGGATTTCTCCGTAGAGCCGCGCACGCGCGCGCGGATCAAGCTCGCGGGCCGCCCGCGCGATGAGCTTGTCCATTTCGGGATTGGAATAGCCCTGCGCCAACGGGTAGCGGCCTTGCGAGTCGTAGAAGGCGAAGACGAAATCATGCGGGTCTGGATAGTCGGGGTACCAGCCTCGCGAAAAAACGGGCAAGAGGCGCTGCTCCGCCTTGGCCAGATAAGAGGGCCAGTCGAGGCCCCGGAGATCTATGCGAAACTTGGGATTTAGGGCCTCCACGCCGCGCTTCATGATTTCGCAGGCGGCCAAACGGCTGTCGCCGCCCGTGTTATACGTCAAGGTGAAGCGAAAGCCCTTTTGCCACACCTGCCCACCCCAAGCCTTCTTGAAATAGGAGATCGCCTTGGCGGGGTCGTAGCGGTAGCGCGGACCGTGCGGGTCGTAGCCCAGAAGCCCCGGCGGAATGGGGCCTATGGCGGCCTTGGCCCGGCCGTGGTAGACATCGTGGACCATGGCTTTATAGTTAAAAGCATAGGCGAAGGCTTTCCTGAGGTTTTTATCCGTGAAGAAGTCCGGAGGAATGCCCTGGCCGTCCAATTGTCCCGAGCCGATGTCCGGGTTGGCCGTGGGGTTGATGTGGAAGGTGAAGAAAAACACGGGGTCGACCGCCAGTTGCGGCAGGCCCTGCTCCAGGCGCACGCCAGGCAAGCCCCTGATCTCGTCGGCCAGCGGCGCCGCGACTTCAGCTAAATCCGCGTCGCCCGCCTCGAGCATAAGCTTGCGAGTGGAGAGCTCCGGCACGCTCTTGACCAGAACGCGCTCAAGCCTGGCCGGGCCGCGCCAGTAGCGCTCGAAGCGTTTTAAGAGCACGAAGTGGTCCACCTGATCCCAATCTTCCACTTCGAAGGGTCCGGTGCCGTTGGCGTGCGAATCGAAATAGGATTGCCCGGCCTCGGGGTCGTTATACTTTTTCCAGTCCCGCGCCTGGCCGTCCCACTCGCCATTTTCCGCCGCCCAGGACTCGCATTCGACGTAGCTCCAGCGCGCCATGATGGACAAGAAGGGCGCAAAGGGCCGGGCCAAATGAACAACCACGTCATTACCCTCTACGCGCACGGCAGCGGCGGCCTTCTTAAAATCAAGGTTGATTCTGCCGTCCGGGCCGCGGGTCGATGACACGCCCAGAATGGGCTCAAGCAGAAGCGTTGATGGTCCGCCAGCGCGGTCGGTCAACATGAAGCGCAAAAGGGAATAGCGCACATCCTCGGGCGTCAATCGCTGGCCGTCCTGGAAGAGAACTCCCTTGCGGATGGGAAAGCGGTAGGTACGGCCATCGGCCGAGATGAGGCCGTTTTGGCGCGAAGGCACTTCGGTCGCGAGCGCCGGCCGAAAGCGCGTCAAAGACGCCCCGTCAAAAGCGATCAAGGTGTCGTAGACGTTATAGATGAGATTCTGGCTCGCGTTGTCGTAGGGGAAGACCGGGTCCAAGCTGGTGATTTCGCCCACCTCGACGTTAACGAAGGTGCCTGGATTTTTGACCGCCGAGGCCGCGGCCAATGCCTTATTATAAGGAAGCGCCAGCGCCGCAAGGGCGCCCAGAGCTGCCGCGGCCGCGCGGACGCGCGAGGTATTCTCCATGCCTGCAGTGTATCTTCCTTACGTTTGGGTTGTAAAGCCTAAAAGCGCAGCGGGCCCCGGGAAACCTGGGTCCGTTCTTAAGCCGCTTTCGCCGATTTATTTGATGACGGCCGCCGTCGGCCGACGCGGTCAAAGAAGCGGGCAGCATATCCAAATACCCTTTCACTTCCCGGTCAATTCGGGTCAATCCGTCATCATTTCGAGAGAACGCTTCCTTCTGCGGGCTTAAACCAAAACAATGCAGAGTGTTCGCGAGCTGCTTGGCGCCCGCCATTTTTGACTCATGGGCTTTGCGGATGTCTGTTATTTGAGAAACGATTCGGTTGATTTTGATGGCTTTTTGGGCGTTCGCGTTTTCGGTGGCGGCGGCAGATGGAAACTGCGCCTCCGTTTTTTGGCTCCGTCGAAATTCAGGCCGCTCGCTCCTTGGGTCAAAATCATTTCCGCGGCGCCAGCGCCGGAATGATCGCGCAGGTGGTGGCGGTCAAGCCACGCCGCGATGCCGGAGCTGTTCTCAGGCGCCATTGCCTCCGCCGCTTGCGGCGCTTTAGCCGGGGAAGCCGCCGTCAGCGTCTGCTCGGATGCGGGCAGGGGGCCGCGTAAATGGCGGCGGTCAAGCCACGCCGCGATGCCGGAGCTGTTTTCCGGCGTCATCGCCTGTTCCGGCTCCTCGGCCGCCTGCGCCGCCGAAATCGGCTCGCGCAGGTCTTGCCGCTCGCGGCTCCAGTCCAGGGAGAAGTTCACACGATCCAAGTCCATCGCGCTCACCTTGGGCAGGCTCTGGCCCATGTCCTGCATGTCCAGCACCAGCCCACTGTCCACGGGCTCGTAAGCGGCGTCCTGGGCCTCGAATTCGGCGGCGCGGCCGAATATGGGGGAAAGCAGAACGAAAACGGCTCCGGCGGCGGCAAATTTGGCGGGCGACATTTTCACAAATTATTCCTCCCTTTAAGAGAATTATAACCGCCAACAGCGCAGAGAAAACGGGCCGTTCAGTCCCTTGGCGCGCAGTATTTGGGCCCACCCCGGATTGGGCCAAAGAGGACCGCCACAACGCGCGCGCCATTTTCCTATACTTAAAGCCAGCGCGCGATGACAAACAACCGGGAATGGTACAAGGACGCCGTCATCTACGAGTTGCCCGTGCGCGCCTTCTGCGACGGCAACGGCGACGGCATCGGAGATTTCCAGGGCCTCGTCCAGAAGCTGGACTACCTACAGGATCTGGGCGTGACGGCCCTGTGGCTCCTGCCTTTCTATCCCTCGCCGCTCAAGGACGACGGCTACGACATCTCGGACTATTTCGGCGTGCACAAGGACTACGGCACGCTCGCCGACTTCAAGCGCTTTCTCAAGGAGGCCAAGCGCCGCGGCCTGCGCGTCATCACCGAGCTGGTCTTGAACCACACCTCGGATCAGCACGAGCTCTTCCAGAAAGCGCGCCGCGCGCCGCCGGGCAGCCCCGAGCGCGACTTCTACGTCTGGAGCGACGACCCGGGCAAGTACTCCGAGGCCCGCGTCATTTTCCAGGATTTCGAGACCTCCAATTGGGCCTGGGACCCGGTCGCCAAGGCGTACTATTGGCACCGCTTCTATTCCCACCAGCCGGACTTGAATTTCGACAATCCCGCGGTGCGCGCCTATATCTTGCGGGTGCTTGATTTCTGGCTGGGCCTGGGCGTCGATGGTCTGAGGCTCGACGCCGTGCCCTACCTCTTCGAGCGCGAGGGCACCAACTGCGAGAACCTTCCCGAAACCCACGAGTTTTTGCGGGAGCTGCGCCGCCATGTCGACGCCAAATTCAAGGACCGCATGCTTCTAGCCGAGGCCAACCAGTGGCCCGAGGACGCCGCCATCTATTTCGGCGACGGAGACGAATGTCACGCGGCCTTTCACTTCCCGCTCATGCCGCGGCTCTTCATGGCGCTCCAGATGGAGGACTGCTCCCCCATCGTGGACATCCTGCAGCAAACCCCGGACGTTTCCGGCCGGGGGCAGTGGGCCATCTTCCTGCGCAACCACGACGAGCTGACGCTCGAGATGGTGACCGACGAGGAGCGCGACTACATGTACCGCTTCTACGCCCAGGACGCCCGCGCGCGCATCAACCTGGGCATCCGCCGCCGCCTGGCGCCGCTTCTAGGCAATCATCGCCGCAAAATCGAGCTTTTGAACAGCCTCCTGTTGTCCCTGCCGGGCACGCCTGTCCTCTACTACGGCGACGAAATCGGCATGGGCGACAACATCCACCTAGGCGACCGCAACGGCGTGCGCACGCCCATGCTCTGGAACGCGGACCGCAACGCGGGCTTTTCGCGCGCCAACGCGCAGAGCCTTTACCTACCCATCATCATCGAGCCCGAGTACCACTACGAGGCGGTCAACGTCGAGGTCCAGCAGAACAACCAGCACTCCTTGTTCTGGTGGATGAAGCGCGCCATCGATATGCGCAAGCGCTACAAGGCCTTCGGCCGCGGCACTATGGAGTTCGTGGGCTGCGAGAACCGCAAGATTTTCGCCTACGTGCGCGCCTACGAAGGCGAGCGCATCCTGGCCGTAGCCAACCTCTCACGCTTCGTGCAGCTCGCGGAGCTAGATCTCTCCCCCTTTAAGGGTCTCGCTTTGGTCGAGATGTTCGGCCGCTTCGAATTTCCACCCGTGACCGACGAGCGCTACCGGCTCACCTTGGCCCCGCATTCCTTCTACTGGTTCCGCCTAAGGCAGCCCACGGCCGCGGAGGTCAACCCAGCGCTGGCGCCAGCGCAGACGCCGGTCCTGGCGGTCTCCGGCGGCGCCGAAGCGATCTTCTCCGCCGCCAACGCGGCGGCCCTGGGCGAAGTTCTGCAAAGCCACCTGCGCGCCAGGCAATGGTTTGAGGGACAGCAGCACCTGCTGCGCGCCGTACGAATCCTTGACGATGTCCCGCTCACCCGCGACAACACGCCCGCCGCGCGATTGTGCCTGGTGCAGACGGATTTTTTAAACGCGCCGCCCGAGGTCTATCTCTTGCCGTTGGCCACGTCCGAGGGCGAGAAGGCCGCGAAGATCCGCCGAGAGTACCCATTCAGCGTCTTGGCCGAAGTCCGCGTCAAAAATGGAAAGGGCGGCGGCTGCGTCCTTTTTGATGCCGCTGCCGATCCCGAATTCTGCGCAGATGTGCTTGCGGGCGTGCGGCAGGGCCGCCGCCTCAAGGGCCGCTCCGGCGATGTGATCATGACCGCGACCGAGGCCCTCGCCGCAGCGCTCGACGACAAAGCTCTTCCGGATCCCGTGCCGTTCAAAGGCAGTCGGCGCAGCGCTTCAACTCTCTTCGGCGATCGCGTGGTACTCAAGTTCTTCCGCCGCCTCCACGAAGGCGAGAATCCGGACGCCGAAATCAGCCGCTATCTGTCCCAGGCCAAGGGCTTCGCCTATTCGCCGGCCCTAGCCGGGGAAATCAGCTACCGTCCGCGCCAAGGGACGCCCCGAACTCTGGCCGTGCTGCACTGTTACGTGCCTAACCGAGGCGACGCTTGGCAATACACCTTGGACGCCCTGCGCCGCTATTTCGACGACCTCCCCGGTGGTCTGGAATTTCCCAAGGATGCAACGTTAACATCTAAATTCTGGACGCTGGCCGAGGCGCCGTCTCTGGCTTTGGAACGCGTCGGGGCCTATCTGGAAACAGCCAAACTTCTGGGCCGCCGCACGGCCGAGCTCCACCGCGCGCTCGCCGATGGCTCCGGCGGGAAAGCCTTCGCGCCCGAAAATTTCGGCGAACTCTATCAACGCTCGCTCTACCAGTCCCTGCGCAACCGGGCCAAGGAGGCCTTCTACCTGCTGCGCCGCCGCGCCGCCGCGCTTCCAGCTTATCGACAAGAAGAAGCGGCGGCGGCCCTGGCCCTTGAAAACGAAACCCTGGCGCGCCTGCGCGGGCTGCTCGGCCGAAAACTCTCCGGACGGCGCATCCGCTGCCATGGGGACTATCATCTTAAGCAGGTGCTCTACACCGGCAGCGATTTCCAAATCTTCGACTTCGAAGGTCCAGCCGGCCAGCCGCTTGAGGAGCGTCGAATCAAACGCTCCCCTCTGCACGATACCGCAGGCATGCTGCGCTCATTTGACTACGCGGTCTACGCCGTCCTGCTGGGCCGCGTGGGCGTCTCTCGCGAAGCCGATGTCGCGCGCCTGGAGCTCTGGGCCCAATTCTGGAGCCAGTGGGTCTCTGCGTCGTTCTGGAGATCCTACATGGCCGCCATGGAAGGCTCTGGACTTCTGCCTAAGATTCACGCGGAGACGGACACATTTTTGGAAATTCTCCTCATTGAACGCGCCTTAGACGAGGTCCGCCAGGAGCTTGATTCAAGCCCCGAGTGGGCGGTTATTCCACTTACCGGGTTCCTGCGACTCCTGGGCCCGCAGGGCGCCCGCTCAGCGACACGCTCGGCGGCCTGAATAACTCGCCAAAAATGTCGAGAATAAAGGCGGGAGCATCTATAGGGCCCCGTACGCGCCGTTTGGTCCTGCTTCTCATCGGCGTTTCCGGCCTGCTCTTGAGCTCCTTCCTCATTTGGCGGACCGCTCTATTTAATTTCAATATCAGCCTGCAATCTTTCCCAATCTCCATCCACGACATCTCGAACGGGGAGTCCTTGATTTACGCCGTGCCGGAAGAATACCGAGATCAAATGCCGCTGGACAGCGTCTCGGCCGCCGTCTTTTTTTCGCGCTGGGGCTTTTCCACGCGGCAATGGGTGCTGGCTATTACCTTAGCGATGTGCGCCCTGCTGGCCGCCGCCGGACTTCTCTTGGAATCCGCTCTCGGCCCTCTCGCGGCCGCGGCCGCCCTGCTTTTTTTCTATCAATCAAACATCGATCTCACGACGCTCTTTTCCCAGGGCGGCTACGCCTTCTGCCTACTCTTGGTCTGCGCCTTCCTGATCTACCGCGCCCAGCGTCCGGGCGCGGCAAGAACCTGGCTTCTGGCCCTGGCCCTCGGCGCCGCCCTCTTGTTCCGCTCCGTGCTGTTTTTGTTCCCCCCGCTCCTCGCCGCGCGAGAGTTTTTTTCGGCCGGGCGGAATAAAAAGGCCTGGCTCAGGGACTCCGCCGTTCTCGTTCTCGTGCCATTCCTTTTCCTGATCCCCTGGATCCGCTACGGCTGGAAGGTCCACCGAGATATTTCCCCGTTCGAGGCCAATCAAGTCCAGTCAAACATCATCGCAGGAACCCTGGGAATGACACAAGGAATCGAGGGAGACTGGAGCCTGCTGCTTAAGAATCCGAGCGCTACGATCCGCCGGCCTCTCGGAATATACCGCTGGGCGGCCTTGGAAATCGCCCTCCACCCTGTCCGTTATCTGCGCGGCTACGGCCGCCGGCTGGCCTTCGTCTACCGCGTGCACCCATGGCTCTTTTTAGCGGCGTTTCTCCCGCTCTGGTGGAGGCGCCGCAGAAAAGATATCGCGGACGCCGCTCTTCTTGCGGCCTATTTCCTAGCCATTTACTGCGCCATGGCGGTCCAAACCGCGTACTTTATCCCGTTCTGGCCGCTTCTCTGCCTGCTGGCGGGGTCGTCGCTCGCGGCCGCGGCGCGGGCCTTGGGACGGTTCCCGTCCGCGAAAGAGACGAGTCTCGCCCGCCGCTGGGCGCAGTGGTCCTCGCTGACGGCTCTCGCCTTGATTCTATGCGCGTGCGCCTATTGCGAGAAAATCGTCTGGGCGGCCGGGACCTGGACGGGGACGTGGAAAGGAGTCGAAACCACCGGACCGCGGGCGGAAATCGCGCTGGCTTCGGCGCCCGATTCCTCGTGGCTGCATTTCGAGTCCGGTCAGACCTTCCTCGCGACAGGCCGCTTGACGGCCGCCCGCGATCAATTCAAATCAGCCGAGCGCCTCAACCGCGCATGCCGGATCTGTCGGCTTTACGCCGCCTGGACCGAGGCCGTCTCCGGTCGATCTAGCCCGCTCTTTTTCCTGCCCCCACCACCCCCGTCCATCTTCCAACCTCCACCGCCCATTCCAGTGTCCCAACCGGCCTTGAGCGTGATGCGGGCGGACATATATCTGAGGAGAGGCGATCGGTTCTCGGCCGAGCGGGCGCTTAACGACGCTTTTCGGGCTTATTCTGGAGGCGCCGTCTTGGTCCGGGACAAGCACGTCGGAGAAGGCCGGCGAGCGCTCAAAACCCTGAACTCGCTCGTTCCGTTCGAAAATTGGTGTCTGTGTGTCTTGCGGGGTTATGATGCCAAGCCCATGAGCCGACTCTTGGAAAAGACCTTCAAGGCAACGCCCACCTGGCGCAAAGGAGACAACTGCTTCCCGCTCTATCCCCAGTGAGGCTGGCGGCCGGATGGAAGCGCATCTGCCGCGCGCGCCGCTTGAAGAAGGGAATCCGGCATGCGGCCCAACCCGGCCGCCCGAAGGGTCCGCAGGACGGAGCCGCGATCGAGCCGTTCCGCTTTCTTCAGATAGGGTAACATCCATTTCAACATGGCCCGGTTGTTGTTCGCGATCCAGCACGCCTCAATGACCAGCGCGTGCGCCTTGAACGCGCCGTCCAACAGTCCCAGCGCGCCTTCGTAGCTTTTTTCCGGCAACGCGTCTCTCCAACGCCAGCGACTGCCGGGCGCAATCCACCCTCTCCGGCTCAAGGTCCGGCACAGAGTCAGGGCCAAAAGATACTGGCCATACAAAGACGGATGCATGCGATCCATGAGGAGGCCGGGAACAATCGGATCGCCCTCTTCTTTTTTTCGGAGAAATGCGGCGGGCGCGTCAACGAAAAGCACTCCCGGGCCCGCGAGCCCTCGCAGAAATTTGTTTTCCGGCGACGCGGCGCCGCTTTCGAGAAGACTTTGCCGGACCTGGCCCAAAAGAACGATCCGCACGCCTTGGCGGCGCGAGATACGGATCATCTCCCGGACGTTTCTTTCATAGCCCGCCATAGCCGAAGGCGGAAGAGGAAACGGTGCGCGGTCCGAAGCCGGGCGGCGAAATCCACCATCGATAAAATAACGATAGACGCGGAAATACCTGAGAAGCCCCAAATTAGCCGCGGTCAAAAACCGCCCGAGCCTCCCTGTTCCCACGCGAATTCTCGCATAGCGCTCCTCGTTGTTGCCCTCATAAAGCACGAGAAGATCGGGCTGGTACTTGAGAACCTCCCTCACAATGGCTAGGTCGCGCGTACTGTCGGAGCCTGAGGCACCGGCGTTGACGACCTCGACGCGGCGGCCCGGCAGGAGCGTTCGCACCATAGCCTGCAGCCATTCGGGATAGCCGCCTCGAGGGTTGAATGGAAATCCTTCCGTCGTGGATTGGCCGATGCAGAAAATCCGGTACGCCCCGGTATCCTTGGCGACAGGGAAGCGCTTGCCGTTGACGCGATCCGTGGCAATGATGGCGGGATCGGGAACGGCCCACAACCGGCCGCCAATATCCCGGACATGGTAAAGCGGCTTATCCGAAACCAGCCACGGCCAGCGCGCGTCGAATGGTTGGGTCTTGAGCGGAAGAAAGCACAAAAGCGCAACGACGGCCGCAGCGCCGCCTAGCGCCAGAATCAGCCGGCCAAGAATGGCGATTTTAGCCTTGCGCGACGGCCGCTCCATCTCCGCTAACGTCCCAGAGGTCCTTCCATCCGGCGCAGGATTTGATCCGCCTCGGCGCGCAAGGACTCGGCCTCGCTGCCCAGAAGCAGGAAGTGGCCCATTTTGCGTCCCTGCTCGGGCGCGTCCTTGCCGTAGAGGTAGAGCCGCGCACGGGGGTCCCGCAGCAGAGGTTCCCAATTGGGCGCGCCGCCAGCCCACAAGTCGCCGAGCAAATTGGCCATGACCACGGGGGTGAGAAGGCGCGTCTCCGCCAGCGGGAGGCCCAGCCCCGCGCGCAGATGTTGCTCGAATTGGGAGACGGCGCAGGCGCCCAGGGTGTAATGCCCGCTGTTATGCACTCGCGGCGCGATCTCGTTGATCAAAAGCGAGCCGCCCTTGGCCACAAACATCTCGACCGCCATCACACCCACGTGCCCCAGGGCCCGCGCCGCGGCCGAGGCCAGATCGCGCGCCTCCTTGGCGCGCGTCTCGGAGATCGGCGCGGGCGCGGAGGAGAGGCGCAGGATTCCGTTCTGGTGCTCATTATGCGCGATAGGGAAGAATTCCACGTCCCCTTTTTGGTCGCGCGCGAGTACGACCGAGATTTCACGCTCGAATTCAATTTTCTCCTCCAGCACGCAGGGCGCGGACGCGAGCTCCAGCGCCGCGGGCAAATCCTGCTCCGCGCTCAAGACTCGCTGGCCCTTGCCGTCGTAGCCGGCTCGCCGGCGCTTCAAAATCGCGGGATAGCCGATCTCCGAGACTACGGACGAAAGTTCGGCGGCGCTCGCGGCGGGCTTGAAGCGCGCCTGAGGAAAGCCCTCCTTGGCTAAGAATTGCTTCTGCACCAAGCGATCCTGGATGATCTCAAGAACATCGGCTCCAGGGAAAATCAGTTTTTTTTCCGCCACGGCCGATAGGAGCGGCGCGGGGATGAGCTCCCATTCAAGCGTCAAGGCATCTGAGCGCGCGGCAAGCTCGAGCGCGGCGGCTTGGTCGTCGATGGGCGCCCTCACGTGGAAGTCGCAAACTTGGGCCGCGGGACCTCGCGGGGCCGGATCGAGGACTCCCGTCTTATAGCCCATGCGCCGCGCGGCCAGAGCGAGAAATCGCCCGAGCTGTCCGCCGCCCAAAATGCCCAGCGTCGAACCGGGAAGGAGAGGTTTCAAAGCGCCGCACGCCGGACGCGCCTCGACTGGGCGCGTCGGAAGTCCTCTATCTTGCGCCGCAGAACGGGGCTTTGCAGCGCTAAAATCTGAGCGGCCAAATACGCCGCGTTGGCCGCACCCGCTTCGCCGATGGCGAGCGTGCCCACCGGTACGCCGGCGGGCATCTGGGCGATGGACAAAAAGGAGTCGACGCCCCTTAAAGCTTTCGATTTGACCGGCACGCCCAGAACCGGCAGCACGGTCTTGGCCGCGGCCATGCCGGGCAGGTGCGCCGCGCCGCCCGCGCCCGCGATGATGACCTTAAGCCCCCGCTTTTGCGCCGAGGCCGCGTAGCGAAAAAGCAGATCGGGCGTGCGGTGCGCCGAGACCACCCGGCATTCGTGCGCCACGCCCAACTCAGAAAGAACGTCCGCGGCACGCTTCATGGTTTCCCAGTCGCTTTGGCTCCCCATGATGATACCGACCTGCGGCCGCGGTTTCGCCATTTAAGCCTCCGCTGCCACGGGCGCCCCGGCCGCCACGTCACGGCGCAGGATTTTTCCCGCGAATTTAATTTTGTCCGCCGCGGCGTAGGCCCGCCGTCTGGCCTCCGCGAGATCATGGCCCAACGCACTCACGCCCAGCACGCGCCCGGCGCCGCCCGACCAGTCCCGTTCCCGGGCCGAGGTGGATGAATGAAAAATCAGCACGTTTCGATCTCGCGCCGCGTCCTCCAGGCCGGATATTTTTCCGGCCGGCTCCGGCTTTTGCGGATAGCCCCGGGAGGCCAGCACCACGCAAACGCAGGCGCCAAGCGCAGCTTCGAGGCGGATCTCACCCAGTTCGCCCTTGGCGCAGGCCAAAGCCGCCTCAAAAAAATCAGACTTCAGCAGAGGCAGCACGGCCTGGGCCTCCGGGTCGCCCAAGCGGCAGTTAAACTCGAGGACCCTGGGGCCCTGGGGCGTCATCATGAGTCCGGCGTAAAGAACGCCGCGATAGTCGATGCCATCGGCGCGCAAGCCGCCAAGCGCCAGCGCGAAGATGCTCTCGATAGCGGCGCGCTCCTCTTTGGAAACTGGTACGGGGGCGAACGCTCCCATGCCGCCGGTGTTGGGGCCCGCGTCGCCGTCTTGAAGGCGCTTGTGGTCTCGCGCGAGCGGCAAAAGGCGGAAATTTTTCCCGTCGCACAAGGCCAAGGCAGAAATTTCCGGCCCAGAAAGGACTTCTTCGAGCAAAACATTCTCTCCCGCCGGCCCCGCCCCTTTTTGCTCCATCAGAAAATCGACGGCCTTGGCGGCTTCGGTTCGCGAGGAACAAACGAACACGCCCTTGCCACCGGCCAGACCATCGGCTTTCACAACGACTGGGGCGGGCCAATCCTTGAGCGCGGATTTCGCCGCTTCTGAGGTTTTGAAGGCTTGCGAGCGCGCCGCCGGAATGCCGTGCCGGGCCATGAACTCCTTCGCATAAATCTTTGAGGACTCAAGCCGCGCTCCGTTCTTATTCGGGCCGAAAACCAAAATACCCGCCGCGCGCAGTGCGTCCGCGACGCCCGCAGCCAGAGGCGCTTCGGGGCCCACGACGACCAGACCCACGTGGCGATCCTTGGCCGCAGCCACAATCTGCTCGGGTAAGGCGGGGTTTCCAGGCAGTCGCTGCGCCCAGTCCGAAATCGCGTCAGAGCCCGACAGGGCGTAAAGATTCTTGAGGCGCGGGCTGCGCGCCAAGGCCCAGGCTAGGGCGTGCTCGCGACCGCCCGCGCCCAGCAAAAGGACGCTCGTGTCTGGAGACGGGCTCATCTCCGATCCGATCCCGCCTCGTCCGCAGGAACCGGCGCGGGATAGCGACCGGTGAAGCAACCGGAGCAGAATCCTTCCTCTCCCGCTGAGCCACCCGCAGCCTTGAGCAGGCCCCCCAAGCTCAAGTAGTGCAGACTGTCGGCCTCCAAAAATTTTCGCACTGCTTCGACTTTGCGCTCCGCAGCGATGAGCTCCTTGGCAAGCGGCGTATTTATACCGTAGTGGCAGGGAGAGACGATGGGCGGGCTCGCGACAGCCATGTGGATTTCACGCGCACCTGCTTCGCGGACGCGGCGCACGATGAGACGGGAGGTCGTGCCGCGCACGATGGAATCATCGACGAGTACCACGCGGCGGGCGCGCAGAGCCTCAGCCACGGGGAAGAGCTTCATGGCCGCAGAAGACTCCCGCTGCGTTTGGGTCGGCTTGATGAAGGTTCGAGTGACGTAGTGGTTGCGCACCAGCGCCATCTCGAAAGGAACGCCGGAAACGTCTGAAAAGCCCAGCGCCGCGGAAACGCCAGAGTCCGGCACCGGCACGACGATGTCCGCCCGGACGCCCCCCATCTCCCTGGCCAACTGCCGGCCCATTTCACGTCGAGCGGCCTGCACATTGCGTCCAAAGACCTGAGAGTCGGGCCTCGCGAAATAAACATGCTCAAAGACGCAGCGCGCAGGAATTTTTTTCACCGCGAAAGGCTTGAGGCTCCTAACGCGCCCTTTCTCCAAAATCAGCACCTCTCCCGGATCGATTTCCCGGACTAAAGACGCCTTGACCGCATCTAGGGCCGCGGTCTCGGAGGCCAGGACGAAGCCCCGGCCGAGCCGCCCCAAAACCAGCGGCCTAAATCCCAACGGGTCGCGCGCGGCCAGCACGCGGCCGGGCGTGAAGAGAATGAGGGAATAGGCTCCCTCAATGCGGCGCAGACTCTCGATGAAGGCGCGTTCGAGCGGCGGGCCGCGCCGCGCCATCAAGTGCACGGCCACCTCTGAATCCGTCGAGGACTGGAAGATGGCGCCCTTAGCTTCCAGCTCCCGCCGCAAGGCGACGGCGTTGGTAAAGTTGCCGTTATGAGCGATGGCTAGGGCTCCGTGGCGCCCGCCGAACATCAAAGGCTGGGCGTTTTTAAGGAGCGACTCTCCTGCGGTCGAGTAGCGCACATGGCCTGCGGCGGCTCGGCCGGGCAGAAGTTCGGAAGCAAAGCTGGGAAACACGTCCCAAACCAGGCCCATGCCGGCCTTGGCGTGGAGCTTTTCCCCGTCGCTGGAAACGATGCCCGAGGACTCCTGCCCCCGGTGCTGCAGGGCCAGAAGCCCGGCGCGGACCACGTCCGCAGCCTGCGCGCATTCGGTCACCGCGAAGATGCCGCACATGTTCTTGGCCTGGGATGTGGTTCGGGCGTCAGCTCCGGCAATACTCCACCGCGTTGCGGAAAATCTCCAGCCCCGCGCAATGCTTGAAGAACGTTTGGCGCGTCCAGTTTGGGTGGTGGTAAATGGCTGTGAAGCGCTCGGGGTGCGGCATAAGCCCCAGGCAGTTGCCTTCGGGATTGGAAAGTGCCGCGATGTTGAAGACCGAGCCGTTGGGGTTGGCGGGATAGCCCGCGAGCTTGCCGTCATCCGAAACGTACTGCATGGCGATGGAGTGATTCTTCTTCAAGTCCTCCAGCAGGCGCGGGGATCTCAAGACGAGCTTGCCCTCGCCATGGGCCACGGGCAGCTCGATCATCTCGGGAAGTCCCCTGAAAAAGAGGCTGGAACTCTGCGTGTTGAGGCGCAGGTGTACCCAACGCGCCTCGAAGCGCCCAGAGTCGTTGGCCGCGAATCCCGCGCTGGGCTCGCCCGAACCAAAGGGCAGAAGCCCGGCCTTGACCAGCGCCTGGAAGCCGTTGCACACGCCCAGCACTGGGCGCTTTTGGCGCACCAAGTGGCGCAAATCCTTAAAGTAGCTTCGAATCTGGACGGCTAAGATTTTCCCGGCGCCTAAATCGTCGCCATAGGAAAATCCTCCAGGAAAGACCACCATGGCATAGTCCAGGACCCGCACGCGTCCAGCGCACACATCGGCCATGGTCGCGGGTTCCGGCGCGCCGCCCACGAATTTCAGCGCGGCTTCTGTTTCCACGTCGCAGTTGACGCCCGGCGCACGCAGGACGAGGATGCGCGGGGCCTTCATGCGAACGCCTCCGTTAAGGTTTTCTGCCAGCGCGCCTTCAAAGCGGCAATGGGCTCTTCCATCACCGAGAGCCCGTCCAAGCCCTTGACCTTCAAGATGGGATTGGCGATGGTGCGGCCCACGCAGCGCAGGACTGGCGCGCCCTTGGCAACGCGGACGAACTCGGCCTCGCGGTCCGCCGGAACCTCGAGCAGAATGCGGCTAGGGCTCTCCGAGAAGAGCAGCGCTTCAGGGGAGTAGATGACGCCTTTGCAGGCGATGGCGTCTAACTCCAGCCGGATGCCAAACTCTCCTGAAAAAGCCATCTCGGCCGCGGTGACAGCCAGCCCGCCCTCTGACAAATCGTGCGCGGAGAGGACCACGCCCTTATCCATCGCGGCCAGGACGGCGCGGAAGCCCTTGAGCGCGGCCTTTGGATCGACATGCGGCAGACCCGCGCCTTCAATGCCCAAAATCTCGGCGCACAGCGATCCGGCCAAGTCCGCCGCGGTCGGACCCAAGAGATAAAGCGGGTTGCCGGGAGCCTTAATGTCCATTGTCACGGATTTTCTCACGTCGCGCACCGGCGCGGCCGCAGTAATCAAAAGCGTGCCGGGAACGGGGACGCTCTTCCCCGCGGCGTTTTTAGTCTCGTTGAAGAGACTGTCCTTTCCTGAGACGAACGGCGTTTGAAAGCCCATGGCCGCATCGTAGCAGCCCAGGGCCGCGCGCACCAGGGATCCGAGGACCTCCGGATTGTCTGGACTGCCCCAGCAAAAATTGTCCAACAGCGACGCCTGCGAAATGTCCGCACCCACGCAAACCAGATTGCGCAGAGCCTCGTCCACGCAAGCCAGCGCCATCCAGTAGGGATCAATTTTCCCGTAGGCGGGATTGAGGCCGTGCGATAAGGCGAAACCGGCGAAGCCTTCCGTTTCGCCCACGGCCGCGCGCGGCCAGATGACGCAGGCGTCGCCCGGGCCATCGTGCTTGACGCCCTGCAGGGGCTTGATGACCGTGCCGGCCTGCACTTCGTAATCGTAGCGGCGCACAACGCTCTCGCGGCTGCAAACGTTGGGATGCGCAAGCGCTGCGGACAAAATTTCCGCGCAGCGCCGGCCCGCCCCCAGATTAAGCGCGGCCTTGCCCGTCTTGGCGGCCGCGGGCGCCCTCCACACGGCTTTTCTTTCCGCACGAGGCAGGCCGTTTTCCAGAAAATCCAAGCTCAAATCCGCCACGCGCAAGCCGCCGTGTTCAACGGTGATGCGCCCGCTGCGAACGACTTCACCCAACACCACGATTTCGCAGGACGCGTCCGCGAAAATTTTCTCAAGCGCGCGCAGGTTGGCGGGCGGCACGGCCAGCACCATGCGTTCCTGGGACTCCGAGAGCCAAATTTCCCAGGGCTCCAAATCTGCGGCCTTGAGCGGGGCCTTCGACAAATCCACGCGCGCTCCGCCCGCGACTACGGCCAGCTCAGTCACCGCGCAGGCGAATCCTCCGGCCCCGCAATCGGTAACGAAGCGATAGAGCTTGCGATCCCGGGCCTGTAAAAGAGCGTCCAAAATTTTCTTTTCGTTGATAGGATGGCCTATTTGCACCGCGGCGCGAGCCGAACCGTCTAGCTCCACCGAGGAGAATGTCGCGCCGTGGATGCCGTCACGGCCCGTGCGTCCGCCAGCTGCGACGATAAGGTCGCCAGGTTTCGCGGCCTTGCCCACGGCCCAGCGGGGCAAAATGCCGGCGCATCCCGCGAAGACCAGGGGCGTCAGGCGGTAGCCGTCCTCGAAATAAAGCCCGCCCGCAGCCAGCGGAATACCCAAACGGTTGCCGTAATCACCCACGCCCGCTATGGCGGATAGAAGCCCCCGCAGCGGCGGCACGGCGCCTTCCGGTAGAGGCTTTCTGTCGTCAGGGCGGCCGAAGCAGAAAACGTCAGTGGCCAGCACGGGTTTGGCTCCCAGGCCCGCGGCCAAAATGTCGCGTACCACGCCGCCCAAGCCCGTGGCCGCGCCGCCGTAAGGCTCGAGCGCGCACGGATGGTTGTGCGTCTCGGCCTTGAGCGCCAAGGCCCACTTGCCGGACTTGCCGAAGCTCACGATGCCCGCGTTGTCCTTAAAAGTCGAAAGGCACCAGGGTTTCTTGAGTTCCTTGGTCGCCTTGGCCAATGTTTCGGAGAAAAGGCTCTTGATGCGCCGCGTTCGGCCGCCTTCCGAGTAGTCGATGGGGCTATTGAAGGTCTTGTGCCGGCAGTGCTCGGACCAGTATTGGGCCACGGTCTCCATCTCGGCCCAGGTCGGATCGCGGCCCTCTTTTTTGAAGTATGACTGGGCTGCCAGGAGTTCCGCCTCGCTCAGGGACCATATGTTTTTTCGGCTCAACTCTGCGAGCCCCTTGGCAGAGAGGCCCAAAAATCCCTGCGCCGTCCTCTGCGGCGCTTCGGCGCCGGGCGCCGCTTTCGGCGTGGCCAAAACCGCGTTCTTCATGCCGACGGTGCCGCGCTGATGCGGTGGATGAGCGGATTGGCGATCCAGCGCACGAGAGTCTTTTCCAGCGTGGCTTGGGCCACGCGGCCTTCAATGTAGTAGACCGTGCCCTGGCGCGCGGACGAAGGCTTGGGCAATCCTGCGCAGGCAAAAGCCAGCAAAACGGAATCCTCGACCGGATCGGAGACCTCGGGCTTAAGCCAAACCTCCACGCGGACGCGGCGTGATCCGGAAGCCGGCGTTTGCGAGGACAAAATCTTGTAATCCTCCGTCACCGCGTCGCACAAAAGTTCCTTGGCCGCCTGGTGGACGTGAGACAATGTTAGCGGCCCGCGGACCGCGTAAATCTTGGCGGAGCGCACTTCCTTGATCGCCGAGAGCCCCGCCGCATGAAGAAGCGCGAGCGCCCGCGCGCCATCAGGATCGGGCAAATCCCTTTTGAGGCTCACTTCGACGCGGTAAAATGCGGCGGTCGCGCGCGGCGAAGCCGCCAGCCGCGCGGCGCCGTTATCCAAAGCGGAGGACTCGATCACGAGAGCACCGCCTTGGCCAAGGCCTCGTAGCGCGCGCGCAACGTCTCGACCACGTTCGGCGGCAGGTGCGGCGCCGGTGGGGTCTTGTTCCAGCCGGAGGATTCCAGATAGTCCCGGAGCATCTGCTTGTCGTAGGCGGCGGGCGCGCGGCCGGACTTCAAGTCCGCCGCGGACCATATCCGCGAGCTGTCGGGGGTGAGCATCTCGTCGATGGCGATGACGCGGTCTTCGATGAGGCCGAATTCGAATTTGGTGTCGGCCAACAGGAGCCCCTTGGATTCCAGAAAGGACGCCGCAGACGAATAAAGCCGCAGACTGGTCTCCTCCAGCTCCCGGGCGCGCGCGGGGCCGATAAGGCGGGAGAATTCGGTTCGGTCGATGTTGCGATCGTGGCCCGTGTCGGACTTGGCTGCGGGCGTGAAAATCGGCCTGGGGAGCCGCGAAAAGGGCTTTAAGCCCGCAGGCAAGGCTTCTCCGCAGACGCCGCCCGTCTCTTCGTATTCCTTCCAGCCGGAGCCCGCCAGGTAGCCGCGGACGACGCACTCGACGTCGAGGCGGCGGGCTTTTCTGGCCAGCATGACCCGGCCCCCATAAACGTCCGGGGAAAGCTTGACGCCCCCGGGCAGGACGGCATTGACGTCCTTCAGGTCGTCCGCCAAAAAATGGTTGGGAACCAACGCCGCGGTCTTGCGGAACCAGAAGGACGAAAGCCGCGTCAAAACCCGGCCCTTCCCGGGGACGGGTTCGGGCATGACGAAGTCAAAGGCGGAGACCCGATCGCTGGCGACGAGGAGAAGCTTATCCTCCAAATCGTAAACGTCGCGAACCTTGCCGCGGCGAAAGAGCGTCAGCCCCGGGATGCCCGGCTGGAACGTCGGCGTTTCTGTCATTCCCATTCGATGGTCGCCGGGGGCTTGGAGGTCACGTCGTAGGCCACGCGGTTAACGCCGCGGACTTCTGAAATGATGCGCGCGGCCGCGGCCTGGAGCACTTCGTGCGGCAGGCGGGACCAGTCTGCGGTCATGCCGTCCCGCGCGTCGACTGCGCGCAGAACTACGGCGTTCTCGTAGGTGCGTCCATCACCCATGACGCCCACCGAGCGCACCGGCAAAAGCGCGGCGAAAGCCTGCCAAACCTTCTTTGACCAGCCGGAGGATTCGAGCACCTCGCGGAAAATGGCGTCGGCCCGGCGCACGATCGCGATCTTCTCGGGCGTGACTGGCCCCAGCACGCGGATGGCTAGTCCGGGCCCGGGGAATGGGTGCGCGTCCAAAATTTCAGAGGGAATGCCCATCTCACGGCCGAGCGTTCGGACCTCATCCTTAAAAAGCGCGCGCAAAGGCTCGACGAGCTTAAGCTTCATGGCCTTGGGCAGCCCGCCCACATTATGGTGGCTCTTGATGGAGGCCGAGGGGCCGTGCACGGAAACCGACTCAATAACGTCGGGATAAAGGGTTCCCTGGGCCAAAAACGCGACGCCCCTCAAGCGCTTGGCCTCTTTTTCGAAAAATTCGATGAAAGTCTTGCCGATGATTTTCCGTTTTCTCTCCGGGTCGGCCACGCCGCGCAGGCGGCGCAAAAACAGCGCGCCGGCCTCCACCGTCTTGATCTTGAGGCCCAAAGAGCGGCCCAGGAGCGTCTCGACGCGGTCACGGTCGCCTTCCCGCAAAAGCCCGGTATCCACGAAAATGCAGAAGAGCCTCTCGCCGATGGCGCGCTGGATAAGCGCGGCCGCGACTGCGCTGTCGACGCCGCCGGAAAGAGCGCATACAACGGAACCCCGCCCCACCCGGGCACGCACGGCCGCGATTTGGGACTCCATCACAGAGGCCATAGTCCAGCGCTCGGAGATTTTGCAGACGCCGCGCGCGAAGTTTTCGAGGATTTTGGACCCGAACTCGGTGTGCGCCACTTCAGGATGGAACTGCACCCCGTACCAGGACTTGGTCTGGTCCGACATGGCGGCCAGGGGCACGGCGGCCGTCTTAGCCACAGCCTTAAAGCCATTGGAAAGTCCAGCGACTTCGTCGCCGTGGCTCATCCACGCCTTAAACCTGGAGGGCAGGCCTTTAAAAATGGGGCAGGGCGTGGAAATCTCCACCTCGGCGCTGCCGTACTCGCGCCTTGGCGCGGGAGCTACCTTGCCGCCGGTGTGGCTGGCCAGAAGCTGCATCCCATAGCAAATACCAAGAATCGGAAGGCCGCTTTGGAACAGCGCCGGATCGGGCTTAGGCGCACCGCGGCGACCCACGCTGTCCGGCCCGCCCGAGAACACCAGTCCGCGCGGCGCAAGGGCTAAGATTTTCTCGGACGGCGCCGTAGCGGGGACGATGTCCGCGGGAATTTGAAGCTCGCGCAAGGCGCGCGCGATTAGGAAGGTGTATTGGCTGCCAAAGTCCAGGATGACGATGGACGGCATCACTTCCCCATGCCGAGACGCTGGGCCTTCTGGAATATCTTGCCTTCGGTCTGGATGGCTGGGGCGATGATAATTTCGGCCGTCTGCATCTCTCGTATGGTCGCGGCGCCCAAGGCGCCCATGCAGGTGCGCAGGGCTCCGACCAGGTTCTGCGTGCCGTCATCTGTGCGGGACGGCCCGTAGAGGATCTCCTCCAGGCTGCCGGTGACGCCGACGCGGATGCGGGTGCCGCGTGGCAGGTTCTGGTGCGGGGTGGCCATGCCCCAGTGATAGCCCTGGCCGGGAGCTTCCTTCGATCGGGCGAAGGCCGATCCGACCATGACGCCGTCGGAGCCGCTGGCGACGGCCTTGCAGATGTCGCCGCCGGTGCTCATGCCGCCGTCGGTGATGATGGGTACGTAGCGGCCCGTACGCTTGTAATAGTAGTCGCGCGCGGCCGCGCAGTCGACGGTCGCGGTCACCTGCGGAACGCCCAAGCCCAGCACGCCGCGGGTTGTGCACGCAGCGCCAGGGCCGACCCCAATCAATAGGCCCGCGGCGCCGGCCTCCATGAGTTCGGTCGCGACGGAATAGGTCACGCAATTGCCCACCACGACGGGAATTTTCATCTTGCGGCAGAACTTGGCCACATCGAAGGGCTGGTAGCGAGAGGCCCGATGGCGTACCGTAGTCACGGTCGACTGCACCACGAAAATATCGCAACCGGCCGCCTGCGCGATGCGGCCGAATTTCTCGGCGTTCTGAGGGATGGTCGAAACCGCGCAGGGAACCTTGGCCTTCTTAATCTCCCGCACGCGCTCCGCGATGAGGCGCTCCTTGACCGGCGCGCGGTAGAGCTCCTGCACCAGGCGCGTGGCCTGCTCTGGACCTGCCTGGGCTATTTGCCCCACGATTTCGCGCGGCTTCTCGTAACGCGTGTTGATGCCGTCTAAATTAAGAACGCCCAGGCCGCCCATCTTGCCCATGGCCACGGCGAAGGAGGCGTCGACCACACCATCCATGGCCGAGGCCAGAAAGGGAATAGACAGCTTGATACCGCCGATTTTCAAGCTGGTGTCGACCTCATCCGGATTGACCGTCATGTCGCCGGGAACAAGAGCGATTTCGTCGAAGCCGTAAGCCCGGCGCGCTTCCCGATCACGACCGATGAAAAACGCCACGCGTGCCTCCTATAAAGGAAGGAATTGAGAAGCCAATTTTATCAAATCCGGCCCTATGGCGCAAACGAATGCGGTTTCGGGCCAAATGGTCCCCATCATCCTAGGTCTTTTTCGTCGCCAAAAGCGGCCCTCCGGCCCTTGGCCCGCGTCCGAACGATCATTATGCTTCAAGCATGACGGCCGGCCGCGATCCCATCAAGACCAGGGTTTTCTTCTTTTTGGTCGTATTCGCCCTAGTCGCCGCATCTTTGGCCGGACAAAAAGTCAGCGGACTAGAAGCCGCGGCCGCGGCGCCGGAGGCTCCAATTCTCAGCCCGGAGGCCGTGCCCGCGCTCCAAGAAGGACTCTTTTCGATCGGCACGGACATCCTCTCCGCCTCACCGGGGGAGTTCCCGCTTGAAGCGGTCGGGCAGATGCCGCCTGCGACGCTTCCCTCTCGAATTTTGGCGGCTGGCCACGCGTGGGCGAAGGCTGTCGCCGCCGGACCTGTTCCGGCCGCTGCGAAAGCCGCAGCGGCCGCGCGAAAAAGCGCTTCCAACCTATTCCGCGCGGCTCCGAAAAAACCTAGCCGCGATTTATCCCCAATGCGCGTGCTGGAACGCGCCGCGCAGCACAAAATCGTCTCGGCCACGGCTTTTGACGGCACGGCGGCGCCAAGCGCTGAAGACGCTTTTTCGATCTCAGTCCGGGCGTATTACTCCGCGAGCCTGCGGGCCTCGCGCAAAATCCAGCTCCAGCCCTCCCATCTCTCCGCTCTGCGCGACCGCATCGGCTTGGACGATGCCGCGATTTTCCGATTCTCGGGAAGAGAGCACCAGCACGGAAAAACCTGCGCGCGCCATGCCATGGCCGCCTGCGCCGAGGCCAACGGCCGCGCAGCCGGGCCCGGCGGCCAGGCGCTCCTGCTACAGGTCTCGGCCGCAGCCAAATTCGCCAAGCTTTCCCTGATGCGGGAGCTTCTGGCCAAATGCGAACGCTTGCGGAAACTCCGTATTGAGAACGGGCGCGGCACTTCCCGATTGGACGAAAAAATTAAAAAATTGAATCTGCGCCTGATTTTAGCCGATGCCTTCCCGGAAAATGAAGGCCTTAACGAACGGGAGCGGATTAAAACCGCGGAGTTGGCCGGGCTCGATTACCGGCCGCTCGGACATACGGCGGGGCGCGCGGAAGATCTGGGCGCGCCGGGAACGGTGGACGCATTCCTCAAAGCCTCGGCCGACCTTAAGAAAAAACTCAACTCGGAATTGGCGCGAAAAAATGCGGTGATGGCCGGCATCTACACCGGAACGCGCAAGGACGGCGGCCGGGGATTTCATGCCGTCACCATTTTGGGCAAGGGCCGCGGGCCGACGGGCGCTTCCTACTACGTCCTCTACGACTCGAACGCCGGCCAGCCACTGCTCTACCCATCGGAAAAGCTGCATGTTTTTACGGCCGCGGTCGTCAAATAATCCCTCGGCGCCCGCGCGCCGATCATTCTGTTATAATAGGAGCATGCCCATGAAAAAAATGATTGTTTTTTATTTGGCCGCCATCGTCGCGCCGTCTTTGGCCGCGGCCCAGACATCCATGGAGTCCCTGGCCGCGGGCGCGCGCAGCCTCAACACGCCGGCATTTTCCCGCTTAGCGGCAGGCTTCCGAACGTCGGCGGTCGAAGCCCTCCACCGGCCCTTCAGCGGCACCATCGAGGGGGCTTTCGCCGGCGGCCCCGTTGATTTGGTCCTGAACCGCTACGCGTGGGACATCACAGGCCGCGTCGGCCAGAATCCCGTCGATATCAACATCGACAACCAGAACGCGACCATCACCGGACGGGATGGCTCGGCTGCGGTGGCTCTTTCCTTCCAATGGTCGCCCGACGTCATCCGGATTTCCGGCACGGACGCCGGATCGGCCTACGACGTAACGCTTAACGTGACCGGCGGATCCATTTCGGGCACGGCCGACGGATCGCCCATCAACGCCACGTTCCGGATGAGCGGCGGCCCCATCCAGGGATCGAACACAGGGGACATCGCGCTCAGCTACGACGCCGTCTCGGGCCGGGTCAACGGAACCATCAACGGATCCCCCATCGACGTGACTTTGACCAACCTGGACCTTTCCGACTTCATGGAGCATCTCTACCTCTTCCTGGCGCCGCAATCCTGACCGCATGCCCACCACGACCGTCGAAAAAGATCATACGGATAAAACGAGCCCGGAGCGCCTCTCCCCTACCGTCCGCCCCGAGTCTTATGACCTGCGCCTGAGCGTCGACCCCGACGCCGGGACGTTTTCCGGGGAAGTCTCCATTGCGATCTGTCTTGAAAAAACCGCCGATCGGCTGGCGCTTCACGCGGCGGGATTGAACATTGCTCGGGCCGGCATAGGCCGCGAAGAAATCCCCCTTTCCTCCGTCCATCTCGACGCAACCTCCGAAACGGCGATCTTCCAGCTGCCGAAGCCCCTGCCGGCGGGCCCGGCCGTCTTGAACGTTTCCTATTCCGGAACGCTCAACCGCAACCTGCGCGGGCTCTATCTCTCCACCGCCAAGCACGCCGGCAAAACCGAAAACTACGCTTTCACCCAGTTCGAACCGGCCGATGCGCGCCGCATGCTACCCTGTTTTGACGAACCGTCATTTAAATCCCGCTTCACGCTCACCGTCACCGCGCCCGCCAAGTACGCCGTCCTCTCCAACATGCCGGCCGAAAAAGAGGAAATAACGGGCGGCCTCAAGACCGTGCACTTCGGCCAAACGCCGCCGATGTCCACTTATTTGCTGGCAGTGGCCGTGGCGCGTCTGGCGTGCAAGAAAGGCCGCGTGGGCAAGACCGCGGTCGCCGTGTGGACTAGGCCCGAGGACTTAGACCAGGCGGATTTCGCCTTGGCCGCGGCCAAGGCCTCCCTCGCGCGCCTCAACGCCTATTTCGATTTGCCCTACGATCTGCCCAAAATGGACTTGGTGGCCGTACCCGATTTTGCCGCCGGAGCCATGGAGAACTGGGGCGCGATTTTCTTCCGCGACTCGGCCATCCTGGCCCACCCGAAGCTTTCCTCGGCCAAGGCGCGGCGCCGCGTCGCGGAAGTAGTGGCGCACGAAATCGTGCACCAGTGGTTCGGCGACCTGGTCACCATGGAGTGGTGGAACGACTTGTGGCTCAACGAGGCGTTCGCCACGTGGCTGGCCTACAAGGTCGTGGACGATTGGAAGCCCGGCTGGCGCATGTGGCAAAGCTTCGAGCGCGGCAAGCGGGGCGCCCTGGCCGTCGACGCCTTGAAGAATACGCGCCCCATCTCCTCCAAGGTCGAATCCGTCGCGCAGATCGAGGCGCAGTTCGACATGCTCACCTACGAAAAGGGCGGGGCGATTCTGCGCATGCTGGAAAACTTCCTGGGTGAAAAAACCTTCCGCGCGGGCTTGCGCCGCTACATCGCCAAGTACCGCTATAAAAATACCCAGGCCGCCGATTTATGGCGCGAACTGGAAAAGGCGTCCGGGCAGCCGGTGTCTAAAATCGCGGCGGATTGGCTCACCATTCCCGGCTATCCTCAAATCGAAGTTTCTCCGCTTTCCCCGGACAACCGCCGCCTGCGCCTGACCCAGCGCCGTTTTTACGCGGTAGGAAGCGGCGCCGCGCAAAACCCGGTCTGGAACGCCCCTTTGGTGGTCAAGGCCATGGAGGCTTCGGGACCGCGGGAGCACCGCCTCAATCTTACTGCGGGACAAATGACGGTCTCGCTCCCTGGACGCGGAGCCGCCAAGTGGGTTTACCCCAACGCCGGGCAAACCGGCTTCCTGCGCTGCAAGCTCCATCCGGCGCTGCTCTCCGCCCTGGACGAAGCGGCCCTGCGCGCGCTCTCCCCCATCGAGCGTTCCGGGCTTCTCAGCGATCTTTGGGCCCAAGCCCGCGCGGGACAGCTTCCCCTGTCCAATTTTTTGGACGCGCTCATTCTGCTGCGCCGCGACGGCTCGCGCATGGTGACGGAGGATGTCGCCGGCTATTTGGGCGTTTTGAACGACCGGCTGGCCGGCGCGGAGGACAAGCCCCGCTTGGCGGCCATGGCTTCGGATATTTTTTCCGCGCGCTGGAAAACCCTGGGTTGGACTCCGGCTCGAGGAGAGGGCGACGAAAAGCGGCTCATCCGCGCGGCGGTTCTCTGGGCTCTCGGCGCCGTCGCCAAGGAACCCGAACTTCTCTCCCAGCTAGGCGCCAAGGTCTCGGGCTATTTGCGCCGCCCCACAAGCCTTGATCCCGCCCTGGCCGGTCCCGTTCTCAATTTGGGCGCCCGCACCGGCGGCCGGGAGCTCTTTGAACGGTATTTTTCCGCCCTCCAATCGGCCGGGACGCCGGAGTTGCGGGACAACCTTCTGCGCGCCCTGGCCGAATTCCAGGATCCCGCGCTGGCGCGCCGCCTGCTCGAAGCTTCTTTAGGCGAGCACGTGCGTGGACAGGACGCCTGGAAGCCCATCGGCATCCTGCTGGGCAATTCTGAGGTCCAAGGCGCGGCCTGGAGCTTCATCAAGACCCACTGGGCGGACATCCGCCGCAAGATCGGCGATCATGCTTGCCGGAGGGTGATCGAGGAGCTTTCCAATTTGTGGCGGCGGGAATGGCTCGAGGACGTCCGCTCGTTCTTCTCCCGTCCCGAAAACCGCGTGGACATGGCCCAACGGGCCCTGGATCAAAGCCTCGAATGGATCGAACTCGGCATCGGCTTTAAGGAGTCCCAATCCGAGAACTTGTCCCGGTGGCTCGCGGGACGACCGGTCCGCGATACGCGCTAACCCGCTAATTTCGCCGCGGAATTTCCTCGCGGCGAACCCTGCCTTAAGCTCCCCAAAGTGCGAACGCGCTCTTACGCGCGGCAGCCGGACATCAGCCGTACGAATGCTTCGACGGCTTTTTCCGCGCTATCGAGCACTGGAAGCCGGGCGACCATGCGGGCGGCCGCACGCAGCGCCTGCTTGGCCGCAGGAACCGCTCGCGCGTTGGACGTCTCGATGCCGCTGCCTTGCGCGGCCTGGACCATCAGCGCCGCGAGGCCGGAGACGTGGGGCGCGGCCGGGGAGGTGCCGGAGACATCCGTGTAAGGAACCGCTTCCTGGGCATAAACTTCCTTGGGCAGGCGCGCCGCGGCTTTGATGTTGACCCCGAAGGCGTAGATGTCCGGCTTATCCTGAAGGGAATAATCGGCAGGATTCATGGCCTGGCCCGCGGAGGAGAAAAACGCCTTGTTGCCGTGGTAATCCGTCGCGCCCACGGTGATGGCGTCGGGCGCCGTACCCGGCGTTCTCAACTGGAAATTGCCCGGCATATCGAAGCCGTCGTTGCCGGCCGAGACGACGACCAGGATGCCGTCTTTGGCGAACTCGGCGACTTTCTGGGTCAGCGGATCGTTGGCCAAACCCATGGGAAAGCCCAAGCTGAGACTGATGATTTGGGCGCCGTTCGCCTTGGCCCGATCCATGGCCTTGAGGACGGCCTCGTAGGTCTCGTTCTCGCTCAGGCGCACGCCCGGAAGTTGGGCGTTTGAAAGCGCCTGATAGGACTGGATTTCCGCGTCCGGCGCGATGGCGTGGATGATGTCTGCCATGGGCGTGCCGTGTGCGCCCTTGGTAAACCACCCGCGGTCGCGCGTAAGGTTTTCGCTGTGGGATTTCACCCCGGAAAAATCAGGATGCTCGAAGTCCACGCCGTTGTCGATGACGGCGACCTTGATGCCCCGGCCCGTGAGTCCCTTGGTCCAGAGCCTGTGCACGCCGAGACGGTAAAGGCTTTCACCCAGGGGGAACGAGCGGACAACGGCCTTGATGACCTCTTCCTCGGTCTGGCTCTTCTGCAGCTCCTCCAAAATGGGGAGCAGTTGCCGGTGTTGGACGCCGGGAGTCATCGGGCCGGCGCCCAAATCCACGGGAAGCCCGGTAGCGCCGGACAGCGCTTCAATCAAGCCACGCAGGCTGGAAATCTCCTCCTGGGAGGCGCTCGCGTGGAGGGCGGCATTGTAGCGTCCAACGGTCTGCTTTAGGAGATTCATGAGGATGTCCGAGGGATGCTTGCTTCCCGGCCGCACGCCCAGGCCAAAAGGCTTATCGCCGGACTCGGGCTCCGATTCAAGCGCTTCTTTGGCCTTATTCATGAATGCGTCGCGCCACTCAGGATAGGCGTAACCCTCGGAAATGAGGCCCATGCGGCGGAGTTTTTGGAAATCCTCCGAACTGGGGTCCATCACGTATTTGCGGCCCTCCGCCAGCAGGCGGATGGCCTCATGAAGCTGGCCCTGGGTGATGCGGGAAAGCGCCGCGGGATCCCGCGAAACCAGCGGCGAGAGAATCTTATGCAGCGCCACGCCTAAATCTGTCGGCATGCCGTTCATGCGGTAAAGATTGGAATAGCGTAGCCCAGCCTGTGCCCCAAGATTCACGGAAATTTTGTTGGGAACGCCCCAGCCCTCAAGCTCGCGGCCAACGGTCAAACGCTCTTGAATTTTGCGCATTACGGCCGCCCGCGCGATCTCTTCCATGCGCTGATGAACCAGGCGATGCTCCTGATCGTTGACGCGAGAGATATCCTGGAGCTTTTTTGCGAAGCGCTCAATAGCTTTCTGGGCGGCCTCCAAATTGTTTTTTTCCACTGCAGGAATCGCGCCGGAGGCAAGCTTTGCCTCGATAGCGGAAATCGGTTCGGGCGCTCCGTTGATGGTCACCGCGATCACATAGAGCACGCCCCGATCGGTTTGCCGGCCCAGAAGCTCAAGACCAAAGATTCCGGCCCTGAAAGCGGAAATTTCCCGTTGAAGTTCCTTGATTCGGCCCTCGGCCCGCTCCTCGTAATCTTGATGCATCCTGCGGGCTTCTTCGCCGACGCCCGTTTCATCCGCTCCGGCAGGAGCCTCTGGAGCCGCCTCTTCGGCCAACGGCGCCGCAACAAGTCCGTTCGCTGAAATCGCGGCTGAGGCCGGCGCCTGGGTGTGGCGGGGCAACGCCGCGGATAGCGGGGAGGAAAATTCGGCGCCAAGGCCCGCGATGGGGGCCAAGCCGCGGAAGCCGGAATCAAGAGCGGGGAGAGACTCCATGCCTGCGGAGCCGGAGGCCGGCCCGGCCTGCACTGCGGTCACATCTGAAAATCCTGCGTCAATCGCTGAAACTTCTCCGCTCCAGGCCAGCGCCGGCGCCGCCATAAAAACGGCCAAGAATACGGCCATCGCTTTGCGACCGATTTCTTTCATCGTCGTTTCCTTTCTCCGCAATTTTTCGCGAGTATAAAACCGCGCTTATTTTTGAAGTATAGGGAAATGCGTCCTGGCCCCGTTGGGTCTATCGGACCGGCTAAGGCGAGAAAAATGGCCCAGGCCGGATCAGGTCTTAAGTCCCATAATCCCCGGATTAAAGCCGGTGGACTTCTGGGAAGATCCGCTCAGGCGACTCCGCAGGACCCGCGGACGAAGGCACGGAGCAGCGCGCCCATTGGGAATAGAGACGCTTCGGCGGAAGTGGCTGCCGAAGCCACACAAAACTCGCCGAGTCTCGCCGCGCGCGCAATTTTCCAGGCACGGTTCATGAGAGGTTCGAGAGTTCCATGGACTTCAAGAAATCCTTGTTGGATTTGGTGCTCAAGATCTTGTCGCGCAACAGATCCATGGCTTCCACGGAGGATAGCGGCGCCAAGACTTTGCGCAGGATCCACATCTTGTTGATCTCGTCCTCGGACAAAAGCAGTTCCTCCTTGCGCGTACCGGAGCGGTTGATCTCGAAGGCCGGGAACATGCGGCGGTCGGCCAGCTTGCGATCGAGGTAGACCTCGCTGTTGCCGGTGCCTTTGAATTCCTCGAAGATGACCTCGTCCATGCGGCTCCCCGTGTCGACGAGTGAAGTCGCGATGATAGTCAGCGATCCCCCCTCCTCGATGTTGCGTGCCGCGCCAAGAAAGCGCTTGGGGCGCTGCAAAGAGGTCGCTTCCAACCCGCCTGAGAGTACGCGACCGGTCGACGGCGCCATGGTGTTGTAGGCGCGGGCCAGACGCGTGATGGAGTCAAGCAGGATGACCACATCCTTGCCCATCTCGACCTTGCGCTTGGCTTTTTCCAGCACCATTTCAGCGACTTGGATGTGCCGGTCGGCGGGCTCGTCAAAAGTGGAAGCCACGACCTCGCCCTTGATGGAGCGCTGCATGTCGGTCACCTCTTCCGGACGCTCGTCGATGAGCAACACCATGATGATGGCGTCCTTGTGGTTGGCCGCGATCGCGTTGGCGATCTTCTGCAAAATGACGGTCTTGCCGGTTTTGGGCGCGGCCACAATGAGGCCGCGCTGCCCTTTGCCGATGGGCGCGATAAGGTCCATGAGCCGGGTCGTGAGCTCCATCCGTTCGGTCTCAAGCGTGTAGCGCTTGTCCGGATGCAGGGGCGTCAAGTTGTCGAAGAATGGCCGGTCCTTGACCGCCTCGGCATCGATGCCGTTGATCTTCTTGACCTGCAGAAGCGCGAAAAAACGCTCGCCGTCCTTGGGCGGGCGCACGAACCCCGCGACCGTGTCGCCCTTGCGCAGGCCGAACTTCTTGATTTGAGAAGGAGAGATATAAATGTCGTCCGGGCCAGGAAGGTAGTTATACTCCTGGGAACGTAGAAAGCCGAAGCCGTCCGGAAGAATCTCCAGGACGCCCTCATCGTAAATCATGCCGTTGGCCTTCAGCTGCCCCTCCAAGATGCGGGCAATAATCTCCTGCTTGCGCAGGCCAGAGACGCCTTCGAGCTTCAGGTCCTGCGCCATGGCCGAGAGTTGCGCCATGGTCATCTTGGAGAGTTGCGAGACATCCATCTGCCGGGCGGTCTCCGCAGTCGCGGGCGCCGGCGCGGCCATCTGCGGCTGGTTCTGGGTCGTGCTATCCATAAGGTTTCGTCTCCTGTCTATCGCGAACGACGCCAGCCGCCTGCGGCGGCGATGAGCGCCATGGCCTTGTAATGCTCCCGAACGGCCGTTAAAAATCTTTTCCGGCTCCCGGTGTTGACGATAACGACGTCGGCCAAGGCGGCCTTGCGCGTCTCGGGCCACTGGGCCGACATGCGGCTTTGCGCTTGGCGGCGGCTCAGGCCGTCCCGGCGCATGATGCGCTCCGCGCGCAAGGAGGCAGGCGCGCTCACGAACACCGCGGCGTCAAAGCGCCTCTGGTGCCCGCCCTCGAAAAGCAGAGGAACATCCGCCACGACTACCGCGCCCGGATGGGCCGCGTCAATCCGGCGTTCCATTTCGCGCAAAATTTTCGGGTGCGTGATGCGCTCCAGGCGGCGCCTAAGCCGCAGCGAGGAGAAAACCATCGCCGAGAGCTTCCGGCGATCCAGGCGCGCGCCCTCGCCGAGGACGGATGCCCCGAATACGGCCACGATTTCCCGGTACGCGGGCCGTCCCGGCCGGACCACGGCCCGAGCGACCGCATCGGAAGAAATGGTTTCCGCCCCCAAACGGGCGAACTCGCGCAGAGCCAGGCTCTTCCCCGCTCCCGTTCCTCCGGTCAATCCAATCCGCAAAGCTCGCATGAGAATCTTAATTTTTTCTTAGCCGCTCTTAATGGTTGGTTTTGTCGGAATAGCGCCTCATGATTTCCCGCTCGTCTTCCGTCAAGGACTCAAGTCCGTTGGTCAAAATTTTATCGAGAATCCGGTCCACGTCGTCCATGGAGGCCGCCTCCGGCGGACGCTTCGCGGCCTGGTGAGAAGACGCCGTCTTCGTCTGCGGCGGCGCGGAGCGCTTGAAGCGGATAAGAGGATCCCCGCGGTTCACCCCCAAGGCCGCCTTCGCCTTGATCTTCCAGATCCACCACCAGCGCAGGTAGACGTAGCCCGTAATCATGCCGCCCAGATGGGCGAAATTGGCGATGCCCGGCGTGGCGCCGGTCGCCCCGAAATAAAACTCCAGGATGCCGAAAAGCACCGCCATGTGGCTCGCCTTGATGGGGAAAAAAAACCATAAGTAGACCACGGCGTCCGGATAGAGCATGGCGAAGGCCACCAGAAGCCCATAGATGGGCCCCGAGGCGCCGATGACGGGCACGACCGAGTGCGGGCTCATCGCCAGACTGGCCGCGGCCGCGCCCAAGCCGCAAATGAAGTAAAACTTCAGGAACTCGCGGCTTCCCCATTGAGACTCAACCGGCACGCCGAACATCCACAGCGCGAACATGTTGAAAAGCAGATGCCAAATGCCGCCGTGGATGAACAAATACGTGACCGGCTGCCACAGCCAGTGATCCTGCAGCACGCGCGCGGGGACCAGGCCGAAGAGGGTATAAAACTGCGGGCCGACCAACTGCGTCAGGAGGAAAACCGCCACGTTGGCGATGATGAGCCCCTTGACCGCGGGCGGCATGCCGCGAAAATCGATGGGAGCGTGCTCGAAGACCCGCGTCATGCCTTCAAAGTCTCCATGTCACGCCAATTGGGGCCGGCCTTCACGTCCACGACCAGCGGCACGTCGAGCTTGGCCGCGCCTTCCATGATTTTGCGCATCTTGCCCGCGAAGGCCGGGGCTCCGGCCTCGGGCGCCTCGAACAAAAGCTCATCGTGAATCTGCAGGATCATGCGCGCCTTGCCGTCCATGCGCTCAAGTTCCCTGCTCACGGCCAGCATGGCCAGCTTGATGATGTCGGCCGAACCGCCTTGAATGGGCGTGTTGCGTGCGGCACGCTCTCCGAACTGGCGTACGGCCGCGTTCTTGGCCGAAAGCTCCGGGATGCGGCGCAGCCGGCCCAGGAACGTGCGCACGGCGCCGGCTTTCTTGGCTTCCTCCTGGTTTTTCTCGAACCAGCGCGACACGCCGGAGTAACGCTCGAAATAGCGCTTGATGATGTCTGCGGCCTCCGCCTGGGGGATGCCCAGTTGGCCGGCCAAGCCGAAGGCCGTTTGGCCGTAGACGATGCCGAAATTGACCGCCTTGGCCTTGCGCCGCATGTCCGCGTCGACTTTCTCCGGAAGGACGTGAAACACCTCACAAGCCGTGCGCAGGTGGACGTCTTCCCCGCGGGAAAAAGAGTCCCTCAAGACCTCGTCCCCGGAGACGTGCGCCAGCACGCGCAGGTCGATTTGCGAATAGTCGGCCGAGACCAGCAGCCAACCCTTGGGCGCCACGAAGGCGCGGCGGATCTTCTGGCCGGACTCGGAGCGGATGGGGATGTTCTGGAGGTTGGGATTGAGGCTGGAAAGCCGCCCCGTTTCCGCGCCGGTCTGATCGAAGGTCGTGTGGACGCGCCCGGTCTTGGGATCCAGGCGCTGCAAAAGGCCCTCGACGTAGGTCGACTGGAGCTTGGCGAGCTCCCTATAGTTCAGGATTTTTTCCGCGATGGGGTGGCGTGCGGCCAGGACTTTAAGCGTCTCTTCGTCTGTTGAGCGCCCACCCTTGCTGGTTTTGTGCACTTCCGGCAGCTGCAGCTTGTCGAAGAGAAGGGCCGCGAGCTGCTTGGGGGAATTGACGTTGATGGGAAAGCCGGCCATGGCGTCTAATTCCGCCTGCAGATCCGCGATGGCGGAGGAAAACTCCCGGCTTAAGCGGCGCAAGTAGGTCTCGTCCACCGCGACGCCCGCTTTTTCCATGCCGCGCAGAACGCGAACCAGAGGCAGTTCCATGTCCCGGTAAAGATCCAGCACGCCCGCATCCTTCATGCGGCTTTCCAGAGCGGCGCGCTCAGACAAGGCTCGGACCGTCTTGCGCACAAGGGCCGCGGCCGCGTCTTCTCCCACGACGGGTTTTTCTCGGGGAAGATTCAGGCAGTACGCGGCCAGGCGCGCGTCGAACATGGGTTCGGCCAAGTCCAAGTCCAGCCTCTCCAGAGAGGAAAGCGTCTCCTTAATATCGTGCCCGCACTTGACGGCGCGTCCGCCCAGAAGGGCCGCGAGCGCCTTGCGGTGGGCGCGGGACTGCCCACCGTCCAACAGGCAGGTTCCCTTGCCTTCGGCGCCCAGGGCCAAAAGCGGATCCTCCGGCCGGATTGCGCCGACCGCGATATTGGCTGCGCGCGCCAAGACGCGTTCCAAATCCGCGAATTCTGCCAACGCGGGAGCGGGTGGATCATCCACAGTCGGCGCCCTCCGCCGCAGCGGGAAGAATTTCCTTCAAAAGCGAGTTGAACTCGAGCGCCTTGAACATGCCGGTGAGGCGCGCCGGATCGGGCGCGGGCGCGCGGCAGTCCTCCGGCCTGACTTTCACGGGCGCGTCACGCTTCAGCTCGATGAGCTCGCGCGCTCGCTCAATGTCCTTGCCGGAGGAAATAAGCGCCTTGGCCGTCTTGGGGGCGATGACCTTGTCCCCGCCGCGTGCGGCGGCCAAAATTCCTTCCATGGTCTTGAAGCGGTTCAGGAGCTTGGCCGCTCCCGCGGACCCGATGCCCGGAACGCCCGGAACGTTGTCCGAGGAATCCCCGACCAGAGAAAGATAATCTACCACGGCCTTGGGGCCCACGCCCATCTTCTTCTCGATTTCCTCGGCGTCCATCCACAGATTGCGGCTGGGGTTGAAGACCCGGATGCCGTTTCCCACCAGCTGCAGGGCGTCCTTGTCGCCCGTGACCACGACGGATTCAAGGCCGTCGTCCGCGCCTTTCTGGGCTAGGGTCGCCATCAAATCGTCGGCTTCGTATCCAGAAATCTCCACGCAGACGAATCCCATCGCTTCCGCCATCTCGCGCGCTTTCTTGAGTTGAAACACCAAGTCCTCATCCGTTTTCTTGCGGGTAGCCTTGTATTCGGGATAGAGTTTGTGGCGGAACGTAGGCCCCGGGGCGTCGAAGCAGACGGCCACGCGCTCGGGTTTGTCTCTCTTCAAAATCTGCAACAGCATGCGCGCGAATCCGTAGAGCGCGCCCACGGGCTCGCCCTTGGAGTTGGAGAGCGGCGGCAGGGCATGATAAGCCCTGTGCAAGAAAGCATGGGCGTCGATAAGGTAGAAACGGGGCTTCATTGGAATGGCGCCGCATGGACCGGCGCCCGGCCGTCGAGATTTGACCTAAAAACGGGGAGCCGCCGGCTTACTTGGCGACCAGAGAGTCCAGGGTTTTCTTAATCTCCGCCTTGGAATGGACTCCCACCATTTGCTCTATGACCTTGCCGTCCTTGAAGAAGAGCAGGGTGGGGATGGCCGAAATCTTGAACCGCGTGGCGGAATTGGGATGATCGTCGGTATTAATCTTGGCGACGCGGATCTTGCCGGTGTATTCTTTGGCGATTTCCTCAATGACGGGGGAGAGCATGCGGCAAGGGCCGCACCAAGGCGCCCAGAAGTCGACCAGAACGGGGCTCTGGCTCTGCACGACTTCCTTCTCGAAGCTATCGTCCGTCAAATGGATTTCCGCCATGTTGTTCCTCTGAAAGTTCTGAGTGCGGGGAGTCCGCCGTGCGACAATTGAGATAATAGCAGGACTTGCCAGGACTGTCAAGCCCGGGAGGAAACCAGGGCCTCAATCTCGGCCCAAAGCCTCTCCATGGTCACCGGCTTAGTCAAAAAAGACGATGCTCCGGCCACGATGCCGTCAATTCGGTCGCGCGGGTCGTTGTATTGTGGCGCGGCCGAGAGGAGAAGAATCGGCGTGCGGCGCAGGTCCTCACGGCGCCGGAGCCGGCGGCACAAGTCGAAGCCGTGCATGTCGGGGAGCTGCGCGTCGATGACGATGAGAGATGGCGCGTGCCCCTCCAAGAGCGCCATGGCCTCGGCGGCGGAGGCGGCCGCGCGGGCCTCGATGCCTCTCAGAGACATCACATCCACGAACGTCTCGCGGAAATGCGCATCGTCCTCAACGATAAAAATGGAGACTTTCGCCGCTGTCTTCATGGCTTCAGATCATTATACGCCCGGCGCAGGGCTTCTTCTCGGGCCCAAGGGCCCAATCAGAGACATGCAATCGGCCCAGTCCTTTCTAGGCCTTTGGCCCGCCCGGAATGGGTTGCGGACGGAAGACGACGAAGGGCTGCAGGACGGCCAGCACGGCGCAGACGCCCATCACGGCCATGACCAGGCCGAGCGCCAGGCCGGTCGCAAATTTCGCCATAATCAGGCCGAAAACCAGGTCGCCGGCCATGGTGAAGACCTGGCTGTAGACGCTCATCGCCGACCAAATCTTGGCCTGATCTTTCGGGTAAGTCTTGTTGAGCACGCCTTGCTGCAGGCTCGACCACACCATGGCCGCCGGGCTCTGCAGGAAGGACGACAGGGCGAAGGCGCCCAGGGCCAGCCAAAGATGCGAGGTTAGGAAAAGTGAGAGACTGGCGACCCAGCCCAGGCCGGTCAAAACCGAGCTCCAGACCCCCTGCTTTTGCAGCGGGGTCAGGTCCGCGCCCAGCTTCTTGCCAAGCCAGCGATCGACGGCGCCCTTGATTGATAAAATACCCCGCTTAATCCCGGAGATTTTTCCCGCTTCGGGCGCGGCCGCGTTCTTGTTCTGCCGGGAGATGAAGATCGCGTCGAAGATGGTCGCCCCAAAGTTCGTGGCGGTGAAGAAAAGCCCGAAAATCGCCGCGGAAGTCCCCAAAAAGCCGGCCAGCCAGTGGCCGATGAGAGGAGCATGGGAGATGAAGGCGGGCAGGACCACCGTGCCGATCTTGCCTAGATAGCTCGGGATGGCCAGGAAAAAGATGGCGTCGCTGATCAGCAATGATGCGGTTGAAAACACCAAAGTCAGGCGCAGGAACCGGTCGTGCCACAGGAGCTTGAAGCCTAGCTTAATCTCCCCCAGCATCTCCTTTTTCTCTTGCAGCGCCGCCGACCACGCCTTGGCGCTCAAGAGAGAATCATGCAGGCGCTGAAGCGGCGACTTCGCGCTTTGGGCTCCGGCAATCGCATGCTGCGCATCCCGGTTGACCAGCTTCATTCCCCGATAAATAAGCGCCGCGGCAACAGCCGCCAAACCGTAAACTCCGAATGCCAGCGCGCTGCCGGAAGAGGCGCCGAAGCGCGTGGTGGCCCAAGCGATGAAGGCCCCGGCGAAGGCCGGCCCCACGACTCCCGCGAGGCTGACGATGAGAGCGTTGGCCGCGTTGGCCTTGTTGTAGTAGGAGGAATTGTCGCCCAAAAGCCGGTTGAAGCCGACATTCGCGGCCAAGACGCCGGCGCTTTGAAGGAAGGACATGCCGACTAAAAGGCCGATGAGCGGTACCGTGGGGAAAAGGCCGCCGCTGTGGAAAAAAGCGAGGGCGAGGACAGGAACGGCAATCAGGAATAGGCCGCGGCCCAGATAGGTCTTGAAGAGAAACGACGACGTCTTTTTCTGATCTACGGAGGGCCCCATGATGACGTCCGCGCCCAGCTGCGATCCGAAGCTCGCCGCGCGCACGACGCCCATGCGGCCGGAGAGCGCCCTGGTCGGCGCGACGAAAGCGGGAAGGGCGGTGGAATAGAACGTCGCACCCTGGGTGATGATGACCTGGGCCAGATTGAAGCGCCAAAACTCGCGGTTGCGGGCTTGATCCGGGAATATGTGATAGAAGCGGCCAAGCCACGCCCGAACACGTCGTAAAATTCCACTCGGAGCTGGCGCGGGCCGCGGGGCTTCAACCGCAGGCGCGGCAGGGACACGTCGAGCCTCCACGGCGTCTGGATTTCTGAAAGAAGGCCCCAGAAGCCCCGGTCCGCGCCGCACCCGAAGCGGGGCGGCGGAGGCCGCTCCGGAAACCGTCGGCGCCAAAGCGAACTTGCGCCAGGGTTTTGTTTCCAATAATACGCGCTCGTGAATCCGGGAGAAAACGGGAGACGCCTTGGCGCGCGTGGAGAGCGGCGGCTCTGCGAGGCGGCCGCTGGGCCGGCTGGCCGGTGCGGACTGAGCGGACGCGGATTTTTCAGCCGGAGCTGCGGATTGGAGCGCAGCCTCCGCTTCAACCGACGGCCGGACATCCTGCGCCGACCGGTCCGCCGGTTGGGACGCCTCGGGCGCCGCGCGATGAGCGGCCAGAACGTCTTTGGCCTGCGCGGCCGCAGTGGGTCCAGAAATTTCGGAGGTTGTTTCGGACTGAGCCGCGGGAATTCCCGCGGGCAGTTCATTCAAGTCCGCGGAAGCGCCCAGGCCGTTTAAATCCGGTCCGGCCGAAAGCGCCTCGGGAAGAGCCGCAGGGAGCGAAACGGCTTGGACGCGCTCGGAGGAAACTCCTGGATCGGCCATTTCCCCGAGCTGGGCGTAGCACGTCAAGCCCGGAGACAGCAAAACGACGCAGAGCGCAAGAGTGCCGGCGATGGCCTTCTTCATTGTCGAGACACTATACACCTAAACGCGGACGGGCCAACAGAGCCAAAAGGCCTAACGGAACTAGGGCAATAGTCCCAAGGAGGAACGCCGCGAAGAAAGGCGGACTCAGGGCTTTGCGGCCGGCTGCTGCTGGGCTTCGTCGATGAGCTTCTGCGCCTCCCAGAGCTTGGCGTAGACGCCTTTCTTGCGCAAGAGCTCCTCGTGAGTCCCCTGCTCCAAGATGGCGCCTTTGCCGAAAACGACGATCTTGTCGGCGCTCTGCACGGTGCTCAAGCGGTGCGCGACCATGACGATGGTGGTCTTTCCGTGCCGAGCCTCCAGCGCATCCTGAATTCTCTGCTGCGTGACGCCGTCCAAAGCCGCAGTGGGCTCGTCCAAAATCATGATGTCCCAGGGGTGCCCGGCGCTCAGGAAAAGCCGCGCCAAAAGCAGCTTCTGTTTCTGCCCGCCGGAGAGGTTGGCGCCACGCTCGCCGACACGGCTGTTATAGCCCAGACGAACGATGTCGTCGTGAATGCCGGCCTTCTTGGCCGCGGCCACGATGTCCTCAAAGGACGCGCCCGAGCCCCAGGCGATGTTGTCTAGAATGCTCTTGGCCGGCGCGATTTCCGCGGAAGCGCCCTGGCCCAGGAGAATTTCCCTGGCTTCCACAATCTTCCCCGCGATGGCCGCCACGAGCGCCCTATCGGCTTCGTCGCGCTGGCTTCCCAGAGGCATCACCTTATCGGCGTCAGATCCGATGAGAGCGCGCAGAACTCTCTTGAAAATCCTATTTGCCAGGGAGTGCCGTCCTGAATTGAAAATCTTATGCTCCAAATCCTGCCCGGGGGCGACGGCCTCAAGGCTGTGCCCGTAGCCCATGCGCACGATGTCGTCGTGGAAGCCCGCGGCCTTGGCCGCCTCCATCACCTGATCTTCGCTCGCCTCCGGCTTGAAGTACTTGATGTTGTACGCCATGCTCTCGTCGAACGGCACCGGATCTTGGAGAATGGTGCCCACGCGGGAGCGGAAATCCTTGATATTAATCTCCGAGAGGTCCCGTCCATCGATGCGGACGCTGCCCTCGGAAGGCTTCAAAAGCCCCAGCATCAGGCGAGTCACGGTCGTCTTGCCGGATCCGCTTTCGCCCACCAGCGCAATCATTTGGCCAGGCTTGGCGCTGAGCGTGATCTCCTTCAAAACCGGCTGCGACGGGCGGTACCCGAAACTGACGTGGTCGAAATTGATGGCGCGGCCGCTCGAAGACGGCGCCAGAGGCTCCGCGTTTTCCTTATAGTCTTCTTCTTGGTCGGCCATGATCTTGTCGAATTTTGCCGCCGAGCCCTTCATGGATTTGAGCTGGACGTAAGTGTCGCAAAGATCCTGCACGGCTTGGCGGGAGTAATTCGCCGCGAAATAGTAGAAGGTCGCCATGGGGATGGTGAAGATGCCCGCGTGGACGGCCAGGGCCGCGGCGATGACTAGGCCCACCTGCACGAAATTAGTCAATCCGCCAGAAAGAGCGCGGTAGGGTGCGTTGACCCGGGCCAGGGCCTCTCCGCCGTCGATGTAGGTCTTGTGGCTGAAATAGCCCGTACGCTTGATTTCCCAGTCTTCCTTGCCGGCGGACTTGATGGTCTCGGAATTGACCTCGGTCTGCTCGATGTGGCTGGCGATCCGGGGCTTCAGATCGCGAAAAAACCACTTATAGGCCTCGCTCGAGCGGTTGCCGTAGATGCTGCTGGGGAGGGCCAAGGCGAGGAAAAGCGTCGGAAGCAGGATGAGGCTCATCTGCCAGCTCGCGTAGAACATGACGGCTAAGCTGGGAATGAGCAGCGTAAGGTCCTTGACCGTGTCGACAACCACCATGGTCGCCGTGCTCTGCACGTTATAGATCGCGTCGGTGCCGGTCGAGATGACGTCTCCCACCGGACGGGACTTGTGCCAGGATAACGGAAGCTTGGCCACGTGCTCGTAAAATAAATTGGAGAGGCCCGCCATCATGCGGTTGCCGATGTCGTACATGAAGCGGCTCAGGAAGTAATTGAGAACGGAGATGGCGGCGTAGCTGGCCAACATGACGCCGCCCCAGGCCAGGTACATGTGCAAAATCGCAGGGTGTGACGCGGCCGCCGAGGGCAGCAAATCCTTCAGATGCTGGAACATGTTGCCGTAATACCTGGGCGGGATCAGGGACAGAGCCGAGGTTCCGATGGCCAGGATCGACGCGGCCGCGAGCTGCTTCTTGACCTTGATGCCGGTCTTTCCGATACGGCCCCAGAACCTTGAGATCCAAACCAAGCTTTCTTTTATGGACTCGGCGATCTCAACCGTCTTAGCCGCCAGCGGGGAAAGTCCGACGACGGCGGCCGTGCCGGAGAACGCGTAGAGCAAAAGTGAGGCGTCGGAGGACAAGGAGCGCGCGACGAAATAAAGGCCCGTGGACGCGGCTAGAAGCGCTCCTTGGCGCCAGAGAGCTTTTTTAGCGAAGCTCCCGACCTTGGGCTTGTGCGCCAGGAAAACGCCGCGCGCCGCGCCAGTCCCCGCGGCCAGGATTCCGGTCACGGCCAGCGGGACGTGCATCGCCCACGCCGTGGCGGTCGCGGCGAGACCGCCCAGATAGACGATCATGCGCGGATCCCTGAAGGTTTCCAGGAAATGCCGCGCGAGCACGCGCAAAGATGGCCGTCGCGCCCAAAGCCGCGCGAGAGCGGTCCGGCCGCCGGAAGACGCCGGCTGCGGTACCTCGGCCGCCTGTTCTGATTTTTCGGAATTGACCGACGAAGCGGAAAGCGCGGATGGACCGCCCGCCTCGACCGGGGATTTCGCGGCGACCGCAGCGCCGCGCTCTTCCTTGCTGGGGATGATTCCGTCGTAGAGGGCCTTTAAAAACTTGCGCTGAGCGTCCGCGCCGTGGGCCGCGGCGAGGACCTTCTCCGTTTTGGCGATTTTGGCGGATTCCGTTTTTTCCGTGGCGGCCAGGGATCCGGTCCTAGTGGCGGCCTCGGCCTCATCAGCCGCTTGTGCGGCAGAGGCGGCGGCGCTTCCGCTTTGCGGCAAAAGCGCGTCAACCGGTTTTCGCTCAACCGCGCCGCTGGCGTCCGCGTTTTTTACAGGCTCGGCCGGAGCGGCATGTTCCGGAGTCGCGGGCTCCAAGCCGGCGGCGCGGGCTGGAAGAGCCTCGGATGTCTGGACGGGCAAACCCGCGCCAAGATCGAGAGCCGGATTATACTGGCCGGACACGGAAGGAATCTGAATGTTAATGGGCGTGGAATTGAGCGCGGGGATTTCCGCGCCGGGAACCGCAATGGAGGCATCAACGGGAGTCCCCTCGGATTCAACGGGACCGGCAAAAGCCGTATAGCAGGACAGGCCGGGAGAGAAAATGACGACAAGCGCGGCGAGGATGCAGGCTAGACTTCGGCGCCAGATCCGGACGTCGGTCGTGTTCATCAAGGGTTTGCGCTCGCTTCGACTCCTGCGGACATTATAACGGCCTCCCGGACCGCCGCTCAGGGTCTAAGGACCCAATTGAGAATCATTAATAGGCCCAGAAAAACGTGGGCCTTACGACTTGCCACCATTCTTCCCCTTCCGGGCGGAAGCGGCTTTCTTCTTCCCGCGGCCCTTGCCCGTGGACGCCGCGGAGGCGCGAGCGAGCTTGGCTCCCGGGAGCGAAACGCCCCAGGACTTTCGGATGCGCCGCAAAATGCTCTTCATCGACTTTTCGAAGTGCATGCGGCTCCACTCGTTGAGCGCGGGCCCTTTGGCCCCCGTGGGATAGACGAAGCGCACGGCGACCTTCGTCACGGGCTTGAGATTTTCGGACGATCCGTAGGTCGTGGACATTTTCTGCCAGGCCTGCCGCGCGACCCACTCATAAAGCTGTGGCTGGACATCCTTGTCGATCTTATGGTTGGTCGGAGTCTTGCCGGTCTTAAAGTCCACGATGACCACCTCGAGACCTTCGGGCGTTTCCCGAGCCGCGGCGAAGTCGTAGACCAAGCGGAAAATATCGCGATACTCCGGATTGGAGCCCTTGTAGCGCTGGACCACGAAGATATTGGGTAGCTCCGTGCCCAGGACGATGGGGTAGTCTTTGAGGATGGCCGCGACCGCTTCGTGCATCGGCCGCAAGCGGCCGATGTCCTCGTAGTAGGCCGCCATGGTTTGGCCCGGCGGCAGATCCAGCATTTTGCCTTCGTAGCGAATGGTTTCGTCCCAGATGTTCTTGGCCTGGGCGACGAGGGCCTCGGCGTCCGGGAAGACGCCGTCCGAGCGGTAGCGCCAAATCGCCCAGTTGAACGCCGAGTGCATCACGTGGCCCAGGAACATCTCCACGGTCTCGCGCCGGCCGCCGGAGCTGTCCCGATGCTGAAGAAACGATGAGATCATGGACGCGGACGCGGCCAGATCTCCGGGCTTGTTGACGCGGTATTCCGGAAGAAGGGACGACAGGGCCATGTCCGCGAGGGCCTCGCCGTTTAGATTCGAATCCATGACTCCCGGCTGGAGGGCGCCCTTGGTCGCGAACAGCAGCCGCGGGTCGCGGCTGATGACCATCATGTCGCTCGGATTGACATAGAGTTGCTGCCGATCGCGCAACAGGGACAAAACAACCGGAACGGCGCGACTCGCGTCCAAGGGACGCAAAACAACGAGAACTCCTTTGCGGCCGTCCATGACGCTTGCGTGGTAGCGCTCGGCGGGAAGCCCGAGCCCCTGCAAAGCGGCTTCGTAGCGCGCCTTGAACTTCTCCGGCGCCTCGCCCGCAGGAACCGCGACGGCGAACGCGTCCGGGCGGTTGATTTCCGGCTTAAAAACGCCTTCCTGCTGAGCCGCCAAATCCATCAGCTCACGCTGGCTGACGCTGAAGCGGGGCATTGGAATTTCTTTCGCAAAGCGCCCATCGTAAGACGCCAGCACATTGCCCTCATCCGCAAGGGTTACAAGCTTGTAGCGGTGGAGCTTGTCGTTTTGGCGCGGGCTCAAGCGCTTGGTGATGATTTCTTCCGCCGAACCCGGACCGGAAAGCGGTTTATCCGTGGTCAGGATGAAATAGACTCCGGCGTTCATGAGCTTGTTCATGTCCTCAATGATCTCCGGGGGCAGACCCTCTGGGAAAAGGCTTAAATCTAAGACAACGGTCTTGGGCAAAACCTTAGACGCCTCAGCGAGGGCCGGGGGAATCTCGTAATTTCGGCGCTCGACCGCTTCCCCGAAAGCGTCATCAAGCTTATTATCGGCGATTTTCTGCTTCGCCTCGCCGAAGGGCATGAAATGCACGATGCGCACGCTGGACTCGAGGCTCACCGGCTTGCTGGCTTTACGCGCGCTCAAATCCTCCATCAGGCGCTTGCGGATCTGCGCGATGCCATGGCGGCGCAGGAAGTCCTTAGAGTAAACTCCCGCCAAATCGGCCTTAGTCAGCTTTTTGATGCTCTTGGTGGAGGCGCCCTGCACCTTGGATACGAACAGCGTATGGCTGCCGGACCGAACGTTGATCTTCGCTCCACGACGGAAGCGGTTCCAGTGCCAGCGCCGTCCGGAGGTGTCCATGAGGCGGATGGTCGAAAAAACGGACGAAGCCTCCAAGGCCTTCTTGTCGTGGCGGCTGAAATACACATCGAGGCTCTCTGCGGCGGCGCTCTCGTCCACAGAGACGTCCTCTGGGGATCCGTTCTGCTCTCCCCCGTCATAAAGCGCCAGCGCCGACTGCCGTTCTCCCGGCTTACCGCTTTCCACTCCCGCCGCCATAGCCCCAAGCACGGCCCGCGCGTCCGCGCGGCCAGGCTTCTGGGCCGAAACCGTCCGAGAAGATGGGCCCATCTGCGAAGAAGGCGCCGCCTTGGCTGGCATCGCGGCCTCAACCGAGGCTGCCTCCGGCCGGCTGATCGAAAAAGAGGGAGGGGCGGACTTCGCGGGCTCAAGCGCCCGGATCGCCGCCTCGGCCGCCGGGACGGCATGCACGGCCAGGGAAAGAGAATGAATGGCGCTCGGCAAGACGCCCAGCGCGGCCTCTTGTCCTAATCCGGCCGTCAAAGCCTGATCCGCCCCAAGCTGGGCAGGGAGCGCGGGGATGGATTCGACCGCGGCGGGCGCTTCGTCCAAGGACAAAGGAGCCTCCTCGGGCGCGGCGCGAAGATTTCCGGACAAGAGCGTCAGCGCGGCGGCAATCCAGAGGCTGCGCTTCATGGCCGCCCTCATTTACCCGTCCCCTTCTTCACCGCGCGCGCCTCGACGTTGGCTTTGCGCGATCGGGCCGCTTTCTGCGCCCTGCGGGCCGTGGCTTTCTTCTTATCCCAGTCGGTCTTGGAAATTCCTTTTTCCTGATCGCTGTAATACGCTTCGTACTCCGGATCCGCCTCCATTCTTTCGATGGAGCTGGTGATCCGCTGGGCGATGGGGCCCTGCGCGACGCCGCCTTCCTCGCGGCCGTGCAGGAACTCCTCCGGGTCGAACGTCCAGGTGCGGTGGCCGGAGCGGTATTCGATTTGCACCTTCAGCTTGGCAATCACAGGGCCGTCCGGCGCGCCCATATGCCACTTTCCGTCCGGACCCATGCGGGCGTCGCCCTGTAAAAGAGCCATGGCCATGATCTGGGCGTAAAGCTCTTCCCCGTCTCCGAACGATTCCTTACCGGTCCGGTAGGCGTAGGCTTCAAGAACCCGGCCCTGGGCCGTGTCCCGCCACATCGTCCTAGGAACGCGCGTGTGTATTTTATACTCGCGCCCGGTCGCCGCGGAGCGAAAGTTGACGCTCACGCCGCTGTTCCAGTCGGTCTTAAGCCGCAGGAGGTGCGCGCGGATGTCCGCAGCGGCCACGGAGTAGTCGTGAAGCTCGCGCAGGTAGAAGTTGATCAGGTAGCTGTTGGCGTATTCCAAATAGCCGCGCTGGCGCGACTTCCACGCCTTGGTGTGCATGACTTTAAGGAGGCCCTGGTCCACGAACACGCCGTACTTGAGGGGCATGTACCACATCTGGCGCAGCCGCGCCTCAACCGCGGAAAGATTCGTCATGGCGTGATTGCCACGGTTGATTTGCTCATAAAGGAAGGCCATCAATTGGTTGATAACGCCGCCGGTGTAGCGCCCGAAATCCTTGTCCACCGCGCTCGACGAACCCTTGCCCAAGGAGCCGCCGCCGGAAAAGCCGCCTTCGTCATCCGGTCCGCGCATCCGGTGCCGCGGCTCCCAATATTCCACGAACTGCCGGAGCTTGCCCAGCTTGACTGACACGCCGGGCAGCTGGTTGTCCTTGAGCACGGCGCCCAAGAAAGCGTCGAGATCTCCGGCTGATTTCACGACCTGGATGTCGGCGGCCGCCGGGAAGCGCGCGGCGACACCGGACTTCGACGGTGCGGCCAGAACGAGAAATTTATCCGCCTTCTCCGCCAGGTTTTCCTCCGCGAAACGCTCGCCCAAAGCGCGGTAAATTCTGGGCAGAGCCGCCGAAAGCGGCATGGCGAAAATCATCATTTTTCGCGGATCGGCAGCGGAGGGCCGCAGGCGATAGGGAAGCCCGGCACCGGACAACGCGCGATTAAAGCGAGACAAAACGCCCTTCCTTGTGATGGCCGCCTGGGTCTCGGACATTTCAGCCGGAAGCGCAAGAGCATAGGCCAATGGATGTTTTTCATCGGGGAGAAGTTCTCCCTTGAGCGCCGCGCTTTTGGGCAGGGCCTTGTTCAATTTCTCCACGATCTTCTCGATGGCGGAGATAGCTTTCTCGTTCAAGCCGGGCTGGTCGTCGATGAGGGATTTCGGATTCTCCGCGCGGCTCGCCACGGAAATTTTTGCGCCGCCATAGGAAGCGATGATGAGCGGGTTGGTCTGCCGGTTTCTCAACCGGGAGACGAGAATCGTCTCAGCCGAGTCCGGTCCCTTAAGCGGACGCTGGGTCATAAACACGACATGGACGCCCGCGTCGAGCAACTTCTCGACGGAAGCGACCGTCCTCTCAGACACCGGTCCGGAGAAGCCGTCTTCAATGAACACCACGCGGGGATAAAGATTGCGCAGGCTTTCCGCAACAACCGGGTCAACGGCCGGGAGAGCTTCGGATCCGTCGAATCCCGCCTTAAGAGCCGCGTCGGCGGCGTCCGCTCCGGTGTTCGCGCCCCTGGTCTCTGAAACGGCGGCGGCAATGTGGGAAACTTCGACTTTCGCGGACATCTCTGCATGAGCGCGGGCCTGCGCCGCGACGCTCCGAACCGGAGCGGCGGCTTCGCGCACGGCCGTTTCAGAGGGAGTTTCAATGCGCGCGGGGGCAGGCGCCTCTGCGAGGGGTTCGACGGCGGCCTGTGCGGCTGGCCGCGCTGCCGCAGCCGCGGGAAGACTCGGAATCGCCGCGGCTGGGCCCAGGTAGGCGGGATCTTGAATTGAGGATAAATCTTGGAGGTTCGGAGCGACTGCGAGAGGAGCCAGGGGCATGGTCCCGATGGTCTCGGCGGGAACCGCGTCCTCCGCGCCGATGGGCGCACCCGGCTCGCCGCCAATTTCGGCGCTCCACCCCCAACCGCAAAACAGAACCGCCGCAAAAAGTGTTCCCTGCACCGCCGCGAGCTTCTTAAGGCGCATGTGCTCCCCCTGTGAATTGGCGTCTGCTTCGCGTGTCATTATAGCGGCAGGGCCTTCGCGTCTTGAGGGTCAAAAGACCCAGCCGGAGCAAGGTAATGGGCCTACGGATCGCTGGGCCCTAGGGCTCAGCATTATCCTTGCGGAACGCCGCCCACAAGCCGCGGTAGACGCGGCTGCTCTCCATGAGCTCGGCGTGCGTGCCCGAGGCGACGATGCGGCCCTTGCTCATGACGTAAATCCGATCGGCGTTGACGATGGTGGGCAGGTTGTGAGCAACGACAATAGTCGTCGGGCGCCCGAAGCCGTCGCCGCCGCGCAGACCGTCGATAGCGGCCTGGACGTCTCGTTCAGTCGACTTGTCCAGCGCCGCGGTGGCCTCGTCGAGAATGAGGATGCGCGACTTTCTCAGCAGAGCCCGGACGATGGCCACGCGCTGCGCCTGGCCGCCGGAAAGCTGGTTGCCGCCCTCTCCCACGCGAGTGTCGAGGCCTTCGGGCAGATCTTTGTAGAACTCGGCGCGCGCCGCATGGATGGCGGCCATAAGCTCCTGCTCCGTTACCCCCTTGGTTCCGTAGAGCATGTTGTAGCGCAGGCTCTCGTCGAAAATGGGCGGATCCTGGGGAATGACCGACAGCGCGTCGCTCAAGCTCCGGAGGCGTGTTTTGCCGACGTCCTGGCCGTCGATGAGAATGCGCCCCGACTGCGGCTCCCACAAGCGCTGCAGCAAGTTCAAAATCGTGCTCTTGCCGGAGCCAGACTCTCCAACGAAGGCGATGGTCTCCCCGGGCTTGGCCTCAAAAGAGACGCCGTCGAGCGCGTTGCCTCCCCGGACGTTGTAGCGGAAGCCGACGTCCTCGAAACGCACGTCGCCGCCGCCCATCGGCAGGGGCGCGGCGTCCGCCGCGTCGTCCACGCCAGAAGCCCGAACCAGCCAGCGGCGCGCGACCTTGGTTTCTCCGTGCATGGTCTTATAGTTCATCCACGTCTGGGCAAGGCCGGTCAAGCCGTCTTTGATGAGCCCGGCGTAAAATGTCATCGCGGCGATTTTCCCGATTGAGAAACCCCAGCCCGCCCCGAAAGACAGGGCGCCGGCCAGGAATAAGGCGCCCAGAATATAGATTAAATTTTCCGTCGCGAATGTGGTGAACGCGTCGGTCAAAACCGCGGAGTAGGCCATGGGCGTGGCTTGCTTGACGCCAGCGTCGGCCAGGGCTTTCATCTTTTCGTCCAGCCGCGCGGCTTCATGTTCTTCTTGGCCAAAGGCCTTGACGGTCTGAATATTCTCGAACGACTCCTGGCTGGCGCGGCCCACCTCGGCCCGGTTTCGGCTGAAGAGCGTGTAGAGCCGCTCCGATTTTTGTCCGGCCCAGCCGTTGACGATGCCCAGAACCGGAACCATGGCCAGCACCACGATTCCGACAAGCCAGCTGGTGCGCATGAGCAGGACGGCGCTCAAGCCCGCCTTGAGCAGGCAGGAGATGATGGGAAAGCGAATCGCCGTGTTCTTGGCGACCAAGCTGCTCACATCGTTGGTGATGCGCGCGGCCAGCGCCCCGGAGTTGTGCTCCTTATCCATATGAAAGGACATTTCCCTCCGGTGGAGCTTCTCGAACAGAGCGGAACTCAAATCGAATTTCAGCCAAGACTGGAGGGCGTTGTTCAGGTACACGCTCTTGGGCTGGACATAGAGACGCGCGAGGAAGGCCCCGGCCACCACCGCGATCCAAATTCCCAGGACCGCGCCGGAAGACGGCGCCCCGGCTCGAAGAACGGAGGCCGCGGCGTCCAAAAGGGATCCGGTCGCCTTGGACAAGAGCACGGTGAGAACGGCGTCGGTGGTCAAGAGCGCTACAACGGCAAAAATCTTTTTGCGGTAGGGCTTAAAGTAGGGTTTGACCTCGCTGTCGCCACCCGCAAGCCTGCGCGCCGCGGACGCCAAACGCAAAACAACCCGGCGCACGGCTTGAGTTTTCCGGCGCACAAACGAAGCCAGCGTGCGGCCACGACGCCGCACGGGCGCCAAGGACGGCGCCCTGATGTCGGCGCCCTCTTGCTTCGCCGAAGAGACGCCCTTCGGCGCGGAGGGCGTGGCGCCGTCGTTGACGCCGGCCAGTCGGGAGGCGGGCGCGTCGTAGCCCCCGTCTTTCCAAAGCCGCGCATAAGTCCCTCCGGCCGCCAGCAATTGCTCGTGGGTTCCCCGCTCGACGATCCTCCCGCGATCCATGACCAAAATCCGGTTCGCTCCGCGGACGGTCGTCAGGCGGTGGGCGATCACGATGACGGTGGGCCTGCGCTCCCCCTCTCCCCGGGCCATCCGCTCCAAGGCGTCTTGGACCACGTTCTCAGAGGGGCCGTCCAGCTTGGCCGTGGCCTCGTCCAAGATAAGCAATGGCGCGTCGCGCAGCATGGCGCGAACGATGCCGATGCGCTGGCGCTCGCCGCCGGAAAGCCGCGAGCCTCCCTCCGCCACGGGCGTCTCAAGCCCTTCGGGGAAGCGGGCCTTGTCGAAAATGAAGTCCGCCTTGGCCATGCGGATGGCGCGCTCCAGACGCTCTTTCTGCTCGGAAGAGAGCTCGTCTTTCTTGGAAGCGTTAAAGCTTCCGTAAGTCATGTTGTAAAGCGCCGTGTCGTTGAAGAGCCGGGTATCTTGCTGAACCACGGCCACATGGTTTAAGTAGGAGAGGCGATTAAGCCCGCGCAAATCGCGCCCGTCGATAAGAATGCGCCCGCTGCCGGCGTCCCAGAGCCGGAGCAGAAGCTTCGCGATGGTGCTTTTGCCCGCGCCCGTGGTTCCCACAATGGCCACGGTCTCTCCGGGGCGGGCGTGAAAGCTCACATCGTTGAGCGCGGGACCGTCCTGGCCCCCGGCGTAGGAAAAGCCGACGTTCTCGAAACGCACGTCGCCGTCAAATGAAGCGAGCTTTTCCGCGTCAGGCGCGTCTTTAATGGCGGGTTCGCGGTTCAAATACCCGCGCACGATCTCCGACGCCCCTTCGTACTGCTTGAAGCGGAGGTAATCGTTGGTGAGCTGGCTGGCGCCCACGCTGGCGTATCCTGCGTAAGTCGCCATCTGCGTGATGCCGCCGAAGGTGATGGGTTTGACCGCGCGCCCAAGGCGCCCTGAAAGCCCAAATCCTCCCAGAAGGAAAACGAATTGCTGGGTGAAAAACCCCATGATGAGCCCCAATCGGGAGAGCCTGCTCTGGATGCGCGCCTGGGCCACGCCCAAATCCATAATCTCCCGGGCTTTCTCCTTGAAGCGCTCCATCTCCTGGTCCAGAGAAGACAAAATCTTTACCGCGCGCACCTGTCGCAGGCTTTCCTGAGAGCGTTGGGTGAGTTCCGCCTGACGGCCGGTCTGTTCGAAGTTAAGATTGTTCAGTTCGCGGCCGTAGCGGCCCATGAGGATGGCCGCCGGGAGAACAACGGCGGCGACCGCCGCGCTGATGAGGATGCTTTGGGAGATGAGCAGGGTCCCGCCGACCACCAGCATGACGACGCCCATCGGCCAATCCATGGGCGTGCTCACGTTCTTAAAAGATAGGAAGTTGGTGTCGTTAAGGATGCGGCTGGCCAAGGCGCTGGATTCCTGCTTTTTTTCCAGATGGAACGCCATCTCCTGTTGGCCGAACTTGCGCGCCAGGGCGACGCGATAATGATAGGTGGCGCGCAATCCGAGCACGCGATAGAGATACGTGTAAAACCAGCTTACCGCCGCGGAGGCCAGCGACAAGAGAACGGAGGCGCCCACAAGCCACCAGACATGCGCCAGCGCGGCTCCGCCTCCGGAGGCCGCGTGTGCGGCGTCTAGGAGCGCGCCGATGACGGCGGCCGTGGCCAACGGCAGGGCGGCGTCGGCCACGCCCAATCCGGCGGCCGTCAAACGCTGCCTCCGCAAAGGCCTTGTGGTCCAGGCCAATGCCGGATCGCCGAATAAAAATTCCCGAGTCTTGGCCGCGGCATGCCGAGTGATCCGAACCGCCGCGCGCAGCGGCCCCAGAACCCGCCCCCCGAACGAAACGGGCTCGCGCCGATAGCTCTCCGGACCCGGGGCCGCGGGAACCGACTCCGTGCCGGCAGCGTTTTGGGTAAGCGCTCCCAACGGCAGCCCGGACGCCGCGGTCGCCCGCGCGGAATTGGCCGGAGCCATGGCGGGCGTCCTTGGAGCGGCGTTTTCGCCGTAGGCGTCAGCCGCGTCAAAAATCCTGTCGGACTCCACCTTTAAAGCGGCCTCTGGAGCGCGCGGGCGCACCAGCCGCTGCAAGGCTCCGGCTATTTTTTCCAGCCGGGAAATCGTGCGGACCCGCTCGGCCGTTTCGGCCGGCGCGCGTTTGGGCGCGAGAACAGCCGTTTTAACGGAAGCGTTCTCGCGGCCTTCCTCAGAAGAAAAGGCTTTGAGTTGCTCTTCGACCGCTATGTCGTTCGGCGCCGCTTCCTCGGCGCGCACAAAGACGCGGCTCTGATCTTTTGCGCCAGACGCCGTTTCTGGGTCAGCGGGGTTCTCCGCGGGAGCCGCATTCAGCAGCGGGGAAAGTCCTTCCTCGGTCAGCGCGGGAAGCTGCGCTTCTCCCGCACCCAAGAGAGCCTCCGGCGCAGGAGAAAGGCCTGAAAAATTATCCGCCGCGCTCGCCGGCAGCGACCACGCGCTCATCTCGGCCTGCGCGTCCGCGGAAAATTCCGCGCCCAAAGCCTGATAACAGGGCAAGCCCGGCGTCAGCGCCAGAAGCGCCGCCGTCAACGCGCACGCGACTAATTTTTTGAGAGCCATGATCCTGTTCGAAGATTAATATTAAGATTACGCAGGCGGAAAGAAGAGTGTCTAAAGACCTAAATGACGCGCGGCAAAAGTCCCAGGCGCGGCCGCCTAGTGCATGAAGATGGGCTGCGCGGCCCCGGAGCCCAAGGGCGCGGCGGAGCGCGGGCCGAGGATTCCGTCCGTCTCTTTGTTGCGGCCCTTTATTCCGATGTGGAACGGCAGCGAAATTCCGGCCTGCAGAATCCAAACCTTCCCGCTTTCAGGCCCCGCCGCTTCGATTTCCCCTTCCGCGAAGTAGTCAATCCAAGAGTGGACCCACTGCCAACCCAAAAGCCCCCGCGCCTGATCTGGAGTAACCCCGGAGAAGCCCTCGCCGGATACGGGCGTAAACAAATTCGGGTCGCCATTATCCGACAGCCCTGCGGAAACCGAGCCGATGGCGTGGTTGTATCCCAATCCGATGAAGGGGATCCAATTTCCGTATTGCTGGCTAATCACGAAATTTAACCCGTAGCTGGCCACGCTCCAGCGCAGACGGCCGCTAAGATTATTGTTGATACCGAAGTACTGCCCCGATCCGGTTTCCACGCTGACCGGCAGCGTTTCGTTGAAGCTGAAGCGCCCAAAGACGTAGTTGTAGTCCGCGCTGACCGTCACCATGGGATCTCCGTCTCTGCCGAGAAA
>DAIDHS010000003.1:56531-117854 GCA_027451985.1 Elusimicrobiota bacterium
AGAAAATGCTTGCGCAGGTCGGCGCCCAGAGAATTGCTTTGGCCTTGGCCGTAGAGGCTGCCGGAAAGTTTGTAGCCCGGGGGCGTGGTCATGTCCGCGACGCGCAGGGCGAAGTCGCAGCGGTGGGGAAGCCCGGCGCGCAAGTGCATCACGAGGTTGGGAAAAAGCACATGCGACGGGAAAAAACCCGCGGCATTGATGTTCTCGCTGGTCAGCGCCGGCGTGGCCGGAAACTTGGCCGTATCGAGCGGCAGGAAGCCCCCACCAAAGCTGATGTCCGGCTGAAGCCGCCGATCTTTTACTTCCCGCGGCGGGTCAAAAGTTTCCCCGGCGTTGAAGGCCAGGCCTTGCGCGATGTTTTGGCTCAGCCACTGGCTGATATTGGCGAAATCAATATTCATATTCGGGTTGAGAGAACCGGCGCGCGCCGCAACGGAAGCGAGGAAAACCACCGCGAAAAAAAGCGCGCCCGCCCGGAGCGGGATCACTCGGCGCCGAACGACGGCCGAATCACCGGGCAAGGGATTTTTCCCGGCTTGAGGTCCAGAAATAGGCCTGGATGCGGCGCTCGAAGGACAGCATCGTGCGCCGCGGCGCGGGAGAAAACGCCCGGAGGCGGTCGGCCGCTTCGCCCGATGGAACGAAGCTAGCATCCGGAGCGAACGTCTTTTTCATCTTCTTATGCATGAATTGGCCAACGGGCGACTTATGATAACATTCGCTCGCGGCCGGAGCATGGGCCGGAGGTCCCAAAAATCGCGAGGCAAAAGGCCCAGCGCGATGAGCCTGCGGAGTTCAGCGGCCCAATTCGAGCCGCTGCGCCAGAAACTCCGGAAGCCCGGCGCGGCGTATTTTTGCCTGCACGGCCGCCACGTCGTAAGATAAACGGACCACGCGGAAGGATCCGGCGCTAGAGTCGTAAAGGGCGCAACAGGCGCGCGGATCGTGGTCCCGCGGCTGACCCACGGATCCGGGATTGAAGACCGCAGCCGCACCGCGCCGCGCGAGGCGGACTTCCTGGCCCTCTTCCAACATGGACATTTCAGCTTCGCCGTCGGGCGCGGACTTAAAGCAGAGCGGCATGTGGCTGTGTCCCACGAACAGAGGCCACGTCTTGACCAGTCCCAAGCTCTGCTTGTACTGCAGGGTGCTTAGGAAATATTCGTCCGCGGGCTTGCGCGGCGTGCCGTGGGCCAGCGTCCACTCCGGACCGTCGAGCCTGGGCCTAAGCGACGAGAGGTAGCGCAGCGACTCCGGTGAAAGCTCCTGACGCGTCCAGGAGATCGCCTCGCGCGCGTAAGCATTGAACCAGCCGGGGTCCATGCGGCCGGCGGCGGCCAGATCGTGGTTGCCGCAAACGATGGAGAGACGGGGAAGATTCCGCAGAATCTCCAGGCACTCGTTCGGGTTGGGGCCGTAGCCGACCAAGTCCCCGCAACAAAGATACGCCTGGGCTCCCGCGGATTTAAAAAATTCCAGGACCCGCTCCAGGGCCTCGCAGTTGGAGTGGATGTCAGAAAAAACGCCGTAGAGCATCCCGGGGGCCTGAAGCCGGGCGCGCCTAAGCCCGAGCCGGATCCGAAGAAGACACCGCGGAGATGGCGGGCGCGGCGGCGGGCTTGCGGCGCAAGTCCACGGATACGATTTGGCTTACCCCCATCTCCTCCATGGTCACTCCGTAGATCACGTCGGCGGCCTCCATGGTGCGCTTGTTGTGGCTGACGATGAGGAACTGCGTGCGCTCCTCGAACTCCTTAAGGAGCTGCCCGAAGCGCTCCACGTTGGCGTCGTCCAAGGCCGCGTCGGCCTCGTCCATCATGCAGAAAGGCGAGGGCTTGACCAAGAAGAAGGCGAAGAGAAGAGCGATGGCCGTGAGCGTCTTCTCGCCGCCCGAAAGCAGCGTAATGTTCTGCAGGCGCTTGCCCGGCGGCTGGGCCATGATTTCGATGCCGGACTCAAGCATGTTCTCCGGATCGCTCAGGACCAGGTCCGCCTCGCCGCCCTCGAAAAGGACGGAGAAAAGCCGGCGGAAATGTTCGCGCACCTCGAAGAATGTCTGCCGGAAGTTCTCCCGCGTGGCGCTGTTAATTTTTTGGATGGCGGACTTCAAATCCTCTTCGGCCTTGTTGAGATCCTCGATCTGCGAGGAGAGGTAGGACTGCCGTGCGGTCAGCGCCTCGTATTCCTCCGGCGCGGCCATGTTGACGTTGCCCAGGCTGGCGACCCGGCGCTTTAAAAACTCGATTTTCTCCGGTTCCGCGGTCTGCGAGCCGTACTTGTCTCGCGCCTCGTCCGCGGAGAGGCCCAGCTCTTCGCTGAGGCGGCGCGCAAGCGCCTCCCGCGTCGCGCGCAGGGAACTGCTCTCGACTTCCAGGGAATGAAGCTTCGCCTGCAAATCCTCACAGCGTTCGCGCAGTCCGCGCAGGGATTCTTCCTTCTCGGCCACGGCGGACTCCAGGTCCTGCAGGCGCGAGGCCTTGCCTTGAGCCAAGATCTCAAACTCCGAGAGCGATTCCACTAGGCCTTGGCGCCGCGTCTCCAAGTCGGCGGCTTTCTCGGCCATTTCCGTCTTTTTGGATTGAAGCTCCGCCCGCTCTCGCTCGCGGCGGGACAAGGCGTCTTCCAAGTTCGATTTTTCCTGGGTCAGGCGCTGCAAGTCCTTCTCCAGAAACGCGGCCTTTTCCTGCGCCGCCTTGAGCCGGGAGCGGACCGCCTCCAGCCCGGCGCGAGCCGCAGCAGCCTGTTCCCTAAGGTTTCCAAATTCCTGCGCTGCAGCGGCCTCCTTGGCCTTCGCCTCCGCCTCAAGGCTTTCGGCCCGGGCGATCTCGCGGTTCTTGGCCGCCATCTCTTCCTTAATAAGGGAAGAACGCTTAAGGCCCTCGGTCGCCTCCGCCTCGGAAACGGCTGCGGACTGCCGCGCCGCATCCAAGGACGCCGTCCGCTCCTGAACCTGGGCGGCGGCGATTTTCTCCTCGGCCTCGGCCGTGGCCAGCGCCGTCCTTGCGGCCGCGAGCGCCTCTTCCGTCCGCGCGATGGCGGCTTCGGCGTCCGCTTTCTCGGCCTCTAGACGCGAAGACTCCGTCTCCTGCTTCGCGACGGCCTCGCGCAGAAGCCCGATCTGGGCTGGCCCCATGGAGTTCTCCAGCGTCTGCTCCGAACCGCCGTAAACCCAATGATCGGTGAACAACGCCTTGTCGAGCGAATAGGCCTCGCCCAGCAGGAAGCGCGCAACGCCCTCATGGGCCGGAAGAACGCTCAAACGGGAGAGAAGCGGCAGCCCCTGGGGAGGATAATTGCGTTCGGCCAAGGCGGCAGAAATCGTGCTGAGCACCAGGAAACGCCCACGGCCGCGGCCGGTCGTGCGCAAAAGCTCCACGCAGGCCTTGGCCGCCACGGAGTCCTCGCAGACGACGGCATAGAGGCGCTCGCCCAGGACGTCCTCCATCTCGGAAGCGGCCTCCTCCGGCATCCGTAGAAGATCTCCCACCATGCCGATGACGCCGGGAATTGCGGCGCTCAAAACAGTTTGGGCCCCAGCCCAATAGGGGTTTTCCCGGCCGCGCGTCTCGGCCGCTTCAAGCCGCGCACGGGACAGCGTCAATCCCGACTGGCCCGCGGACGCGGCGTCCTCGGCCGCCCGGCGCCGTTCCTTCGCCGCGGAAAACTCCGCCTCCAGCGCCGCCGCGGCATCCCGCTTTCCGGCGGACGCTGTTTGGCGCGCCTCCAGCGCGGCGCCGGCCGCCTGCAGCTCCTGCCGCAGGGCCTCAACCCGCGCCGAATCTTTTTCCAAATCCCGCAGGCTTTGGCGGGTCGCGAAATCCTGGTTGGCGAAATCGGACTCCAGGCGGGATCTCTCCCGCCTCAAAGACAGCGCGGACTCCGCGCTTCGCAAAGCCTCCGCGCGCAAGGTCTCAATTGCGCTTTCGGCCTGGGCGCAGCGCCGGGACAAATCCTCCGCCCGCGCCTCCTCCCCGGAAAACTCTTCGCGGGCCCGGCCTTCCTCGGCGCGGGCGGCTTCCGCCTCGGCCTGTGCGCGGCCCATCTCGGGGCCCGTCTGCTCCAGACGCGACAAAAGCTCGGCGGCCTCGGTCTCGATGGCGTCGAGGCGCTTTTGGGCCTCGCCTGCGGTCTCATCGCAAAACGACTTCTGCGTCTGCGCACCGGAAATCTCGGCCTTGGTCTCTGAGATGCGGCTGTTGGCCGCGATCATCTCATTTTGCGCGTTGGCCTTTTCGAGGTTCAAAGCCGCGATACGCGCGCCCTCCCCGTCCACCTCGACGCGCAGGCGTCCCAAATCCTCTTCCATCGGCCGGCTCTGCGACGCGACCTCGGCGAGGCGGGCGTCCAAGTCCGACATCTGCCTCAGGATCTGCCCGGCCTCCAGCGCGGCGAGTTCTTCCTTGTATTTTTGGTAAAGCTTGGCCTTGCGCGCGTCCGAGTCGAGCTTGCGGACTTGTTCGTCAATGAGCGCGGCGGAGTCGCGCAGGCGGGAAATGTCCGCCTCGACGCGCTCGAGCTTGCGCAGGGCCTCCTCGCGCTTGGCTTTGTACTTGGAGACTCCCGCGGCCTCCTCGAAAATAGCGCGGCGATCCTCGACGTTGGAGTTCAAGATGAAGTCCACTCCACCCTGGTCGATGATGGCATAGCCGCCGCCGCCCAGGCCCGTGTCCATGAAAAGTTCGCGGATGTCGCGCAGGCGGCACTGGGTCTTGTTGAGGAAATAGGCGGATTCGCCCGAACGAAAGAGCCGCCGGGACACGGTCACCTCGGAGAACTGCACAGGCAGGGCGTTCTGGGAATTGTCGAAGGTGAGCGTGACCTCGGCCATGGACAAGGGCTGGCGCTTGGCCGTGCCCGCGAAAATCACGTCGACCATCGAGTCGGCGCGCAGGGACTTCCAGGACATCTCGCCCAAGCACCAGCGCACGGACTCCATGATGTTTGATTTGCCGCAGCCGTTGGGTCCGATGATGCCGGTGATTCCGGGGCCTAAATCCAAGTGGGTTTTCGCCGCGAACGACTTGTAGCCGACAATGTCTATGGATTTAAGGTGCATGATCTCCCCGGAACTAAGCGTCCATCTTTTACCATTAATTACTCAAGAATGCTTAAATCGTATTTCTAGATTATATACGATTTGATCCGGAAAAATCAAGCATTCCCGTCGGTCTTTGTAGTAAAATAGCTTGGAAATGACGCCGGAAATCCTCATCCTCTCGGGCGCGCGCACGCCTTTTGCGGTCTGGAGCCGCGGCGAAAAGCCGGAAGGAGGCAAAGGCGGCGCCCTGGCCTCCCTGGACCCGTTCGACTTGGCCGGGACGGCAGCCTCGGGCGCCCTTTCCCGCGCGGGACTTTCCGCGCGCGATCCCGATTTCATTGTCTTCGGAAACTGCTATCACGTGGGTCCCCACGCCTGCTACGGCGCGCGCTACGTGGCCCATCGACTCAAGGCGGAGACACGCCTCACCGGCACGACCGTGAATTTGGCCTGCGGCGCCGGCCTGGAGGCTGTGCGCGTCGCGGCGGAGGAAATCGCCTCAGGCCGACATTCCCTGATCCTGGCCTGCGGCGCGGACGTTTCAAGCCGCGTGCCCTTGAGCACCTTCGTCCCGTCTTTCAATGACGTCTGGTGCGGGCGCGCCATCTCGGAGACCTCCCAAGCCGTGGCGAAGGAACTGGGCATTTCACGGCAGGAACAAGACGCCTGGGCAGGACAGAGCCACCGGCGCGCCGCGGCGGCGCGCGCGGCGGGACTTTTCCGGGACGAAATCGTGCCCGCAGCGGACGCGGTCCAGGATGACGCCATCCGGGAAAATCCGACCGAAGACTATTTCACGAAATCAAAAATCCTATACGAGGGCGGCGACGCCACGAGCGCCAACACGCACGCCATCGTGGACGGCGGCTCGGCGCTCGTCCTGGCTAACGGCAAGGCCGCGGCGGGCAAAAATCCGCTGGGCCGCCTCGTTGGAGCCGAGGTCGTGGGCCTGGCGCCCGAGCGCATGGCCGAGGGCTCCGCGGCCTCCATCAAAAAACTTCTTGCGCGACTCTCTTGGTCCATCGACTCCGTGGATCTCTTTGAAATCAACGAAACTTTCGCATCCCAGACCTTGGTCGACATCCAGGAGTTGGGCCTGGATCCCGAAAAAGTCAACGTCAACGGCGGCGCGCTGGCCTTGGGCCATCCGTTCGGCGGAACCGGAGCGCGCCTGATTCATACGCTGCTTTTAGAGCTTGCCCGGCGCGGCCTCAAACGGGGCGCTGCCGCCATCTGCGTGGGCGGCGGCCTGGGCATCGCGGCCGCGGTGGAGCGTCTTTAACTCCCTTCTCCAAGACATGGAAAACGCGGCGCCTCCCTGTTATACTCACTCCCGCCCGATGAGCCGAAAAACTCCGGCGTTCCTGGGCGCCGTCCTCCTTCTCGCGTCCATGCTGGCGGGATGCGCGCCCAAATACGCGGCCTACACGTCCGCCAATGGAGACTTTCGCTGCCTCGCCCCCTGGCGCTGGAAGGTCATCACCGATCACGAAGGAACGCACTACGCGGACACCACGTTCATCGGTCCTTTCGATCCAAACTTCTACCTCGGGGCCCCCAGCTTGAGCGTCCGCTGGTACCGAGACTACGCGTCGCACCGGCTGGCGGACGGATCTCTGGAAATGTATTCCGGCCCGGACGATTACATCCGGCAGACCCTGCGCAACGTCTACGGCCCCAAATCCCAACTGGCGCAGCCCATGGACGAGGTCCTAGTATCGGGCCTGCGGGCCACGCATTTCGTCGTGCTCTCCGCGGCCCCGGCGCCCGCAGGCGCCCGCTGGGGCGTCCTCACCGATCCGCATACCGGCAAGAGGTTCATCCCGCAAAAGCACGCCTACGTGGTCGTGCCGGTCCCGGACGGGTTTTACGTCCTCATCTACCCCGCCACGGACCCGGGCTACGCCAAGCACCTCGCTCAGTTCAACACGCTGGTCAACACTTTTTTCCTGGTGAAGGACGGCCCGGCCGGCCAGACTATGGCCTCGGGTTCTGGATTTTCGGACGCCCACGCAGGTTCGGCGCAATGAGCGCGACCAGGACGCGAGATCTCCGCTTAAGCCTCGACATCGACGCCAAGGCCGACGACATCTATCGGGCGCTCACCTCGGCCACCCGGTTGTGCCGCTGGTGGCTTGAGGGCGCGGAAACCGACGCGCGCAACACCGGCCGCTTCCGCATGGTCTGGCCCAAGCTCCGCGCTCCCGATTCGCGGCAGCCCTTTCCCCCGCACGTCGCGCGAGGAGAAAGCGAGGGCGTGTTCGTGGACCTCGATCCGGGGCGCAAGGTCGCCTGGCTTTGGAAAGCCTCCCGCCGGAGAGACATTCCCCTTCTGGCCAGCTTCTTCATCCGCCCCAAGCGCCGCGGCTGCGAGGTGACCCTCATCCACGCCGGATTCTCCAAGAGCCGGGCCGCTGACAAGCGCTACTCCGGCTGCGCCGCTGGCTGGGAGGACTGCCTGGCCAAACTCAAGCTCTACCTTGAAGCCGGCCACAGCTGCCGCGCGCAGGTTCTGACTTTCGCGGACGTGCCGCGCCTCAAGAAGGCCGCGAAGTGATCGCCGCGCTCATCGTTTCCACCGCCGTCATCTTGTCCGCCGCGATTTTCTACGCCGCGCTGGCCTTAAGCGCCCGAAAAAACGCCGAAGCCCAAGCCCTGCGGCTTGAAGAGGCCGTGCGCCGCGCCCTCGCCGATCCCGCCAAAGCCGCCCAGGAAGACGCCGCGCGAGCGCGCGCGGAGAGTTGGGAACAGAGCCGCGCCTTGCGCGAGGAGGTTGCGGCCGCGGTGCGCGGCCAGGCGGACTCCGTGCTGGGCCGCATCGCGGAGCTGACCAGAATGCAGGAGCAAAAGCTTGAGTCCGTGCGCGAAACTGTGCAGCAGCGCCTGCGCGAGATTCAAAAGGACAACGAGACGCGTTTGGAACAAATGCGCCAAACCGTCGATGAAAAGCTTCACGCCACCCTGGAGAAAAGGCTTGCCGAGTCATTCAAGATCGTCTCGGAGAGCCTCGATCGGGTGCAGAAGGGCCTGGGCGAGATGCAGCAACTGGCCTCCGGTGTGGGAGATTTGAAAAACATCCTGACCAACGTCAAGACGCGCGGCACATGGGGGGAAATCCAGCTCGGGATGCTTTTGGAGCAGGTGCTGGCCCCGGAGCAGTACGCTGCCAATGTGCACCCGCGCAAAGGCTCTGGAGAAACCGTCGAGTTCGCCGTGAGGCTGCCGGGGAAAAATGGATCGGGCGACGGCGTCTGGCTGCCCGTGGACTCCAAGTTTCCAAAGGAAGCCTACGAGCGGCTACAGGCAGCCCAAGATCGCGCCGACGCTGCAGCCGTGGCCGCGGCGTCCAAGGAACTCGAAGCCGCGCTCAAAAAAAACGGCCGCGACATCAGGGACAAATACCTCAATCCCCCGGCCACGACGGACTTCGGCGTCATGTACCTGCCTGCGGAAGGGCTTTACGCCGAGGCCCTGCGGCTTCCGGGCATGGCCGAATTCCTCCAGCGCGAGTGCCGCGTGGTCCTTTCCGGTCCAACGACGTTCGCCGCGCTCTTGAACAGCCTGCAGATGGGATTCCGCACCTTGGCCATCGAAAAGCGGTCAAGCGAGGTCTGGGCACTTTTGGGCGCGGTCAAGGCGCAGTTTTCCCAGTTCGGAGACCTTCTGGACAAGACCCACAAGAAGCTGCAGGAAGCCACGAACACCATCGAGGACGCGGCGCGCAAGTCTCGCGGCATCGAAAAGAAATTAAAAGGCGTCGAAGCCCTGCCCCACGGCGAGGCCTTGCTTCCCGATGCCGAGGAAGACGCCCCCAAGCCGGCGCCGGATAAACTGCCTCTTTAGGCGCGTCGGCCGCGCCGCGCCAGGGCTTCCGCGTTGCGCTTTTTGTCTTCAGGCGTTTCCAGAGCGAGGCCCGGCACGGAGGCGGGTCGGCCATTCTTGTCGACCGCGACCATGGTGACGAGGCAGGAATTGGTGTGCCGGCGTTCGCCCGCTGCCGTGTCCTCGGCGTAGACCTCGACGCCGATTTCGAGGGACGTGCGGCCAACGAAATTAACCCTGGCTTCCACGGTCACCAAGTGCCCGATCTGGATGGGCACCAAAAACTCCACGCGCTCCATGGCGACCGTCACGCACTCCCGGCCCGCGTGGCGCATGGCGCAAACCGCGGCCGCCTTGTCGACCATCTGGAGAATTTTTCCGCCGAACACCGTGCCGCGCATGTTGGCGTCGGGCGGGGACATAAGATCCGCGAGCTGGGTCAGGGATTCGCGCACGGGCTTGGCCTTGGGCATAGGCTACGCCGTCGCGAACGCGGCCAAGCGTTCGGACACCGCGAACGCTGGCTCGGTCAAGCGTTTCAAATCGTCCATCGAGACTCCCGCGGCTTTCTTGCGCAAAACGAGCTTCTTCGGCGTCACCTCGAAGACAGCCAGCTCGGTTACGATGGTGGAAACCACGCCCTTGCCGGTCAGGGGCAGGGAACACTTCTTTAAAATTTTCGGCTTGCCGTCCTTGGTCGCGTGCTCCATGGCCACTATGACCTTCTTGGCCCCGGCGACCATGTCCATGGCGCCGCCCATGCCCTTGACCTTTTTGCCGGGGATCATCCAATTGGCGATGTCGCCGGTCTCGGAAACTTCCATCGCGCCTAAAACTGTGGCGTCCAGGTGGCCGCCGCGCACGATGGCGAAGGAATCGTGCGAGCCGAAGTAGCAGCAGCCAGGGAGCTCCGTGATGGTCTCCTTGCCGGCGTTGATGAGATCGGGATCTTCCTCGCCCTCGAACGGGTAGGGACCGTAGCCCAGCATGCCGTTCTCAGTGTGGAGAGTGATTGTAACGCCCGGCGGCAAATAGTTGGATACCAACGTCGGAACGCCGATGCCCAGGTTCACATAGTCGCCGTCTTTAAGCTCCAACGCCGCCTGCCGGGCGATGGCGGTTCGCTTGTCCATATCCTTGGCCATGGCTTTAGGCCGCCACGCCCGCGCGCGGGCGCACGGTGCGCTTCTCGATGGGCTTGACATATTTGGCGCCCTGGAAAATGCGGTCTACGAAGATGCCGGGCGTGTGCACCGAGTCCGGATCGAGCTCGCCGGGCTCGACCAGCTTTTCAACCTCGGCGATGACGACCCTGGCGGCCGTGGCCATGACCTGGTTGAAGTTGCGCGCGGTCTTGCGGAAAACGAGATTTCCGGCGCGGTCGCCGCGCCACGCTTTGACGAAAGCAAAATCGGCGCGCAGCGGCTTCTCAAAAACGTAGTTCCGGCCGTCAATGACGCGGGTTTCCTTTCCCTCGGCCACGAGAGTGCCGTAACCCGTAGGGGTGAAGAAGCCTCCGATGCCGGCCCCGCCCGCGCGGATGCGTTCGGCCAGCGTGCCCTGCGGATTCCACTCAACCTGGAGAGTTCCGGCCAGGGCCATCTCCTCGAAGGCTTTGCACTCGCCCCCGTAGGACATGATCATCTTCTTGACCTGCCCGTTCTTGATGAGCTGGCCGTTGCCGTGCTCGTCCGTGCCGCCGTTGTTGGAGACAAGCGTGAGGTTCTTGACGCCCTTGGCCTTGACAGCGGCCAAAAGGTTTTCCGGTGTGCCGCAGAGGCCGAAGCCTCCCACCATGATCACGGCCCCATCGCGCAGATCGGAAAGCGCGTCCTCAGGGTCCGCGACCACTTTTCCGGACATGGCGCTTTTAAACGGCGGCGACCGCCCGGCGCGGAACCTTGGCCGACGCCTTGCCCAAAAGCTCGTCCCGTAAGGTCTGGGCCTTGTCGGTCTTCTCCCACTCGAAAGACGCTCCCTCGCGGCCGAAATGGCCGTAGGCTGCGGTAGCCTGGTAGATGGGGCGGCGCAGCTTCAAGCTCTGGATGATGCCCTTGGGCGTCAAGAAAAAATTCCGCCGCACCGCGACCTCGAGCCGCGTCTCGTCAACTTCTCCCGTGTCGTGGAGGTCAAAATAGATGCCCACGGGCTCGGCCACGCCGATGGCGTAGGCTAGCTGCACAGTACACTCCTCGGCCAAGCCTGCGGCCACCACGTTCTTGGCGATGTAGCGCGACATGTAGCAGGCCGAGCGATCGACCTTCGTCGGATCCTTGCCCGAGAAGGCGCCGCCGCCGTGCGGCGCGCGTCCGCCGTAGGTGTCGACGATAATCTTGCGGCCGGTCACGCCCGTGTCGGAGGCGGGGCCGCCGACCACGAACTTGCCGGTGGGGTTGATAAGAAAGCGAGTCTTGGCGTCGATGAGGCGCTTGCCCAAGACCGGGCGAATAACCGCGTCGATGATTTCGTTCTTGGCTTTCTCGGTGATCTGAGAACCGGTCCGGTCCAGAATGTCCTCGGTGTGCTGGGTCGAAAGCACCACGGTGTCTGCGCGCAGGGGCCGGCCGTCCAGGTACTCCACCGTCACTTGGGACTTGCCGTCTGGGCCGAGATAGCCGAGGGTCTTGGAGCGGCGCACCTCGGAGAGCTTGCGCACCAGGCGGTGGGCCAGCATGATGGGCAGCGGCATGAGCTCGGGCGTCTCGCGGCTGGCGTAGCCGAACATGATGCCCTGGTCGCCCGCGCCGCCGGTGTCGACGCCCTGGGCAATGTCGGGCGACTGCCGGCCGATGGCATTCAATATGGCACAGGACGCCGCGTCAAAACCGTACTTCGGGTGATCGTAGCCGATGCCGCGCACGACCCGGCGCACCAGCTCGTCCACGTCCACGAAAGTCTTGGTGGTGATTTCCCCTCCCACGATGACCATGCCGCGGGAGACGAAGGTCTCGCAGGCGACGCGACCGGTAGGGTCCTCGGTCAAGACGGCGTCCAAAACGGCGTCTGAAATCTGGTCGCAGACCTTGTCGGGATGGCCCTCGGTCACGGACTCCGAGGTGAAAAAATAGCGTCCTTGGCGTTGCATGGAATTCCTCCGGCTTTCGGGAGTTAAATTAGACGGAGCTTGATTATACCATAGTTCGAAATCGGCCCGCGCACGACACTTTAGACGCCGCAGCGGCGTCTAATTTCAATAGCCCATGCGTAAAATCAAAAGGAGACATCAATGAAAAAAGCTCTGACGGGACTTTTTGTGGCGGCGTTGGCCGCTCTGGCTCTGGCGGGAACCGCTTCGGCCGCTCCGGGCCGCTGGCGCAAGAACCATCCGCGCCAAGCTCAGGCGCTCCAGCGCACGCGGCGCCAACAAAGAAAGGCCAACAGGCTCTTCAAGCAAGGCAAAATCAGCAAGAGGCAGCGCAACAACATCGTCCGCAATGACCGCCGCATGCGCCGCGAGGATCGCCGCATGGCCCGCCGGAACGGCGGCTACATCACCAAGGGCCAGCAGCGCGCCTTGAACCGGCAGGAAAACCGCAACCTGGGCCGGATGCGCCACGCCGCGGGCACTGGAGGAGCCGGCGCGGGAAGCCAAACCGCCAGCCAACCGCAGGCCGCCCAGCCCCAGTCCGGGCAGTAATTCTTCAGCGCCGCACGCAACGCGCCCGCCCCGGGGTTCCCGGGGCGGGCGTTTTGACTTCGGATCCGGCCCATCGCTTACTGCCGGATGTTCAGGACCGCCGCCTCATAAACCGAAATATTCTCCTTGACGTTGCCGCCCGCACCTAGGATGCAGTTGGACAGGCGCACGCCGCGGCCCACGGTTACGTTGTCAAAGAGGATGCTGTTCTCGAGCACGGCCGAGGACGCGACCCGAGCGCGGTCGCCGACCACGGTGTGGGGCCCTATTTCCGCTCCGGCTTCGATGACCGCGCCCTTGCCGATGAGGCAGGGCGGGCGCAGGATGGCCTTCGGGGAAACGCTGGCGGCCTCCTCGACCCAGACGCCCTTCTTGATCTCGTGGCCCGGGATGTGGAGGTTCACGCGGCCGTCTAAGCAGTCCACCTGGCAGCGCCGGTATTCGGAGAGGTTTCCCACGTCGCACCAATAGGCGCCCGTTTCGTAAGCGTAGATGGGCGCCTTCATCTTTAGGAGCTTGGGCCAGAGTTCATGCCCGAAGTCGTAAGGGCGGCCCTTGGGGATGAGCTTTAAAATCTCCGGATCGAAAAGGTAGATGCCGGTGTTGACTTTGTTGGAGAAGACCTGGCTCCAGTTGGGCTTTTCCATGAAGCCTGTGATGCGTCCGCGCTTATCCGAAAGCGTCACACCATAGTCAAAGCGCGAATCGATGGCCTTCAGGGCCATGGTGGCCATGGCCTTTTTGCGGCGGTGGAAGACCATCATCTCGGTCAAGTCGATATCCGAAATGCCGTCACCCGACATGACGAAGAACGGGCCGTCTTTAAAGAAGGATTCCGCCTTCTTAATGGCGCCCGCCGTGCCCATGAGCTTGGGCTCGAAGGAGTAAGACACACCCATGCTCCAGCGGCTCCCGTCGCCGCAATAGCCGCGCACTTGCTCGGGGTAGGCGTGGAGGTTGACCACGACCTCCGAAACGCCGTGGCGCAGCAGGTTGTCCAGCACGTGGTGGATGACGGGCCGATTGACAACCGGCACCATTGGCTTGGGGATTTGATAGGTCAGCGGCCGAAGTCTGGTTCCGGCCCCGGCCGCCAATAGCATGGCCTTCATGAAAAACGATCGCCCTCCCGTTTTAGGCTTAAACTACGCCGCGACTTCCAGCGCCGCGCCCGCGCCGGCCCACTTGCGGGCCAGGTCCAGCATGTCCTGGGTTTTTTGCGGGGAATCGGACTCGGCGTAAATGCGCAGAAGCGGCTCGGTTCCCGAAGGGCGGATGAGAATCCAATGGCCTTCGGCCAAGATGATTTTGAGGCCGTCGATGTTCACCAGCTCCTGGATATCGGAGCCGGCGATTTTCTTGGGAAGCTTTTTGGTGATCTTGGCGGCGTAGGCGGCCTTGTCCGGCACGGGCTTGCTCAAGTGCAAATCCATGCGCTTGAAGCACGAGCGGCCGTACTTGGCCTCGATGCCGCTGAGAATCTGGGATGGCGTCTTCTTGAGGGTCAGACACATCTCAACGAGCAGAAGGCCGGTCAAGAGGCCGTCGCGCTCGGCAATTCCGCCCTTCCAGGCGTATCCTCCGGACTCCTCGCCGCCGAAAGCGGCTTCTCCCGCGGCGATGCGCTCGGCCACGTGCTTAAATCCCACCGGCAGCTCCTCGAAATCCAGGCCGTAGGCCTTGGCTTGGCGCTTGGAGAGGTATCCCATGGAGACCGACTGCACGATTTTGCCGCGCAGTTTTTTCTTCTCGACCAGGTACTCGATGAGCATGGGGAAAACCTGGCAGGGCGTATAGTATTTCCCGTTCTCGTCGACCACGCCGACGCGGTCGGCGTCGCCGTCCAAGGCGATGCCGACGAGCGCCTTCTCGCGCTTGACCGCCTCCTTAAGATCCTTGAGATAGGTCTCGACCGGCTCGGGGTGGAGGCCACCGAAAAGCGGATCGCGCTCGGCGTGGATGGCGGAGATTTTCTTGGAGTTGACCAGCTCCTCCAGAAGCCCGCTCGCCGCGCCGTAAAGATAGTCCACCACGACCGGGCGCTTCAAGCGCGCGCGAATCGCCGCCACATTGACGCGGGACTTGATGTAGCTTAAATACGCGTCGCGGAAGGATTTTTCCTGGAAGCCGCCGGCCTTGACGGGCTGGGTTTTGTCGAGCCAGGATTCCACCGCGGACGTGACGTCCTCCTGGGCCGCGCGGCCGTCTATCTTGATCTTGATGCCGTTATAGGCCGCCGGATTGTGGCTCGCGGTCACCATGACGCCGGGCCCTTTAAGCTTCTTGGTCAGGAAGCTCAAGGCCGGAGTCGGGAACACCTCCGTGCTCAGGATGGTCTTGAACTTGTTGCCCTGCATGACTTGAGCCACCTCGCGGGCGAACATCTCCGAAGCGAAGCGCCGGTCGTAGCCGACGATCACGGGGCCGGCGAGATAAGGCTTGCGCTGGGCGCGGGGTTTGGCGGCTTCCTCCTTGAGGTAGTCCGCGATGGCCTGCGCCGCGCGGCGCACGTTGCCCATGGTGAAGTCGCGCGCAATGATGCCGCGCCAACCGTCCGTGCCGAACTTGACGTCTTTTTCCGCGTTCTTTTCCATGGGGGTCTTCCTTTCCCGCCTAGTTTTTCAATCCAGATTATACTAGGATGCTTTTCGCCTTGTCTATCCTCAACAGAGAATGATGGAGAAAAACCTCAGGCGGCGGCTGATCTTGGCCGCGGGCCTAGCCGCGCTCGCCATTTTTCTCGGCTGGGAGTGGTTTGCGCTTAAAGCCTATGTCCGGCAGGACAACACGCCTCCGTCCTGGGACCAGGCCGATCATCTAAGCGACGCCTGGGATTACCGGCAAGCGCTGGAGCAGGGCCGCTGGTCCGTTCTGTGGACCCTGCCGCCCAAGCCCGGCATGCCGCCATTCCCGCCGCTCTACGCCCTGTCGATCATGGGATCATATTCGTCGCCCAAACCCGCCCAGGCGGCTTTGCTGGTCAACTGGTTCTACCTGGCCCTTCTCTGCCTCTCCATTTTCGGCATTGCCTGGGAGTTCCGTCCGGATTTGACCGCCCTGGCCGCGGCGCTCATCTTCGCGGGCGCGCCCGCCGTGCAGGACCTGTTGTTCACCCAGCTCATGGACTTGGCCGTCGTCGCCCTGGCCGCGGCCGCGTATTGGGCGCTCATCCGTTCGGAGAAATTCAAGCGATGGCCAGGCTCCCTGGCGTTCGGCGCCGTCTTCGCCCTCGGCATGATGTACAAGTGGAGCTTCTTCAGCTACCTCTTGCCCGCCTTCTGGATCGCGGGCGGCGCGCTACGAGATCCAGGGCGCCGGCCCAAAGCTCTGGCCGCCGCGGGCGTCGCGCTGGCCGGCTTCGCGCCCTGGTATGTCGCCGAAGCACCGCTGCTTTTTCCCAAACTCATCCAAGCCTCCGCGGATCAATCGGTCGCGTTCTGGCGAGGTGGGGCCGTCCTTTCCTATTTCAAGGACAGCATCAACGGCCTTGGCCTGCCGTTTTTTCTGCTCGGCTGGCTCTCGCTTCTTTCGCCCAGGCACAAGCGCCGCTGGGAAAGCATGCGCCTTCTGCCCGCCTGGATCGCAGCGTCTTATGTTTTTTGGACCATCGTGCCCAACCGCCAGATGCGCTTCCTGCTGCCCGGCCTGCCGGCTCTGGCCGTGTGCGCGGCTTCGGCGTGGCCCGACCTCATCGTCTGGCCGCTGGCGGGCTTCCAGCTCCTTTCCGCCGCGAACTTTCCCGCGGGGGTCATTCCCTCGACCCCCATTCCCCTGCCGCTCGACGCGACGGCGACCCTTTTGCCCAGCCGACCGCCCTCTTCCGCGGACTGGAAAATTGGGGACATCCTCAAAACGGCAGATAAGCTGCGCGATCGCGCCGAGCCTTTCGCGAATACGACTTTGGTCGCCAATGCGCCCGAGTTCAACGGCCCGACCTTCGCCTGGACGGATCAGATTCTGGGATTTTCGAGCCTCAAGATGCGCGCGGTCAACCACCGCCTGTGCGAACTCTCGCAGTTCGTGATTTTCAAAGAAGGATCTCTCGGGCCGCCCGCCGTCATCGCGGGGTTGCCTGAGGCGGCCGCGCAAATCCGGGACCCGCGCGGGTGGTTTCGGCGCGCCTTCGTCCAGGCCGGGGCTTGGCCCCTGCCGGACGGCAGCCAAGCCGTCTTGTTCCGGCAGCGCCGCTTCCGGCGTCCGCCATTGCGCGGCAGAATTTTCAATTTCCAGTTTTATCGGTCCGGCCCGCTCTCCGCAAAAAACATGCGCATTGACCTGGGGCGCTGGGACGCCCGCACGGGGGATTATATGCGCGTTCTCGTGTCGGCTCCGCAGATCCTTTTTCGCGGCCTCGCCGTAACCAATTTTAATCTTGAACTAAACGATGTTCTCCTTGTGCCGGTCAAAGATGAACCCGGGTTGCGCGCGTGGGACGACGTGCGCTTCCTGCGTATCGGCCGGCTCAAAATCGTCTCCGCGCGCCTTTCCGCCGACGATCTGCGCCTGTTCCTGGAAAACCGCGCGAAAAAACTAGACCTTTATTCGCTGACCATGGAAAACGGCGTTTTGTCCCTGCAGGGACGCTTTTCCGCCATCCCGGTGTCGGCCAGCGCCCGCATCGTCCTTGGCCGCGCCCCGCCGCAGCTTGATTTCAACGTCCTTTCCGCAAAAGCCGCCGGACTTCCTCTTCCCGTCGGCTGGCTTGGAAGGATGATCCCCCTGTCGCTGTCCCTGGCGCCCAACCCGGAAACCCCTTTCGCCATCGATGCCGGCTCCCTCACGATTACGGGTGGAGTCCTCCGCGTAAGCGGCGGTTGACAGGGCGGCGCGACGAAGAGATAAAATAGCTTCATGCTCGCGCTCGCCGCTTTGGCCTGGCTGTGCGCCAGGCCCGCGCGTGCTCTCCTGCCCTCGGAGCTCAACACCATCGCCGTGGCCCGCGAGGCCTCCCCGTCCGTGGTTTTCGTCACCAACATCGCCTTGGTGCAAAATATTTTTTTAGACGAGTACGCCGTGCCGCAGGGCGCGGGTTCCGGCATCGTTTGGGACAAGGACGGCCACATCCTAACCAACTACCACGTGGTCGAGGGCGGCAGCGCCTTCTTGGTGACCTTCAAGGACCACAAACAGCTCGACGCCCGGCTCGTCGGCGTCGAGCCCCGCAAGGACATCGCCGTGCTCCAAGTCGACGCCCGTAAGGAAAAGCTGGTCCCCATTTCCACGGGCGATTCCGCCGATCTCCAGGTGGGCCAGAAAACCGTCGCCATCGGCAACCCGTTCGGCTTGGACGACACCGTCACCCAGGGCATCGTCAGCGCCTTGAACCGCCAGATTGAGGGCGCGGGCGGCGTCACCATCCACGGCATGATTCAGACTGACGCGGCCATTAACCCGGGAAACTCGGGCGGCCCGCTCTTGGACTCGGACGGGCGCCTCATCGGCATGAACACCATGATTTACTCCAACAGCGGCAACAACTCCGGCGTGGGCTTCGCCGTTCCAGTCAACGTCATCAAGCGCATCGTGCCGGAAATCATCCGCTACGGCCACAGTATCGAGCCGGGCCTGGGCGTCAACATCCTGAGCGATCGGCAGGCCTACGATCTGCTGGGCAGCCAGGCGGGCGTAGTCGTCGCGAGCGTGCGCCCGGACACGCCCGCGGCGCGGGCGGGCCTGCGCGGCATCAGCCGGGACCCGGACACCGGAAGGCTTGTTTTAGGTGACATCATTGTCGGAATTAACAAGACGCCCATCGCGGACTATGACGATCTCTACAACGCGCTGGATGCCCTTAAGAAGGGCGACGTGGTCACGGTCAAGACCCTGCGGGGCGGGCGCAAGCGTTCCTATCGCGTGCGCCTTATAGACGTCGACTAGCCCGCCGCGGGCTTATTTTTTAAGCGGCGCCCGCGACAGCGCCTCGTAGAGGTAGATGGCTGAGACGATGGCGTTGGAGAAATCCCCCAGGTGCAGGCTCTCGTTCTCGCTGTGCGGGTTGGTGTAGGGATCTTCAACGCCGATGAGAAGCGCGGGCGCGCCGCCTAGGGCCGCGGCGAAAGGCCCCACGAACGGAATGGAGCCGCCGCAGCCGATGAAGGCTGCGGGGTGCCCGTAGCCCTTTTCCAGCGCCTCGGCCGCAGCGACGAAAGCCGGCCCTTCCGGATCGGTGTTCCAGGCGGGACTGGCCGTCTCGTTGGAAAACTGGACCGAGGCGCCCCATGGCGCGCGCTTAAGCAGATGGGCCTTCAAGCGCTTCAAGACGTCTTGGGGATTCATCCCTCCGGCCAATCGCACGCCCATGTGGCACCAGGCCGCCTCATTGACGATGTTGGCGCAGTCCTTGCGCGAGGACGCCTGGATGGCGTTGACGGAAAAAGACGGGCGGTACCAAATACGCTCCAAAATTTCGCCGCCCTTGCCTAGAATCCTCGTCCGGCGCAGAATCCCGCTCTGTTCGCGGAATTTGGCCTCCGAATAGCGCAGGGCCTTGAGGCTTTTGCGTTCGGCTGCGGAGGGCTTGCGGACCCGGGATAAAATTCCCGGCACGACGATGTCACCTTTGGCGTCGGTCACGGACGCGATCATCTTGGCCAAGGCCTGCACGGGGTCGGGCAGCGGCCCGCCCCACATGCCCGAATGCAGCGGGTGATCGGCCGTGCGCACGGTCACGTCCAGGGACGCCATGCCGCGCAGGGCCGTGGTGACGGAAGGCACGCCCACGTCGAAATTGCCGGTGTCGGTCAAGATCATGACGTCGGCCGAGAGCTTGCTCCGGAAGCGGCGTAAAAACTCCTCCAAGTGCAGCGAGCCGATCTCCTCTTCCCCCTCGATGATGATCTTGACGTTGACGGGCAGGCGGCCCAGGGTTTCCAGACAGGACGCCACGGCGCTCGCGTGCACCACGGCGCCGGCCTTGTCATCGGCCGTGCCCCGGCCGTAGAGGCGCCCGCCGCGCTCCGTCGGCTCGAAAGGCGGGCTCCTCCAGAGCTCCTCGCGGCCGGGCGGCTGGACGTCGTGGTGGGCATAGAGAAGAATCGTCGGCGCCCCGGCCGCGTGAAGCCAATCCCCGTAGACGTACGGATGAGCGCCCGGGAGGGACAAAATTTCGACGTTTTCCAGCCCGCTTTTCTTGAGCAGGGCCGCGACGGCCTCGGCCGACGATTCGACATTCTTGCGATCGAAGCCCGGGAAGCTCACGCTGGGGATGCGCGCCAAATCCTTCAAGTCGGAGACGAAATCCGCAGAGTGCTCGCGTGCGTAGCGGACCGCCTTTTCCGCGTTATCCATGGCGGTGCCATTATAACAAATCGGGCAATACGCTCCGGTTCCGCGGCCCTTTGGATGTCCGGCGGGAAAAGATAGAATAGCCGGCAATGGGGATTATGAGCCGCTACCTTGTCCGGCTGTTTTTGCCCGTCTTCTTCGCGGCGTTGGGCGTGTTTCTGGGCATCTTGCTGATGAACCAATTCCTGCGGCTCTTCGCCTTAGCCATGGCCAAGGGCATCTCGATTTTCTGGATTCTCTCGTGCTTCGCACGGCTGCTGCCCTTCCTGCTGAGCCTGGCCATCCCCATGGCCTATGTGGTGGCCCTGTTTCTGGTGCTTGGCCAGCTCTCAGAGAACAGCGAAATTATGGCGCTGCGCGCCTGTGGCTTCTCCTTTCTGGAAACGACTTGGCCATTTTTGGCCACGGCCGTGGCGCTCTCGGGAATCCTTTTTTACCTTAACCACAAGGCCGGGCCGGACGGCTTCCACGCCTTCCGGGGGCAGTACGACAAAGCGGCGGCGCAGATTTCCCGCGTAGTCCTGGAGCCGGATTCCTTCGCCGCTGTGGGGCCTTGGCGGCTGCTGGCCAAGAGCGTCGACAGGCGAACGGGCGCCCTGCGCGGCGTTTATCTGGCGCAGGCCTCTGGCGCCAACGCCGGGCTTGAAATCCGGGCCAAGACGGGGCGCCTCTGGATCGACAAGGGCCGCGCCGTGCACCTGGAGCTTGACGACGGCATCCTTCAGCTGCCCAACCCCGACCCGGAAAAATACACGGCGGGACGCTTTGACTCGGACCGCATCGACATCCCGCTGGCCGCCGCGCCGCCGCCGCGCGAGCGAGACATTCCCGAAATTCCATCGGCCATGCTCCGGCGCCTCATCCGCGACCCCAAAACGTCGCCCCAGCACCACATAGAATACACCGTCGAGCTGGCCGTCCGAAGCGCCGCGGCGATGTCCCCGCTGATTTTCTTCTGGATCGCGGCGCCCATGGGCTTCGCCCTGGGGCGGCGCAGCCGAGCCGCCAACTTCGTCTTCAGCCTGGGCCTTCTCTTCGCCTACTACGGCCTCATCGCGCTCGGTATCGGCTTGGGCCGCCGGCACGGAAACCTCGCGGCTTTCGCGCCCTGGATGGCCGATGCCGCCGGCGCGGCCCTGGGCGCGGGCATGACGCGCCGGGCCTTTAGGATATGAGGATTTTCACGCGATACCTGAGCCGTCGGCTCTTTGCGGCCTTCGGCGCGAGTCTGGCGCTTTTCTCCCTCATCATCTTCACGGGCGACGTCTTCGACAAAATGAACGCCCTGGCCAGCACGAAGGCAGGGCTCTGGATCATCCTACAATTCCTGTGGTTGGACGTGCCGTACTGGGCCGTGCGCGTGGTGCCCATGGCGACCCTTTTGGCCACCTTAATCACGGTCACCCAGTTCACGCAAAGCGGCGAATGGCTGGCCGTTCAAGCCGCGGGCGTCCCTGAGCGGGAATTTTGGCGGCCGCTCTTGGGATGCGCCGCCCTCATCGCCCTTTTGTGTTTCGTCGCGCAGGAGACCGTGCTGCCCTTGTGCTACGCCCGCAGCCAGGGGCTCTGGCAGACAAAAATCAGTCCCAATCCGAATTGGTATGGTGCGACTTACAACGACATAACGCTTTTGGCCGGACCCAATGAGACAGTGGAAGCGGCGGTGTTCCGTCCCCGCGCCGGGGAAATCGACCGGCCGCTGCTGACCCGCGTCGGCGAAGAGACGACCGAACTCGACGCCAAGAGGGCCAAGTGGGACGCGCAACGCGGAACCTGGATGTTTTACGACGGCGTCGAGCGCACCCTGAACGGTGCGCAGATCGCCGGGGAAAAACCCTTTGCAAAAATCGACTCCGACCTGCGCCTGCCGCCGAAAAGCCTCGTGCCCCGCAGCCAAGATCCCGAGGACATGAGCCTGCATGAGATCATCGACTACATGCGCCGGGCCGCTTATCTGGGCGACAACCGCCTGCGTTTGGCTGCGGCGGCGTGGGGCAAGACCGCCTACCCCTTCACCAATCTGATTCTTTGCGCTTTGGGCATCCCCTTGGCCCTGCGACTGCGGCGCGCGCCTAAGAGTGTCAGCTTCGGCGCGGCCATGGCCTTGGGGTTTTTATATTTCTGGTTCATCCAGGTGGGGCAGGACATGGGCCGCGGCGGCCTCATTCCTCCGTTTCTCGCAGCCTGGATCCCCAACCTTATTTTCGGCGGGGCCGCGATCTATTGGCTTAAGCGCGAACTGCGCTAGGACGCTTTCCTCTTGGCCGGCGCGCCGCCGAAGAGCACCGAGACCTGCACCATTCCGCCAAAGCTCTCTGGTATTTTCTTGCTCTGCCCTTGGCTCTGGATGGCGACCTGATCCTGGCTGATGGTGCCCGCGGCGTCGATGATGACGTGCAGGAAGTTCAGACCCGCGCCCAGGCTCCACTGATAGCCGGAGTTGGACAGGGCCGTGTTCTTGGAAAGGCCCGCGCGCAGCGGGATGTTAATCCACGGGCGGTTGAAAATGTTGATTTCCGTGCCCAGCGCCACCTCACGCGATGGCAGGCCCGTCACGGTATAGTTCCGAGTCAAATCCGCGTCCGCCGCGATGTTCCACCAATGAAACGGGCTAATCGCCGCGCCCAGACGAACCTGCCGGCCGACATCAATAGAGTTGGACACGAGGCCGTCGGTGGTGGCGGCCACGGGCTGCTTGAAGGTCGGCGCGTTGATGTTGCGCGCAACCAAGGCAACGCGCGGACGGAAGGGCAAGAACGGAAGCAGGCGGTTTAAGTCCCATAGGGCGCCCAAGTCAATGCCGGGTTCGATGCTCTGCTTGGTGTTATTGCTCTGAGAAAAAGTCGGCTTCGTGCCGTCATTAATCGCAAGGCTGCCGTAGCCGGTCTCGCCTACGATGGCCTTCAAGTTCGCGCCGACCGAGAGGCCCGGCACCCAAGGAAGCTCGTGCCCGTAGCCCAGGCCGATTTCGGTCATGGAAATGCCATTGAGGTAAACTTTGGATTGGTTACTCTTAATCGTGGCTATCGTGTTATTGACATTATCAATTGAAGCGCCTTCGCCCGCGTAGAACAAATCGTTAACGAAGAGCACCAAGCGTCCGAGCTTAAGTTCCGCGCCAACGCCGCCGTCCAGGTTCGCACCGCCGCCACTAAGCTCGCTGAGCGTATTTTGAATGGCCGTGTCGGCTTGAGCCTGACTGGAGTAGCCGCACGCACTGTAATTGTAAGAACATTGGCTGAGCTGATTGTTGAGCGTATTCAAGTCCTTGACTCCTTGAATCAAGGAGCCGTTGATGCTGGCCTGCGCGCCGACGGGAAGCTCAAAGCCGGAAGGGTTCTCCACCTGGCCCAAGCCCGCGGGATTCCAATAGGACGCGACGGGGCCTTGGGCGAGGGCCACGCCCGCGCCGCCCATGCCCATGGCGCGCGGGCCGAAGCTCTGCCACTCGACCGCCAAGGCCGGAGCGCAGGCGGCAAGGATGCAGGAAAAAGCGATGGTTAGTTTTTTCATGGTTGCCGTGAGTTTAACAGACTTGCGCGGGAGCGTCAAGACAACTTCGGTCACGCGGCCATCTGGCAGCGGCTAAGGGGCCTTCTCCGGCTTGGCGCGGACCGAGCGCAGCGCGGAGAGCATGTCCAACGCGCCGCGGCCAAGGCTTTGCCCGCCATCCGAGACGATGACCTCTCCCGCGATGTTGCGGCCCAGGTCCGAGGCCAAAAACAACACCAGCGACGAAACGTCTTGTTCCGAGCCGAAGCGGTCCAAGGGAATGCTGGAAAGAACCTTGGCCCGCATCTCAGGCGTGGGCCAAAGATGCTCGCGCGTCTGCGGCACATCGATGGGTCCGGGCGCAATCGCGTTGACGAGCACCCCGCGCCTGGCCCATTCCGCTCCCAACGTGCGGGTCATGGCGACGACTCCCGCCTTGGCCGCGGCCGAGGGAAGAAGCCCCGGCGCTCCCGTCCAGGCGTAGGCCGCCACGATGCTGACGATGCGGCCGCTTCCTTGCTCCAGCATGCGCCGTCCGAACTCCAGGGAGCAGTAAAACGTCCCGTTCAAGACGATGTCCACGATTTTGCGCCAGCGCACGGGCGAAAGCGCCTCGGACGGGCGAATGAAATTCGCCGCCGCATTGTTGATCAAAATGTCGACGCGGCCAAGGCGCTCCTGCGCCGCCGCGGCCAACGTCTTGACCTGCTTGTCGTCCGCGATGTCGCAAGCCAAGGGAAAAATCTCGCCCAGAGCGGAGAGTTCCCGCGCGGTCTCCTCCAGGCGCTCCAAGTTCCGAGAGGCGATGGCCACGCGCGCGCCGTGCCGGAGCATGTCCTCGGCCACGGCCCGGCCGATGCCCGTGCCGCCGCCGGTTACGACCGCGCCCTTGCCGGCGAGCAGATCCGAACGAAACGGAGAGGGCGTCACGGCCACCGCGGCTTCCGTTTTTCCGTCATGGCGGAAATTCCTTCCTGCGCTTCGGCGCCCGAAAGAATCTCCTCCAGCTCCCGGCGGCCTTGGGCCCAGGCGGCGTCTTCATCCGCGCCCATCACGAGAGCCCGGCGGGCGCGCTTGATGGCGGCATAGGCCTTGGGCGCGGCGCCGGCGAGAGCCTTGGCCTCCCGGCGCGCGGCGAAATCAAAATCCGCCTCCGGAAAGACCTTGTCCGCGAGGCCTGCCGCGAGAGCCTCGGCGGCGTTCAAGGTCTTGGCCTTCAGGATTAAATCGTTGACTAGCCCGGGCGAGGCGGAGAGCGCCGCCACTTGGCGCACAATGGGCGAGGTCGGCGAGATGCCTAGACGCAGCTCGGAGAGCGCGACGCGCCCGCGCTCCGCGCCCAACAGCCGCACGTCGCAGCCTAAAGCCAGGATGAAGCCTCCCAAAAGGGCCGCGCTGGGAATCGCCGCTATGACGGGCTTTGGACATTCCGCCAAAGCCCGATGCGCCGCGACCATTGCGGCAAAGGATTCCAACTGGGCTCGAATGCCTCCTGCGGAAAATTCGCTTAATTCGAGGCCCGAGGAGAAATACTTGGGGACAGCGGAGCTCAAGATAACCGCCCGGATCGCCGCGTCCTGGCCGGCGGTTTTGGCCGCTTCCTTTATAAGACCCAGCAGCCTCTGACTTAGGGCATTCGACGGCGGCCGGTTCATGCGGATTTCGCGTACGCCGTCCTGGTCTAAAATCTCAAGCTCGGATTGGGGCACGCCTCGATTATAGCTATAATTCCTTAATCATCATGAGCCTCGAGCGCATCCCCTGGCAGGACATCGCCGACAAGTGGCAGAAACGCTGGGAAGAAGCGGGGCTGTTCAAGGCGCCGCGCACGCCCAGGCCCGGCAGAAAATTCTACTGCCTCGACATGTTCCCCTACCCATCCGCGGACGGCCTGCACGTCGGGCACCCGGAGGGCTACACCGCCACGGACATCGTCTGCCGCTACAAGCGCATGCGCGGCTTTGACGTCCTCCACCCCATGGGCTGGGACGCCTTCGGACTCCCCGCCGAGAACTTCGCCATCGCCACCGGCACGCACCCGGCCGAGATCACCCGCAAGAACGTTGCCAACTTCAAGCGTCAGATTAAAGCCCTGGGCTTCTCCTATGACTGGAGCCGGGAGATCAACACCACCGATCCGGAGTACTACAAGTGCACCCAGTGGATTTTCCTGCGCCTGCTGCAAAAGGGCCTAGCTTACGAGGCCACCGCGCCCATCAACTGGTGTCCGTCGTGCCAGACGGGCTTGGCCAACGAGGAGGTCTTCGGCGGCAAGTGCGAGCGCTGCGGTTCGCAGGTTGAAAAGAAGAACCTGCGCCAATGGGTGTTGCGCATCACCGCCTATGCCGACCGGCTGGAAAAGGACTTGGCGGGACTGGACTGGCCGGCCTCGACTCTATCCATGCAGCGGCACTGGATTGGCCGCTCCGAAGGAGCGGAGGTGGACTTCGCGCTTGAATCCGGCGGCAAGGCCACGGTCTTCACTACCCGCCCCGACACCCTCTACGGCGCGACCTATCTGGCCCTGGCCCCGGAAAACCCGCTGGTCGCCTCGCTCAAAGTTCCGGCGGACAAGAAAGCCGCGGTCGCGGCTTACGTTGCGGCTACCAAGAACAAAACCGATTTGGAACGCACGGACTTGGCCAAGGAGAAGACAGGGGTCTTCACCGGGACCTTCGCAATTCATCCCTTGACCGGCGCCAAAATTCCGGTTTGGCTCGCGGATTATGTTCTCCCCGGCTACGGATCGGGCGCGGTCATGGCCGTGCCAGCGCACGACGAACGCGACTGGGAGTTCGCCAAGAAATACGATTTGCCCGCGCCGCGCGTGGTGCGGCCCGCGGACGGCCCCTACCCCGAAGACGGCGCCTTTACGGACGACGGCGTGGCGGTCGATTCCCCCGCCATCGAAGGGCTAAAGACTCCGGAAGCCAAGCAGAAAATGGTCTCATTCCTTGAGGAGAAAAAGCTGGGCCGGCGCGCGGTGCACTACAAGCTGCGCGACTGGATTTTTTCCCGCCAGCGCTACTGGGGCGAGCCCATTCCCGTCATTCATTGCCCAAAATGCGGCATGGTGCCCGTGCCCGAGAAGGACTTGCCCGTACTTCTGCCGGACGTGAAGGACTACAAGCCCACCGGCACCGGGGAATCCCCGCTGGCCGCGGTCGAATCCTGGGCGAACACATCCTGCCCTAAGTGCGGCGGCCCCGCGCGCCGCGAGACCAACACCATGCCGCAGTGGGCCGGCTCGTGCTGGTATTACCTGCGCTACCTCGATCCCCAAAACCAAGTTCTAGCCTGGGCTCCCGAGGTCGAAAAATCCTGGATGCCGGTGGATCTCTATGTCGGCGGCGCGGAGCACGCCGTGCTGCACCTGCTCTACGCCCGATTCTGGCATAAGGCGCTCTACGATCTGGGCGCGGTCTCGACCCCGGAGCCATTCCAAAAGCTGCGCCACCAGGGCATGATTTTGTCTTTCTCTTTCCGCGACTCGCGCGGCGTCTACCATGGTCACAACGAGGTTAAATACGGAGAGGACGGCGCGCCCGCCCTGTCCGCGACCGGCGAGGCGCTCGATTCTCAAATCGAGAAGATGTCCAAGTCCAAAAAAAACGTGGTCAACCCGGACCAAGTCATCGCTGACTACGGCGCCGACGCCTTTCGGCTCTACGAAATGTTCATGGGGCCCTTCGAGCAGTCCAAGCCCTGGGACATGCGCAGCATCGAGGGCGTCTCGCGATTTTTGCGGAAAATCTGGATTTTGGTCTGGGACGCCTTGGAAAACCATCGCTTGGCGGACGGCGCCGGGCTGGCGCCTTTGCGGCACAAGACCGTCAAGAAAATCTCCGAGGACATCGAGTCCTTCGGCTTCAACACCGCGATTTCCGCGCTCATGATCTACGCCAACGAGATCCAAAAGCAGTCCGCCCTCGCCCGCGCGGACTTGGAAACGTTGCTCGCGCTCCTGCACCCCTTCGCTCCGCACCTGACCGAGGAGCTGTGGGAAAAGCTGGGGCATGAGCGCTGCCTGGCGCAGGAGTCCTGGCCCGCCTGGGACGAATCTCTTATGGCCGAGGAGAAAGTCGAGTACGCCGTGCAGGTCAATGGCAAGGTGCGGGCCAGCTTCGAGTTCGGGCGGGATGCGGGCGCTGAAGACGTTCGCCAGGCGGCCTTGGCGCTCGAAAAAATCCGCGAGGCCGTTTCGGGAAAGACCGTGGTCAAGGCCGTGGTGGTGCCCAACCGCCTGGTGAGCTTGGTCGTCAAATAGAGAACGGAGGCTGCGATGAAAAAATTTTGGCCGCTCTGGATGGTCCTGGCCGCGGGGCTCTGCGCCGCCTGCAGCACGGGAGACGTCACTTACAATCCGGCGCCTCAAATCCTGCCCGGCAACGTCAAGAAAATCGCCATCCGACCCATCGTCAACAAGACCCAGCAGTTCGGCCTCGAAGATAAGCTCTACATCGCCGTCCGCGACGCCTTCCTGAGCAACGGCCAGTATCCCATCGTGCCCGAATCCGAGGCCGACGGCGCGGTTTATCTCACCATCACGCGCTACCTTTTAATCCCCATCCAGTACAACGCGAACTTGGTGCCGACCGCCTACAAGCTGACCATCATCTCAGACCTGCAGTTCATCGACGTCAAGACCAATACCGCGCTCTGGGATCAGCCCAACATCGAGGAAAGCCTGGTCTTCAACGCCGACACGCAGCCGGGGGGGCTCACCGAAGAGCAAGCGCGCGAGGAGATCTGGCCGCGCCTGGCCAACGACGTGGTGACGCGCGTCATCAAGGGCTTCGGCTCCGTGACCGGAGTGACCCAGCGCCAGATTTCGCCTAACGCGCCTTCGACCGCGCCCAGCGTCAATCCCGGCGCAGTTCCCCTGACGCCGGTGGCGACGCCGACTTACTAGGGATTTTCAAGAAAAAATGGAGCTTTCCGGCGCCGAGCTCGCCAAGGACCTGAAGACGGGGCCGCGTCCCGTCTACTACCTCCTCGGCGAGGAGGCAGCCGACAAGGAGGCCGCTCGGCGCCTCATCGAAAAATCCATGGCCTGCGGTGATTTCAATGCGCGCGCCTTCGCCGGCGATTTGGACGACCTCCTGGGGGACATCCTGGCCGAGCTCCACACCCTGCCCGTATTCTCGGACCGCCGGCTGGTTTCGGTCAAGGCGCCCGCGTTTCCCGCGGCGCTGAAAAAAGCCCTGGCCGACTACTTGAAGAGCCCCTCCCCGCAGACGACCCTGCTGCTCGTCTCCGACGACAAAAAGGCGGACGCGAAAGATCCGCTGATGCAGGCGGCCAAAAGCGCTGGGGCCCTCGCCGTCTTCGCCCCGCTCCGGGAGGACGCAGCCGAGGCCAGGCTTTGCGCCGCGGCCAGAAAAGCCGGCAAAACCCTGCCCGCGCCCGTCGCGCAGCTGCTGGTGCGCGAGGCGGGAACGGACTGGACGGCCCTGTCCCAAGAGCTCGAAAAGCTCCTGCTTTTCTCTTCCGGAGCCGAAATCTCCGAGGAGGACGCCCTGGCTTGTTTGGGTTACCGCAAAGCGGCCGATCCATTCGCGCTTTCGCGCCTCATCCAGGAGCGAAAATCCGGGCCGGTGCTGGCCCACCTGCGTCGCTTCCTGGCCGACGGCAAGCCGCAGGATCAGGCGTTCCGGGCCCTGGCACAGATGTCCTCCGTCGTGCAAAAACAGCTGCGCGCCAAAATTCTGGCGGGGGCCGGCCGAAGTCCGCAGGACATCGCCCGCGCCCTGCGGCTGCATCCTTACTGGGACCGCGATTTCGTCGGCCGGGCCGCGCGCTTGGGAGACGGCCGCCTGCGTGAAGATATGCTGGTTTGCCTCCGCGCTGAGAAGGCGCTTAAATCGCAGTCCTGGCTGGATCCTCGCGCGGAAGTGGAGGCTACGGCCGCGCGGCTGTGCAGAGGCGGTAATTAAAATCTGGCGATCGAATGAGCGGAAGCTATTTAGCGGAAGCAGCGGCGGGAGCAGTCGGGGCGCTCATTCGGGACAACAGGCGAGACTTGCGGCGGGCGGCGGCTTTCCAGTGAATGACGCCGCGACGGGCGGCCTTGTCCAGAAGCGCGGTCGCGCCGCGCAGAAGCGTCTGGGTCTGGGCATCCGCGGCGCCTTTGGCTTTGGCCGCGGCCAAAGCTTCGCGCACGGCCTCGCGGATGGCACGCTTAGCCGAGCGATTGCGCAGCCTGTGCGTTTCCGCCTGACGGGCGGCTTTCAGTGCGGAGGCGTGCCGCTTGGTTTTTTTCTTAGCCGCCGTCGCCGTCGTTGCTCCCGCCATATCGTCCATTAGACCACTTTACGCTGACGAAGTCAACCGCAATTGACTCGCAGGGGCGATTAAGTTATAAAAATCGAACCATGGTCCGGACCGAACTCGTCGATTACCTGAAGGAGAACATCAGCCTTTTCTCTTCCGAAGAGCTGCGCCGACGCCTCGCCGAAGATGGCGTCTCGGACTTGGACTTCGACGACTCCTTAAAGGCGGCCCTGGCGCCCGCGTCCAAGGCCGTCAAGAAGCCCCTGGGCCGCAACCGAAAACTCATCTTCCTGGCCTCCGGCGCTCTTTTGTGCCTGGGCGCTGGCCTGATGGTTTTCCAATCGCCGCCTTCAAGTCCCTCAAGATATCCACAGGAGAAGGAGGACGGCATCGCCCAGGCGCAATCCGCATTCCTTGGCCACTACGGCTACGTCGTCCACCTGCCGCCCGGCTACGGCTATGCGCAGGAGTTCACGGACCCGCAAAAGACCGTTGAGCGCGTCTACTTCGCCAAGGCCGGCACCAGCCGCATCGACTTCATCGATACAGGGCTCTACGGCCAACTGGGCATCGTGCGCCTGGACGCCCAGCCCAACCCCTGGGCGGGCCGCGTCGATGGTCCTCGGCAGCTTGAGGCTCTCGTCCTCTCGCGCCTGCACGCGCAGGAAAACCAATTCTCGCTCAAAAAACTTCAGGTCGGGACGCTGCGCGGCATCCAAGTGGACTTTCAAGCCCCATTCTCGCATGTCGAAGCCTATCTCCTGGGTCCCAGGACCATGTTTTCTTTTTACGCGGGGAAGGACGACGCCGTCTACGAATCCATCCTGACCAGCCTGCGCGACGAGGGCTCGGAAGACTAGCCCGGCGCGACACACACCCCTTGAAATTTTCGCGCTTGGGGGCTATACTCCCCACGTCGGTGGACATTGACTTCTCATGTGGAGGATTATCGACGATGATCGCGAAACGTGCGCGCAAGCCCGTCTTGAAGGCCAAACCCAAAGCCGCCAGATCGGCCAAGGCCGCCAAAAGCAGGACCATCCGGATTCTTGAGCCGAAACTCAAATTCGAACCCGAATTTCCCCGGACTTTCTCATCGCAGGGAGAGCAGGCTTGGCTCAAGCTCACCCGCGCCGACCACGACGACGACCGTTGGGGCCAAGTCGAGGAACATTTGCTGGGCCAAGCGCAGGGAAAAGAGCACTCGCTCCGGCGCTGGAAGTATTTCGCTCATTAAGCTGTCCGGGTGCTCGCATTTTTCGACACGCACGCCCATTTGGGCGATAGCGTCTTCGAAACCGACCGGGAAACCGTGTTGGATCGGGCGCGCGCCGCCGGCGTTATAAACATCGCCGAGATCGCGGATGCACCCAAAGAGTGGCCGGGCGCCCTGGCCCTGAGCCGGGCCCGGCCACTCCAGGTGCGGTGCGCCTTGGGGCTTCACCCCTATTACGTCGCCGAGTTCTCCCCGGCGTTGCTTGGCGCGCTCGCCGCCAAGGCCCGGTTGCCCGAAGTGGCAGCCATAGGCGAAATTGGCCTTGATTACGTCAAAACCGACGCGCCCAAGGGCGCGCAGATCGCGGCTTTCCGTGCGCTCTTGGCCGGAAGCCTCTCATGGGGCAGGCCCGCGGTCATCCACTGCCGCGGCGCTTACGAAGATCTCCGCGATGTGGTCGGCGCGCTCTGCCCCCATCCGCCGGCGGAGTTCCGTTTTTGGGGCGTGGTGCACTGCTTCTCCGGCGGCGAGGACGACGCCCGCTTCCTGGTCGAGCGCGGTTTCGCGCTGGGCGTGGACGGCCCGGTCACTTACCCAAAAAACGACGGTTTACGGGCCGCCCTGCGCGGCGCGGGCCTGGAGCGCATTGTTCTTGAGACCGACAGCCCGTATCTTCCGCCGCAAAGCTCCCGCGGCAAGCGCAACGAGCCCGCGGCTATCCCGGAAATCGCAGCCAAGGTGGCGGAGGTCTTCGGCCGGACGCTTGAGGACGTGGCGCGGACGACGACGGACAATGCCCGCGCGCTCTACCGGCTTTAGCGGTCAGAGATAAAGACGTTCTTGACTTCGCTGTAGAGTTCGAGCGCCTTCATGCCCAGTTCGCGCCCCAAGCCCGAGGCCTTGAATCCGCCGAAGGGCGCCTCGATGTGCACGCTGGAAGACGAGTTGATGCTCAAGACCCCGCTCTGCACGCGGCGCGCGAGGCGCAGGGCGCGGCCCACGTCACGGGTCCATATGGAGCCCGAAAGCCCGTAGTCCGTGCCGTTGGCCAAAGCGACCGCCTCATCCTCGGTCTTAAAGGGCGTGGCGCAGAGCACGGGGCCGAAAATCTCCTCTTGGAACACGCGCATGCGCGGCGCCACGCCCGCGAACACCGCGGGCGTCACGAAAAATCCGCCGCCAAAATCCGGAGCCGCACCGCCGCAGACAAGCTCGGCGCCTTCTTCTTTCCCGGCCGCGACGTAGCCCAGCACGCGGTCCTTCTGCCTTTGCGAGATGAGCGGCCCCATCTCGGTTTTAGGGTCCCGCGGATCGCCCACGCGCAGCTTCTTCGCGCAGGCCGCGACTTTTTCCACAAAATCGTCGTAGATTTTCTCGTGCACCAGGGCGCGCGAGCGCGCGCAGCAGTCCTGGCCCGCGTTGGAGAAGACCGCGCCGGCCGCATCCGGCGCGCAACGGTCTAAATCCGCGTCGTCAAAAACCAGGCTCGGCGATTTTCCTCCCAGCTCCAAAGACACGCGCTTTAAGCTCGGCGCGGCCAGGGCCATCAAATGCCGGCCCACCGCGGTCGAGCCGGTGAAAGAAACCTTTCGCACCAGCGGATGCTTGACCAACGGTTCTCCAGCCTCGGGGCCAAAGCCGGTCAACACGTTGACCACGCCCTCGGGGACGCCCGCCTCGGCGCAAATCCTAGCCAAGCGCAGAGCGGTCAAGGGCGTGGCCTCCGCAGGCTTAAGGACCGCAGCGTTGGCGCAGGCCAGGGCCGGCGCGAGCTTCCACGACGCGATGACCAGCGGGTAGTTCCAAGGAGTGATGAGCGCGCAGACGCCCACGGGCTCGCGCAGGGTAAAATCAAGGCCCGAGGCACCCACGGGAATCGTCTCGCCGAAGAATTTAGACACCGCACCGGCGTAATATTCGAAGCACCCGGCCGCGGCCTCCACTTCCCCGCGCGCCTCGCCGATGGGCTTGCCGGCGTTTTGCGACTCCAGTTCGGCCAAAGACTCTGCGTTTGCCCGGATGAGGCGCGCGATCTCAAAAAGGGCGCGTGCGCGCTGGCGCGGCGAAAATTTGGACCACGGGCCGCGCAGCGCCGCGTCGGCCGCTTTGGCCGCAGCATCCGCGTCAGCGGCCTGACCGCGCGCAACGGCAGCCATGTCCAGGCCCGTAGCGGGATTGACGACGGGAAAGGTCTGCCCAGAAATTGAGGGCCGCTCTTTGCCGCCGATCCAATGTCCGAGCGCCGGACGCGCTACCGCCGTTTTTCTCGCGGGCTTTTTTTCCGCCTTAGGGGACACCATTAGAAGTAGTTGGCGGTGATGCCGCCGTCGGCCACCAACGCCGCGCCGTTGGTCCACGCCGCCTCATCCGAAGCGAGGTAGAGCGCCAAATTCACGATGTCCTCGGACTTCCCGAAGCGCCCCATGGGGATGCGGTTGATGCGCTTGGCTTTTTCCTTGGGCTCCTTTAGGAGCCAGTCCATGAGGAGCGGCGTCTCGATGGGCCCCGGGCAGATCGCGTTGGAGCGCACGCCCTTGGGTCCGAACTGCACGGCCAGCGACTTGGTCAAGGCGATGACCGCGCCCTTGGACGCCGTATAGGCGTCTTGCGGCACGCTGCAGCCGACGAGCGCAACAAAGGAAGCCACGTTGATGACCGACCCGCCGCCGGCCTTGATGATTTCGGGAATGGCGTATTTGCACATGAGGTAAACGCCCTTGACGTTGACGGCGTAGACCTTGTCCCAGACCTTCTCATCCGTGTCCACGACCGAATGGTCGTCGTCCGGGAAGATGCCGGCGTTGTTGTAGAGGACGTGGAGCGCACCGAAGGATTTGACCGCGGTCTCCACCGCGCGGCGCACGTCCGCTTCCTTGGAGACGTCCCCGGCCAAAACCGCGATGTCCCCGCCGCTTTTGCGCGCGAGCGCCGCGGTCTCCTCCAGAGCGTCTTTCTTCCAATCGCACGCAAACACCCTGGCGCCTTCGGCGCAGAAACGCAGGGCGGCGGCGCGGCCCATGCCCGAGCCCGCGCCGGTGATGAGGCAAATTTTTCCTTGGAGCCTGTTCATGGCCCCATCATAGTAAAAATTCATGGCCCGAACGCGGGCTGGAGGAGCCAGCCCTCGCGGCGCGCCTTGGCGTCGAGCTTCTTGTCGCCGTGATCGATGAGAATACGCACGCCCTTGCCGTATCCGAGCAGGTTCGCGTCGTCGGAGGAGGCGCCCACGACCAAGTCCGGCGCCCGGCCGAAAGCCGCGATCGCGGCGGCCGTCTTGGCGCCCCGCGCGGGCACGTCCCCCTCGATGTCCCCGGTCAGGACGCCCTTGACGATCTTGGTGCGGATGCCGAGGACATGGGCAGCCGGCACGCCTGCAGGCGCTGTTTCGGCTTCTAGAATGGGCTGGGGGTCTTCATCCATCACCCAGACATCGAAGCCGGCCGAAAGCAGCGCGGAGACCAGCCCCTGCGCCTCAGGAATCACGCGCAGGCCGTTTTGAATCTTGATCGGCCGTGCGTCCTGCGGCCCCGCGGAGAAAACTTCGCCGCCCAGGGGCTGTTGCAGTTCGGTGTTGATGACCGTCGCGGCGTAGTCTCGGGCTTCCTGCGGCGCAAACCCGACGAAGAGCCCGGCCAGGAACGCGCGGCACGCGGACCAGCTTTCGTCCTCGCACTGGTTCCGGTAGGATTCGACGAAATACTTGCGGAACTGCAGGTAGGTCGGCTCGTCTTCCCAGATGCTCATCGGAAGAAGAGAGAACTGCTCGTACGCCGCGCGGATCTTCTGCCGGCCGTAGGCGATGGGAATCTGTGCCCAAAAATCGGCGCCGAATTTAAAGCGGGCCGAACGCACCATCTGGAGGAAGACCTGCGCGGCGGCGTCGTGGACGTAGAACACGCCCTCCCACGACAAAACCGCGATGGGCGGCTTCTGGGCGTCGTAGCCTCTGCTGGAAAACCCTTTCTCCGCGATGAGCTCATCGATGGCGCGGCGCACCGGCGGGGCCCAGCTGCCCGGGCCCAGCACGTCGGGCGCGGCGAGGTTCTGTCCGGCGCCGGGCTGCGTCGCCGCCCCCATCTTTTTATCTCGCGCGCCGGATTTTTGGCGCGAAGTCTCGCGGTAGTGCGGATTGCGCGGCGTGTAGTAGGCGCATGCCGGAGCGCATAAGAGCGCGAAAAAAAATCCGAGATTAAAAATCTTTTTCATTTTCCCCGCCGAAAAAATTGTGGATGTTGCTTCAATGTTATAAAATATTTCCTCGTTGCCGAATCAAAACAAACAACGCAAGGGGTAATCATGGGGATGAAAAAGACGGATGTGCTGAAGGAACAAATCGTTCACTTCGACATAACGAAGCACAACACCGTGGCGATGGTGGAGGCGATGTCCAAGATGGCGTTTTCGGCCAGGGACCTCGCCCGCGCCGCCGCCATTTATGATCAGATGCTCGCGGACAAGGATTGCAGCGTCATTCTCTGTCTGGCCGGCTCCTTGTTCTCCGCGGGACTTAAGAAAATCGTGTTCGACATGGTTTCCAACAATATGGTCGACGCCATTGTTTCGACCGGAGCCAACATCGTGGACCAGGACTTCTTCGAAGCCCTGGGCTTCAAGCACTATAAAGGAAGCAAATGGGTGGACGACAAACAGATGCGCGCGCTCCGCGTGGACCGCATCTACGACACCTTCATCGACGAGGACCAGCTGGGCATCTGTGATTGGACCATTTCCGGGATCGCCGGCACCCTGAAGCCCCGCCCCTACTCCTCGCGCGAGTTCATCGAGGAGATGGGCAAGCACTTGGTCAAGAAGTGCAAGGTCAAGGACTCCGTGGTCCTCTCGGCCTACCAAAAGAGCGTGCCCATTTTCGTCCCCGCCTTCTCCGACTGCTCGGCGGGCTTCGGGCTCCTGCATCACCAGTGGCACAATCCCGACGAACACGCCTCAATCGACTCTGCCAAGGATTTCCTAGAACTGGTGCGCGTGAAGCTCGCGGCCAAGGAAACGGGGCTCCTGATGATCGGCGGCGGGGTTCCCAAGAACTTCGCTCAGGACATCACGGTCGGGCCGGAGATGATCGGCCTTGAAACCACGATGCACAAGTACGCCGTGCAGATCACGGTCGCGGACGAGCGCGACGGAGCGCTCTCCGGATCGACCTTGCGCGAGGCGTGCTCCTGGGGCAAGGTGGATACGGTTTATGAGCAGATGGTTTACGCCGAGGCCACCATGGCTCTGCCGCTCCTGGCTTCCTACGCCTACCACAAGGGATCGTGGAAGAACCGCGCCGCGCGCAAGTGGAGCGCGTTCTTAAACGACGAGAAAGCAAAAATTCCGGCCGCGCTGCGCTAAGCGGGATCCGCTCGCCCTTTTAGGCTAACTTTGCCCCGCACGCGGGGCAGAAACGAGCGCTGGCTTCGGCCGGTGCTCCGCATTTTGGGCAGACGGCCTGCAGCGGCTTGCCGCAGGAAGAGCAGAAGCGCGCTCCCGCCGGGTTCTGCGCCCGGCAGGACGGGCAGATCACCCCGGCCGGCGCCGGACCGGACGGCTTGGCCGCGCCCGCCGCGGCTTGGCCCATCAATCCGGACATCAGGTTTCCGATGCCGGCCCCGGCGCCTAGGCCCGCGCCCAGGCCCATGCCGATGCCCGCGCCGCCGCCCTCGTTGCCCGCGGCCTTCTCCAGGGTGTCGAAAGTGCGCTTGGTGTTGTACGCGTTACCCAAGATGTCGAACTCGGCGCGGTCCGCCAGGGCCTTTTTGAGGCGCACGACCGTCTCGTCGTCCTCCGGCACGTCCACCGAGTCCAGGAAGAAATTAACCAGCTTGACGCCATAGGCCGCGAAGTCTCCCGAGAGCTTGGCGCCCATCGCGGCGGACATCTCTTCCAAATGCGCGGAAATCTCCAACACGTTGATTTTGGTCTTGACGATGGTCTCCGCGATGTAGTCCTTGGTCCGAGCCAGGAGCGCGCCGCGGAAATAATCCTCCAGGGCGTCCAGGGTAAATTCCGGCAGCGTGGCGGAGAGCTGGGTGACAAAAACTCGGGCGTCCGCGACCTGCACGCCGAACTGTCCAAAGGCGCGCACGGGTAGGAACACGTTGAACTTAGGATCCTCAATGGGGATGGGCGTTTTAGTCCCCCACTTGACGTCCAGGTGCGTCGCCTTGTTGACGAAATAGATTTCCGCCGAAAACGGCGTCTGCCCGCCGAAGGGTGCCTCAATAATTCCGCGCAAAAGCGGCAGGTTCGCTGTTTTAAGCGTATGCGTGCCGGGGCCCAAGACATCCAGTGCTTGCCCCCCTTTGAAGAACACGGCCTCCTGGGCTTGGTTGACGATGACCTGGGTGCCCCAGCTTAAATCCTGCGTCGGAAACTTCCAAACAAGGACGTCCGAGGGCCCGTCGTACTTAACGCGATTAATGATGGCCATGGTTCCTCCAAAAACGAAGCGCTGGCGCGTTTTTAACTGTAGCCCCGTTGGCGCGCACCTGTCAAGACCGAACGCTCACAGGACGTTCGTTTCATGCCGCGGATGAGCGGAGCGCGGCCTTGGCGCGCCGGTAGAGCGCGAGCCGCTCGGCGCGAAAAACGAGCCGCACGTCCGCCCTCGAGTAGCCATAGCGGGCCGCGAATTCGTTTAAGAGCCGCGCCTCCGCCCGCGTGACGGGACCTTCCGTGAGGATGAGGCGCGAGAGCCCGCGCAGGCAGACCCGGGCCTCCTCCCTATTTTGAGGCACCGGCATTTGCACTTGGCCGTTCCGCGCGGCGACCAAAAGCGCCGGAACTTTTTCGGGCGCGATGCCGTAGCGCCGCGCCAGGGCCGCCATCATGCCCTCGGTTTCCGCCGTCTGGTGGCCGTTCGCGGAAATGACCAACGCCACAACGGTCAGCGCCTCGGCGGGAGAAAGGTCCTGCGCCCAATCGTCAGCCGACGACGTGGACGGGGCTTGCAGAGTGCTTTTCGGCGGGGACCATTCGCCGATGGGGCGGATGTCCTCAACGACCCAAAGCCTGGCCCCATCGTTAAACGGCGTTCCGCAATATTCGCACCGGACTTGGTCCCGCTGAGTCTGCGGCGCGCCGCAGTTGGGGCAGCGCGCGGAGCAAAGCCCGGAGCGCGCCTCGGTCAAGACGCCGCTCTTGCGCTTTAAGATGAAGACGTGCTGACGCAGGACGTTTTCCTGGAAGACCGCCGCGCCGCCGCGGCCCGCCCAGCGATCGCCGGACCACTTGACCAGGACATGCGCCCGGTCGAACGGCGCCCCGGTTTCGACGCACTTGACCTCGACGGCGCCCACAGCGGACTCCCGGTAGCTCTCGTTTTTAGCCGCGATATCGGAGCCCATCGTCGACATGAATTCCGGGGCGGCCACGGCCGCAACCGGGTCCGTTTTTCCTTCGAAAAGCGCCATCTGCCAGCGCCAGAACGCCACCGAAGCCCGATCTTCAAGAAACTGCGCGTTCAAGGCCGCGTCCTTGGAGGCCAACGCGGAAAATCCCGGGATGTCCCGCTCGGCTCCCCGCGGAGCCCATTCGCACTCCTGCGTGATCTCGCAAAGAACCCAATCGTATTCTCCGGAATTGACCCACGATTTGCAGCTCTCGCAGCGCCCCGCGTCCGCCAGGGAGAGCGGCGCGCCGCAGTTGGGGCAGCAGCCCTCGATGAGGCCGGCGCTGGAGAGCGTCTTCGTGCCTGGCCGGCGCAGGAAGGTCCAAATCTCGAGGAACTCTTGCGCGGCGGAAGAACCCGAAATCCGGCGGTCGTCACGCAAGGAAACGGTCTGGTCGACTGCCGAAGCCCTGAAGCGGACGTGCATGGCGTCGAAGCACCGGTCGGACTCGAGCTCTAAGATGTCCGCGCCCAGGACTTGGACCCGGCTCATGTCGTTGCGTTCGCCGAGGGCTTTCTGCATATCGATTTGAATCAGAAAGCGCTCCATCACACCGTCCGAGATGAAGGCTCTAGCCGGAGAAAGGTCCTGCCGGCTCCAGGCCGACTGGATCTTGAGGAACGCGTCCTGCGCGCGCTTCAAGAACGCCTCCGCATCGAACTTGGGGTCGCGCGCCTTTAAAGCCGCGAGGCTCGCTTCCAAATCCCGCCGATCCTGGAGGTCTTGGCCTTGCGCGATGGCCCGGTGCATCTGCCCGGTCGTCGCTAAAACCGGATCGGTCTGGCCGTAAATTTGCCAGACGACGTAGCCGATAACGAGCGTAAGAGGGAGGCCAATGATCGGGTCCTGGGCGACGAAAGCGATGTACCAATACAGAAGGATGCCGAGCCCTCCCCCGCCGCCACCTCCCGAAAAGCCTCCGCCGGAGAATCCACCGCCTCCGAACCCTCCGGAGTAGCCCCCGCCGCCACCAGCCCGCGCGTAAGCCGCGATCGCACCGAGAAGAAGGATTGCGCCGGCGCCAAAAAAGGAAGCCGCAGGCGCGCGAAAAGCGCCCGCAGCTCCGGCGGTTCTTTTATTTCCGTCCTTTCGGATCAAAGGCCGAAGTTAAGCCCCGCGCCGATGCCCACGAAGTTCTGGTTCTGCCCGCCAACCTGGGTGTAGCGCTCATAGAACGCGTGCACATTAAGCATCAGGAGGTTGACCGCGCCGCCGACCACGTACGCGCCGGAGGCGCCCACGCCGTTCTTGAAGGTCGTGTGCGTATAAGAGATGTACGGCGTTACCAGAGGCAGCAGGCCCATGGCGAGCTTCAAGCTCACCGAGGTGTCCGGAAAGCCCTGGACGATGGCGTTGACGCCCTGGATGATCTGGGCCTGGTCCGCCGCGGAGCCCGTCAGGCTGCCGTTATAGACCGACTTGGTGATGTCTAAGGTTAGAATATTGTCCAAAAACGCCGCGCCGGCCGAGCCGCGCAGGTTGGTTTGGCCGATTTTGGCCAAGCCCACGCCGGAGAGGTTCGCATTGGTCTCGTCGTAATGCATAATCCCGGCGCCCAAATCCACGCCGGCCAGGCCCTCGGGGGCGGAGCCCATGTTGGTCAGGCCCGCCGCGCCCTGCGCCTGGTACTGCCGCAGGCGCGAGACCTTGCCCGTGCCGGGGCCAAAGCTCAGCGTCCCGTCAACGCCGTAGAAATTCTGCTTGAAGTTGGAACCCGCAATCCCCGGGGTCGCGCCGCCGGTCAGGCCCACGCCCCACAAGCCCGTGTCGTAGGCCGCGCGCAGGGAGTAGGTCTTGTAGGTCTGCCCGCCGCTTAAATCAGAATGGTAGGAGGAGAAGGCCGGCATGAGGTGAAAGGCCCCACCGACGTCCACGGATGCCTCGGTGCCGTCATAGCCATGCGATCCGGTCAGCTGAGTGAGCGCGGGCTGGATGAAAAAGGCTGCGGACGGCGAAGCGGCCAGCGCGACGCTGATCGCAGCGAGGCCTGCCAGGGCAAAAAATTTCTTCATGTGCGTTTCCTCCTTGAAAATTTTCCCCGCCCGCGCCCTCCCCCGAAGCATGGGGGAGGGCCGGACGAGACTGCGGATGAGTTTAAGCGGTCTGCCCTTCGGTCGGGAAGGACTTGCTCTTCCAGTCCGCGATGCCGCCGGAGAGTTCCTGCACGTTGAAGCCCTTCTGGGCCAGCGTCAAGGCGGCCTTAGGCGCCATGGCGCAGGTGATGTTCCAGCAGTAAGTCACCAGCGTCTTGTTCTTGGGCAGCGTCGCGATGTGCTTGTCGAGCTCCGTGAGCGGAACGTTCTTGGCTCCCGCGATGTGCTCGGCCGCGTAGGATTGCGGATCGCGCACGTCCAAGATGGCGACCTTGCCCTCATCCCAGTCGCGCTTCAACTGGTGCGGGGTGGTTTCGTAAGCGAGCTTGGCGGAAAAATAGGCGGCGGCTTGGGCCGGCGTCGGAGTATAAGCGGAGGTCCTGGCGGTCTTGGTCGGATGCTTCCTAACGGTGGTCGCGGGCATGAGCGTGTCTCCTTTGATTTTGGATTCGGGAACTCTGTCCCCGTGCCCCCATTATACTACGAAAAACCAGCCGCTGGCTTGCGGCGCGTGCAAAGAGGTATGATCAAGACGGGCCTTGAAAAAATTTTACGCCCCGGAGGACGATCCATGGAAAAAACCGCAGAAAAACCGACCGCGAAGTATTCCCTTCCCAAGCTCCCCTACGCTTTGGACGCCTTGGCTCCCGAACTCTCCAAGGAGGCCCTGGAGTTCCACTACGGCAAGCACCACCAAGCCTACTGTAACAACCTGAACACGCTCATCGCCGGGACGCCTTGGGAGACGATGTCCTTGGAGGACATTATACGGAAGGCGGAAGGCGGACTTTTCAACAACGCGGCCCAATTCTGGAACCACAACGTCTACTGGGAAAGCCTCACGCCCAAGCCGGGCAAGGCTCCGGCCGGGGATCTTCTCCAGGCCCTCAACAAGCACTTCGGCTCCCTCGACAAGTTCAAGGAAGCCTTCACTAAGTCCGCCACAACCCTCTTCGGATCGGGCTGGACCTGGCTGGTTAAAAAACAGGACGGTTCCCTGGCCATCCGTAACACCAACAACGCGGACGATCCACTCAAGTACGGCGAGAAGACCCTCCTGACCTGCGACGTCTGGGAGCACGCCTACTATATCGACTACCGCAATGCCCGCCCAAAGTACATGGACGCCTACTGGGCGCTGGTCAACTGGGACTACGCGGCGAAGAATCTCGCGGCGAGATAGCGGCCTAAGCGGTCCCTCGCCCCGCAAGACCATGCCCGCGGAGCCGGCGTTCGATCCTAATTCGGCGTCGGCGCCGGATTCGGGGGTTTTCGGCCTTCCTTATATAGAAAAGGACGCAGCCCTAGTCTACGTTCCGGCGCCGTGGGAGGCGACGGTCTCCTACGGCGGCGGAACGGCGGGAGCCCCGGCGGCAGTGCTCCGCGCCAGCCGGCAGGTCGATCTCTACGACAGGGACGTTGAGAAGCCCTATGCCGCGGGGCTTTTCCTGCGGCGCGCCGACCCCGAAATCCGCGCTTTGAACGCCCGTGCCCGCGCGGCCGCGCGCAAGGTCATCGCGGCCGGCGGAGCGGACGGCCGCAAATCCCTTCAAAAGCACGCCGCCCTCGTCAACGCGCTCGGCGCGGAGCTCAACGCGCGGGTGCGAAAATCCGTCGGTAGCATTTTGGCCGCAGGGAAAATTCCGGCCGTTCTGGGCGGCGACCACTCAGTTCCTTACGGCGCCTTTGCGGCCGCGGCCGAGAAGCACGGGAGCTTCGGGCTTCTGCATTTCGACGCGCACCACGATATGCGCGCGGCCTACGAGGGCTTCCGCTGGTCGCACGCCTCCATCATGCGAAACGCCCTCGACGACATCCCAGGGATCGCGAAAATCGTTCAGGTCGGCATCCGAGATTTCTGCGAGGAGGAGGCGGACTACGCGGCGTCTTTGGGAGGCCGCGCTGCCGTCTTCTACGACGAGGCCCTGCGTCGCCGCATGTTCGCAGGCGAGCCATGGGATGAAATCGTCCGCGACGTCGTTTCCGGCCTGCCGGAAAAGGTTTGGATCACCTTCGACATTGACGGGCTCGATCCCTCGTTGTGTCCGCATACGGGGACGCCCGTGCCCGGAGGGCTGTCCTTTTCGGAAGCGAACCGGATCCTGCGCGAGATCGCCGTCTCAAAACGGCAGATTATCGGCTTTGATTTGGTGGAGGTTTCCCCTCCGCCGCGCGGCCAAGGAGACTGGGACGCCAACGTAGGCGCCCGGCTGCTCTACAAGCTCACAGCTTGGACGCTGGCGAGCCGGGGATTAGCGAAAATCCGCTAGGGCGTTGCGGCTTGGCTTAGCGGCTGAGGCCGCGAAACGGACCATGTCTTCCCTCGCAAATCCAGGTACCAATTGAGCTTGGTGATGAAGTTGCCCCCAAGGATGACGCTGACCCCGCGGCGCTGCAGAATGCTGGAGAGATGGCTTAAGTCCATGCCGATGACGTCACCGTCGAAACGATATCCTCCGATCACAATGCCTTTCACTCGGTAGATTTCGGCCTTTTGCATCACGGCCGCGCCGTCAACGGTGCTGACCGATCCGACTGGAACAAACGCCCCGGGACAGCTGCGGATGTACTTGATGTCAACGGCGGTCAGAGACGTGCCCGTATCCCAAAGCGCGGGAACCGTTTCCCCCGCCACGGCGATGGAAACCAGCAGGTGGCCGGACGGTGTGCGCTGAAGCCGGTTCTCGGCGGAGGAAAACGATGGCGGCCGGTCCGCGACGAGCCGTGGCGATGAGCCGAAATCGAGCTCCAGGCTGCGTTTCGAGTAAAGGACGTCGATGCCAAGATAGGCCTCCGTCCCATCGACAAAGGGGCTGCCAGCCCCCGGGCGCACGGGCACCCGAAAAATCTCAGGAGATCCGAAATCGATGCTTCCCGCGCTCAGAACTCCCGGGTATATCACCGCCGTTTGGACCCGGCGCCCCGAGGCGCCGGTCAGCTGGCCGCCGTATTCATTATCGAAGCGGCGGGAAAATGCGTCATTTTTGATAAAGGTCGTCGCGTTGCCGCTGTCCATAACGCAGCGGGTCTCATGTCCACCAAAATCACAAGGAAGCACAATGAGCGCGCCAGAGGTGTCGGCGCCGGGGCCGGTGCGCTCAAGCAGGGTGATTGGCGCGCTCTGCAACTTTGGTGGATGTTTTTTCCAGCCGAAGAGCGGCAACGGCCGCGCGGCCGGTCGCCGCCAGCGCAATGCCGCCGCCTGAACGCCCGCTAGGCGAACCGTGAAAGCAGAATCGCCGCTCGCCTCAAAGCCGGAATATCCCGCGCGCGCTCCATGGGCCAACGCCGCCGCAGCCAGAACCGCCAGCGCAGGAACGACGCCAGCCTTCAAGCCCTTGTTTTTCATAAGCCCATTATGGCGAGAAAGCGCCTCCGCAGCGCGTGTCCAAGGGCCCAGGCGGGGCCGGGAAAAAGGGCCCAGACGGGCTGTCGGCCTAAATTCTCTCGAAGTTCCGCTCGCGTTCCCAGGCAGTCACGCTGCGGTCGAAAGCCGCCTGCTCGGCGCGGGCCGTGCGCAGGTAGTGCTCGAAGGCTTCGTCCCCGAAAATCTCCCGCGCGACTTTGGAGGATTCCAGGAGCCGGATGGCCTTATATAAGGATTTGGGCACGGCGGGCACGGCCGCGGACTCATAGGCGTTGCCGCGGAACTCCGCCGGCGGCTCAATTTTCTTTTTGATGCCGTAGAGCCCGGCGCCGATGGCCGCAGCGAACGCCAAATACGGGTTGACGTCCGCGCCCGGGATGCGGTTCTCAATGCGCAAGGACGCCCCTTCCCCCACCACGCGGAAGCCGCAGGTGCGGTTGTCCCGCGCCCACGCCACGGCGGTCGGGGCAAAAGTGGCGGATTGATAGCGCTTGTAGGAGTTGATCGTCGGAGCGAAGAAGTAGGCCAGTTCCTTAGCCAACGCCATTTGTCCGCCCAAGAAGTGGCGGAAAAGCCGGCTGGGCTTTCCCCCCTCCCAGAAAAGATTTTTGCGGCCGGCGGAGTCCCAAAGGCTGGTGTGAATATGGCAGCTCGAGCCCGCCAGACGCGAATCGACTTTGGCCATGAAAGTCAGGCTCACGCCCTTGGCCATGGCGATTTCTTTGGCGCCATGCTTGTAAATGGTGTGGCGGTCCGCCATCTCCAGGGCGGGCGCGAAGTCGAGGTTGATCTCGTGCTGCCCGGGGCCCCATTCTCCCTTGGACGTCTCGATGGGAACGCCGGACCTCTCCATCTGGTTCCGAATTTCACCGACGACGAATTCTTCCTTGGCGCCCTGCAGAATGTGGTAGTCCTCGATATAGGCGCCGAAGTATTCGAGGTTTTGGTAGCCCTTGGCCTTCGCGGACTCGTACGTCTCGCGGAACAAATAGAACTCCAACTCCGAGGCCGTCTTAACGGAGAAGCCCGCAGCGCGAGCGCGAGCGAGCTGATCCTTAAGAATCTGGCGCGGCGAAACCGCGAGGGGGCGGCCCTCTTCGTCGGCCACGTCGCAAATGACCAGCGCGCTGCCCGGGCTCCAGGCCAGCGGTCGGATGGTGGAGAAATCGGGAATGAGCGCGAAATCCTGGTAGCCTTTGTCCCAACTGGTCAGCGCGTAGCCCGGCACAGGGTCCATCTCCATATCCACGGTCAGGAGATACGCGCAGGCGTGCGTGCCGCGGCGGCGGCAGACCTCCAGAAAATGGCGGCCCGTGGCGCGCTTGCCCATCCAGCGCCCCTGCATGTCCGGAAAGGCCATGACGACCGTGTGGATTTTCCCCGCGCGAACGGCGCGCGCAAGCTCATTGATAGTCCACATTGTCCGCAGCATGTTGCGATTCTAGCTAAAGCGCCGCCCGTCTGGCAAGATACAATAAAATATGATAATAAATAATAATAAATACATAAAAAAGATATTATATAGCAAACGATGCCGCTTCGTGTGGCTTGTATTTTCGCTCTTGACAGGATCTCGGGCGTTTTATATACTAATACCAGTCGCGGTAAAAAAGTTTGCACGTGAAAACTCCAATTCGAACGAAATATGGCTGAAATTCTCGCGATCACCAACCAGAAGGGGGGGGTTGGAAAGACCACGACAGCGGTTAACCTTGCGGCGGGGCTTTCTGTTTGTGAGAAAAAAACACTTCTTATTGATCTCGACCCGCAGGGGAACGCCACCTCTGGGGTCGGATTTAATAAGAAAGAATATTCTCCTAGCATCTATCAGGTCCTGCTTGAACTTCTACCCTTAGAAAAAACCATCAAAGAAACGAGCTTAAAAAATCTATTTTTAGCCGGGACAGGACAGGAACTCATCGGCGCGGAAATTGAATTAACCCAGGTTATTGGGCGAGAAAACAGGCTAAAAGGGGCGCTAAAAAATCTCGGGACACCATTCGATTATATCATCATCGATTGCCCGCCCTCTCTTGGGCTTCTTACCGTGAACGCACTTACTGCGGCGAACCGGCTGCTTTTACCCATCCAAGCGGAATATTATGCCCTAGAGGGCTTGGCCCAATTCATCGAAACGTTCAATCACGTGCGCGCCACAATTAACCCGACCCTCAAACTTGAGGGGGGGATCATCACCATGTTTGACGCGCGCATGATTCTTTCCAATCAAGTCAAGGAAGAAATTTCAAAGTTCTTCGGCGCCAGCCTTTTCCAAACCATGATTCCACGCAGCGTTCGCCTCGCCGAAGCCCCCGGATTCGGCCAACCCATTTTCCAGTATGACGCGAAATCAAAAGGGGCCGAAGCCTATCTCGCCTTAGCGAAAGAACTCATCCAACGATGCGAACCGACCGCCGCCCCAACCTCTGAGCAACCGCAAGAAACAGGAGTTCAACCATGAGAAAAGCCCTTGGCCGCGGCCTTGAAGCCCTAATTCCCCAGGTGGCCCCGCAAAACGAATCCGTGCGCGCCCCGCAAGAGAGCGCCGCGAAAAAAATAGCCATTTCAAAAATCCGACCGAATCGCCTTCAGCCGCGCAAGTTTTTCGACCCGGAAAAACTACAAGAACTGGCGTCATCTATCCGCGAGCACGGCGTCGCGCAACCGATCCTCGTTTCATACGACGAAATCAGCGAAACCTACGAGCTTATCGCGGGCGAACGGCGCCTTCGGGCCGCCGAATTGGCTGGCCTAAAAGAGATTGAGATTATCGTTAGAAACCAGACCTCTGACAAAGAGCGGCTTTCCTTGGCCATCACTGAAAACATCCAGCGCGAGGACCTCAACCCCATCGAGACCGCGCAAAGCTACCTCAAGCTCATCGAAGACTTCAGCTTTTCTCAGGTGGAGCTCACTAAAATTCTCGGCAAATCAAAGTCCGCCGTGTCCAACACACTGCGGCTTCTAGATCTTCCCGAAGACATGCAGCAGGCCCTGGCCGAGGGGAAAATCACCGAGGGCCACGCGCGCGCATTGCTGGCCATCGAAGAAGATGCCGAACGGCGGCGCGCTTTTACCGAAATGCTTGAACGCAAAATGTCCGTGCGCGAAGCGGAGGCGCTATCCCGCGGCGCCAAACCCTCCACGCCGGCGCGGGCCGGAACAGAAAAGCCGGCGGATATCCGCGCGCTGGAAAATTCTCTTCAAGAGCAGCTGGGAACCAAGGTGGAAATCCGGACCAATGCGCAGCAAAACCGTGGCCGCCTCAGCATCCATTTCTACTCTCTTGAAGACTTCGACAGGATACTAAAAATCATTAAAAAATAATGATTTTTTTATATATTATCCTTGCGCTTTCTTCGCTTAAACCCGCGGCCGCCCAATCCGCGCCGCTGGCCGTTTCAACGGACCCAGTTCTGCCGACGTACTTAGCTCTGGAGCCAGACATCCGCCGGTTCGGTAAATTCGCGAATGGCGGTCCCGATTCGAATTGGTACGTCGGCTTCAACAACGCCTGGATCGTCAAGCTCCCCACGGCGCCGGCGGGGCAATTCAGCCGCGCCTTCATCGGCGCCAAGCTCGGCCGAGCCAAGACCGCGCCGGACCCGGACGCTCCCTGGCGGCGCGACGTCGTCGACGGCCAAGTCTACATGGCGATTTCGGCCGCGCCCGCGTTCTCTCCGGAACAAAGCTATTTTCTGGCGCAGACAGAGGATCTGCCGCGTGAACCGGATCCGCAGTCGAATGTCGCGGGAGTGGGCGCGGCGCGCTGGTTCTGGGCCGAGGTGCCCCTAAGCCAGGTCAACTTCAACGGGCCCAACTACCTCATCGTGTGGTCGCCCAGCCCGTCCCTCAGCGCGGCCGCGAATTCGCCCATCCTGGCGGCTTCCGATCGGCCGTCGTCTTCCTGCGATCCTGCCGGCTGCGCGTGGAACAACAATTCCATCCAAGGCGCGCCTCCGCGCCAAGCGGATGGTTCTTTGCAAACGCCGCTGAGCAACCTGATGCCCGCCTTGGCCGTCGAGCTCGTTCCCGCGGGAGGGGAACGCAAGGTCGTCGTTTCCGACCTCCGCATCGCGCCCCAAGAATCCGGCGCCCTCGTGCGGTTCTCCGTTTCCGGGGCGGACGTCTCGCGCGCCTGGATTGAGACGTCTCCAGACGGTCTCGACTGGCAGCGCGTAGGGACCTTCTTGGAGGCTCCGCCCTACATCGCCGCCCTGGGCGCGGGTTCCGCCCCAAAATCCGGCCAGTACCTGCGCGCGGCCGCCGAGGACATCTACGGGGACCGGGGATACAGCGCCGCTTATGCCGCGCCCTAAAAAGAAAGCCCCCGGCCTGTGCGTCGGCGTGGTGGGCGCCAGCGGCATGGTCGGGCGGGAGCTCCTGGCCGTCTTGGAAAAGAGTCGCTTTCCCGTGGGCGATCTCAAGGTTTTTTCCTCGGGGCGGGGCGTCAAAAGCCTCTTGTTTCGCGGCCGCCGGCTCCCGCTTTCGGCGCCGAGTCTCTCCGCGCTTCGCGGCTGCCGCCTGGCGTTTTTCGTGAGCTCCGATGAGGTTTCCCGGCGCTGGGCCCCGGCCTTGGCCGCAGCCGGCGTCTGGGTCATCGACGACAGTTCCGCTTTCCGCCTCGACCCGCGCGTTCCTCTTATCATCCCGGAAATCAACGCCGCCGCGCTGCGGCCTCATCGGCGCCTCATCGCCGGTCCCAACTGCACCATGTCGGGCCTGGGCTTAGCGGCCGCGGCGCTCGACCGCACGGCCGGCCTCAAGGAGGTCCGCGCCGCGTCCTATCAGGCCGTCTCGGGCGCGGGGCAGGCCGCTTTGCGGGAGCTTCTATTTCAAGCGCGGTCCGTGACCGGCCGCCTGCGCGCCGAGCGCGCCGACCGCTTCGCGCCGGCGCTGCGATCTCTTCGGGCCGGCGTCCTGCCGCGCGCCATCGCCTTCAACGCCGTGCCTCAGGTGGGGGGGTTCGCGGCGGACGGATACTCCGGGGAGGAACTCAAGGTCGCGGCCGAACTGCGCAAGGTGCTTGGCGCGCCGCGTCTTTCGGTCAGCGTAACCGCCGTGCGCGTGCCGACCCTGCGCGGCCACGCGCTGGCCGCCTGGCTCGGGTTCAAGCGGCCGCTCTCCGTCGCCCGGGCGCGCGCCGCCCTAAAGAACGCGCCGGGCGTCGTCATGATGAGTCCCTCGGACTACCCGACGCCCGCTGGCTGCGCCGGACGCACCGAGGCCTTCGTGGGGCGGCTGCGCCGGGGCGCGCGAGCGAACGAGATCGCGCTTTGGGTGGTTTCCGACAACCTGCTCAAGGGCGCGGCCTCCAACTCCCTGCAAATCGCGCAGGAACTCCTGCGCCGGGGCTGGCTCTAGGCGCCGCGCCGAAAAATCCGGCTATTGCGCGCCGGCTTTCTTCAGGTTCTTCTCGAGCGTCTGAGTTTCCACGTTGGCGTTCTGAACCGCGGTTTGGGCGCCCTGGGCCGCCGCCCGCGCGCCTTGGGCGTCGCCCTTTAAGCCCTGAACGTAGGCCGCGGCCGCCTTTTGAACCTGGTCCACCTGCTTGATGTGGGTATAGACGAACCACGCGCCCACGCCGACGGCCGCCAAAAGAATGAGGGTCTTCACGCTTGCCTCCTTAATGGTTTTGAGTTAAGACAAACTGTCCGCGCCGAAAAACGGGACCAGCACCTTAGGCAGCCGCACGCGGCCGTCCTTTTCCTGGAAGTTTTCCAAAATGGCGGCGAAGAGTCGGCCTACCGCGACGCCGCTGCCGTTCAAGGTGTGCACGAACTGGGGCGCCGCCTGCGGCGCGGGCCGAAAACGCGCATTCATGCGCCGCGCCTGAAAATCGCCGCAGTCCGAGCACGAGGAAATCTCGCGGTAGCGGCCTTCGGACGGCATCCAGACCTCCAAATCGTAGGTCTTGCGGCTCGAAAATCCCATGTCGCCGGTGCACAGGTGGATGATGCGATGGGGGATTTCAAGGGCCGCCAAAGCGGCCTCCGCATCGGCCGTGAGGCGCTCAAGCGCCGCCAACGACTCCTCGGGCGTGGTCACCCAGACTAGCTCAACCTTGTCGAACTGATGATTGCGGATAAGACCCCGCACGTCCTTGCCGTAGGAGCCGGCTTCCTGCCGAAAACACGGTGTGTAGGCCGTCATCTTCAGCGGAAGCTTATCAGCCGGCAGGATTTCGCCGCGCACCAAATTGGTCAGCGGAACTTCCGCCGTGGGGATAAGATATAGCGGCCGGCTTTGCTCTCCGCTGCTTTCCGAAGTCTTGTACAAATCGGCTTCGAATTTCGGGAGCTGCCCGGTTCCCTCCATCACTTCTGGAAGAACCAAATAGGGCGGATGGATTTCCTCGTAGCCCGCCGCGGCGTGGAGATCGAGCAGAAACGCGGTGATGGCGCGGATGAGCCTGGCGCCCGCGCCGCGCCAAAGGGCGAAACGCGCGCCGGAGAGCTTGGCCGCGGCTGAAAAATCCAGAAGGCCCAGCTTTTCTCCCAAGGCCTGATGATCAAGCGGCTTGAAATCAAAAGTCCTCGGCGCCAAGCCCGTGCGCACGACAGGATTGTCCGCCTCGCTTTTTCCCGCCGGCACGCTTTCGTGGGGGAGGTTCGGCAGCTCAAGAGCGGCTTGGCGCAGCGCTGCGGAGACTTTTTCCGCCTCGCCCTCCTCCCCGCCGCCCGCCGCGGCTTTGGCCTTGGCCACCTCGACCATAAGCGCCGCAGCCTTGGCCTCGTCCTTGGCCGCCTTGGCCTTGCCGATTTCCTTAGAGAGCGCGTTGATTTTCGCGCGGTTCTCCTCGACGGACTTTAAAATCTCGCGGTGCCGGGCGTCCAGGCGCAGCCACTCCTCCAGAATGGGCAGCGCGGCGCCGCCGCGGCGCTCAAGGCCCGCGCGCACGGCCGCGGGATCTTTGCGCAGAAGCGCCGGATCGATCACGGCTTGAATCCTATCTCGCCCGAGACCGTCTGCAGCGGGCGGTCGTCGCCGGGCCTGGGCGCAAGCATGGCGTGGAAGCGCAGACGTTCGGCCTCAAATCCCGCGGCTTTAAGCCGCGACAAGGTCTGGCGCAGGATTTCCGGATCAAGCGGCACGGCCTTGGACTCGCCGGGCAAAAGCCGCGGGATGCGCCATTCGTCCATCATGAACGGGACGGCCCACGCGGCCTTTTTCCGGTCGGCGCGCGGGGCGATTTGAAGAGCGAAATCGTAGCGGATGAGGATGCCCTCCGCCGGCGCGGTTCCTTTGTTGACGGCCAGAATCCTCGGCCGGATACGCTGCGCGTCCTGCGGCACCGCGATCTCGATCTCTTGGATTGGGACGAGTTTCGCGCGTCGCAAATCCAGCGTCTTGAGACCGCGCGGCGCCCGTAGAGCGAACCACCCGCCGCGCGCCAAAACGACGCCGCGCGGCGCGAGCGTCGCCGTCCGCGCCGTCGAAGCGGCAAGGACGGCGGCCAAAACCGCCGCCGCGCAGGTCCGTCCCTGCTTTCGGGACAAGAGTTATTCCTTGTCCTTCTCTTTTTTCAGCGGCAGCTCTGGTTCCATGGCTGCGGTCGCGACCGCGGGCTCGGCCGCGATGGGCGCGACGCGCGCGATGCGGTCGCCTTCCTCCATGCGCACGAGGCGCACGCCCTGGGTGTTGCGGGAGATGGCCTTGATGTCCTTGCAGCGCAGGCGCACGGCCTTGCCCTTCTCAGTCATCACCATGAGATCGTCGTCGTTGGTCACCAGCTTGACCCCCGCCACCGATCCGTTTCTCTCCGTGGCCTTGATGGTGATGACACCACCGCCGCCGCGGTGCTGCCCGCGGTACTCGGAGAGATCGGTTCTCTTGCCGAAGCCGTTCTCACAGACCGTCAACAGGGTTTTCCTGCTCTCAGGCGGAAAGGATTCCATTCCGATGACCTGGTCCTTCTTGTCGAGCCGGATGCCGCGCACGCCGCGGGCTGAGCGGCCCATGGGGCGGACGTCCGACTCCTGGAAGCGAATGGACATGCCCGACTTTGTCGCGATAAGAACCTCGTCATTGCCCGAGGTGTGCTGCACCTCGACCAAGATGTCGCCCTCGTCAAGCGTAATCGCGATGATGCCGCTGCGCCGGATGTTCTCGAAGTCCGAGAGCGGGGTCTTTTTAATGGTGCCGGCGCGGGTGCACATGACGAGGTAGGTCTCGCGGCCTTTTTTCTCCTCGAAGGAGCGGATGGCGATGACCGAGGAAGTTTTCTCCTCGCCGGTGAGCGCCAGAAGGTTGACCACCGCCTTGCCGCGCGACGTGCGGTTGGCCTCCGGGACCTCGTAAGCCTTCAAGGCGAAGACCCGTCCGCGCGTGGTGAAGAAAAGCAGCGTGGCGTGCGTGTCAGTCACGAAGAAGTTTTCGATGAAGTCGTCCTCTTTTAACTCCGCGCCCATGACGCCTTTGCCTCCGCGGCCTTGCGCCGAATAGGTGGAGGCCGGGATGCGCTTAATGTAGCCGCCGCTGGAAAGAGAAATGACGACCTCCTCCTTGGCGATGAGATCCTCGAGCGTCATCTCCGCGGCCTCGGTGGTGATCTGGGTCTGGCGGGTCTTGCCGAACTTTTCCTTGACCTCCTCGAGCTCTTTGACGATAATGGCCATGACCTTCTTGACGTCGGCCAAGATGGCCTTCAGTTCCGCGATGCGCCTAACGAGGCCGTCGTACTCCTCCTTAATTTCATCGACCGAGAGCTTGGTGAGCTGATGCAGGCGCATGTCCAGGATGGCCTGTGTTTGGGCCTTGGAGAGTTCGAACTCGGCCATCAACTTCATCCGGGCTTCATCCGTGTCCTTGGCGCCGCGAATAATCTTGATGACGCGGTCCAGGTTCTTGAGCGCGATGAGGAAGCCCTCCAAGATGTGCGCCCGATCAAGGGCCTTCTTCAGCTGATACTTGGTGCGGCGCACGACCACGGTCTTGCGGTGCTGGATGAAGTGGCCGATCATCTCGCGCAGAGGCAGCACGCGCGGGCGGCCATCAACCAGGGAGAGAAGGATGACGCCGAAGGAGCTCTCCATGGGCGTGTGCTTGAAGAGCTGATTCAAGACCACGTTGGCGTTGCCGTCGCGCTTGACCTCGATGACCACGCGCATTCCTTTGCGGTCGGACTCGTCGCGAATGTCGGAGATGTCGGGAATTTTCTTATCGCGCACCAAACCTGCGATTGTCTCAAGGAGCGCGGCCTTGTTGACCTGGTACGGGAGCTCCGTCACGATGATGGCTTGGCGGTTGCCTTTAATGTCCTCAATTTCGGTCTTTGCCTGAACGCGCACACTGCCGCGCCCCGTCTCGAAGTAATCGCGGATGCCGGCCTTGCCGCGGACGATGCCGCCCGTGGGAAAGTCCGGGCCCTTGACGATCTTGAAGAATTCCTTGGCCTCCAGCTTGGGGTCCTTAATAAGCGCCACGGCCGCCTCGCAGATTTCCGCGAGGTTGTGCGGCGGGATGTTCGTCGCCATGCCCACCGCGATGCCGGAGGAGCCGTTGACCAGCAGATTGGGAATCTTGGCCGGCAGGACCACCGGCTCGGTCGTAGTGCCGTCGAAATTAGCGGAGAAATCCACGGTCTCCTGGTCGATGTCGGCCAGGACTTCCTCGGCTATTTTGGAAAGGCGGCACTCGGTGTAGCGGTAGGCCGCGGCCGGGTCGCCGTCCACGGAGCCGAAGTTTCCCTGCCCGTCGATGAGAGGATGCAGGAGCGAAAAATCCTGGACCATGCGCACCATGGCGTCGTAGACCGCCGAGTCGCCGTGCGGGTGGTACTTCTTCAAGACCTCGCCGACGACGCCGGCGCACTTGGAGTACTTTTTGTTGGAAGCCAGGCCTTCGTCGTGCATGGCGTAGAGAATGCGCCGGTGCACGGGCTTTAGGCCGTCGCGGATGTCGGGAAGCGCGCGCCCGACGATGACGGACATGGAGTAGTCGATATAGGAGGCTCTCATCTCCGCGCCGATGTCGCGGGGGATGGTGTTGCCGAGAGGATCGGGCGTGAGTTCAGGTTGCTTCGCGGTCATGGTCTCTTGCTCTCCTTAATCAAATGTCCAGATTCTTGACTTCTTTGGCGTGGCGCTCAATAAACGCGCGCCGGGGGCCAACCTTGTCTCCCATGAGCGTGGTGAAGGCCTGCTCCGTGTCCGCCGGATCTTCCAGCGTCACTTTCAAAAGCTTGCGGCGCTTGGGATCCATGGTCGTCTCCCAAAGTTGCTCGGGGTTCATTTCACCCAAGCCTTTGTAGCGCTGAATGGAGGCGCCCTGCCGGGCCGAGTCCTTAACGACGTCCAGGAGATCCTTCAAGCTGTAGCCCTCGGTCTCCGTGCGCTCGGTCTTGGCGCGAAACAGCGGCTTTGTTTTTTCGTCGCGCAAGACCTCGTACCAGCGCAAATCGAGCCCCATGGTCTTCAGCTCGTCGGCCACCTTCGCGAGCCGGCTGATTTCCCACAGTTCCTGCATGTCGGGCTCCAAGGACTCCTCATCGACCTCCGAGACCGTTCCTTCATCATCGGGGGTTTTGCCTTTCTTGTTTTCTTCCGCCAGCTTGACCCTCTGTTCAGCCACGTGCTTGTCCCGGTATTCTTTCCACTCCTTGTCGCTGTAGAAAAACACATGGTTGCCGGCTGTTTCCTCGACGCGATAGAGCGGGAGCTTTTTGTCCTCGTAGAAGGACAAGAAGTCCTCCAGGTGCAGGCTCTTTCGCTCCATGTGCCGCAGCAGACTATCCGTTTCGGCCAAAAGCTTGAGTAAGTCGCGCAAATCTTCGGCGTCAAGCTTCTTGGATTTCCCGTTGGCGGGGTTCATCGCCGTGACTTCGACCGCGGCGCGTCCCTCATTCAAGAGCCACTGCTCCATCTTTTCGTCGGTCTCGACGTACATTTCGGTCTTACCCTTCTTAACCTTGTAAAGCGGCGGCTGCGCGATATAGACGTGTCCGCGCTCGATGAGCGCCTTCATCTGCCGGTAAAAGAAGGTCAAAAGCAGCGTGCGGATGTGCTGGCCGTCGACATCGGCGTCGGCCATGATGATGAGTTTGTGGTAGCGCAGTTTGTCGAGCTTAAAACCTTCGTCGCCCTCGGCCCCGATGCCCGTGCCGATGGCGGAGATGAGCGTGCGCACCTCCTCGTTGGAAAGGACCTTGACCAAGCGCGCCTTCTCGACGTTCAAGATTTTTCCCTTGATGGGCAAAATCGCCTGAAACGCCCGGTCTCGGCCCTGTTTGGCGCTGCCGCCGGCCGAATCTCCCTCGACCACAAAAAGCTCGGCGTGCTCGGGATCGCGCTCCTGACAGTCGGCGAGCTTTCCGGGCAAAGACGATCCGTCCAAGACGCCTTTGCGCCGCGTAAGGTCGCGGGCCTTTCTGGCCGCTTCGCGCGCCTCGCCAGCCTGCATGGCCTTCTGGCAAATGGCTTTGGCCGTGGCGGGGTTTTCCTCGAAGAATGTGACCAGGACGTCGCCTACGATGGACTTGACGATGCCTTCGACCTCGGCGTTGCCGAGCTTCGCCTTGGTCTGGCCCTCGAACTGCGGGTTGGGGATTTTAGTCGATAGAATGGCGCAGAGGCCCTCGCGGCAGTCGTCGCCCGTGACCGAGTAGTTCTTCCCCTTGAGCATGTCGTACTTCTTAATGTAGTCGTTGATGACACGGGTCAGGGCCGCGCGGAAACCCGCCAAGTGCGTGCCGCCCTCGGGAGTCTTGATGTTGTTGACGAAGCTGAAGACGTTCTCGGAGTAATCGTCGTTGTACTGGATAGCGAAGTCCACGGCCACATCGTCCTTGGTCTTCGAGAAGGTAATGGGTTCCGCGTGGACGGTCTTCTTGTTGGCGTTTAAATACTGGACGAACTGCTTGATGCCGCCCTCGTAGTGGAAGGTGTGTTTCTTGTCCTCGCGCTCGTCTATGATGGTGATCTTGGCGCCGGCGTTCAAGAACGCAAGCTCGCGCAGGCGGTTGGAGAGGGTGTCGTAGGAGAACTGGTGGCCGTTGAAGATGTCCGGATCCGGCTTAAAGGTGACCCTCGTTCCGTGCTCGTCGGTTTTGCCCGTGGCCTTAACCTCGTGCTCGGGTTTGCCGCGCTTGTAGGATTGGGTCCAAATCTTGCCGTCACGGTAGACTTCGACCTTCAGGGTCTCCGAGAGCGCGTTGACGCAGGAGATGCCCACGCCGTGCAGGCCGCCGGAGACCTTGTAAGCGCTCTTATCGAATTTGCCGCCCGCGTGAAGCACGGTCATAACGACCTCAAGCGCGGACTTGCCGCGGATTGAGGCAGGAAGCTTTGGGTCTTTCATCGGATCGACGGGAATGCCTGATCCGTCGTCCGAGACCGTCACAGAGTTGCCCTGGTGCAGAACGACCTCGACCGAGGTGCAGCGCCCGGCTAAAATTTCGTCAACGGAGTTATCCACCGCCTCATAGACGAGGTGATGGAGCCCCGAGGGCCCGGTCGAGCCGATGTACATGGCCGGACGTTTGCGCACGGCCTCCAGGCCCTCTAGGACCTGGATTTTAGAAGCGTCGTAGTTCTGCGTGGGTTGCGTCGTGGTTTCTGACATGGTCTCCCGCCTTTGGCCCGCGGCGCCTTTGCTTGGCGCCGTCTTGGGCTTGTTTTTTTTCGATGATTTTGCCGAAGTCACTTCACTGCGGCCCTCACGGACTTAATCCACGGTCTGCTGAAATATTTATTAAGCCGCCGGGTCATTTCAGGCGCGCGCAACTGCAGTTCCTGCGCCGCTGCCGCGGACATTGGGCGAACATAGAGGACGCCGCCCCGAAGTCCAACCAGGCTCCAATGCCGGGAGAGATGCCCGAGTTCCCTCTCCCAGACGGAATTTAAAATGGAAATTTTGTCACCGGAAACCCCCACGACCTTGGCATGAACAATGCGGACAAGCTCCGCCGCGTTCATCCACGGCGCGCGGCGGGGGGCTTTAGGATCGCGGAGCGCGGCTTTCTGTCCCAAGACTACGCCCTCATCGGCATAACCACGAAGCGGTAATCGCTTTCTCCCTCGGGCTCAAGAAGCACGGGGTTGGCCGGGACGGTCATGCCAATAGCGACCTTATCGGTATCGATGTGCCTTAAGGCATCCAAAATAAAATGAGAATTAAACCCGACCTGGATGTCGCCGCCCACATACTCCAATGGCATCTCATCGAAAAACTCCAAGTTCTGGCTCGCCGCGGAAATCTCAAGGCTTCCTCTTTTAAAAGCAAACTTAACCGACCCGCCTCGTTCAACCGCGCACAAGGCCGCCCGTTTGGTCACCGCGATCAGATCCTTCGCCCCAATGGAGATGGAAACGTCTTTCTTGGATGGAATGACGTTTTCGTATTGCGGGAAAGTTCCCGTCACTAAGCGCGAGAGAATCGTCGTTTCCTGGATTTGGAACCAAATCTGGTTCTCCGTAACGCCGACGCGAATTTTTTCGGTCGACGCCGCGTCCACGCCCTGGGCGTTTAGGAGTTTTTGGAGCTCGTTCAGGGCTTTGGCGGGGACGATGACCTGGAACACCGTTTCGACCGGCACAATGCCGGACTTGGAGGCGAAGGCCAGTCTTCGGCCGTCGGTCGCGACCATCTCCAAGAGGCCCTTTCTGGCGCGCCAAAAGACGCCGTTCAAGGCGTGGCGGGTCTCGTCCGTGGAGGCCGCAAACACCGTCTTTTGAATCATATCCTTTAAGACCGCCGCGGAGGCGTCAAAGGCGTTTTTTTGGTTGAACTCGGGAAGCAAAGGGTACTCGGACTTGGGCGCGCCTAGGATATTGAAGCGTGATTTTCCGCATTTAAGGAGGATGCGGCTTCCATCTTGAACGGTGAGTGTCACGTCCTGGCCGTCCGGAAGGCTACGCAGGATATCCGAGAACTTCTTGGCGGGAATCGTCACGCTTCCCTCTTCTTCAACCTCAGCTCGGCAGTAGTGCTTGATACCCATCTCCAAATCGGTGGATACGAACTTGATTTTGGAGCGCTCCGTCTCCATTAAAAAGTTATAGAGGATGGGAAGCGTGGTCCGGGCCGACATCGCGGATTGGATGGTATCCACGCTTTGCGCCAACTCTTCTTTAGTACAGTGTATTTTCATTCATCCCTCTTATTCAAAGATACCCGTTAGTTAACAACTCAAAAAAAGCAGGCATCCGCCCGTCTTTTTTCTTAAAATCTTTCCACATCATATCAACGAATTGGCGCTGTGCTAGCCATCCAATAGTCATCCACCGGCAAGTTCAATGGTTTTCCACAGCCAGAATATCGGATTTTAGCTTGTTCGCCATCTCCAAAAAAAACGGATCTTCGGCCAGCAGCTTCTTAATTTTTTCCCGGGCGTGGATGACGGTTGCGTGATCCTTGCCCCCGAACGCCCGCCCGATTTCCTTAAGGGACAAATCCGTCATGACGCAGGCCAAGTACATCGCCAGTTGCCTCGGCAGGGCCACGGACGCCGAGCGCTGGTGACCCTTGATATCCTTGATGTCCAGGGAATATTTATAGGCCACGACGCGCAAAATCGTCTCCGCGCGCACGGGAGAGGCCTCCTCTTGTCCTAAGGAGTCCTTTAAGATGTCCTTGGCCGAGTCGACGGAGAGTGGCGCGCGGGTCAGAAGGGAAAAGGCCTTTAATCGGATGAGGCAGCCCTCAAGCGTTCGAATATTGGTCTTAACGGCGCTGGCGACAAAAATGATGACGTCCTCGGGAACGAAGAAACCCTCCATTTCCGCCTTTTTGCGCAAAATCGCGATGCGAGTCTCCAAATCCGGCGGCTTGATGTCCGCAACGACGCCCCACTCAAAGCGGGAAATAAGCCGCTGCTCGGTCTGCGTCATCTCCTTAGGCGAGCGATCGGAGGAGATGACGACTTGCTTGCGGGCGTTGAATAGGGAGTTGAAGGTGTGTAAAAATTCTTCCTCGCTTTTTTCCTTGGAGATGAGGAACTGGATGTCGTCAATGAGCAGGCAGTCGAGATTGCGGAACTTGGCGCGGAAGCCGTCAGGGTTGCCGTGGCGGATGGAGTCGATGTACTCGTTGACGAACTGTTCGGAGCTGATGTAAAGAACCCGCGCGCGCGCGTTGTTGCCGCGAACCGCGTTGCCGATGGCGTTCAAGAGGTGGGTCTTGCCCAGACCCACGCCGCCGTAAATGAAATACGGATTGAACTGAGCGCCAGGACTCTTGGCCACGGCCTCGGCCGTCGCGTGCGCGAAGCGGTTGGAATCCCCGACAACGAAATTGGAAAATGTGTAGCGCGGGTTGAACTCGCTTGATGAAAAATCCGTCTGCGGTCGCGGCGCAGGAATGGGATCGGCCTGCGGAGCGACTTCGTCGAGATTGCGGGAAATCTCATACTCGAGCCCCACGTCGCCGCAACCCTGGGCCGCGAGAATCTCCACAAGGCGCTTCTGGTAGTTCTGGCGGATCCAGTTCGAAAAAAATTTGTTGGGTACTTTCAGGCGCAGCACGCAGTCGCGCAACTCCAAGGGCTCCACGGGCTTAAACCACAGATCCGCCTGATCCTCTCCAATCTCGGCGCGGATTTGCGCTACGGCGCCTGCCCAGGCGTTTTTTGGATCCTGGATATTCACAACTTGTCCACAGATGTGTATAGAGGGAGGATGATAAAATTATTATTTATAAATATATATTTTTTAATTTCGAGCAAAAAGCCGCTCCTGCCGCGAATTCAAGCGGCGGTGACGCAAACATCATAGCTTTTTGAGCCGAGAAAGTCAACGCGGCGCAGCGCTCACGAAATTGACAGGAGGCGGACAAAGTGCTTCAATTTATACGGATCATTCGAGTATGGAAATACATCTAAACGCCAAGCAGATCAAACTGACGCCGGCCATCCGGGCCTATGTTGAGGAAAAGGTCAGCCGCGCGCAGCGCTATTTCGATCACATTATTAACGCGCAGGTTTTCCTTTCGGTGCAGAAGCGCTTTCATCAGGCGGAAATCGTCGTGCATGCGCCGGGGCAGACCATCCGTGCCCAGGCCCTGGCGGCGGATCTGTATTCCGCCGTGGATTTGGCCGCGGACAAGGTGGATGTTCAGTTGAAGAAGTTTAAGGAGCGGCTTAAGTCCAAGCATAAGCCTGCGCGCGTTGCGGCGGCCGTCGAGACGGACGCGGTCCCGGTGCCGGCGGCGCTTCCCGTCATCAAGCAGATCGTCGCCCCGACGACGCCGGAGGACGCGGCGCGAGAGATGGAGTCCTTGGGGCATGCCTTCCGCGTTTTCCAAGATCGAGATTCCAAGCAGATCCACGTCGTCTTCCGGCGCGACGACGAATCCCTGGCCATCCTCCGCCCTGTCCAAAAAAACGGCGGATAAACAAGTGTTTGGGCGCCGCCTAAGCCGGGTTCGGCGCCGCATGCAACGCGGTGCCGGAGCTGCGCGGTGAGCTTCACGGCCGGCGATTTAATCCAAGAGCAGGGCCGCGCGTTGCGCTTGCGCCTGGTCAGTGGGGGCAAGGGCCTTGGGCGCGCCATCGCGGTCTCCGATCTTAACCGCCCGGGCTTGGCGCTGGGAGGATTCTTGGAGCACTTCCGGGCCGAGCGCATTCAGATCATCGGGCAGGGGGAGCGCGCTTACTGCCTCAAGGCGCCAAAAGAAAGCCTCTCGCGGTCCCTTTCCGCCATGCTCTCCTGCCCAGACATCCCCTGCCTCATACTCTCGCATGGAAAGCGGGCGCCCAAAGCGCTGGTCGAAGCCTGTCGGAGGCACGGCGTGCCACTCTTCGCCTCGGGCCTCGATACCGCGTCTTTAGTCGACGACTTAAGCGACGTTTTGGAAGCGCGCTTGGCGCCCTCGGCGGCCATCCACGGCGTTTTGGTCGACGTCTATGGGCTCGGCGTCCTCATTCAGGGGGAGGCCGGCACGGGAAAATCGGAGTGCGCGGTCGAGCTCTTGAAGCGCGGCCATATTCTCATCGCGGACGACGTGGTCAAGGTCCAGCGCCGGCGGGGGGGCGTCCTGCAGGGCTCCTGCCCGGAAGCCTTGAAGCACCATATGGAGGTCCGCGGCCTGGGCCTCATCGACATCGGGCTCCTCTTCGGCGTGGGCGCCGCGTTGGATCGAACGCGCATCGAGCTGGCCGTGCGGCTCGAGCCGTGGGAAAAGTCCGCGGGCCTAGATCGCGTGGGCCTCGATCGCGAGGAGACTAAAATTTTGGACGTCGCCGTTCCGCTTCTGCGCATTCCAGTAAGTCCTGGGCGTAACCTCGCCATTCTCATTGAGTTGGCCGCGCTCAATGAGCGCCTGAAACGGCAGGGATATTTCCCAGCCCAGGCGTTCAACGAGCGGCTGATCAAAAAAACAAGGACCAAGGCCAAATGAGGCCGGGATCCAAGGGCGTCGCGGCCAACGCGCGGAAAATTTTCGTCATCAGCGGAATCTCGGGCGCGGGAAAAAGCCAAGCCTTGAAAGCCTTCGAGGACCTCGGTTTTTTCTGCGTGGACAACCTGCCGGTCGCGCTCTTGAAAGGTTTTACGGCGCTTATGGAAGAGTCCCGCAGCTGGCGCCTTGTCGCCTTGGGCATGGACATTCGCGAGGGCCGGCTCATAGAGACGCTGCCGCAGGTGCTGGGCCGTCTCAAGCGCCGCGGCATCGATTACCGGATTTTGTTCCTGGAGGCCTCGGACGCGGCCATCATCCAGCGCTTCTCGGAGACCAGGCACCGCCACCCGCTGGGCTTGAAGCTTCCCGAAGCCAT
>DAIDHS010000004.1 GCA_027451985.1 Elusimicrobiota bacterium
AGTGCAACCGAAACGGACCCAAGCCAATCGCAGCCCAAAAGACGCCGGGTAACTGCGGGCTCGAAGAAGAAAGCCGCGCCGAAAGCCAAAGCGAACGAACCGAATCCCGTCTTGCGTCCCTGTTCCCGTGTCATTTCTTTTCAGAGGCTCCTTTAATTCCCGGCCATGCCCGCGGGCTCGGCTAACAGCGTGTCGGCTCGGCGGTTTTGCCGCCAGCAGGACGAGGTCATCTGCTGGCAAATCGGTTTGTCCTTCCCGTAGCTGATGGTGGCCACGCGGTGCGGCGCCACACCCAAGAGCGAGTAGTAGCGGCGCACGGCCTCGGCGCGGCGCTGACCCAGAGCTAGGTTGTACTCCTCGGTGCCGCGCTGGTCGCAGTTTCCGGCCACCTGCACGGTCGCGTCGGGATGGCCCTTGAGCCACGCCGCGTTGCCGCGCAGAAGCGCGCGCATGCGGGCGCTTAGCTCCGCGCTGTTGAAGGCGAAGTGCACGGTTTTAAGCTCCGGAATCGAGCGCATCACGCTCGTGCGCACCACCGGCTCGGACGCGTTGGTCGTGGTCGGCGCCGGAGCGGCCGGAGCCGCCTGCGCCTGGGTGTGCTGCACGTGCGCGCATCCCGCCAAAACCAGGGCCAAAGATCCCGCGGCCAGGGCCGCGAACTTCATCGTGTTCTTCATAGATTCAGTTGTCCTCCTCCTTCCAAACGCCGACCATCTTTTTTTTCCTGAACCGGCGCTCGTAATAGAGCAGCGCCAGGCTCAAAATCGCGAAGTCATCCAGGTAGCCGATTCCCGGGATGGTATCCGGGATGAGATCGAAAGGGGTGATGAGGTAGAACAGGGCGCCGTAGGCCACGAGCTTGTCCGTCAGGGTCAGCTGCGGCGAGCGGATGACGTCCATGAGCCGGGAAATGCATCGCTTCCAGCCTTTGCCCCAGGAGGCAAAGGAGAAGATGCGCTTTTCCTGACGCTCCACCGCGCCGCGCTTGCCCGCGTCCGAGCCGATACGCGAGAGCCCGGTCTCCAGGACGTCCGAGTTGTTGGCCGCCTCGGCCAGGAAATTGGGAGCCAGGCCCAGGGTCTTCTCCACCGACTTCTGCAAAGTCTGCCCGCTTTCGCTTAAAATTTCACCCACCACGGTCGAATCGGGAGAAAGGACACCCTCGGCCACGAGCGTGTGGACGGCCTTGGCGCAGGCGGACGCGTAGGGCTCGGGCAGTTCGCCGCGCAGGGGCTTTTCCTGCCAGCGCCGCAAGGTCATGCCGGAAAGCCCGAAGTAGGGCGCCGCGCGCTCCGGGGAGAGCTTGGTTTCCTTAACCAGACTCAACATTTGTGAATATCGCATGACGGCTGTATTCTAGAAAAACCTCCGTTCGAAATCAATGCCTTCCCTTGCGGCCGCGCCGCGATCAGGACTGAAGCCCACGCAGTCTTAGGTGTCCTGGTGCAAAATGCGTCGGCGCTTAGGAACGGGACATCCCGTAGAAGGAGTCGAAGAGTCTAAGTGCGGCCCGGAAGGATCGGGACGGCGCGTTGGACGCGGTGGGCGTAAAGGGCGGCGGGCGGTTGCCCACCAAGGGCCAGAAGGCGCCCCAGTCGGCGCAGCCTAAGAACTGTCCGTTGTCCACGCAGCGAGCGCAAGCCTCGAGACTAACCTGCTGGAAATCGTCCCAGCCGAAGGGATAGTCGGCCATGGAGGCGGACACCGTCTTGCCGGGCAAGTGCGCTCCGTCGTGCGACTCGTCCGGCAGCGGCCAGGAGTCGCGATAATAGGGCGAGCAGGGCTTGCCCTTGGCGCATTTGGCCGCCTCATGGTCCACATAGAAGCCCGCGAGCGTACGGGTCAAATTGCGGTCGCTCTCGCCCGACAAGGACGGCCACTCGCAAGGGCGGCCGGATCTCGTCGTCATGTTCGCCACCTGGATGATGCGCACGCTGCGGCAGATGGGCGCGGCCGCGTTGGGCGTGAAGGCTAGGTGAGCGGCCAAAACGGACTCGCCGTCCTCCGGATCGATGGCCCAATGCACGTCCACGCGCCACATCCCGTCCTTCAAAGGAAGCTTGACCGGGCCTGATCGGCGTTTAACTGCGCGGAAAAGGACTCCGCGGCCCGAGCGGGCCCACGGACGCGAGAAGCCCGGCGGATAAAAGCACCAGGACGGCTCCGTTCCGGCGCGAGTTCATCGCATCCATGGGCATAGTATACGTGGGCCGCAGGGCTCCGCCTGGGCCCTTGGGCTCAGGCAGGGCGCGGCCGAACGGCCCAACGTTTCGGCGCCTTAGCGAGCCGAGGAGGCCAAAGAAGCCGGCGAAACGGCCGGCGCCTTGTAGCTCTGGGCGCAATAACCGCCCTTGGCGTTGACCCAGTTCTGCTGGATGAGGTAGTTCATCCCGCCCAAAGTCGTGTTGTACTGGGCGCCCGAGGAGGTCTTCTGCTCCGTACCGAAGGTCCAGGCGCACATATCCGCGTTCTCGCCGCCCTGCTGGCTGTACCAGGCGTTCAAGTCCGGATCGGTGGTGGCCTCCTCCATCTCGTGGGAGATGATGCTGGCCATGCCGTCCGCCGCGGTGCTGCCGCTGATGGTCGCGGTCTGCGCGTTGCACGCGTCCGGGCACTGGTCGGGGTCGCCGATGAAGGCGTACTTGACGTCCTGGCCCGCGATGGCCCCGTGGTCGTGCCAGCCGCAGTACTGCGAGCAGAAACCCGAAGTCTCGGTCACGTCCGATGAGGTGAGCACGAAATAAATCCCGTGCGAATCCATGGGCAATTTGCCCTTGCCGAGGGCGCCGGCCACGATGGACGCGATGTCCTGGTCGGAGAGCGCGGTCTTGTGCGAGTAATTATCCGAAGTCGATCCTTTATAGGTCACCTTATTGGTCACCGCGGCGCCGTTGCCGTCGTAGTAGGTGGTGTTGATGTTGAAGTACGGCGAGCCGCCGATGTGGGAAACGAGGTTGGTCAGCACGCGCTTGGCCAGCGCGCCCGCCTTTCCGCTCCAGTTCCCGTACCAGATGTAGTAGACGTCCACGCCGCCCAGGATGAGCGGGCCGCCGTGGTAGTCGATGCCGTTTCCGGAGGCCCCGCTGAAGGACTCTCCGAAAAACGGGTGGTGGCTCATGGTGCCGATGCCCTTGCCGTTGGGCCGGGGGCCGAACGCGGGAGACACCACGCGGACCTTGGGCCGGACCGGGAACGGAACGGGCGCCGGCGCGGTCTTGGCCGCCGCGCGCGCCTCCTGGACGATCCCATTGGCCGAAAGGCCGCCCGAGCCGTCGAAATTGACCGCCTGCGCCCGGCCTTGCGCCCAAGCGCCCGCCGCAACGAAGAGCAGCGCCGCCGAAAGCATTCCTGTCGTCTTTTTCATGCGTTCCCTCCTTATTAGGACCCCGGGCCGCGTCCTGCGCGGCTCTAGGCCTAACGGCCTGATTTAATCTGGGCCTAAAGACCCACGGGCAAGAATAGCAAAAAACCGGCCGCGTTTAACTTTTTTATAATATCCGCGTGAAACCGGCCTACCGCCGCATGATCTCGCTTCTGGCCCAAGCCGCGCCCTCGCCGACCGAGCCGCGGGAGTGGAGCGTCTATATCGCGCGCTGCGCGGACCAGACGCTCTACACCGGCATCGCCAAGGACGTGGCCAAGCGCGCCGCGCAGCACAACGCGGGGCGCGGCGCGGCCTACACCCGCGCGCGTCGGCCCGTGGAAATCGTCTACGCGGCAAAGGGCTTCACCCGCTCCGAGGCGCTCATCGAGGAGGCGCGCATCAAGGCCCTGCCCCGCGAGGCCAAGCGCCATTTGATCGCCCCGGGGCAAACAGCTAGAATACGCCCAGACTCGCCCAAGGAGATTTGAAAGCCATGCCCATCGAGCAGACCCTCATCCTCATCAAGCCCGACGGCGCCGCGCGCCGCCTGACCGGCTTGGCCGTCGACCGCTTGGACGCCTCCGGCCTCGAGATGGTCGCGGCCAAGATGGTCTCCGTGTCCGAGGACCTGGCCCGCAAGCACTACCAGGACCTGGCCGGCAAGCCTTTTTTTGAAAACCTCATCCGCTACATCCGCGGCGAGTTTCACGGCTTAAAGGACCACCGCATTCTGGCATTGGTCTACCGCGGCGAAGGCGCCATCGCGCGCGTGCGCCAAATCGCGGGAGCGACCAACCCCGAGGAGGCCGCGCCCGGCACCATCCGCGGCTCCTTCGGCCGCGTGACCACTAAGGGGCAGTTCGAGAACGTCATCCACGCTTCGGGCAACGCCGCCGACGCCGCGCGGGAAATCGCCCTATGGTTCAAGCCCGCAGAAATTCTGCCCTCGTAACCGCGCTGGCCCTGGGCCTCGCGGGACTATCGGCAACCCCGTCCGCCGCCTCATCCGCGGCCGCTCCGGCCGTGTCGACCCAGACGATTTCGGTCCGCGTGCCAACGCTGCCCGGGTCTCCGGTGAGCTTCACGACCTCGGACGGCTGGACGCTCTCGGCGCAGTACCGTCCGGCCGAGCATGGAAAGCTGACGCTAGTCCTCGTTCCCGGCGTCGGCGAGCGCCGGGACGTCTGGTCGGACTTGGCCCACGCCCTGGCGCGCGCCGGCTACGGGGTCCTCACCCTCGACCTGCGCGGGCAGGGCGGCAGCACGATGGGGCCGGACGGCAAGACCGCGTCCTGGCGGCAGTTTAGCGACGTCCGCGACGGCAACGACTTTTTGGCCATGGGCAACGACGTTGCCGCGGCCGCGGTGTACTTAAGCTCCGTCGCGGGCGTGTCCGTCTCATCCATCGGCTTCGTCGGCAACGGCCTGGGCGCGACTTTGGCCGTACGCTATGCGGCCGTCCACCCCGAGATTCCGCTCACGGCCCTGCTCTCGCCCACCTTGAACGGCGAGAACGTGCCCATCATCAGCGCCCTGCGCGCCTACGGCAGCCGGCCCATCCTCATCGCCTACTCCCTGAGCGATCGACGCGTGGCCAACGCGGCGCCGCTCATCTTCGCCGTGGCCAAGCTCTCCGCCGGCGCGGCCAACGCGACGCTGGTCACCACACACCTGCCGGCCGACTATCTCTTTGACCGCTCCGTCTCCGATCGGATCCTCAATTGGATCGAGACCGCGCCTCAAGCGGCCCAAGCGGCGGCCGTCGCGGCGTCTACGGCCGCGGCGACGGGCCAAATTCAGATTAGCACGCCCTCGGCCGCGGCGCCGCCCGCGGCCTTCCCGGCGCCGTCCCTCTGACGTGTCCAGCCGCGCCGAACTCTACGCCCGCCTCGCCACCGAGAAGCTCAACGCCAAAAGCCGCGGCATCGATTTAAAAAACGCGCGCGATATCGTGCGCCTGATGAACCGGGAAAGCGCCCAGGCCGTGCGGGCCGTGGGAAAAGAAGGCGCGCGCATCGCCCGCGCCGCGGAAATGCTCCGGGGCTGTCTTGACGGCGGCGGCCGCGCGCTCTTCGTGGGCGCGGGCACCAGCGGCCGGCTGGGAGTCCTGGAAGCCGCCGAGTGCCCCCCCACCTTCAACACGCCGCCCGCCTTGGTGCGCGCGGCCATGGCTGGAGGCAAGAGTGCGGTCTTCGCCTCCAAGGAAGGCGCGGAGGACGACGCGCGCGCGGGGCGCTTGGCGGCTGCGGGCCTGGGGCCCAAGGACATTCTGGTCGCCGTCGCGGCCAGCGGCGTCACGCCTTTTTCCCGCGCGGCGCTTCACGCGGCGCGCCAAGCCGGCTGCCGCACGGTTCTGGTCACCTCGAACCACCTGGCCGCGGCCAAGGCCGCGGACGTGGTCATCTCGCCGCGCGTGGGGCCCGAAATCGTGGCCGGCTCCACCCGGCTTAAAAGCGGCACCGCGGCCAAACTGGTCCTAAACGCGCTGACCACCACCGCGATGATCCGTCTCGGCAAGGTCTACGATGGCTGGATGGTGGATTTGAAGCCCACTTCGCGCAAGCTGCGCCTGCGCGCCCTGCGCCTGGTGGAAGTTCTGGGCCGCGTGCCGCCCAGCCGCGCTCAAGCGCTCTTCGAGGGCTCGGGGCGAAGCGTCAAACTCGCCGTCTTGCGCGCACGCACAGGCCTAAGTCTTACCCGGGCGCGCCGCCTCATGAAGGACAGCCGCGGCAGCCTGCGCCGGGCCTTGGCGCGCGCAGCCTAGCCGCGCAGCCGGAAGGACTTCAAGAACGCCATGAACAGCCCCCGGTAGTTGAGGTAGGTGCTTTCGCTCGAGGACAAATCGATCAGGTAGTAGCTTTGCCCGTGAGGCGCGGGCACGAAAGCGGTGAAGTGATGCAGGGTCGTTTCGCCTGCGGGCAGGCGGCCGTCCGGGAGCACGCGGGTCACGTTCGATTCAAAGTAGCGCGCCAGAGTCCCCGAGACGCGCAGGGCCTGGACCACGCTCGAATCAACGCTCTCGCCCTTGCCCCCATCGCGCAGGTAGTCGATTTCCTTCTTGTACGAGACGAATCCCGCGCTGCCGTCCTGCATGAATTCGATGTCGATGCCCGCGCGATAGTCCCCCGCTGGGTTTTGCGGCCCCAAGATGTGCACCAGCGCGCCGCCCTCCTCCTCAAAGGCGGTCCAGCCCGGCGGCAGCAGGCAGGAAAAATCTCCGGAGGCAGGCTCATAGGGCGTGCCGGCGGCGAAGAGAGCCGCAGGGGAAAGCAGCGCCACGGCCGCAAAAGCCGCGAACGCGACGCCAAGAACCTTCTTCATCGGTGCGCTCCGAAGAACTCCTTCTGCGCGGCGTAAGCCCGCGCGGCCAAGGACAGCGCCAACCGGCGGCCCATCTCCTTTTTCTGCTGCAAACTCAAGCACTTGGACGACAAAAGCGGAGCGGGATGGACGGCCGCCGCGTCGGCCGAGAGAGCCTTATCCGCAGCCGCGACTTGGCTGGCCGTGACCAGGCCCGTTTGCTCCAGCGCAGCCGTGTCCTCTTTCATGGCCGCTTCGTTCGCCTTGGCCTCGTCCCGGGCCTCGGCGGAGAAGCGCAGTTCGCAGTCCGCAGCGTTGGAGAGTTGCGCGGCCGGGATGTCCCAGCGCCGGCCCAGAAAATCCGGCACACCCGCGCGCGTCGCGGAGAGCGAGTGAACCAGCTCGTCGCGCAGGGAGCCGGGCTCGTTTCTCCAGCGTCCGTAGATTAGGCGCGCGTCTTTATCCAAAAACTCTCCGCCTCCTCCCTTGCCCGCGAGGACGGCGTAGAGAATCTCCTGGGCCGTGCGGGCGTAGACCTGCGCGTAATAGGGCGCCGCGTCCCAGCCCTGCTTGGCCGCGTCCGCAAGCAGAAGCTCCTTCAAGAGCGTGCCGGCCATCTCCCGCCGCGAGTACGCACCGCGCCGGCTGCCATCGGCGTAGACGGAGGTTTTTCCCCACGGCCCGTCCGTGACGCTCTTCGCCAAGGCGTCGCCTTCGTTAGCCTTTAAGTCCGGAAATGGCAGGTGGCGCCGGGAGTAAAAACTCTTGGAGTCCGGGATTAAATCATCGTGTTTGAACCACAGGGCGCCGCGGCGCACCAGAAGCGGCCCGGGAGACAAGACGATGGTATAGAGCGTCTGACCCTGGGCGTCGGTGCGCGTTTCAAGGCAGCCGCGCGCGGCCGCGCCGCAGCGGCCGGGAGCGATCACAATCGAGGGAATTTGGGAGAGCAGGAAATCCAGGGCGCGATTGCGGCCCAGGCCCGCCTTCTGTTCGATTTGACGCAGAAGATAGACCACGTCCTGCGAGTACGGGGCGTTTTGCAGGAGCTTTTCCACATCCTGGGCGCTTACGGCCTTGGGCGACTGAGGCAGGGGAAGCGGAAAAACTTGAAAATCGACCGTGCCCGGAGCCGCGGCTTGGCCCAGCCGACCCGCCGTTCCGGCCGCCAGCGCGCGCATCTCCTGAGCAGCGCCGGGAAGCGCCCCCGCAATGGTGACCACGGGTGCGGCCATCGGCGCTGCAGGAGCAGGGTGCAAAGCGGCCGAGGCGGGCAAGGCGGGCGCGGAGAGCGGCTGCGCCAGAGGGACTGCGGATCCGGGCGCTTGCGCCGCGGGAGCGGGCGCAGCGGCGGTCGGAGACGGTACGGCTTTCGCGGGAGCCGCGGGCGACGCCGCAACGGCAGCGGCTGGAACCAGGGCGGACGGCGAAGCGGCCGCGGGAACCGCAGTCGCTGGCGCAATCGCCGCGGCAGCCGCCGCCCGGGCGGCGGCAATAGGAGCCGCGATGGCGGCGACGGATTGTCCCACGGAGAGATTGGGAGCCGCATCGCTTTGAGAAGAGTCATCGAGCACCGGCGGCTCGACGGATGTTCCGACCGAGATGGAAGCGGGCGCCGCGGACGGAACCTCCTGACCAACGGAAAGAGCATCTCCGGAATCATTCTGCACCGAGTTGTCGAGCACCGGCGGCGCAACCGGAGCCACGGCCCCAGGCGGAGCGACCAAGCCCGCGGGAGCCGCAGCCTGGGCGGCGGGTTGGGCGTCCAAGGCGCTCAATTCCTCGGGTGTGAAGTAGCCGGAAATGTCCGCGCGGGAGCTTTCAGGAAAATAACTCCAATTAGCGCGCAGGACATCGCGGATGCGCTGGGTCTGCTCCGGCGTTAAATTCTCCTTGCCGCCGCTCTGATCGAGGATCATGTCGACCTGGAGCAGGGCCTTCAAGCGCTGGGCTCCGGCCGCGCGGGAGAGCGCCGCCTCCACGCCGGAGGCGTCCAGCGGCGAGGAGGCGCCTGGCGCCCAGACGCTGCCGTCAGGCCTGACTTGATACTGATAGCGGGAGAGGAGGCTTTCTTGGGCGGCGGACAAGGCTTGCGCGGCGGCTCCGGGTGGAGCCAGCAGCGCGCACACGGCCGGGACGACGGCCAACAAGCGCCCGCGCAGAGCCCTCATGTTCAATTTCATTTTAGCGTTCCGCTATTAAGCAAATATTGCGAAATCATATAATGCCGTCATGACGGATCCGAGTCCCTGGTCCCGCCTGATCTTTCCCGGCTTCCACCTCGGCAAGGACTCCCCCGTCAAGGCGGAAAAGCTCGCGCGCGCGGGCGTGGGCGGCTTCTGTCTTTACGGCGGCAGCGCCGTGGAGACGGCATCGTTGACCGCGCGGCTGCAAAAAATCGCCGAGGGGCGCCTGGTGTTCTGCGCCGACTACGAGGACGGTTTGGCCTCGCAATGTCCCGACGGCACGGCGCTGGTTTCTAACATGGGGTTGGGCGCGGCAGGTTCGGCGGCTCTGGCCTTTGCCAAGGGGCGGATCACGGGCCTGGAGTCCCGCGCCGCGGGCGTGCGCTGGGTCCTGGCGCCGGTGGTGGACTTGGCCGTGCGGTCCGAGAATCCCATCGTCAACATCCGCGCGTTCTCCTCCAATCCAGCCCTGACCGCGCGTCTGGCCCGCGCTTATCTCCAGGGTTTGAAGTCCGCAGGCGCCTCCGGGTGTCTCAAGCACTTCCCGGGCCACGGCGACACGGCCAAGGATTCCCATCTAGAACTGCCTAAGGTCCTAGCCGGCCGGGAGACGCTTTTGCGGCGCGACTTGGCGCCTTTTCGCGCGCTGGCCCGCTCGGCCGCAAGCGTGATGCTCGCGCACTTGAGCGTCCCGGCCCTTTCGAGGGAGGATCCGATTTCCTCGCTCTCGCCGCGCATCATCGCGCTGCTGCGGCAGACGCTTGGATTCAAAGGACTCATCGTGACCGACGCGCTGGACATGGGCGCAGCTGCGGGCCAGCGGGAACCGGGCTTGGCCGCCCTAGCCGCGGGTGCGGACGTGCTTCTGGTCCCCGCCGATCCCTGGGCGCTGATGCGCGGACTCAACGAGGGAATGTCCCGGCGTCCCGAACTCGAAGGCTTGGCGCGGACGGCTTTGCGCCGAATCGATGGCGCCTTCGGCCGGCCGGAAAAAATCCGTAGCGCGGCGGAGATCCGGACGGCCTTAAAGCGCGTGGGCTGCGCCGCGCACAAAAAATCGGCGGCGGCGATGGCTCAAGCTGCGATCACGGCGGTAGGCCGCAGCCCGGAACTTGGCCGCAAGATACGGTACTGGGAGCCGGACGAGATCTCTCCCGCGCGCTGGAAAGGGAGAACCTTCGTCGGCGCCCTGCGCGCCGCTGGTCTGCGCGTCCTAGCCGGGCCCCGCGTCGAAAAAGACGAGACGCTGCTCGTCGCCTCTTTTCTTTCTCCGCGCGCCTACACCGGGCGCATCGCCTACCCGAGCTCCCAAGCGCGGGCCGTCGCCCGGATCGCAGCGAGGGCAAAAACGGCGGTTCTAATCTCCTTCGGAAGTCCTTTCGTCTTTGCCCAGTTCCGGCTGCCGGGCCTGTGCACCTTTTCCAAAAGCGCGGAAAGCCAGGAAGCCGCGGCTTTGGCGCTTCTCGGAAAAAGCCTGGCTCCGGGCCGCATGCCGGTGCGCCTTTCGCAGGATCAGCGGTAAAGCAAGTAGGGCCGGCGGATTTTGCGGAACCAAGCGTCCTGGGCGTCGAACAACGCCTTTATCCGCGAGAGAGAATCGCCGCGCGCAAGCATCGCACGGAACTTGTCCGTCCCCATGGTCTCCTTGAGCTCTGGCCAGCGCCACTGAAAGTCCTTGGGCTCGCGCCGCATCAGGGACTGATTCAAGACCAGGAACACGTTGACCGGGCGCATGACCCGTCGATTCGTGATGATGAGCCTGAGGCCGCGGCAGCGCTCGTCCTTATAGCGGCTGTCAACGGGCGTAAAATCCTGCCGGACGAAGCGGATTCCAGGCAGATGGGCCGCGCGCAAATCCTTCAGGGTGGCTTCGGCGTCGAGCCACGGCGCGCCGACTAATCGAAAGGGTTCTGGCGTGCCCCGGCCTACGGAAAGGTTGGACGATTCGAATATCCCGATGCCGGGATAGAGTTCGGCGGCGTCCAAATCCGGGATGTTCGGCGAGGGCGGCGTCCAGGGAAGCCCGGTCTGGTCGTACCACATCGAGCGCCGCCACCCCGACATCGGAACGACCAGAAGTTGCGGGTCCTTCAACTCCGCGTTGTAGAAGCGGGCCATCTCGCCGGCGGTCAGGCCGTGGCGTACGGGCACGGGGAAATACGACGTCGGGGACTCCCGGCGAAGGGACAAATCATCCAGAATCGGGCCTTCGATGATGTTGCCGGTGATGGGGTTGGGTCGGTCCAAGACCACGAACTTGATGCCCGCTTTCTTGGCCGCTTCCATGGCCATGGCCATGGAAGCCAGGTAGGTGTAGAAGCGGGCGCCGACGTCCTGCACATCGAAGACCAGAGCGTCCACGCCAGCAAGGTCCCCGGGCGTCGGGCGCATGCCGGAGAAGCCCCCGCGGTAGAGGCTTAAAATCGGGATGGTCCGACCATCGAGCGTAAGCGCGGTCGATCTGATATGGGCGGCCTGCGTGTCGACGAAAAACCCATGCTCCAGCGCCAGGATCTCGACCAGTCTGACGCCGGACGCCGCGGCCAGAACCTCCGCGGTGGAGCGGCCTTGGCCGTCCTGGCTGGTATGGTTGGCGATGAGGCCGACGCGCAGCCCTTTAAGCGGGGCGAAATTTTCGCGCTCGAGCACATCGATGCCGAGAAGGACCTTCGGGCGGCGCGCCGGCGCAGCGTGCGCCGCGGATGGGAGCACGACGAGAACTGCCAGGGCGAAGGCGGCCAGGCGCGCCTCCACCTCAGACGCTCCAGTAATCGCGCGGGGGATCTTCGTCCTTGGGCGACTGCTCCATCCGGACCATATCGATGAAGCGCTTCAAGAGACCTTCCTGCCGGCCGGTCAAGGCGAAAGTGACGCCGTAACTGCGCTCGGGTTTGGGCGAGCGCGTGGGCGGGCCGGACTGCCAGACCACGACGCCCGAGAGCCTCAACCTGTCGCGCCGGCGCGCGTCCGGATCCCCGATTTCGAAATCATAAGTGGAGCCGCGGTGCAGGTCCACGAAGCAGGCCAGAGCCGCGCCTCCCATGCTGATGTCCGTCATGCGCCCCGTGCCCAAGGGATCCCGCGAGGATCCGGCATAGACGGCCACCGGAAGGTCGCATGGGAAGCGTTGATGGTAGCGCCTGAGAGGTCCGTTCATCAGCTTGAGGTGGAGGTGTACCGGCTGACCGAGTTTAGCCAATATCGACGGGAGAAGGCAAGAAGAGCCAGGCAGAAGCCGAAAGAATAGAGAATCCAACCCGGAGAGAGGAGCCCCAAAAGGGCCTTGGCCGGGAACGTGCACATCACCGCCACAGGAACGACGAAGGTCAGCGCCCAGCGCGCGGTCGGGCCGTAGATATCAATGGGAAATTTTCCCATGAACATCAGATCACGGTAGACCCAGATGCTGTTCTCCAACTCCTGCGTGCGCACGGCCAAGCCCGCGACCAGCACGTGAATGGCCATGGCGATGGCCACGCCATTGAGGGTCAAGAGGGCGTAAAGCGCGTAGCGCGTCAAGCCCAGGGCCGGCAGGCGCTCGAAGACCATGGCAAGAAGCACGAAGACCGGCAGCGCCGTCGCCAAGTCCAGAAAGTCCAGCGTCGCGAACATGATGCGGAACAGGGGCGAGCAGGGTTGGACGAGGTAGAAGTCGAAGTCCCCATCCTCGACCACGCGGCGTGCGCCATAGATGCCGCGGAAAAAAATCTGCGCGCCTAGGTCCACCAGGTTGAAGGTGAGAAAAAACAGCGCCATGTCGGCGAGGTCGTAGCCGCCCAGCGTCTTCACGTTTCGGAAAATGGCGATGACGAAGGCGAAGAAGAACAGGATGCGGATGAGCTTGCCCAGCAGGAAACCGACCGAGCCCAGCGGGTGCGACATCTGGGCCTTGAGGCTCATCGAGGCCATGCGCGCCCATATCCGCAAGTAGCGAGAAAACGCCTTGGTCATCCGCCCTCTGCGGCGTAGCTGCGCAGGCCCCGCCGCCACAGGCGCGAGGCCAAAAACAGCATGAGCGCGAGCCACGCGCCCTGGATGGCCAGCACCCGCAGCGTCTCACCCGGCCTAGCGCGCTCCAAGTAGATGTTGATGGGAAAAAATACTAGATATGGGAAGGGGCTTAGGTCCAGGATGTGGCGGATCGCTTTGGGCAGGACGTCCAAAGGAAAAAACGCGCCCGCGGCGAATTGAATGAAGAGCTCGAAGCAAAATAGAGGCCCGCCGGACTCGGAGGTCCAAAAGGCGAGCGCGCTGACCATGAACTCCATGATGAAGAACAAAAGCGAAGACATTGCCGTAGCCGCGGCAAAGCCCAGCCACGCGGCCCAATGCCGGGGAACGTAGAAGCGCGCGCGCACCAGCGCCGAGAAAATCGCAATCTCAATTATCGCGGAACCCAAGTAAACCGTCTTCTGCGCCAGGTCCAGGGAGAGGCTGTAGCCCCCGTAGCTCATGGGCCGCACTAGATAGGAAGAGATGCGCCCGCCCGAGATGTCGCCGACCAGTTCCCAGCCGCGGCCGGTCAGGACGAAAGAGCGCAGGACGTTAATGGCCAGAACATAGCTGATCATCTGGGCCCTGGAGTAGCCGAAGAAGCCCTTATGCCCGTTCATGAGCGCGAGCCAGAAGTAGTAGAGGCTCGCCAGCACGGCCACGCCGCCCACGCGGTCCATGATCAAGGACGAGCGGCGCTGCAGGACGTTTTGCAGCGCGATGCCGTAGGCGGCCAGGTACTTGCGCATGGCGCGGATTAGGCCGCCGCGCCGCGTTCGGAGCCGGAGAAGATGCCGCGCACCACGTCGTCGACGGAAATCTCTTCGATGGTCAAGTCCTCGACCGGCCAGCGGCGCAGCAGTTCGGCCGCGCGCTCGGAGACCTTCTCGCGGGGGACCTCCAGAACCGCGCGCGTGCCGCCTTTGGAAACCACCGTCCCAAGGGAGGATAAATCGGCGGGCGACGGCCCCGCGAAGTCGACCCGGATGATTTTGTGCCGGGCGTGGCGCGCGACCAAATCCTTAAGCCCGCCGTCGTAGAGCAGGCGGCCCCGCTCGATGACCACGACGCGCGAGCAGAGTTCCGCGACGTCGTCCATGTTGTGGCTGGTCAGCAAAATGGTGGCCTTGTGCCGGGCGTTGTAGTCCTTGATAAACGCTCGGATTTTTTTCTGCATGACGACGTCCAAGCCCAAGGTGGGCTCGTCCAAGAACAGCACGGAGGGCCGGTGCAGAAGCGCGGCGGCCAGTTCCGCGCGCATGCGCTGGCCCAAGGACAGCTTCTTGACCGGAACGTTCAGGCACTCGGACAAGTCCAAAAGATCCACTAGCTCGCCCAAGTTGCGGCGGTAGTCCTGCTCGGCGATGCCGTAGATGGCCTGGTTGAGGCGAAAGGTTTCCTGCGCGGGGATTTCCCACCACAGCTGGCTTCTTTGTCCCAGCACCAAGGAGAATCGTCGCTGCAGCTGAGCCTCCCGTCGCCAAGGGACATGCCCCAGCACCGTGGCCGCCCCCGAAGTCGGAGTCAGGAGACCCGAGAGCATCTTGAGCGTGGTCGTCTTGCCCGCGCCGTTGGCGCCCAAAAAACCCACCAACTCGCCCTCCTCAATAGAGAAGGACAATCCGTTGACCGCATGCACGAGGCGGATACGGCGGCTGAAAAAGGAACGCACGGCGTTTAAGAAACCGGGCTCCTTTTCCGGGGTCTCGTATACTTTGGTCAGGCCTTCAACTGCGATGCAGGGCATGGCCATATTCTACCAGTTGAGGAGGCCGGGCACGAAAAAACCGGCAGGAATTGCTATAATCGAAAATCGACGCGGGCGTGGTTCAATGGTAGAACAGGTCCTTGCCAAGGATCAGACGGCGGTTCGATTCCGCTCGCCCGCTCCAGATTTAATCGAATGACCAAAGTCTCACAGCGCCTCATGATCAGCGCGCCGCGCGAGTCGGTGCGGCTTTACCTGCGCGACCTGGAAAACATCGTCAAGTACAGCCGGAGAATCCTGCAAGTCCAAGTCTCCTCGCAGAACGAGCAGCGGGCCGCCTTCGAAGCGTCCGGCCGCTGCCTTGGCCTGCCCTGGAAGTCCGCCTTCGAGGTCGAGTTTTCCGCCGACGGCGGCCTCGTATTCTCAGCGGCCAAAGGGCCGTTTGGGCTGGTTCGCGCGGCCTACCATCTCCGCCAAGTTTCCGGCGGGACCATCCTCTCCCATGATGAGGAATACCGTCTTCCCCTCCTTCTGCGCCCATTAAGCCCGGTGTTCCGGAAAATTCTTTCAGAGACGATGGAGTTGGAGCTGCGCGTCGTCAAAGAAGGCGCGGAGCGCTTAAACCGCCAGATCCGCCTGCGCGAAATCGAGTCGGCGCTTTAGGCCGTCAACGCGGAGCGGGGGCGTCCAGCTCCCGCATTTTCTTCCGAGACAGGAGGAGCCAAACCAAGCCGCAGACCGCCGCCCTGGCCGCCGTCCCGGCCGCCGGACGCGAGAAGACGAACTTGGCCGCATAGAGCAGGAAGCCGGCCAGAAAGACCCAGCGTGCGGATAAGAGAATTCGCTTGAGCCTCGCCGCGCGCGTCATGACATCCTTAATATAGGAAGGTCTTAAGCCCGTAGACACTGCCGCCGGACTTGAGGAATTCGGAGGTGTCTACCTCTACGACGTCCAGGCCCACCACGCCGATTTGCCGCGAGACCACGGGCGCGCCCTTGGGCACCAGCGCCGTGCGGGAATCTATAATGGCGGCGCTGCAGGCCAAAACTCCGCCCGCTTCGGGCTCGGGGGCGCTCAAGACGACGGGGAAGACCTTCAGGATCATCTCCAGGCTCTCGCTGGAAAAAGCCGACGGGTAGATGAGCGCGGCCTCGGGAGTGAGCGGGCAAAAACAGGTATCAAGGTGGAAGAAACGCTCGTTGACCAGCTTCAAGGCCACCACGGGCGCGTCGAAAACTTTGGCCACTTCCTCATAGGACTCGATTTCCGAACGAAAACCGTAACCACCCCAAATGAGCCGCTTGGCAGGGTGCCACGCCGCGTCGCCCGCGCCCTCGAAATAGCGGGTCGAATCCTTGAAACGCGCGATGCGATAGCCGCGGCGCGTGAACCACTCCTCGTAGGCCGGGATTTCCCGGCGGCGCAGCGGGTGGCGCATTTGGCTCAGCAGGCAGGTCGGACGGCTCTCTCCGTCCAGGCCCGCCAAAGTCTGGTTGGAGCAGAAGGTCATCTCCTCCAAGCCCGGCACCGGTTGGATGAGCTCCACGGGCTTGCCCGCCGCTTCAAAGGCTTGGCGCAGCGCCTCCCACTGCCGGCGGGCCAGCGCCTTGTCGATGGTCCCGGCCTGGCCGACCATGTAGGGATTCTTCACGTCGAGCACGTCGAAATAGTCCGGCGGGCACAAAAGCACCGACTTTGGGTGTCCCATGTCGGGGCAGTTCTTGAGCGAAAAGCCGCGCAGGTCTGAGAGAGTTTTGTACACCCGGCTCACGCGAAGTTCTCCGAGACGAAGCGCACGGCGAACTCGTCCGCCGTGCCCGTCCAAGCCTCCCGGCTTTCCCCCGCCTTGACGGCCGAGATGCGCCCGCCGTCCTGGCTCCGCCAAATCCAGCAGTCGCCGAAGCCCAGATGCGCCCCATCCGCGCGGCCGTGCGCGATGGGCACGAAGACCACAGGGCGTCCGGCGCGTCCCAGCACGCGCCCCGCGAGCAGGCGGAAAAACCGGCGGCGAAAAGGCGTTTCGCGGGAAAACTCGCCGGACAGGGCCGAAATGCGCGCGCCGATTTCCGCGCCGCCCAGGCCTGCGGCCCGCGCGGCGGCGCGCAGAACCGCCTCGGTCGGGGCGTCCAGACGGCCCGCCGCGCAGACGCTCAAAGCCCCGGGATTTGCGCCCAAGCCCAGGGCCCTGGCTGCCGCCCATCCCGCACACAAAAAAGGGACGTTGCCGCGCAATGGGCTCTGGAGCGGCAGTTCCGCCTCGAAACGCCTGAAATCCTCGTTCTCCCGCAGGGAACGCAGCGCGGCGCCGGCTGGCGGCGCCTCGGGCCGGCGCCAAACGTCCTTCATCCACTCGCGCAAGACGTAGAGCGCGCGGCCGGTGGCCGGCACGCCGCCCGAAAGAACCATGCCGACCTCGCCTCCGGCCTCCAGCCGCGAGAACAGTCTCCATGGAAACAAATCCAGAGCCGTGCGCCGCATCAGGGAGGATTTCCCGAAATCCCGGCTCAGCGCCGTGCGGTAAACGCCCAAATGGGCCCCGGCGACGAAGCCGGCGTAGAGCCCTTCCTCGTGCAGAGCCAGCATGTCCAGAGCGAAATCATCGACGGCGATGACCAAGCGCGGCCGGCAAGGCGCCTGGCGCAAAAAACACAGGGCCAGCACGGCCTGGCGCACCATCTCCACGTTGAGCGCCGCGGCGTCGCCGTAAGCCGGCGGGTGCGAGAGCAGGGCCAGAAGGGCCGCGGGCTTGCCCGCGTCTTGCTCCGCCTGGCGGACGGCTTGGCGCGCGCGCTCCAGCGGCCGGCGCAGATCCTCGAAGGGCGTGTGGTAGTCCTTGGCGATGGCCCGGAACACGCGATCTTGGATGGAAAGCGCGGCGGAGGAGGGAATGCCCGCCAGAGCCCGCGAGACCAGAAACCCGGCGCCGGCGAAAATCGGCTGCAGGCCGCGCTTAGCCCAGGCCGGTTTGGCGGGCAGGGCGGTTCCGTTCTGCGAGGCTCGGGCGATCATTCCCATCAGGTCCCCGGGAATTTTCGCGGCGCCGTTGGCGCCGGGCTCCATTCGCATGATGGCGAATTCTAACATAAAATGATAACTTCTCTAGGAATGCTGCTCTTGGCCCTTCTTCTCGGCTTATGCCCTTCGGCGCGCGCGGCGAAAGCCCCGGTCCCGACGGCCGCGGCGTCCTCCGGCTACGTGGTGCGCGTGGATTCGGGCGTCGTCTACTTGGACTTGGGCTCCGCCTCCGGCGCCCGCGCCGGCCAGGAGTTCCGCGTCTACACCTTGGGCCCCGCCCTCATCGACCCCGCGACCAGCCGCAACCTGGGCCGGCCCAAGAGCTTCGTCGCGGACGGACGCATCACGGACGTTGAGCCCCTGTATTCGGAAGGCGCCCTGATTGCCCCCTCGGCCTCGGTCGCCGCGGGCATGCGCGCGGAGCTCGGCGCGGCGCCAGCCGCGAAGCCCGCCGCGCCGCCCAAAGCCGCAGAATCCGCGCCGGCGGCCGGGCGCAAGCCGCGCTGGCGCAGCCCGTGGTTCGATTTTCCCGCGACCGCGTTCGCGGTAGGGGATTTTTCGGGCGCGGGCAAGCCCGAAGTCGCGCTGGCCTCGCGAAAGACCATACGCCTTTATCCCTATCCGCCCGTGAGCACGGCGACTTTGGCGCAATTCACCGTCCCCGGCATCGGCTCGCGCATCGTCTCCCTCACGGCCAACGCCCCTCGCGCCGCGCCGGCAAGGCTCCTAGTCACTTTCTACAATGACGGCCTCGGCCGCATGGAGACCGACGTCCTCTCCGTGAGCAGCGGCGCCTGGACGCTGGAGCAGAACCTGCCCTGGATGGTGCGGGCCTACCGCCGCGCGGACGGCGCCCGCGCGCTCGCGGCCCAGCAGCTTTTGGACGACGCGACGTTCCCGTTTTCCGCCATCTATCCCATGGAAGCCAGCCCGGACGGAAGCTACAAACCGGGCGATAAGGCCCTGGACAAGACGGGATCGGACTGGCTCTACGGTTTCGCCCGCGTGCGCCTGGACTCCGCGCCGGCCGAGCTCTTCGTGACCGACTCCCACCGGGTCAAGGCCGTCGCCGCCAACGGCACCTGGGAGAGCGGCGAGGCCTACGGCCGGACTCCGGTGCGCCTGAGCTGGCAGAACAAAATCCTGGAGTTCTATCCCCCCATTCCGGTGCTTGGCGGATCCGCGGGAACCGCGATTTTCCTGGTTCGCAACGAGTCCCGCTTCGGGGCCATGGCCGAGGCCTTCGGCATCTTCGACGGCGCCGATATCGTACGGGAAGACTGGAGCGACGGCGCGTTTTCCCCGGCCTGGACCTCCAAGGTCCCGGGCTTCGTCACCGACTTGGCGCTCGAGGGCCCGGCGGACGCCCCAACGGATCTGACCGCCGCGGTCTCGACCCGCGCGGGCAAGTCTTCCCTGTGGATTTATGATCCCTAAAAACGCGACTGCCGTTCTCGACAAGGGCTTCGTGCGCCTGGTGGAGTCCATGGGCGGCGACCAGGGCGTCGTCGACGCCGCGCGCGTCTCCTACGGAGGCGTTTCCAGGGGCGCGGAGGCGGACAAGAAGCTCATCTCCTACCTCCTGGCCCACTCCCATCTCACGCCCTTCGAGCATGCGGTCTTCAAATTTCACGTCAACGCCCCCATCTTCGTGGCGCGGCAGTGGTTCCGCCACCGCTTCGCGGCCTACAACGAGATCTCCTACCGCTACACGCAGGCCAAGGACGAGTACTACATCCCCCAAAACTGGCGGGCGCAGGACCGCAAGAACAGGCAGGGATCGGTGGAGGCGCCCGCGCTCGACCACGTGGCTCTGACCGAAAAGTTCTCCGAGCAGATCCGCCGCGCCTCGGCGCTTTATGAGGAGATGATCGCGGCCGGGGTCGCGCGCGAGATGGCGCGCATGATTCTGCCGGTCAATCTCTACACCCAGTTTTACTGGACGGTCAACGCACGCAGCCTCATGAACTTCGTCTCCCTGCGCGCCGACGCGCACGCGCAGTGGGAAATCCGGCAGTACGCCATGGCGCTGGCGGGCATTTTCCGCGAGAAAATGCCCTGGACCTACGAGGCATTTTTGCGCCACGGCTGGAAGGGCGAGAACCCCGAGATGGCCGCGCAGGCGCGGGAGGTCCAGGAGGCGTGAGCCTGCGGCGCGCGCTTTTGGCCCTGGCGGCCGCGGCGCTCGCGGCGGGCGCAGCCCGCGCCCAGGACGTCCTGCAGGTCCGGCGCGGCGACATCCACATCACCGTCCGCGTCCGCGGCACGGTGCGCGCGGAGGACAAGATCACCCTCACCTCGACCATCCCCGGCCGCGTCGAGGACGTCTACGCCTCATCGACCGGGACGTGGATATTGAGCGGCAATGTGCTGGGCGATGTGGCCAGCGCGCATCTGGCGGCCATGCTCGATTCTCCGACCACCACCGACCGTTCCGTGGTGCTTTCCCGCTGGAAGTCCGATTTTCCCTTGATCCCGGTGCGCTGCCCGCAGGACTGCTACCTCCTCAACATCGGAGTGCGGCAAGGAGACTGGATCTCCTCCGGCCAGCCGCTTTTCTCCGCGGCCGAGACCCTGCGCATGACCGGGAAAGTTCCGGCGGGCAACGCCTATTTGATCCAGAACGGGCAGTGGCTCACCTATTGGGCCAAGAACGATCCGGCGGACAAATTCCGCATGCGTGTGGAGAACTTCGCGCTCGATCACCCGGGCCAGCCCCAGGACTCGGCGGCGACCTTCGCCATGGACATGACCCCGGACCAGTATTTCCCTCCGGGAACCGCCTGGGAGGGCGTCATCATCCCGGTGGATCATCCCAACGCGCTCCTGGTGCCCACGGCCGCCGTGGTCGAGTTCGACGGCGAGACCTTCCTGCCGCTGCAGGTCTCCACGGGCATCACCACAGCCGACTGGACCGAGATCGCGGCCGGCGCCGCGGACGGCCAGAGCTACCTCCTGCTCAAGAGTTCGGAACTGGGCAAGGCTCTGCGCCATGAGCTCCGCAAGCCCGCCCCCATTTCCCAGGACGCCTCCACCGCGCCGCAGTCTTTGGGCCAAGCGGCGCCGCAGCCACCGCAGCAACAGCAGCAGCCGGACTACGGCGGGGACATCTACGTCCAATGACCGAGAACCACCCCGCCCAGACCCGGCGCGTGCTGGCCATCATCCTGGCCGGCGGCAAAGGCGAACGCTTGCACCCCTTGACCCGCGACCGCTCCAAACCCGCCGTGCCCTTCGGCGGCAAGTACCGCATCATCGACTTCGCGCTCTCCAACTTCGTCAACTCGGGCATCCAGTCCATCTACGTGCTGGTGCAGTACCTCTCGCAAAGCCTCATCGAGCACCTGCGCGCCAACTGGCGCATGGCGGGCCTGACGCGCGAGCAGTTCATCGCCGTGGTGCCGCCGCAGATGCGCCTGGGCTCCAACTGGTACCGCGGCACCGCCGACGCGGTGCGCCAGAACATGAACATCATCCAGGAGTTTGACCCCGACGTCATCGCGGTCTTCGGCGCGGACCACGTCTACCGAATGGACGTCGGACAGATGTTGCGCTACCACCAGGATAAGGGTGCACGAGTGACGCTGGCAACCCTGCCGGTCACCCTCTCCGAGGCCTCCTCCTTCGGCATCGTGGAGACCGACGCGCAGGGCCGCGTGACCTCCTTTTTGGAGAAGCCCAAGAATCCCAAGCCCATGCCGGGCAACCCCGCCATGGCGCTCTCCTCGATGGGCAACTACCTCTTCGACGCCAAAACGCTCATGGAAATCCTGGCCTCGCCGGAGTTCTCCGAGCCCGAGCTCGACTTCGGCAAATCCGTGCTGCCGCGCATCCTGGAGCGCCTGCCGGTCTACGCCTACGATTTTTCCACCAATGTGCTCCCGGGTTTGAAGCCCTACGAGGAGCGCGCCTATTGGCGCGACGTGGGGACTCTGGCGGCCTACTACCGCTCGAACATGGACACTTTGGGGGAAACCCCCCGCCTGGATCTGGACAACCACCGCTGGAGCATCCACTCCGTGCGCTACGACGGCCCGCCCGCCCGCGTGCTAGGCGGCGAGCTCTCGAACTCCGCGGTCGGCGAGGGCTGTGTGGTGCGCGGCGCCCGGCTGCGCAACTCCATCCTGGGCCGCGGCGTCACCATCGAGGAAGGCGCCGTAGTCGAGGACTCCATCATCATGGATTTCTGCACCGTGGGCCGCGGCGCGCGGCTTAAGCGCGCGGTCATCGACCGCTTCAACCAGATCCCGGACGGGGAAATTGTCGACGGCGGCGCGGACTCCGGCCCGCGCTACTTCCACGACCCCTCGGGGCTCGCCATCCTACCGCGCGGCCGCGACGTCGGCCGAAAAGGCTGAGGAGATCATGAGTGTTAAGCGCCTTAAAATCGCCAACCCCCAGGAAGCGCTGGAGCTCCTGGGCGAGCAGGACAAGAACCTCAAGGCCGTGGAGAAGGAGTTCTCCGTCGAAATTTTCCTGGACCAGAGTGCCGGCGCCGAGGACCTCTGGCTTGAAATCCGCGGGCCCGCAGCCCGGGTCAAGAAGGCCTTTACCGGCATCCGGGAAAAGCTCTCGGGCCTGCGCGAGGCCGCACAGGACGCGGCTCCCGGGCACGAACGCCGCGCCTCCCGGGCGGCTCCCCTGCCCGAGGACGCGATTTTCCGCACCATGGACGGTCGCCTGGTCCGCGCGCGCACTCCAAATCAGAAAAAATACGTGGACGCCATCTTGGACCGCGATTTGGTTTTCGGCATCGGGCCTGCAGGCACCGGCAAGACCTACCTGGCCGTGGCTTGCGCCCTGCGCGAGATGGAGCGCGGCGCCTGCCGCCGCATCGTGGTCACGCGCCCGGTGGTCGAGGCGGGCGAGAAGCTGGGATTTTTGCCTGGAGACCTCCTGGAGAAGATCAACCCCTATCTGCGGCCCATCTACGATTCGTTCTTGTCGCTCCTGGGCCCCGAACGCTGGCGCGCGCTGCGCGAGACCGAAGCCGTGGAAATCGTGCCTCTGGCCTACATGCGCGGGCGGACCTTCGAGGACGCCTTCATCGTGCTCGATGAGGCCCAGAACGCCACGCCCGAGCAGATGAAGATGTTCCTGACCCGCTTGGGCAACGGATCGCGCATGGTGGTTACCGGCGACGCCACACAGACGGACCTAGGCTCCAAGGCCGCTTCGGGCCTCTGGCGCGCCCGCGAGATCTTGGACGGCGTCGCAGGCGTGGCCTTCGTCAACCTCAGCGACGAGGACGTGGTGCGCCACCCCCTATTGCGCCTCATCCTGCGGGCCTACGACGAGTGGGAAAAAAAGCGCTGAGAGTCCGCACCTGGGGCCTGGGTCTTTTGCCGCCTGAAGCGCGCCGACCGCGGCTTCTGGCCCGCGCCTGCCGCGCAGCGCTGGCGCGGCTGGGCGCGCGCGCCGCGGGCGATCTAAATCTAATCTTCGTCGATCGGCGCCGCATGCTCGAGCTCAACAAGAAATTCCTAAAGCACTCGCATGACACCGACGTCATCGCCTTCGCCTACGGAGAGGGCGCGGCTTTCGGAGACGTCTTCGTTTCGGCCTATCAGACCCGGCGCCAAGCCCGCGCGCTAGGGCACACCGCTCTTAAGGAAGCTTTGACTCTGGCCGTCCACGGCTGCCTGCACCTGGCCGGCCATGATGACCGTGCGCCGAAAGAGAAGGCCGTCATGTTCCGCCGCCAGGACGAGGTGCTCATATCCCTGGGATTTTAGCCGCTAGAGGCTTCGCGCCGGCCCAAACTCCAAGCCTTATGGAGGGCGCGCAGAGCCGGCACGGCCTCCCGCGCGTCGACCTCGCAGGACGCCCGGAACGCGGAGAACTCGACTCCGCGGCACGCTATGCCGCAGGCGCGCAAGACCTCCCGCATCGACTCGGCGTCTTTCGGGCGCAGGCCGCGCCCCACGGCGGAGACGCGCGCCCGGCTCCCCAAGCGCGAGACGGCCAGCGCCTTGACGCCGCCTTTACCCGCTGCGTCCGCGCCGATCCAGGTGCCCTCGGCGTCGTGGAAAGCCGAACGCACATGCAGTCGCACGCCGCGGCTTTGCGCGTAGGAAATGGAGCGCGGCTGCATGACCTGGGCGCCGGCTTCGGCCAAGGCCAGCATCTCGTAAAAGCTGATTTTTCCGATCTTCCGCGCCTGGGGCACCAGACGCGGATCCGCGGTGTAGACGCCCTTGACGTCGGTGTAAATCTCGCAGGCTTTGGCCTTCAAAGCCGCGGCCAGGGCCGCTGCGGTCAGGTCCGATCCGCCGCGGCCCAGCGTGACCACGTCTCCCTTCCCGTTGACTCCCTGGAATCCCGCCACCACCGCCGCGCGGCCGCGCGCGAGCTCCTTAAGGACCCGCGCCGGGCGCACGCCCGCAATGTCGGCCGCGCCGTGCGGGCCGCGTGCGCGCACGCCGGCTTGGACTCCGGTCAACGATGCCGCGGGAACGCCGCGGCCCAAAAGAGCCGAGGCTAGAAGCGCGATACTGATCTGCTCCCCGGCGGCCATCAGAGCGTCCAATTCCCGCGCGGGCGCCCGGCGCGCGACGCGGCGCGCGAGGCTTAAAAGCTCGTCCGTCACCTGCCCAGGGGCGGAGACCACGGACGCGACCGCGAATCCCTGGCGCCGTGCGCGCGCCACGCGGGCCGCCGCGCGCTGGATTTTCTCCGGATCGGCCAGCGAGGTGCCACCGAACTTCATCACCAAGATATTCATGTAAGAAGCTTTTGCGCGCGGGTAATATATTATAATTTCGAATCAACCATGCTAAAGCGTCTCTTCGAGTCTTTTTTCGGCACCTCCAGCGAACGCCGGCTTAAGAAGTATAAGCCGATCGTAGACCGCGTCAACGCGCTCGACGCGGACATGCGCGCTTTGCCCGATGAGGCATTCCCCCAAAAGACCGTCGAGTTTAAGAAGCGCCTGCAAGAGCTCCTGGCCCCAAAACTAGAAAACCTGCCCAAATACGAGGACGACCGCAAAAAAGCCGAAAAAGAGGCTTGGCAGGAGGCCCTGGACGAGCTTCTGCCCGAGGCCTTCGCTCTGGTGCGCGAGGCCGCGCGCCGCTCTATCGGCCTGCGCCACTACGACGTGCAGATTTTGGGAGGCATCATCCTTCATGAGGGCTCCATTGCCGAGATGCGCACCGGAGAAGGAAAAACGCTGGTCGCCACGGGCCCGGTCTACCTGAATTCGCTTTTGGGCCGCGGCGTGCACGTGGTCACGGTCAACGACTACCTGGCCAAGCGCGACTGCGAGTGGATGGGTCCGGTCTACCGCTTTTTGGGCTTGACCGTGGGCTTCGTGCAGCACGACCATTCCAACGAGGAGCGCCGCGCGGCCTACGCCTGCGACGTCACCTACGTCACCAACAACGAGGTGGGTTTCGACTATCTGCGCGACAACATGATCGTGCGCAAGGAAGACCGCGTCATGCGCCCGCCTCAGTACGCCATCATTGACGAGGTGGACTCCATTTTAATCGACGAGGCCCGCACGCCGCTCATCATTTCTGGCGCGGCTGAAAAATCCACCGACCGCTACGCCATCATCAACCGCATCATGCCGTCCTTCTCCGTTCGCCAGATCACGGAGGACGAGGAGATTCAGGCCAAGTACACGGGCGAAGACCTCGAGGAAGGCTACGACGCGGTCGTGGACGAGAAGAATCACACCGCGGTACTCACCAAGGACGGCATCGCCAAGGCCGAGAAGCTTTTGGGCATAGCAAACCTCTACGATGACCTGGAAGGCGAGTGGGTCCACCACATCACCCAGGCCCTGCGCGCGCATCACCTCTACGACCGGGATGTCGACTACGTGGTCAAGGACGGCGAAGTGGTCATCGTCGACGAGTTCACCGGACGCCTGATGCCGGGGCGCCGGTGGTCCGAGGGCCTGCACCAGGCCGTCGAGGCCAAGGAGAACCTCCCCCCTAAGGAGGAAAACCAGACCCTGGCCACCATCACCTTCCAGAATTTCTTCAAGCTCTACCGCAAGATGGCGGGCATGACTGGAACTGCCATGACAGAGGAGGACGAGTTCCTCGAAATTTATCAGATCAAGGTCTGCGAGATCCCCACCAACCGGACCAACGTGCGCGAGGACGCCCCCGATCTCATCTACCGCAGCGAGCGCGAGAAGTTCGCCGCCATCATCGACGAGATTAAGGAGCTCTGGAAGAAGGGCCGCCCGGTCTTGGTCGGCACGCGCTCAATCGAAAAATCAGAAAAAATCTCCGGCATGCTGCGCACCGCGGGCATCCCCCATCAAGTTTTAAACGCCAAGTACCACGAGATGGAGGCGCAGATCATCGCCCAGGCCGGACGCAAGGCGGCGGTCACCATCGCCACCAACATGGCCGGCCGCGGCACGGACATCCTTTTGGGCGGCAATCCGCAGAATCAAGAGGAGTGCAAGCAGGTTCTCGCCTTAGGCGGCCTGCACGTGCTGGGCACCGAGCGCCACGAGTCGCGCCGCATCGACAATCAGTTGCGCGGCCGCTGCGGACGCCAGGGCGACCCTGGCTCGACGCGCTTCTACCTGGCCTTGGACGACGAACTGCTGCGCCTCTTCGGCGGCGACCGATTGGCACCCCTGATGGAGCGCCTAGGCATGAAGGAGGGCGAGGTCATCGAGTCGCGGCTGGTCTCGCGGCAAATCGAGTCGGCCCAGCGCCGGGTCGAGACCCACAATTTTGACATCCGCAAGCAGCTACTTGACTACGACAACGTCATGAACAAGCAGCGCGAGGTCATCTACAAGCTGAGGAACGAAATCATCGACGGCGAGTCGACCGCAGCCCAGGTCAACCTCATGGTCGAGGAGGAGATGGACGCCCGCCTGGCCGAGTCCGCTCCCGCGGGCTCGCACGCGGAAACCTGGAACACGGCCGCCATAAAGATTTTCCTGGAGCACACTTTCGACCTAGCCTGGGACCCTTCAATCGAGGAGCTCCAAAACCTAGACACGCAGGCTCTGCGCGAGGCCCTTTTGTCCGCCGCCAGGGAGCGCTACGCCGCGCGCCGCGCCGAGTTCGAAGGCGAGGGCTACAACTTCTCGGAACTGGAGAAGATGATTCTCCTTCAGATGATCGACCGCGCCTGGAAGGGCCACCTCTACGATCTGGATCACTTAAAGAAGTCCATCGGCCTGCGCGCCTACGGCCAATTGGACCCCAAGGTCGAGTACCAGAAGGAGTCCTTCCGCCTCTTCGAGGCCATGCTCGCGCGCATCCGCGAGCAGAGCGTCGAGTATCTCTTCAAAGTGGAGGCGCCCAAGCGCGTGGCCCCGCCACCCGTGATGGCGGCGCCTGCGGCAGGCTCCGGTTCGGTCCAGGGACGAGGCGCGCCCGCGCCCTCAGCGCTTTCAAGCGGCGGCAAGGCCTCGGCTCTCTCCGCCGGAGTTCCCGGAGCCGCGGCCATCAGACCGGGAAGCCACATCGGCCGGAACGACCCCTGCTACTGCGGCTCGGGGAAAAAGTACAAGAAGTGCCACGGTGCCTAGCCGGCGGCGTAGCTCTTAGCGTGTTTTCGTCTTGGCGGCGCCCAGAGGCGCCTTAGCAAAAGCCGTGTTGAGCAGGTAAGCGAGCCTCACTCCGGCCATTTCGAGCCGCAGTCGGACGATGGGCTGCATCTTTTTCTGATAAGCCGCCCCGAGCGGACGGCCGCGATCCTTCTCGTACTGCGGATAAATAATGTTCGCCGAGATGGCATGGCTCTCCAGGGCCGCGTCATCGATCCAGTCGCCCCTGGTCCAGGCCGCGGTCTTGCGCCGCGCCAAGTCATTCTCGAGGGAGCGCACCCAGAGCGCCGGGCTTTCCCTTTCCTGCACGCGCCAATTCTCGGGCAAAATCATGTCGTCCCAGAGCTCGTGCAGGCGCTTGTGCACGCCCAGGAAGACCACCTGCTCCTTGTTGCCGCCCTGATCGTGGTCGTTCTCGCAGTGCAGCGGCTGGTGCAGGTCGCCCACGAAGTGCACCGCGAACATCAGCGCCACGCGCTTTTCCGAGAGCGGCGCGACCGGATCCGAGAGGATGTCGGCGTCCTTGCGGATCTGCGCGGTCACGCAATTGCCCTGCGGGCACCACTGCATGAGCTGGTCCGCCGCCGGATGCGCGTCAAGCGGGATGTCGATGAAATGCCAAACGCCCGTGCCTTTAAAATCATTGGGATTCATCTCAAAGACGCCGGCGCACATAAACGGCGCGGTGGCGTACTTGACGGTGTCCGCGCAGTTGGCGACCTTATCTAAAGTCACGCCCGAACCCAGGAGCGCGCGCACGGATTCGCGCGCACGGGGCGTGAGATGGTCCTGAGCGAGCAGCCCCACGATTTTATGCCCAAGCGGCCCCCAGGCCATGACGGGCGAAGAGCACATGCCCAAGAAGAGCGCGAGAATGGCGGCCAACGACGCCCCGGCGGAAACGGACTTCCTTAATGAACTTCCTCGAGCCCGCATTTAGAACTTGGCCAAAAAACGGCCGATGCGCCGCGCGGCCTCGCGCAGCTTGTCTTCGGGTGCAATGAGGGAAAAGCGCGCGTAGCCTTCGCCAAAGGGCCCGAAGCCCACGCCCGGAGAGATGACCACGCCGTACTCGAGGATGAGACGTGTCACAAAAGCTAGGGAGCCCTTCTTGGCGGCCTTGGCGGGAATCTTGCCCCACAGGTACATGCCCGCGCGACAGGGCGGCACGTCCCAGCCGGCCTCGGCGAGCGCCCGGACCAGGGCGTCGCGGCGGCTCTGGTAGATGCGCCGCGACTCTGCCACGCAGTCCTGCGGGCCGTCCAAAGCCGCGATCGCGGCCTTCTGCACGAAGGCCGGAATGCCGTAGTCTAAAAAGCCCTTAAACTTGGAGAGCTGAGCCAGGGCCGCGGCGTTGCCCACCGCAAAGCCGATGCGCCAGCCCGCCATGGAGTAGGTCTTCGAAAAGGAGTGGAACTCGACCGCGCGCGCCTTGGCGCCGGGCAACTGCAGAATGGAGGGCGCTTCGTAGCCGTCGAAAGTCAGCTCCGAGTAGGCATTGTCGTAGGCAATGAGGCAGCCGTAACACTTGGAGAAGGCCAGCGCCTCCTTCAGAAAATCGGTCCCCTCGATGACCGCGCCCGTGGGATTGTTGGGATAGTTCAAAATGAGGACCTTGGAGGCGCGCGCCTTGGCCGCGGGCACGCGGGACAAATCGGGCAGGAACTTGTTTTCCTCCTTGAGCGGCATGAGGTGGACCTTTCCCCCAGCCAATATGGGGCCATTGTAGTGCACCGGGTAACAGGGGTTGGGCACCAGCACGCCCTGGCCCGGATCCAAAAGCGCCATCAGAAGATGCGCTATGCCCTCCTTGGACCCGATGAGGGGAACGACTTCCTTGTCCGCGTCGAGCTTGACCCCGAATCGGCGGCCATACCACGCGGCCACGGTCCGGCGCAAATCGGGCAGGCCAGAGGACGGCGGGTAGCGGTGGGTCCAAGGCTCTAAAGCGGAACTACGCAGAGCCTCCACCACGTGACGCGGGCTGGGCAAATCGGGGCTGCCCTGGCCTAAATCGATGACAGACAGGCCCGCAGCCTCGGCCTGACGCCGCAGGGCCGCGAGTTTAACGAAGAGATACGGAGGAAGTCCGGAAAGCTTTTTTGAGGGGGCTGGATTCATATCGGAATGATTATAGCACTCTAGGGATTATCTATAATTTAGAAAGATGAAGCGGCTCCATTATTGCCTGTTCGCCTTACTTGCCTGCCTCTGCGCGTCAGGCCTCGCCCGCGCCAAGGCCAAGAAGCACGAATCCAAGGCCACGGCCCTGGTCGAGCTCTTCCTCAAAACCCCGGTCGATCAACTGCCGGCCGATGAAGTGGACGAATTCATGGCCGTTGATGCGCAGAAGCTGCCCGAACGCCTGCGCGGCCCTTGCGAGGCAAAGAAGGCCCAGCTACGGGCCTTGCGCAAGGTCTACGAGCTTGAAAACGGCGGGGGCCCGCGGTCCGGCGCGCCCGCGCCAAAGGGCTGCAGCGCCCCCCTCGAGGGCGGCGAGGCTCTGGTCCAATATCTTGGAAAAGCTGGCTTCGCGCTCATCACCCGTCAGGAGAAGGACTGGCTCGCCGCCAACACCCATTGCACCCAGAAACAGATGATGTGCGAGTTCAGCCTGACAGTCGTGCAGCGCAAGGCGAAGGATAAGCGAAAACCCAAAACCTGGTACCTGCTCCACGCTAAGGATCCGCTCTACATGCTGGTCGGTATGAAGCGCCAGGGCCAGGTGCCGCAGGGAAGCGGCTCCTTCGGAGAAAGCAGCTTTCCCACCTGCCGCTGAGCCCCGGGCGTGCGGGTTGCGCGCGGCTCCGCAAAGACATAGAATAGCGGTAAGGAGTTCCCCATGAAAAGGAAGGATCTCGTCAAGCACCTCACCGACAACGGATGCGTCCTGGTGCGCGAGGGCGGCAAATACTCCGTGTTTCAGAATCCCGCCACGCAGCAGGAAACCCCGGTTACGCGGCACCCCGAGATGGAAAACTACGCCGCGCGCAAAATCTGCAAGCAGCTGGGGATTCCGCCCATCGGCTGAAGAGCCAGGGCCTCGGCCGCCATGCGCATCATCGTCGGTCTGATCTTAAGCTTCATCATCGGATTTTCCTGCCGTTGGTTCGATCTGCCGGCGCCGAGCCCGCCGGAAATCTTCGGCGTTTTTCTAGTCGTCGCAATGACGCTGGGCTACGTGGCCGCGGGGCCGTTCATGCACAAAAAGTCCGCGCCTCAAGCGCCGCCGGCCGCAACGGCCGCGCAGACCCCCTCCGCCAAATAAGACGCCTTTCTAGCGCCGCAAAGACACCACGGGGCAGTACGTCCCCAAGAAAGTCCGCGTCCACCAGTCGCCCGTTGCGCGTTTTTGCGCCAGCGTCGTGAAATGATAATCGTAGACCACGGCGCGCAGGTACTTGGGCGGCCCATCGGGAAACGGGTTGGCCGCCATCAAGGACTCCACGGGCTTCGAGCCTTGCAGGAGCCTCGCCATAAAGTTGAGCAGCCACGGATTGTCGCGGCAGTCGCTCAAGGCCGCGAACCACATCTGCCAGTCCAGCCGCGGCTGGTAGGGCTCGACAAAGCGCGGACGTCGGTCCAAGGCGTCTGGCTTCCAGCGGAAGGGATACTCCATCCAGTCCCTGCCGTCCTGGCTGCCTTGGATGGCGATCTCGTGCCGGCTGGTGGTCATGACCGCGAATAGCCCGTAGGAGTTGACCAGATGCCACGGATCGAGCGCCCCGTAGAGCTCGTCCGCGGGCGCGGGTAGGGGCAGGCGCCCCAGGAAATTGCCCGCAAGCTGCGCCGCGCCAAAGCCCACGGCCAGCACGGCCAGGACCGCCGCCAAAGTTCGGAGCGCCCGGGCAGCCGGGCGCTCCTCTTTGGGACCGCCGGCCAAGGCGCGCGGCCAGAAGCGCTCTAAGAATGCGTCGTCCAAAAGGAACAGGCACAGGGAAACAGTCAGCAGATTGAAGAAGCAGTAATTTCCGGTCAAGGCGATGAGCGTCTGTAGAAAAACCACGCCCGCGAAGGCCAGAAGGCGCGGGCGGCGGGGCAGGAAAAAAAGCCAGGGCAGGACAAGCTCTATGCCGAACACCGAGGCCACGGAAAACTTTTGGACGACTTCCGGCAAGTGCGCGGCATAGTAGCCTACCCATGTGGGCAGAGGCTGGGTCCAATAGTGGTAGTCGAGCGCAGTCAGGTTTCTCCAGTTCGGATCGCCGCTCAAGAGCTTGACGCATCCCGACTCGAACATCAGGCGGAACAGAAGCCAGCGGTAGAGCCAGACCGTCACGCCGGGCGTCTTGGTCTCCCGCGCAAGGCCCGGGCGTAGCTTCCACGGCGCCAAAAAAATGGCCAAAAATCCCGCCTCCAGCAGCAGGATGTCCCATTGGAAGCTCATGAAATTGCGTCCGACGTTGACGATAGAAAGGTAAAGCGCCCAAAGAACAAGGCAGACGGGGCCGGGTGCCACATCGAGAACCAAGAGCGCGCCCAGGGCCGCGCCGGCCAACGCCGCGCCGCGCAGAGCCGCGTCGCTCGCGCCCAGCCAGAACAAGGTCGGCACCAAGTGATAAGCCGCCGCGCCCAAATGTTCCTTCAGGGCGGACAAAAACTGCGCGGCAGGCAGGATGCCGTCATGGCCCAGCAGGCCGTCCGACTGAAGATAGTAGGACCCGAAGGCGGAAAAATAAACAAAGCCCAACAGGCGCAGAAAAAGCCAGCGGACCTTATAATAGGAAGGCGGCTCCAGCCGCTCGCCCCACAAGATCTGGGTCAGACGCGAAAACAGCGGCCGCTGGCGCGCGACCAAGGCGTAGAAAGCTTCGCTCGCGCGGGCCGCGCCTGGAACGCGGCGGTAGGCCCATAACGGCCAGCGCCGTCCGGCCGAGGCGAGCAGCCGAAAGACCGCCTCGGCGCCTGAGTAGGACTGGCCTCCGGGTTCGATGAGGTGCACCGCGCCCGCGAAGCGCTGCTCAGAGATGCGCGGAAAGCGCGCGGCCGCGGACTGATACGGCGCGTACTCGACCGCGTCGCCGGTCAGCGCCTTCCAGCGCCAGACCCAGCGCCGGCAAAAGCCGCAGTCGCCGTCGAAAACCAGCACCGGCCTCTTCATCGGGCATATGTTAGGTTATAATGGAGGCGTGATGCGAAAAATTTCGGCGGCGGCCGCTCTGGCCCTATCCCTTGCGACGCTCCGCGCGGCTGCGGGCGCCGGGACGCTCTTGGCTCCGCACATCGTGATTTCCCGCGCCGAGGCGCTCTCGGCCGGCAAAAAAATCTGGCAGAACGAGTGCGGCGGCACCATCTCGGGCCTCACGCACTGGAACCAGGGCGAGGACTTCGCGTCCTTGGGCATCGGCCACTTCATCTGGTACCCGGCGGGCAAGCGCGGGCCCTTTGTGGAGAGCTTCCCCGAAGTGCTGGCCTTCCTGCGCGCCAACGGCGCTCCCGTTCCCCGCTGGCTCCTGGCCGCCAAGCACTGCCCCTGGCGCGATCGCGCCGAATTCATCCAAGACGACGATTCGCCGCGCATGAAGAGCCTGCGCGGGCTCCTGGCCGGCACCGTGGACCTGCAGGCTCTCTTCATGGCCGAACGCCTGGAAAAGGCCCTGCCGCTCATGATCAAGAGCCTGCCGCCCGAGGACCGCGCGCGCGTGCTGGCTCAATTCGAACGCGTGGCGCAAAGCCCCGGCGGGATTTACCCCTTGATGGACTACGTCAACTTCAAGGGCGAAGGCACGGCCCCAACCGAGCGCTACAAGGGCCAGGGCTGGGGGCTGCTGCAGGTCCTGCAGAACATGACGGGATCAAACCCCGGCCCCGAAGCCTTGAAGGAATTTTCCCGGGCGGCGCTCTTCGTCTTGAAGCGCCGCGTGCGCAACTCCCCCCACCCCAAGCACGACGCGGCCTGGCTGCCGGTCTGGCGAAGGCGCGTGCGAAGCTACGCGCCCTAGTTTCACGCGGGCGACGGAACGGGACAGCTAATTGGAACTGTCGCCCGGCAGCAAGTGCTGCGGGACGTTCTGGAAGGAGACCGGCTTGCCGCCGTCGAAATTAATGATCCAGGCGCGATCAAAAACGTCGTCTGGCCAGGTCTCGGGCGCCGAGGTGAGGCCGAACGCCTTGGCGATGGCGGGAATTAAGTGATGCTCCCAGGCGATAAGCACCATCTTGCCAGCGCCCGCGGGGTCTTTCATCACGGCCTGGGCCAAGCCCTCGACGTCCTCTTTGCCGACGGACGTATTGACTTGTAGGCCCAAGCTTTGGGCCAAAGGCTCAACGGTCTCCAAAGGCCTCACGTCGTGCCCGTCCGCCTTAGGCGTCATGGCGTAGATGGCCGCCGGCGGACCGAACTGCGTCACCGCGGGATTGCGCTCGAAAAATCCGACCAAGGCCTGGGCGCGCTCTTCTCCGCGCGGGCTCAAATCGTTGCCTTCCGCGGGCTTTTCCGCATGGCGGATGATGATGACCTGCGCGGGGCCCGCGGCATCGCCAGCAGCAGCGGCCGCGGGAGGTAAAGGAGCAAGCCCTTGCCCTTGCGCGGAAGCCTCAGCCGCCAGACCCAGCTGCGCGGCCACGTCGACCCAGGACATCCCCATGGACGGGATGGCCGCGCCGGCTTCGGGCGCGGCATCGGCACCCGCGGATGCCTCGAAGGCCCGGGCGCGCGGAGCGGCTAACGCCAGGAGAGCCGCGGCCAAGCCGGTCCACAACAAGGGAGCGCGCGCCGGACGCCGGAAAACAGTCATGGGAAGAGTGTAGCCCGGAACGGGGCCAGGCGCGCGGGCCCAAAGTCCCAGCGCGCACAGGGCAAAAGGCCCGGCATAAAACGGGACTCGGGGCACCCGGGGTTGAACCGGGAACCTCCTGCTCCCAAAGCAGGCGCTCTGCCAATTGAGCTATGCCCCGAACGGGCTTATTTTACAAACAATTCGCCGCCGGAGGCCGGGGGTTAGGCGTCCAACTCCGGCGCGCGCAGGAACAAGACGCGAAATTGCGGCTTTTCGCCCAGAGTCTTCTCGACCGCCGCAGCGTAGGCTTGGCCTTGGACGGCGTATTTCTCCCTCCGCGCGGCCGCGTCCTTGGCCGAGACCTTCTCGCTCTTGTAATCGGCCACTATCAAGCGCCCATCCTCGCGATAGAGCACATCGATGACGCCGAGCAGGACGGCGCCCTCCTGCTCGTAGACGAAGGGAATTTCGCGGCCTAAAATCTCGGCTTTCGAAATGCGCAAACCGGAGGTCGAGCGTAAGAAAACGCTTAGGATACCTGCCGCTTCGCGCGCTGCGGAAGCCCAGCTTTCGTTCGGCTCCGCGCTGGCGAGCTCTTGTGCGGCGCGTCCGGCTGCGCGCGCGACATCCTCATCCTTGAACCGGGCGCCCGCGGAAAAATCCCAGGACTCCAGCACGCGGTGGCAAACGCGCCCTACCAGAGCCCCGCCCGCGGCGGCGCTCGCCGCGGGACCATCTTCAGAATATCCGAGCACATCGTCTTCAGCCGCAGCCGCGCGGCCGCGCTTGTCGGCCTCGCCCAAGCTCCGCGTGGGCGAAAGCGTCCACGATTCCTGGGCAGAGCGCACGGCCTGGACCTCGCGCCCGCGCCAAATCCGGGCCAGCTCCACGACGTCCAACGGCGATTGCTCTTGAAGCCTCGGTGCGGCCGGGCGCGGCGTCTGCTCAGAAGCTTTTGCTCGACGCACCGGAATTTGCAGCCCCCCCAACACCAGCGCGCCGTCTTCGGCGCCCGGCCAAGCGCCGGCCTTTGCAAGCCCCTCGCCCAACGAGCCCGCGCCAGGCTTGGGTCCGCCCAGCACCACAAGCCGCTCCTTGGCCCTGGTCATGGCCACATAGAGCAGGCGCACCGTCTCCTTGTCCTGGCGCTCTTTCTCCAAAATCTCCAGCCGCGCCATGGCCGCGCCGCAGGCGACCTTGGGCAGGCGCAGGCCCACGGCCTCGCTCGACCAGCCCGCGAGCACCGCCTCCCCGCGCCGCCCGGCCTTGCTCGGAGGCACGCCCACGTCGGCCAAAAACACCGCCGGGAACTCCAAGCCTTTGGCCTTGTGCACGGTCAGGATGCGCACGGCCTCCAAATGCTCATCGGCCAGGGGGCTCTCGCCCTCGCGGTCGGGATTCTTCGCCTCCTTCCGGGCAAAATCGACGAACTCGCGCAGGCTGGCGCCCGAAGCCTCCGAAGCGTCCTGCGCGAGCCGCGCGAACTTGAGCACGTTCGCCGCGCTCTGTTCGCCGTGGTAGGCGCAGGAAGCCAGCTCCAAAAAGGGCAGCTCGCCCAGCACGCGCAACGCCAAAGCGCCCAAAGGTTCACGCCCCACGCGCGCGCGCAAGGAGCGTAGCGCGGCGAAAAACTTCCGCGTCCGGACGCGGCTCTCCTCTGGCAAGACTTTGGGCGCCGGGTCGCGCAGATAGGTCAAGCCCCCCTCGCGCGCCAGGCGCCAAAGCTCGGCGTCGTCCAAGGCGCATAAGGGCGAGCGCAGCAGCCCGGCCAAGGCGATTTTGTCCGAGGGGTCGTCCAAAGCCGCGAGCACATTGAGAAAATCCACGATTTCGGGCGCGCCGTAGAAGCTCTTCTCCATTTCGACCGCGTAGGGAATGCCGCGCGCCTTGAAGGCGTCCAAAAGCGGGAGTAAAGACGAGGACGAGCGCAGCAGCACGGCCGCGCCCGAGAAGCCGCGCGCTTTGCCCGGGCCGAAGGCTTCCGCGATGTGCGCCGAGAGCCACTCGAACTGGGCTTGGCGCGACTCGTCCGCTCCCAATTTCCCCTCGCCGCCATCGGCCACGACGAACTCCAGCGCGGGCTCTTGCGCCCTGTCGCGCGCTTGAGCTCCAGGGTCCGGCGGCCGGGGGACGAGCGCCTTGTACGCGGGCTGCAAGTCCTTTTCGTAGGCCATCACTTTGGGAAAAATTTCGTTGACGGAAGATAGAAGCGCGGCCGGACTCCGAAAATTGACGCTGAGCACGCACTGGGCCGCGCCGGGGGACGCGAGGATGTGCGCGGTGAAGCGCTGATAAGCCGCCATGTCCGCGCCTCGGAAGCGGTAGATGGATTGTTTGGGGTCGCCGACGACGAAAAGGCGCCCGGGCGAAAGTCTGGTCTCCTCCCAATGCCGCGCGCGGCCCGCGGGCTCCTCGGCCAAAAAAATCAGGAACTCGCCCTGCAAAGGATCGGTGTCCTGGAACTCGTCGATGAGGAAGGCGCGATAGCGGCGCTTCAAGGCCGCGCGCACCTCCGGATGGTCGCGCACCAAGTCGCGAGCGCGGCGCAGCAGGCCCTCGAAAGAGATGAAGCCGCGGCGCGCATAGGCCCGGCGGAAGGACTCGGCGAAGGGCTTGACCAAAAGGGCCGCGCGGCGGACCAGGATCTCGTCCGCGCCGCAGGACTCCTTAGCCATGCCGCGCGCCAAAGCGTAGAGCGGCGCGCCGGCCGCATCCCATTTCTTCGGCCATTTCTCTGTCGCGATTTCCGCGTCGCTGGGCTCAAGCGCGGCGGGCCACGAAAGATTCTCCTCCTCGGCGGCCCCGGCCATGCCTTTGAGGCGCGCCAAAACCGCGGCTAGGGACTCGCGGATATTGGAGTTCCCGCCCGGATTGGGCTGGTCGCGCGCCGCGCGCTCCAGGTCCGCGGCCAGCGCATGCAGCGCGCGAGAGAGTTCCGGCTGGGCCCGCCCCGCGCGAGAGAGATCGGCGCCTTCGCCGCACAAAGCCCGCGCCAAAGCCTCGACGCTCTCCAGCGGCGCGCGGGTCAAAACCTCGATCCAGGCGTCTTTGCGCGGCGCGTTTTCCCCAAGCTCCAAGTCCAGCCAGCGCGCCCACTCGGACTCGAACAAATCGTCGAAAAACCGCTCGGAATCGTCGACCGTAAAATCCGGGTCCACGCCGGCCTCGACGGGATAGAGCCTCAAGACGCGCGCGGCGAAGGCGTGGATGGTGCCCACCGCGGCCTTGTCCAAATCGGCCAAGGCCTGCCGGCAGCGCCGCGCCATCTCCGGCCGGGGGCGCTTGAAGCGCGCCTCAATCGCGCCGACAAGCTCCTCCGAAAAAACCCGAGCCTTCTCGTTTTGCGGCGCGCCCTCCAAGAAAGCCGCCGCGTCCGCGAGCGCCTGGGCCAGCCGGATTTTGACGTCGCCCGCGGCCTTCTCGGTGAAGGTCAGCGCCACCACTTCCTCAATGGCCGGAGCGTCCTGCGGGCCCAAGAGCAGGGCCGCCAGGCGGCGCACCAGCAAGGTCGTCTTGCCCGTGCCCGCGCCGGCCTCCACCACCGCGTTTTGCGCGAGGCCGAAGGCCGCGGTCTCGCGCGCCCAAGCGTCCGCCAGAGGAGCCGCGCTTTTACTCATCGCCATTCTCCTTTGCGTCGACATCACCCAGCGCCGCCCGGGCACGCACGCGCGAGGGCCTGTGGGTCTTGCGGCAGACGGCGGAAAAGCCGCACACGGAGCAATGGCCGAAGCCCGCCTCGCCGGAGTCGGGGCGGATGGGAAATTCGCCCGCGGCCAGGCGCGCGAGGCTTTGGTCCGCCGCGGCCCAGAAGCCGGGGCGGTCCTTGGACCAGTCATCTCCGAAATAGGCTGCCTCCCGCGCGCGCGGGCTTGCCGCCTCCACTCCCGCCAAGAGCGCCGCGTCCATTTTGGCGGCTCCGAGTTTGGCTTGGGCCAACTCGGCGTAGAAGGAGAGCTGGGTTTTGTCTTTTTTGACTGCGTCCGAGAGGCGGGTTTTGTAGTCAATGACGCGAAACCGCGTCCCCGAGGCATCCAAATCAAGGCGGTCCAGGCGGCCGTGAAGCTCGAGGCCGCTAAGCGCCTCGGGCGCGCGGCCGGGCCAGGGCGCGCGCAAATCCTCCTCGAACGCCGCCGGACGCCAACCGCCCGCTTCCGACTTGGCCAAATCCCAGGCCGCGAAGCTCCGCGCGTGCTCTCCCATGGCCCGCTTCTCGGACTCCCAAAGGACGGGATAGAGCCCCAGCGCGCGCCAGGGATGCTCGGCGAAAACGTCCTCCACCGCGCGCGCGAGGTTTTTCTCCCACGGCGCGGCCTTGTTTGTCTCCGCGTCCCAAGATTTGTAGAAACGCTCCAAAATCTTGTGGTACATCTTGCCGCGCACCTTCCGGTCCAAGGCGTCTTTCTCCGGAGCCTCCTCGACCGGCCCCAGGCCCAGCACGCGCTCGACGAAAAAGCGGAAGGGGCACTCCTGGAAAGTCTTGAAGGCGCTGGGCGAAAGCCCGCGCGCCAGAAGCCCGCGCAAAAACTCGCGGGGCTCCCCCACCAATCCGTCCAAGGCGCCGGGCGGCGACCAAGAGGACAAGCGCGGCAGGCGCGCGAGCCCGGCCTCGGCCAAGTCCGCCTCCGCGCTGCATCCCGCCAAGCGCAGATACGGCGCGGGGCTCTGCCCCGAGAGCGCCAGGCGCAGGGAAACCTCACGAGGCGAAAGCTCCTCGGGCGGGCATTCGGCGATTTTGCGCGCGGGGCTGCGCGCGCCGCGCCGGTAGACCTCCTGTTCCTCCCAAGAGAGGCCCGCAGCGCGGCAGAGCTCCAAAAGGTAGAGCGAGGGCACCTGGGCCTTGCCCGTTTCGTCCGAACGCGGATAAACGCAATAGAGCGTCTCGCGCGCCGAGGCGGCGGCCAGATAGAAAAGCAGGCGCTCCTCCTCGTAGCCCGCGGCCTTTTGGCCCACCCAGCAGCCCACCGGGTGGCGCAGGAAGGCGCGCTCGGCGTCGCGCAGCAAAGGGTCCTCGCGCACGTCGCGCGGAAAGTTTTTTTCCTTGAGGCCGATGAGGAACAAAATCTTGAAGCTCTCTCCCCGGCCGGACATGGCGTCGACCGCGCGCACGCCGCGGCCCTGGGCGGGCGCTTGGCCGCGGGCTTTCTTAAGCTTTTCCTCGAGGACGTCCAAAACCTCGTCCCAGGACGGCGCCCGGCCCAGGCGGTCAAAGGCCGCCAGGGAGCCCAAAATCTCATCAACGGCTTCGGCCGCGGCGCGTTCGGCCTGGGAAGGATCCTGCGGCGGGCGCAAAAAACGCGCGAGGGCTTGCCGCGCGGTTCCAGCGGCCTGAGCCCAGGATTCGGGCGGCGTCTCCTGCGCGGCGCGCAGGTCCGAGACCGCGGCCCAAAGCGCCGCCACCTCGGCCCGGGGAATGGAAAAAATGATCTCTTCGTCCGCGTCCTTGACCGCGAAGTCCGCATCGGCCAAGTCCTTCAGCTTTCCTTCCCACTGCAGCCAACCCGCGCGGATCTGCAGGCGCCCGATGAGCACGCGCCAGCGGTGGAGCGCGCCGTCCAAAAGGCCGTCGGGAAGGCGGAAGTAGGGCGAGAAAAACAGCTCCTCCAGGATGCGGGCGGGAAAATCGCGCCGCTTGGCCGAGAGCACGGTCCAGGCCGCTTTGGCGAAAGGCTCGCGCAAGAGGGGCACGCGCGCGGCCATGGACAGCGGCACGGCGTTGTCCGCGAAGGCCTCCGCGAGCGCCGCGCGGTAAGGTTCAAGCGTGCGGGCCAGCACGCCCACGTCCTCAAAACGCGCCGCGCCGGAGCGGACCAGCTTCGCGATTTCTTTGGCGCAAAGCCACGCTTCATCGCGCGCGCCGCTGGCGTTCATCAGCCGCAGCTTGGGAGCCTCCTCGGGCTCCGACGAATTCTCCCGCGCCGCGCCCGGAGCCTCCGCGGCGAAGAGTCGGTCCAAAGCGCCGCCCAAAGCCGTCTCCGCGACGCGCGGCTCGAGGTCTCGCACCTCCGCGGCCAAGCCCAGGATTTTCTGCTCGAAGAAGCCCTGCGCGAAGGCGAAGGCCGGGTGGCGGCGGCGATACGGGAAGAACAGCGAGGCCGGGTGGTTCTTGGCCACGGCCTCGAAGAAATCGGCCTGAAGCCCGGTCAGATCGTAGAAGCCGTAGTAGAGGATTTCCCGGAAGCGGCTTAGGGCGGGAGAGCCCTCTTCCGCCCGCCGCGCGGCCAGGCGCGCCAGGGCCGAGGAGGAGAGAAGCCCAAGTTCGTCCAGGCGCTCCTCGTAGCGGAGGGCCAGGCGCAAAAGAGCCGCGAGCTTCTGCCGTTCGGGGCCGCCGGCGTCCAACTCCCCGCCGAAGTGCTCCAAAACATCTTGCGGAGCGGCGCCCGCATCAATGAGGTCGCGCAGGCTCGCGCGCAGACTGCGCGCGAGCGCCCGGGGCCTGGACGCGCCGCCGAAAGGCTGGGCTAATTCCGGATGAGCGTCGAGCAAATCGTCCGTCATCCGATCGAAGAAGACCGGGTCGCTCAAAAGCGTCTTGCCGGAGAAGCTCTCCTCCTCCAGCACGGAAAGCGCAAGGCTGAAGAACGTGTGAAAATGGACGTTGATGAGCGACAGGCCGCGCTCGACCGCGCACAGGCGCTCCAAGCGATCGGCCAGCGCGCGGGACGGCGTCACCACGGCCACGGGGGCAGGCAGACTTCCCCGCGGCGCCGCAGCGGTCAGAGATTTTAAGCGTTCGACAAAGGCGTCCTCGAGCGCGGGCTGGAAGGGGCCGCAGAAGACCGAAAGCATGAGTCTATGAAATCAAATTTGCGCCTGCGCCGGCGGTGCGTCCGCAAGCCTAGGCTGGAGGCAGATCGCCGGAAGTCGATCGGAAGGGCAGCAGAATGAGGAAGACCGCCAACATGACCAGAACGATGGTGCCGCCGCTGGACAAATTGAGGTAGAACGACGCCAGCATGCCCGCCACCACGGAGAACAGGGAAATCGCCTCGGCCCACAGGAGCGTGGCGGCGAAGCCCCGACGCAGCTGCAGCGCGGCCACGACCGGGATGACCACCAGGGCCGCAATGAGAAGAACCCCGATGATGGGGATGGACAGCGTAATGGTGAAGGCCGCGAGCACGATGAGCAGCATGTTCAAGGCCTTCACCGGCAGGCCCGCCACGCGCGCCGAGTCCTCATCGAAGGTGATGAAGACCAGCTCCTTGTAAAATAGGGCCAGCGCCCCGGCCACGCCCGCGGCTAGGAGCAGAATGGTGTTCACGTCCTGGCGCGTGACCGTGAGGATGCTGCCGAAGAGATAGCTGAACAAGTTGGCGTTGAAGCCGCGGCCAACGCTCAGAAGAATCGTCGCCAACGCGAGGCTTCCCGAACAGAACAGCGCCAGCGACGACTCGCCGTAAACGCGCTTGCTGAGCCTCAATTTCTCGATGCCCAGGCTCGCGACCGCGGTCATCGCCAAGGCGGCCAGGATGGGATTAATCTTGAGCAGGAGCCCCAGCGCGATGCCGGCCAAAGATACATGGGCCAGCGTGTCCGCGATGAGGGAATAACGCCGGAGCACCAGGAAAGTTCCAATCAAAGGCGCCACTAGCGCGACGGCTACGCCGGCTTCCAAGCCGCGCAGTGCGAAGCCGTAGCGGAACAAATCCAGCACGCTAGCGCCCTCCTCCCCCCGCGGACCCGGAAACCGGCGCCGGATGATCGTGCGGGTGCGCCTCGGCGTGGGTTTTGCGGAAGTACTCGTCCACGGAGCGGTGGTAGAAAATCGTCTTGTCCACGCAGGCCACGTGCATGGCCTGGTGCGCCATGCGGTCGATGTCGTGGGTCACCAGCACCACGGTCAGGCGCAGTTCCTCGTTGAGGCGCTTTAACAAGGCGTAGAACTCGCCCGCCACGCCGCTCTCGACGCCCACCGTGGGCTCGTCCAAGATGAGCGCGTCCGGCCCGCCCGCCAAGGCGCGCGCGATGAAGACGCGCTGCTGCTGCCCGCCGGAAAGGTCTCCGATTAGGCGCCCGCGCTGCGGCCACAAGCCCACCTGCTCGAGCGCCAGACGGGCCAAATCCTTGTCCTCCCGCGTCAAGAAGCGGAAAAGCCCGCGCCGGCCGTAGCGGCCCATTAAGACGGCCTCCAGAACCGTGGCGGGAAAGTTCGCGTCGAAATTGGTCGCCTTCTGCGGCACGTAGCCGATGCGCGACCAGTCCTTGAAGGAGGCGATGTCATGGCCGAAGAGCCGGACCGCTCCCGAGGTGGGCTTCAAGAGCCCCAGGACGATCTTGATAAGCGTGGTTTTGCCCGCGCCGTTTCCTCCCACGATGCCGAGATAGTCCCCCCGATGCACAGCCAGGTCGACGTTCTCCAATACCGTCTGCGCGCCGTAGGAAAAAGACACCCGCTCAAGCTCGATGATGTTCTGCGCGTGATCGACCGTGGCCTGCGGATTTCCTAGCGGCATTGCAGGGCGCCCCTCAGATTGGCCAGATTTTGACGCATCTGCGTAAAGTAGTCCTTCCCAGCGGCCGCGTCGGCCGAGGTCAGTCCCTCGATGGGGTCAAGCACCATGGTCTTAGCGCCAATTTCACGGGCGATGGTGTCCGAGAGTTTCGGCGAGATCAAACGCTCGAAGAAAATCACCCTGACGTGGTGTTTGCGGGCGAAATCCGCCACCTCCGCCAGCTGCCGGGGCGAAGGCTGGGCGTCGGGCGAAAGCCCGCCGATGGGGATCTGCGTCAGGCCGTAGTCTTTGGCCAGATAACCGAAGGCCGCGTGCGAGGTGACGATGTCTTTTTGCGCGCACCGAGCGAGTCCCCGGCGGTACTCGAGGTCCAGCGTCGCGAGCTTGCGAGTCAAGGCGCGCGCGTTGGCCGCGAAATAGGCCGCGTCGGCCGGGTCCAAGCCAGCGTAGGCGCGCTCGATGCGGCCGACGATTTTTTCCGCCAGGCGCGGAGACAGCCACACGTGAGGATCAACGAAGGAGTCATTCCCGCCGCGGCCGGTCATAAGGCCTTTGGCGGCCACGAGCACGCGCGTACGTTTGGGGGTCAAGAGCCCGGCGACCTTGCGCCCCCAGGGCTCGACCGCGCCGTTTAGGATCAACAGCCGGCTTCCCTCGATGCGCGCGACATCCAAGGGCGTCAGCTCATAATCGTGCGGCTCCGTGCCCTCCGGCGTCACATCGAAGACGTCCGCCTTGTCGCCGCCTACCCGGGACGCGAAAAAATACAACGGATAGAAGCTTGCGGCGACCTGAAGATTTCCCGCCGCGGCCGGCGCCGTGGCGCGCTCAAGCTCTCGGGCGCGCCACAAGGACGCGGCGGCCGCGGCCAGAAGCAGAAGCCCGGAAATCAGGAGCGCCGCCAAGGCGCGCTGCGCCTTCATTCGCCCGCTCCCGTCCAAATCCGCCCGCCGCGCTCAGGGCCCCTTGCGCCGCAGGCCTTGCAGAGGCCGAAATATTCCATCGCGTGATCCGTGATGGTCGAAAAAGCCGAGGTGCGCTTCAAGCGCGGGCGCAGGGTGCAGGCGACGTCTTCGACCGCACCGCAGCCGGTACAGGCCAGGTGATGGTGATGCGCCCGCGCCGGGGCGGCCAGCTCATAGTGCGCGTGCCCGTGCCGGAAGTCCACCCGGCGCACCACGCCGTCCTCGGCCAGGGCGTCCAGGGCGCGGTAGAGCGTGGCCAAGTTGAGCGCGCCGCCCAGGCTCTTCTGCAGCCGGGCCGCGGTCACTGGCGCGGTCTCTTTCCAGAGGGCCCGCATGAGCCGCAACCGCCCGGGCGTGGCCCGGCCGCCGCACCGGCGCAGCATCTGGGCGAAGTCCGGAGTTCCCACCATCTTAGAATACAATAAACGCGAATTATTTGCAATAATATCGCGCTCATACCGGGCCTTGACACCGACATTTGCGACCGCTAGACTTTCATGGTGAACGCCGCGGCCAAGGCGGAGAGCCCCTCCTCCAAACAATCTCTTGACGCGCTCCGCCATTCCTGCGCGCACGTCATGGCTCAGGCGGTACAGGAGCTTTTTCCCGGCACCAAAATCACCATCGGCCCGGCCATCGACAACGGCTTCTACTACGACTTTGACAGCCCGCACCGCTTCACCGAGGAGGATTTCCCCGCCATCGAGAAGCGCATGCGCCAAATCGCCGAGGGCAACCATCCCTTCGTGGGCAAGGAAATCTCGCCTGAGGAGTCGCGCAAATACTGGAAGTCGCGCGGCGAGCCCTACAAAGTCGAGATTTTAGACGGCTTAAAAGGCCAGACCATCACCCACTACACTCATGGAACCTTCACGGATTTGTGCCGCGGCGGGCACTGCGAGAACACGCGCGCCATCCGGCACTTCAAGCTCCTGAGCGTGGCCGGCGCCTACTGGCGCGGCGACGAGAAAAATCCCATGCTCCAGCGCCTCTACGGCACGGCTTGGCCGAGCAAGCAGGAGTTGGACGCCTACTTAAAGATGCTTGACGAGGCCAAGGCCCGTGACCACCGCAAACTGGGCGCGGCGCTCGATTTGTTCAGCGTCCAGGACTTGGCCGGGCCGGGACTCATTTTCTGGCACCCCAAGGGCGCGCGCATGCGCCTCATCATGGAGGACTGGCTCAAGGCCGAGGCCCTGCGCCGCGGCTACGATCTGGTGAACACCCCGCACATCGCCAACGTCGAGCTTTGGAACACCTCCGGGCACCGCAGCTTCTACAAGGACAACATGTTCTCGGAAATTGAGGTGGAGAAGGCGGACTACCAGTTAAAGCCCATGAACTGCCCTTTCCACATCCTTATATATAAGAACCGTCTGCGCAGCTACCGCGACCTGCCCCTGCGCCTGGCCGAGCTCGGCACGGTCTACCGCTACGAACGCTCCGGCGTGCTCCACGGCCTTTTGCGTGTGCGCGGCTTCACCCAGGACGACGCGCACATTTTCTGCGCGCCCGAGCAGATCGAAGCGGAAGTCGACGGCTGCGTGGACTTCGCGCTCGAGGTCTTCAAGACCTTCGGATTTTCAAAGTACGTCATGGAGGTTTCCACTTGGGATGCGGCCAAGCCCGGCGACTATTCGGGCGCGGCCGAGGACTGGGAGCGGGCGCAGAAAGCCTTGGAGAGCGTCTTGTCCAAGCGCGGCATCGAGTACTCCCTCATCAAGGGCGAGGCGGCTTTTTACGGTCCCAAAATCGACGTCAAGCTCATCGACGCCATTGGGCGCCCCTGGCAGCTTTCCACCGTGCAGTTCGACTTCAACCTGCCGCAGAAGTTCGGCTTGGAGTACGTCGCAGCCGACGGGTCGCGCCAGCGCCCGCTCATGGTCCACCGCGCGCTCTACGGCTCCATCGAGCGCTTTTTCGGCATTCTCATCGAGCACTACGCGGGCAACTTCCCGCTCTGGCTTGCGCCCCTCCAGGTCAAGGTGATGTCCCTGACCGATGCCCAGGCGCAGGAGGCGCGGGAGCTCTCCGATAGGCTTTCGCGCGCGGGCCTGCGCGCGGCGGCGGATATCCGTCCCGAGAAAATCAACGCCAAAATCCGCGACGCGCAACTGGAAAAAGTCCCATACATGGTCGTGCTGGGGCCGCGCGACGTGGCCGCGGGCGTGCTGTCGGTGCGCCTGCGCGACGGTCGGCAGTTCCAAGGCGTCAAAGAGGAGTCCTTCGTGAACACACTCAGCCGCGAACAGAATCTCAAGCTGGCCGCGCCGTCCTGGGAGGGCGCGTGAAGAAGGCCGCCGTTCCCATCCTGGCCGCGTTCCTGGCCGCCGGAGCCTGGTCCCAGGCTCGCGCCAGCTTTTGGAGCTTTCTCTTTCCCAAACCCAAGACACCCAGCGTCGCCGAGGAAGCCGCCTTCGAGTCCGCCGCGCAGATGTTCCATCAGACCCAGACGGACAAGCTCGCCGTGGTCCAGGCCCTGCAGAAATATCTCCAAAATTATCCCGATTCCCCCCACGTCGATGACGCCACCTTCCTGGAAGGGCAGGCCTATCTCGAGTACGCCCTTGCCATCCTGAAATCCGAGAACGCCTCCAAGGAAAAATCCGCCGAGCGCGCGCTCGAGCCCCAGAACCCGGTAGCCATGGAAGCGCTGGCCAATGCCAAGGCAGCCTTCATGGCCGTAGCGCAGGGCGGCAGCGACCTGGCCTCCTCGGCCCAGTACCGGCTGGGAGAAACCGCCTACGATGGACAGCATTGGAACGAGGCCGTGCTCGATTTCCAGAAGGTAAGCAAAGAGTTTCCCAAATCCTACATCGTTCCGGAGAGCCTCATCGGCATTGTGGACGCCGCCTTGGCCCAGGACGATTTCTCCGATGCCGAGGCCAACTTGTTCCTGCTGGGAGAAACCTTCCCAAACTACCTCAAGGTGCCCTCCGTGGTCTACGCACAAGGCATCGTGGCGTTGCAAAAGGGCGACTACACCACCGCGGAGCGCATGTTCAAGAGCCTCAACACCCCCGAGGCCGAGTACTACCTGGGTAAGACCCACATCCTGGCCAACAAGCCTTTCCTGGCCGCGGCCGACTTCGAGAGGCTCCTGAGCGAGCACCCGCAGAGCGACCTCGCCCCCCAGGCCAGCTTTTTCCTGGGCGATTCCTTCTTTCTGGCCAAGGATTACGACGGCGCCATCGAGAAGTACCAAGACTTCCTGGCCAAGTACCCGGACAATCCCCTGCGGGTCTCGGCCATGTTCCGCTTGGGTTCGTGCTACTTCGAGAAGAAAGATTTCGTCCAGGCCCGCGCCAACTTCCAGGCCGTCCTCGATCGCTACCCCCACGATTTTTTTGCGCCGCTGGCCCAGTACTTCATCGCCGAGTCCTACCTGACCGCCGGGCAGCTGCGCCAGGCCCTTTTCGCCTACTCCAAGGCCATCACGGAGTACCCCGAGGACATCCGCATCTCCCCCTTGGCGCGCTTCAAGCTCGCCTGGACCCAGTACCAGGTCGGCGACATGGACAACGCCGTGCAGACCTGCCGCAACTTCCTGGCCCTCTACCCGACCGACGCCCTGGCCAAGGACGTCTATCTGGTCCTGGGCAACTCCCTCATCAAACTTGGACGGCATTCCGAGGCAGCCGACGCCTTCCAGCGCATCCTGGACCTCTCCCCCGCTTCCGAAGTCGCGGAACAGGCGCTGTTCTCCATTCTGCAGGATCAGTACAACCAGAAGAGCTACGCCTCCATCCTCACCTCCTACCAGTACCTGCTGCGCCGCATGCCGCCGTCAAACTCCCGCTGGAGAAGCCTCAGCTACCTTTATGCCGCAGAAGCTTACCTGGATCTCGGCCAGGTTGACCAAGCCCAAAGACTCTACGAGATGATCTTGAAGGTCTACCCCAACGACCCCACCGCGCTCTACGCCCAGGACGGTCTGGCCTGGTGCTACTCTTATAAAGGAGACGACGCGGACGCCATCGCCGCGCGCAACAAATTGAAGGACATGATCGCGGCCAGCGGCTCAACCACCGCGTTTGCCCTAAATGGCCTGGGCCTAGCCGACAGCCTCTTCAACCAGGGCAACTACGACCAAGCCTACCAGCTCTACACCCAATTCGCGGCCAGCGAGCCCCAAAATCCCCAAGTGCCGGCCGCCCTCTACCGCGCGGGCTTGAGCCTTTACCACGAGCACTACTACTCGGACGCGATCACCCAATGGCAGAAGCTCATCGCCGCCTATCCCAAATCACCCGAGGCGGTGAAGGCCTCCTACGAGGCGGCCGACACGCTCTTTAGAGCCCAGAAGTACCCCGAGGCCACCGCAGCCTACCGGCAGATCATCGGCGCATACCCGAACAGCGCGCAGATCCCCACGGCCTATCTGCGCATCGCCCAGGCTTCCTTCAACGCCAAGGACGACAGCGCCGCCGTCAGCCAGATTCAGGACTTCCTGACCCGATTCCCGAATTCATCCGAAGTGCCGGGCGCCCTTGATTTGCTTGAGGCGGTCTTTGACCGTAACCCCCAAATGGACTACCAGTCCATTCTGCGCGGACTGGCGGTCCCGGGCTCGACCACGACGGTCGCGGCCGATGCCCAGTTCCGCCTGGGCCGCCGGTGCTTCGAACAGAAGGACTACGCTTGCGCGGCCAAGGAACTGCAGAAGTTCAGCGTAGAATACACCGACAACTCGCAGCTGCCCGAGGCGCAGTTCCTGCTGGGAGAAAGCTACGTCCAGGACAACAAGCCCGACTTGGCCGCCGCGGCCTACCAGCGTCTGCTCAACAACTTCCCCGCGGACGACAATACCCCCCTGGCCCTGTTCCATTTGGCCGGCGCCTTCTATGGGGAAAAGAAATACGCCCAGGCCGCGGACTACTACGGCCAACTGGCCGAGAAGTATCCCAACTCGGAATATCTCAAACCTGCAGAGTTCAACCTGGCCCTGGCCGACAAGGCTTTGGGCCGCCTCGACGAGGCGCAGGCCGCCTACGACCGCTACGCCTCCTTGGCCGGCGGCTCGGCCGGCACGGCCGCCTACTGGCAGATTTACTCCATCCAAAAGCAGCGCCACGACGATCAGGACGCGGTGGCCACCCTCGACAAGATCAAGTCCGCGGCCGCGCCCGGGTCGCAGGACTATCTCGAGGCGTCTTACCGCATCGGAGAGATGTACCAGGACATGGGGCGTCCCGACGAGGCGCTAAGCGCCTGGGAGGAGATGCGCGCCGACAAGCCCTTGAACAGCCCGTTCCGGCTCCAAGCTCTTATCAATTTGGCCCAAGCCTACGAAAAATCCGGAAACGACGCCAAAGCCATCAGCGTCTACGACGACCTGGCCATGAGCGCGGGCAAACCCTTGGCCCAGCAGGCCGCGGCGCGGGCCAAGGCGCTCCGGAAGCTGGAGGACGCCCCGGCGTCCTCTCCGGCGCCCCAAAACTCTCAGAACAGCAAGGGCGGCGGCGCCACGAGCGCGGCCGCGGGACAATAAACAGGAGGACACTTCAGGCATGAACTCAATCAACTTCTTGAGCGCAATCAAGCACGACTACACGCTGGCCATCCTTTTCTTCTGCTCGATTCTTTCCATCGTCTTCATCATCGAGCGCTGGCTCTATTTCCGCACGGCCACGGCCGACAAGGGCGACGAGATCCTGGCCCGCGTGCGCAAGCATCTCGACGCCGGCCAAGCCCAGCAGGCGCGGGACTACTGCCAAAAACAGCCCTCCGTCGTCGCCCAAGTCGTGGGCTACGGTCTGGCCTGCGCGGGACAAACCCGGCGCGACATGGAAGACTTGCTGGCCACCAAGCGCCTGGAGGAGCGCATGAAGCTCGAGCGCTTCCTGGCGGTTCTGGGAACTCTCGGCAACATCGCGCCCTTCATCGGCCTCTTCGGCACGGTCGTGGGCATCATCGACGCTTTCCAATCCCTCGCCCTGGCCGGCACCGGCGGCCCCACGGTCGTGGCCAAGGGCATCGCCGAGGCGCTGGTCGCCACCGCCGGCGGCCTGGTCGTGGCGATTCCCGCCGTCATCTTCTACAACTATTTTATGCGCCGGGTGAAAGCGGCGTCGACGGAAATGGAAGTCGCCTCGACCCGCCTGGTGGTGATGCTCGGAGCCAAATAAATGGCCATCGGTTCCGGGGCCAAGGGCGAAGAGCCCATCACGGCGATCAACGTCACGCCCCTGGTCGATGTCTGCCTGGTTCTGGTCATCATCTTCATGACCATCGCGCCCTTCGCCATGGTCGTGGGCATCAAGGTCATGGAGTCGCGCGCGGGCGCGGCCAAGGGCAAGGTCGCGGCCAGCCAGAACGTGCGCGTGCGTCTCTCGCTTTCCGGCGAACTCACCGTCAACGGCCGGCAGGTCAATCCCCAGAGCCTGGAGCCCGCCATCGCCCAGGCGCTCGTGAAATCCAAAGATCGCATGGTCATCGTCTCTGCGGACGACGGCAATCACGTGGGCCAGGTCGTTTCGATTTTAGACGTCGCGCAGCAAGCCGGAGCGATCAAGCTGGCCATCCTTAAAAACGCCGCCCCGGCCGCGCGCGGCCGGGGCAAGAGTTAGGCCATGGCCGGCACGCAGACTGAAGACGACGACATCGTCGCGGGTATCAACGTCACGCCCTTAGTCGACGTCTGCCTGGTTCTGGTCATCATCTTCATGGTGACTGCGCCCCTGATGTCCACGCCGCCGCTCAAGGTCGAGCTGCCCCGCGCCCACGGCAAGAAGGGCGACGAGGGCGACAAGCTGACCATCACTTTGACCAAAGACGGCCGGACCGCGCTCAACTACCAAGTTTACCCGGACGACGCGTCTCTGGAGACCGCGCTGCGCTTGAAGCTCGCCGAGAGTTCGTCCAAGCTCGTCATTCTGCGCGCCGACAAGGACGCGCTGGAGGGCCGCCTGACGGATTTGATGGCCCGCGCCAAGGACGCGGGCGCGCTGTCCCTGACCATCGAGACCGAGGAAAAAAAGTAAAGCGGTTTTTTGAGTGAACTCGTCACGAATGCCCGTCGCCGTCGCCTTGTCCGTGGGCCTGCACGCCGGGGCCCTGGCGCTTTTTCTTTACTCCCGCGCCCACCAGCCCCAGCAGCCCAAGATCATCTCCAACGTGGCGCTCCTCATCCAGTCGCCGCAGAGCCCCAACGCGCGGACCGTGGCGCCTCCGGTCAAGCCCACGACGTGGAATTTCTTGAAGCTCGCGCTGCCCTCCCTGCCCAAGGCCCTGCCCCAGGCCATGACCGTGAAGCTTCCCGACGAGCCCAAGCCGCTCATGGCCGAGACTCCCAAGCTGATGGACCGCGGCCAGCGCATGGCGCCCGAACAGATGAAAGCTCTTGACTTGAACCGCTCGCGCCAAATTCAGGCCCAGGGCATCCAGGAGCATCTCTCCTTCAGCCACAGCGCGCAAACGCTGGCCGCGCTGCCGCGCCTGCAGGATGTGGGCGAGCGCCAAGTCGCCAATTTGCCGCAAGCCATCAAGCTCGACAACGAGCGGCGCCAAGCCCAGGCCATGCAGGTCCTGGGCGCCGCGGAGAACCTGCCCGCGCCGCAAGTCGCGCAGGCGCCGGCCCCGCTGCAGGAGGCGGCGCCCGAGCCTTCCGGGCCGCCGCCCAGCGCCTTAAGCTCCATTTTGCCCTCGCAGGAGCTTTCCATGGCGCCGCAGCAGCGCCCCGAGGAAGCGCCGGCCCTCAACGCCCTGCCCCTGCCCAAGCAGCAGCGCAAGGCGGCCATCCTGCCCGAGAACAAGAAGGGCGTGGACATCGAGGGGCCGCTGGCCGACCGCAAAATTCTTCACTACGAGATTCCCGCTTTCCCGGACTGGGCGCGGCAGGAAGGCGTTCTGGAAGCCGACGTGGCCATCCATTTCTGGGTCTCGCCGGACGGCGCGGTCCAGTCCGACATGAACATCGAGCGCACCTCGGGCTACGGCCGGCTTGACCGCCTGGCGATGGAATCCCTGGCGCGCTGGCGCTTCGCGCCCATCAACACGAACGAGCGGCAGTGGGGCATCATCACTTTCCGCTTCGTCCTGGAGTGAACATGACACGAACAATCCTGACTTTGGCGTTCTCCCTAACTTTGACGGCGGCGGCCGCGGCGCAGCAAAGCCCGGCGGCCCTGCCCGGAATGGACTCGGGCTCCGCGACACCCGCCGCGCAGACCTCCCCGGCGCAAGGCTCCGGCGCATCGTCTTCGCCGGCGCAGGCGCAAGCCTCCCAACCATCCGCCTCAGGGCAATCTCAGCCCTCCCCAGCGGCTTCCGGCGCTCCGTCGGCGCCGGCCGCTGTGACCAACGCCCAGGGCATGCCGACCGAGGTGACCATTACAGGCTCCGGGGGCTCCGCGGCGAAGGTCGGCGGCCAAAAGCCGCCCCTGGCCATCACGGTGGATCCCTTCGCGACCATTCGGGGCGACTTGAAGCCCGATCCCTCGCTGCTCCTGGCCGTCTCGCCGCTCACGGTTTCCTGGCAGAAGACGCACCCTGATTTTCTCGACAACCAGCGCGTGGTGGAGCCCTGGCGCACGTCCTTCGGCCGCGGGCCGGGCATCGTTTTCGGCGTGCGCAAGGAGCTCGACCGGGCGGTGGGACGGCACTTGAGCGACCAGGAAGCCGCGCATTACGGCTGGACGCTCACCGTCGCGGACGAAGCCGGCCGCGTGTTCTACCGCTCCGGCGGCCCGGACAGCCCGCCGGCCGAAATCGTCTGGTCGGGCGAGAACGAGGACGGCGAGTGGATCAGGGCCGGCCATTCCTACTCAGCCGTCTACTCCTTCACCGCGCCCGACGGTTCACCCTACACCATCGCCGGCGATCCGCTCCTTTTCCACGGCATCGTCCACCAGGAAGCCACCGGTCTCTACATCAGCCTCGACTCCGAAGCCCTCTTCGGCCTGGATAAGTCGGCCCAGTCCCTCCAATCCGGGGGCCTGGACCTCCTGCGTTCGGCTGCGGACCTTATCAAGCGCGACTACTCCGGCATCCCCATGAGCGTGCGCGTCTACGCGGCGACCGGAGACCTGGGCCAGTCCCAAGCTTCGGCCGTGGCGGCCTACCTACAGCGCGAACTCATGACCCCGTCCGACAACATTGGCGAGGAATCCTCCGCCGCGCCTTTCGCCGATCAGCGTGTAGAAATCGTCGTCCTAAATCGCTAGAATCTCCTTGTCTGGACGTATCATTGCGTTCCTTATAATGAGGGATGCCCAGGCACCTAGGAGGTTTCCATGAGCATTAAAGTCGGAATCAACGGCTTTGGCCGCATCGGCAGGCTAGTCTTGCGCGCGGGCTTGAAGAACCCGGCGCTGGAGTTCGTCGCTATCAACGATTTGGGGGACGCCAAGACCATGGCGCACCTCTTCAAGCACGACTCGACCTTCGGCGCCTACCCGGGTCGGGTCGAGGCCAAGGACGGCACGCTCGTCATCGACGGCCGGACCATCAAGGTCTGCGCCGAGAAAGAGCCCGCGAAGCTGCCCTGGAAAAGCCTGGGCGTGGAGCTGGTCATCGAATCGACCGGACGCTTCACCGACGCCGAAAAGGCCCGCGGGCACTTGGCCGCCGGCGCCGCCAAGGTCATCATCTCCGCCCCGGCCAAGAACGAGGACATCACCGTGTGCATGGGCGTCAACGAGAACCTCTATGACCCGGCCAAGCACCATGTGATCTCCAACGCGTCCTGCACCACCAACGCCCTGGCGCCCATGGTGAAGGTCCTGCATGAAAATTTCGGCATCAAGTCCGCCATGATGACCACTATCCACTCCTACACCAACGACCAGGTCATCCTGGACTTTCCCCACAAGGACCTGCGCCGGGCCCGCGCCGCGGCCCTCTCCATGATTCCCACCAGCACCGGAGCGGCCAAGGCCATCGGCCTGGTCATCCCGGAGCTCAAAGGGAAAATCACGGGCGTCGCCATCCGCGTGCCCACGCCGGACGTCTCCATCGTGGATCTGACCGCGATTACGGCCAAGCCCACGACAAAGGAAGAAGTCAACGCCGCATTCGAAAAGGCGGCGGCGACCGGACGACTCAAGGGCTACCTGCACTACTGCGAGGAAAGCCTGGTCTCGCGGGACTTTTTAGGCGACCCCGCGAGCTCCGTCTTCGACGCGCCTTTGACCGACGTCACGGACAAGACCATGGTCAAGATCTTCGGCTGGTATGACAACGAGTGGGGCTACTCCAACCGCGTCGTGGACTTGGCCGCCTATGTCGCCGGCAAGACCGCGGTCGCCGCTTGAACGCGGCACCACTTTTCAAGGATCGTGCGGACCGATGAAGAAAAAAGCCGCCGTGTTGGGAGTCCCCATGGATATGGGCGCCTCCAAGCCCGGAGCGGCCCAGGCACCCGAGGCCATCCGCCGCGCCAAGCTTCTTGACGTTCTAGACGCCGCCGGAATTTCCGCGGAGGACTGCGGCGACATCGATATCCCAGACTCGCCGCCGACACCCGCTCCGGCCAAGTCCAAGAACGCCCAGGCCGTGCTCAAAGTCTGCCGCGAACTAGAGAAGCGGGTGCGCCGACTGGTCAAGGACGGCCGCACGCCCGTAGTTCTGGGCGGAGACCACAGCCTCGCTATGGGCAGCATCGCGGGCGCGGCGCGGGCCCTGCGCGACGAGGGCAAATCAATCGGCGTCATATGGGTCGACGCTCACGCCGACATGAACACGCCGCGCACAACGCCCAGCGGCAACCTCCACGGCATGCCGACCGCGCATCTCCTGGGCTTAGGCGACCGCGCTTTTGCGCGTGTGGGCGGCTTTTCGCCCAAAGCCGCGGCGGAGAACTTCTGCTTCGTGGGTCTGCGCGACGTGGACGAAGAAGAAGCCGTCACTTTGCGTAAGTCCCAGGCGCGCGTCTTCGCCATGCCAGCCATCGACCGCTACGGCATGGGGGCCGTCATGGAGCGCGCGCTGGCCGCCGCGACCCAGGGCACCGCAGGCTTCTACCTCAGCTTCGACGTCGACGCCATAGACCCGCAGAATGCGCCCGGAACGGGCACGAAAAAACGCGGCGGGCTCACCTATCGTGAGGCGCACCTGCTCATGGAGATGGCCGCGGAAAGCGGCAAGCTCGTGGGCCTGGATTTGGTGGAGGTCAATCCGCTGGAGGACGAGCACAACTCGACCGCGGTGCTGGCGGCGGAAATCATCGCCTCCGCACTGGGAAAGAGGATTTACTGATGAGCCCCGAACCCGTCAAAAGCCAAGCCTTGAAAGTCCGCCGGCTACAGGATCTTCCCGTGGAGGGCAAGCGCGTCCTGGTCCGCGTGGACTACAACGTCCCCATGTCCGGCGGACGCGTTGCGGACGACACGCGCGTGCGTGAAACCCTGCCCACGCTCAAGCGCTTGATTTCGGCCGGCGCGCGTGTGTCCCTCATCGCGCATTTGGGACGGCCTAAGGGCAAGCCCGAGCCCAAGTACAGTTTAAAACCCGTCGTCTCGGTGCTGGAGAAGCTTCTGGGACAACACGTGGCCTTTGCGCCGGACTGCGTGGGTCCCGAAGCGGAAAAGGCCGCGGCAGCCCTGCAGCCCGGCGGCGTTCTGCTGCTGGAGAACCTTCGCTACCACGCGGGCGAGGAGGCCAACGACAAGGCCTTCGCCAAGAGCCTCTCCAAACTGGGCGAGGTCTTCGTGCAGGACGCCTTCGGCGCGCTGCACCGAGCGCACGCCTCCACCGCGGCTCTGCCGGCCCTGCTCCCATCGGCCGTGGGGCTTCTGGTGCAAAAGGAGCTCGAGTTCCTCGACCGAGTCATCGGCCACCCCGAACGCCCGTTCGTGGCCGTCATCGGCGGCGCGAAGGTCTCGGACAAGCTGGGCGTCTTGAACAAGCTCGTCGAGCGCGTGGACGCCCTGCTCATAGGCGGCGGCATGGCCTACACCTTCCTCGCCGCCCAAGGCGTTTCCATCGGCAAATCCCTTTTAGAGAAGGCCAAGATGCCGGACGCGCAGAGCATCGTGGAGAAAGCCTACGCGCGGCAGCTCGAGTGCCTGCTACCGGCCGATCACGTGGCGGTCAAGGAGATCAAGGCTGGAGCCGAATCAACTCTCACGCAAGGCATGGCCGTTCCGCAAGATCTTATCGGCGTCGATATCGGGCCGCGTACCGTCGAGTTTTTCACCGAACACATCCGGAGCGCCAAGACGGTGTTCTGGAACGGTCCCATGGGCATCTTCGAAATTGACGACTTCGCCAAAGGCACGCTCTCCGTGGCCCAGGCCATCGCCAAAGCCACGAAATCGGGCGCCACAACCATCGTGGGCGGAGGAGACAGCCTGGCCGCTCTGGCCAAGGCCGGGCTCTCAGGCCAAGTCAGCCACGCCTCGACCGGCGGCGGCGCGAGCCTGGAGCTCCTGGAGGGCAAGGTCCTGCCGGGCCTGGCCGCCCTAGCCCTATGATTGGCCCTATCGCGGCAACAAACTGATATAATAGCCTCTATGTTCTACCATTTCATTTTATCCGTGCATGTGCTGGTCTGCGCGCTTTTGGTCCTTGTGATTCTCCTGCAGACGGGGCGCGGCGCGGGCCTCTCAGTCTTCGGAGGCGGCGGGGACTCTCTCATCACGACCCCGACGGGCTCCAATTTCCTCAAGACCGCCACGCAGGTCCTGGCCGGCGTCTTCGCCGCCACTTCGCTTTTCCTGACGCTCCTGACCAACCGCACAGGCATGAGCAGCGTCACATCCCGCTTCAGCCTTCCGCCGGCGACGGCCTCCCAACCCGCCGCGCCGGCCGCGGCCCAGCCGAAAGCGGAGGCCCCGGTCAAGAAGTAAGGCTTTTGCGCGGGTGGCGGAACTGGCAGACGCGTACGTTTGAGGTGCGTATGCCGCAAGGCGTGAGGGTTCGAGTCCCTCCCCGCGCACTCTAGCGCCCTATCTCCTCCCACCCTGATTCCAACGATCAGGCCGGCCCTTCCGGTACATGCGGCGGCGCCGCAGCCGCCTCCGGAGCGGCCCGCGCCCGCGCACCGGCAGCCGATTACTCCGCCCGCCGGGGAAGCGCCGCACGCGGCGCGCACGAGCGCCCCGGATCATCTCCCGGCGCAATAGACGCCGGCGGGCGGCCGGCATCCTCCGCCAGAACCGGCGCAACGCGCGTTGGCGGCGCAACAGCCGGCGCATGCGCGCGCGGTAACGCAAGAAATGCCTCAGAGCATGCGGTCTCGCAGGAGCCCGCCCGCGAGGAACATCCGTCTCCTGGTTCGGAGTCAAAATCTGCGGCGGTCCACCTGATGTGCCCGAGACGGCGACGCGGCCCTCGTCGAAAACCCCGACGTCGGTCGTACCCTCCGCCGTCAGGCCCACCCCGAACTCGGTGCCGCGCACCGCAGCCACTGCATCTGGCGTCTCAACCTGCAGCGCCTGGCCGCTCAAGAGATGGTGGATTTTAGCCAGCAGACCACCGGAAGCGAGAGAAAGCTCAGTCAAAGATCGGGCGTCTGAGCGCAGTGTGAAGTCCGTGTCTTCGTTTAGGGACACGAGGTGAAGACCGTCAAAACCTACCTCGGCCGAAGAGCCGGGACCAGTCGTCACCCGATCACCCTGCTCCAAGGGCATTCCAACGGCGGCGGGGACCGAACCGGAGGCGCCGCCGGGAAACACCGAGACGGCGCCCTGTGTCGAGACAACGCGCGCGTCCCATTCGCCGGACGAAGCGTCCTCTTGCGCGTGGACGGCGGCCGGAAGGGCCGCGGCAAGCGCCAAAAAATAAATTAAAACGGACTTCGGCTTGGGCATGAGCGGGCAAGGACCACCCGACAATTAAATAACAGGGGTCCGAAAAAAAATCAAGCCCTGGGAGAGGGATCGTCCTGCGGCGCGGCCAGCGCGGACGCCTCGTAAGCCAAAGCCGCAATGGAGGCCAGGGCCGCGGTTTCGGCGCGCAGGGTCGCGGGACCAAGACCGAACAAAAGCGCGCCCTCGGCCTCGGCGAGCTCCACTTCCTCGTCGGCCCACCCGCCTTCAGGGCCGATGAAAAGATGCGTGGAAAACTCACCACCTTTGGCCTCGCGGAGGGCTTGGGACAGGACCGGGCGCAGCACGGAGGCTGCGCAAACCCCGGGCAAGGCCTCCCAGGCGAACAGTGCGGGCCCGCGGCCTTGGCAGGCCTTAAGCGCGTCGCGCAGATGAACTGGCTCGCGCAGTTCCGGAAGATCCGCGCGCCCGCACTGCTTGGCGGCGGCCACCACGATGCGCTTAGAGCGCTCCATCTTGGCCCGGGCGGAGCCCTCAGGGACCACGGTCCGCTGGGTTAAAAGGGGTGCGAAAGCCGCGACGCCCAGCTCCGTGCCCTTCTCAAGAAGCCAGTCCCAGCGCGCCTGCTTCAAAAGGGCCTGGTGCAGAACGACGCGCACGCGCGCGGGCGGCGGGGCATCCTCCTCGATTTCCCGTTCGATGGTTCCGGCGACGGATCCGTCCTTGCGGATGTCCGAGATGACGCCCGCGAAGCGGCGGCCGCGGCCGTCAAAGAGCCTAAGCGCATCGCCGGGGCGCAGACGCAGGACTTTGGCGATGTGGAAGGCCTCGGGCCCCTTAAGTACGAAGGATTTCCCAGCTAGGGCTTCGGGAGGAAGAAAAAACTGCGGCATAACGGAGGCGCTTTATTCCTTTCCGAAAATTTTCCGAAAAATTCCGCCGTCGTCCTTCGCGTGAGTTTCGTCGCGCCGCGCGGAGCCGTTGGCGGAGGCGCCGGTCGCCTCTTCGCCGCGCAGGCTGCGCGCCAGCTCCAAGAGCAGTTTTTCCTGATGGGGCGTAAGGGACTTAGGCACCTCGATTTTGACGCGCACGAGCAAGTCGCCGCGGCCCTTGCCGTGGAGTTTGGGCATGCCTTGCCCGCGCACGCGCAGCATGGCGCCGTGCTGAACGCCGGCCGGAATCTTGATGGTCAGGCGTTCTCCATCAACGGCGGAAATCTCCAAGGAAGAACCCACCGCCGCCTCCGCGATGTTGATCCCGCGTTCGCTGATCAAATCGTCCTCCGTGCGCTCGAAGCGTGGGTCGGTCTTGACCCTGACCAAAACATAGAGATCGCCCGAAGCCGTGCCGCGCGCGCCGGCCTCGCCCTCGCCCGAAATGCGCAATGTGGCGCCGTCGTAGACGCCGGGAGGAATCTTGACGGTGAGCTTGGCCTCCTTGCGCGAGCGCCCGGCGCCTCGGCAGGTCCTGCACGGGTTTTCGATGATTTGTCCCTCGCCGCGGCAGGCGGGGCAGGTCTGGGACAGCGAGAAAAAACCTTGCGAGAGCTGCACGCGCCCGGAGCCGCGGCACTGGCCGCAGCGCTTCAAACCCGAGCCCTCTTTGGCTCCCGTGCCGCCGCAGGTCTGGCACACCTCCAGGCGCTCGAAGCTCAACGGTATCTGCGCGCCGTGAAACGCCTGCTCCAGGGAAATCTCCGTTTCGTACTTAAGATCCCGGCCGCGGTGCGAGCCCCGCCTCCCGCCGCCGCCCGTGCCCGAGGCTCCAAAGATGCTCTCGACGAAGTCTTCGAAGACGTCGCTCATGTCCGCGGACTGGCCGAAGCCCCCAAAGCCGCCGGCCCCGAAAGGCCCGGCCCCGGCGCCCGCCCCCGAAACGCCGGCCTCGCCGAATTGATCATAGAGCCGGCGCTTTTGCGGGTCCGAGAGCGTTTCGTAGGCCTGATTGGCCCGGCGAAACTCTTCCTCAGCGGCTTTGTTCCCAGGGTTGCGATCCGGGTGATGCTTCAGGGCCAGCTTCCGGAACGCGGCCTTGATCTCCGCTTCGGAGGCATTGCGCGCGACTCCTAGGACCGAATAGTAATCCTGCGCCATGGAGCCCTAAAGGCTAGCGTTTCTCATCCACGACCTCGGCGTCCACGACCGTGTCTTCGCCGGGACCCTTCTTCGCGTCCCCGGAAGGTTGCGCGCCCTCCCCGGCCGCTCCGGCCGGGGCCTTGGCGCTTTCCGCCTTGTAGATTTCCTCGGCCAGCTTGTGCGAAACCTTCATGAGATCGTCCTTGGTCTTGGTGATGCGGTCCGCATCGTCGCCCTTCAAGGCCTCCTTCAAGTCGGAGATGCCCCGCTCGATGGCGGCGCGCTCTTCCTGGCTGGCTTTGTCGCCATGTTCGCGCAGGGCCTTCTCGGACGCGGCCAAAACCGCATCGGCTTCGTTCTTGGCGGCGACCTTCTCCTTGAATTTTTTATCTTCCTCGGCGAAGCGCTCGGCTTCCTGCACGAACTTCTCCACTTGATCCTTGGAGAGCTTGTTGGGCGCCGTGATGGTGATGTGTTGGGTCTTCTTGGTGCCCAGATCCTCGGCCTTGACGCTCAAGATGCCGTTGGCGTCGATGGAGAAGCTGACCTTGATCTGCGGCACGCCGCGCGGCGCCGGCGGGATTCCGTCCAAGTCGAACTTGCCCAGCGGCACGTTGTCGGAGGCCTTGGGGCGCTCGCCCTGGAGCACATTGACCGTCACCGCGGGCTGGTTGTCCGCGGCGGTCGAGAAAATTTGCGATTTCTCGACCGGGATGGTGGTATTGCGTTCGATCAAGGGCGTCATGACTCCGCCCAAAGTCTCGATGCCGAGCGTCAAAGGCGTGACGTCCAAGAGGAGCACGTCCTTGACCTCGCCGGTCAGGACCGCGGCTTGGACCGCGGCGCCTGTAGCCACGCACTCCATCGGATCGATGCCGCGCTCGACTTTCTTACCCACGTAATCCTCGACAAACTTCTGCACGATGGGCATGCGCGTGGGGCCGCCCACCAGGATGATCTTGGTGATGTCGGCCGGCTTCAACTTCGCGTCGTTCAAAGCCTGGTCGATGGAAGCCTTGCAGCGCTTGACGATCGGATCGACAAGCGACTCGATCTTGGCGCGAGTCATCTTCAGAGCCAGATGCTTGGGCACATTGTCGACCGCGGTGAGGTACGGGAGGTTGATCTCGGTCTCCATGGTGGTGGAGAGCTCGATTTTGGCCTTCTCCGCGGCCTCGCGCACGCGCTGGAAGGCCATGGGGTCCTTGCGCACGTCGACGCCGGTCTCCTTCTTGAACTCGCCGGCCACGAAGTCGATGATGGCGCTGTCCATGTCCGTGCCGCCAAGCTGCGTGTCGCCCGAGGTGGAAACCACTTCGAAGACCCCGCCGCCGAAGTCCATGACCGTGACGTCCAAGGTACCGCCGCCCAAATCGAAGACCATGATCTTCTCGTCCTTGCCCTTCTTGTCGATGCCGTAGGCTAGGCACGCGGCCGTGGGCTCGTTGACGATGCGCACGACCTCCAAACCCGCGATGGAGCCCGCGTCCTTGGTCGCCTGGCGCTGATTGTCGTTGAAGTAGGCGGGAACGGTGATGACGGCCTTCTCCACCTTGTCGCCCAGGAAAGCCTCCGCGTCGCGCTTGACCTTCTGGAGCAAAAACGCCGAGAGCTGCTGGGGCGTGTACTCCTTGCCGTCTGGGGCCCTGTACTTGTGGTCCGTGCCCATTTTACGCTTGAAGGCCATGAACGTGCCGTCGGGATTGGCCACGGCCTGGCGCCTGGCCGGCTCTCCGACCAGAAGTTGCCCGTCCTTGGCGAAAGCCACGTAGGACGGGAAGGCCTTGCCGCCGATGGAGGTTCCCTCCGCCGACGGAACGATAGTCGCCTTGCCGCCTTCCAGTACCGCGGCAGCGGTGTTGGACGTTCCCAAATCAATGCCGATAATCTTGCTCATACATCCTCCTTAGTTCGCGTCTCTTTCGTTCCTTGCGAGATGCGCACCCGCGCGGGGCGCAGCACCTTGTCGTGGAGGGTAAACCCGGCCTGAAGGACATCCAGCACCGTGCCCTCGGGGCTCTCGGACTCGACCGCGCCCATGACTTCGTGGCGCAGCGGGTCGTAGGGTCTGCCCAGTGCGTCCATGACCACGATCCCCTCCTCCTTGAAAATCTTCTCGAACTCCTTAAAAATCCCTTCCATGCCCCGTGCCAAATCCGAGTCCGCGTGCGCGGCCTGAATTTGCCCGTGGGCCATCTGGAGCAGATCGTAAATCGGCAAAAACTTCAAAAGAACCTCGGCCTTCCCCGCCCGGCGCAGCTCGGGCTTTTCCCGATCAACGCGCTTGCGATAGTTCTCGAACTCGGCCTTCAAGCTCAAAAGCTGGGCGAAGTAGTCCGGCTCGGCGGACGCCTTCTCGGCCGGCGCGGTTTTGCCCTGCTCCGCGTCCTCAGCCACGGCCTCTTCCCGTTCCGGCACGCCTTTTGCCCGAGGCTCGAACCGGCTCATTCCTCGTCCTCCTTGGCCCACCGCGCCAAACGCGCGGTTACCAGACCGCTCATGTAGTCGACCAAGCTCATCATGCGCGGATATTCCATGCGCTTGGAGCCTAGAATTCCCAAAATGCCGACGACCCGGCCGTTATAGTTGTAGGTGGTCGTCACCAGGCTCAAGCTGGAAAGCTCGGGAATTCCACTTTCCGCGCCGATGCGCACCTGCGGCTTGGGCGCGGCATCGCCCTTGCCCTGCAGCCGGATTTTGAGCTCCCGGCCCAAAAGGCCGGCGATGGCGTCTTTTTCGCTGATAACGCGCATGAGCGACTGCACCACCTTCAAATCGCCGATTTCCTCGGCCTGGCTCAAGATGTTGTCCGCCCCCTCGACGAAGAGAGCCCCTGGCTCGACCATGCTGCCCACCTGCTGGAGCAGGTTATCCGCCAAAAGGCTCAGGTCCCTGAACTCGTCCTCAATTTGCTTGAGCTTGGCCATGACGAGGGCCTGGGCCTGGGATACGCCGCAGCCGCGGATGTTCTCGTTCAAAAACCGGTTGAGCGTATTGATCTGCCGCGCCGACGGCGCGAAAGACAGCTCAATAGGCCAGTGCCGAACCAAGCCCGCCTCGGTCACCAAAATCGCCAGCACGCTCTTGCCGCCCAGAGGGATAATCTCCAAGCGCTTCAAAGTCTGCCGGGCCGCCTGGGGCGAAAGCACCAAGCCCGCGCTGCGCGAGACCCGAGACAAGAGGCGCGAGGTCTCGGAAAGAAGGATGTCCAACTCCTGCATGCGCTCTTGATACTGCCGCTCGATGCCCTCTTTTTCATCCGCAGCCAGTCGTTGGACATCGGCCAGATAGTCCACGAAGAATCGGTAGCCCTTGTCGGTGGGCTCTCGGCCGGCCGAGGTGTGCGGCTGGTACAGATATCCGTCTTCCTCAAGCTCCTGGAGGATGTTGCGGATGGTCGCCGGCGAAAGCTCGAAGCGCCCTTCGTCCGCGATGATGGACGAGGAGACCGGCCGCGAAGTCTTGATGTAGTAGTGCACGGCCCATTGCAGGATGTCCTTTTTCCTGCGTTCCGCAATTTCGGGCTTAAGCTGGCGCATATCCTTATATAAGGAAGCAGGCTTGGGACCGCCCCCAACCTAAATTAGCAATCATAAATATCGACTGCTAATATTATAAACCACGGCAGGCTTTGAGTCAAGCCCGCCGGAATCGATGAGACGCTACTTGCCCAGCTTGCCGCCGGTGATCACCTCGTCAATGATCCCGTAGGCCTTGGCCTCTTCGGCCGACATGTAGTAGTTGCGCTCCATGTCTTTGCTGAGCTTCTCGAGCGGCTGACCCGTGTGTTTGGACATGATTTGTTCCAATATCTCGCGAGTCTTGGCCATCTCCTTGGCCTCCAGAACGATGTCGGTCGCCTGGCCCGAGATGCCGCCCACCAGGGGCTGGTGGATCATGATGCGCGACTGCGGCAGGGCGAAGCGCTTGCCCTTGGCGCCCGCGGCCAGGATGACCGCGCCGAAGGACATGGCCATGCCCATGCAAATCGTAGTGATGGGGGACTTGATGAACTGCATGGTATCGTAGACCGCCAGGCCCGCGGTCACCATGCCGCCGGGCGAGTTGATGTAGAGGTTGATGTCCTTGCTGTGATCGTCCGAGTCCAGGTACAAAAGCTGGGCGATGAGCACGTTGGCCGAGTCCGTGGTGAACTCGCCCTCGTAGCCGCCGACGAAGATGATGCGATCCTTCAAGAGGCGCGAGTAGATGTCGTAGCCGATGACGGCGCCCTGATTGGCGCGCTCGATGACTTGCGGGATAAGATTCATGGTTCCTCCAGTTCCCGGATATTCTATCATCTCATGGTGGCAAAGTCAGCCGTGACCAAAGAACACTTCACTCGCCTGTTGGAGTTGCTCGAAATCGAGCGGGAAGCGGAGAAAGAGGAGAACATCCGCGAGATCCGGCGCTTCCCCCTGTCCACCCGCGAGGCGCTGGGCAAGACCGCGACGGGCCTGCTCCTGGAGGGCGTCGAAGAGGGTCTGGGCGGCATGCCGCTTTTGGCGCTCTACAAACCCAAGAACGACGGCGCGGAAGACGGACTTTCGCCCTTCCACGCCATGAGCTCGGGCGACAACGTACTGGTGAGCTTCCCGCCTGGCACGGAGCCAACCGGTGCGGAAGGGACGCTCTACAGCGTCGAGGAGAGCCGCACCGTGGTCGCGCTCTCAGGCCCCTCGCCCCGAAAATTTCCCCGCGGCGCCTTCCAAATCGACATGCTGGGCTCGGACGCCACCTACCGGCGCATGAAAAAGGCGCTCTCCTCGGTAACTGAGGCCAAAAAAAGCCGTCTGGCCGAGCTGCGCGAGATCGCCATGGGACAAAGCGCCCCCGCCAAGAGCCGCGCCCACGCCGTCGCTTTTTTCAACGAGGGCTTGAACGAATTCCAGCGCCAAGCGGTCTCGCGCTGTCTCGCCGCCGAGGATGTCGCGCTGGTCCATGGCCCGCCGGGCACCGGAAAAACCACGGTGCTGGTCGAAGTCATCCGGCAATCCACGTTGCGCGGCGATCGGATTCTGGCCAGCGCCCCCTCCAACATCGCGGTCGACAACATCCTGGAAAAGCTGCTGCCCGCGGGGCTGCGCGTGGTCCGGCTTGGGCATCCCGCGCGCACGCTGGAGTCCCTGCGCCACAGCAATCTGGCCGCGCTCATCGAGGAAGACCCGGCTTACCAGGAAGTGCGCGAGTTGGACGCCTGGCGCGAACGCCTCATCAAGCGGGGCTCCCGCTTTGGACGCGGACAACTGGGATACGACGAAAAGCAGCGCCTGGACCGCGAGACCGCCAAGCTTTGGCGCCAGGCGCGCGACATTGAGTACGACATCTCCCGGCGCGTCATCGCGGGCGCGCAGGTGGTGCTGGCCACGCACGGCGGCCTCTCGCACAAGCTGGTCAAGGGTTCGTTCGATTTAGTCGCCCTAGACGAGGCCTCGCAGGCGACGGAGCCGCTGTCTTGGATTCCCCTCACCATGGCGAAAAAAGCGGTCTTTGCCGGAGACTCCCTGCAGTTGCCGCCCACCATCTACTCCAAGGAGGCCGCCGCGGGCGGGTTCGCTGTCACGCTCTTCGATCGACTAAAGGACATTCTGCCCGATTCCATGCAGACGCTCCTGCGCGTGCAGTACCGCATGCACGAAGCCATCATGGGATTCTCCTCGGGCGAGTTCTACGAGGGCAAGCTGATCGCCCACGATTCGGTCCGCAGCCACACCGCCGCGGAACTCCCGGGCGTCGAGGCCGACGACCTGACCGGCATGCCGCTGACTTACGTCGACACCGCGGGCGCCGGCTACGAGGAGTCCTGGAACGAGCTTTTAGAGAGCCGCGAAAACGCCGGCGAGGCCCGGCTGGCCATGCGGCTTCTCAACAGGCTCCTGGCCGCCGGCTTGGAGCCCAAGCACCTGGCGGTGCTGACCCCCTACGTGGCGCAGGCCAAGCTCCTGCGTTCGCTCATCAATGTTCCGGGCTTGGAGATCGGCTCGATCGACGGCTTCCAGGGCCGGGAAAAAGAGGCCGTCATCGTCTCCTTGGTGCGCTCGAACCCGGACGCCGAGGTGGGCTTTCTCTCGGACAAGCGGCGCATGAACGTGGCCCTGACCCGCAGCCGGCGCCTGCTCATCGTCATCGGCGACAGCGCCACGCTGGGGCAAAATCCCTTCTACGCGCGCTTCATCGACTACGCGGACCAAGCCGGGGCGCACCGCTCGGCTTACGAGTGGCCGGAAACCTAGGCCCGCGGCTCGCCGCTTAGTTTCCGCCGTCCCAGGCGGCGCCCTTCAAGAACGAGAAGTTGAGCACGCCGCCCAAGGCTTTCTCAAAGGACGCCTTGCTCTTGACCACGGGCGCGGGCGCGATCAAGGGTTGCGCGAATATCTGGTTCAAGATGTAGGCCAGGCGTACGCCGGCCTTCTCCAACTGCTCGTAGGCGATGGGCTGCATCTGCTTGACGTAGTCCGGCCCGAGCACCGCGGCGTTTTGGGACGGATCGTAGTCCTGCGCGTAGACGGGGCGGATGACGTTCTTGGCGATGTCGAAGCTCTCCACCGCGGCCTCGTCCGGCAGATCGGGGATGGAGGTCCAGGCGCTGGTGTCTCGGTTCCCCAAGTCCTGGTCGAGCTTGGCCGCCAAATCCGAGGAATCCGCGGCCTGCGCCGCGCCCGTCTCGGTCATGGCCCCGTAGCGGGGCGTGAACACGTCGTCCCAAAGCGAATGCAGGTTCCAGGGCTTGCCCTCGAAAATGACCTTTTTCTTGTTCCCGCCCCAGTCGTTGTCGTCGTTGACGTGCAGCGGTTGGTGTTCGTCGCCCACGAAATGGGTCAGGAACATGAGCGCCATCTGGCGATTGCCCAAGGATTCGCCCGGCGTCTCCAGAATCTGGATGTCGTATTTGATTTGGGCCATCACACATTTCTTGGCTGGGTTGCCGTTGGTGTTGTCCTGGCAGTACTGTTCGATGTCCGCGGCCGTGGGCGAGGCCGAATTGGGCACGTTCGCGAAATGCCAAGAGGAACTGGCCTTCCAGGGAATTTGGACGGTGCCGAAGGCGCTTTGCTCGCCGGAGGCAAGCTCGAAGGCGCCCGCGCAGGTGTAGGGATCTTGTTTGGCGTACTTGACGTCGTCGGGGCAGGTGGCGACGTCCGCCAGGCCCACGTCCTGGCCCTGATCGTTCTGGCCCAGGATGGCTTGAACGGCGCTCAAGGCTTGCGGCGTCAGGCGCTGCTGCGCCAAAATTCCGACTGCCCGGTGCCCGACGTACCCCCAGGCGAAAACGCGGGAGGGCGCCAGGCCGAGACACGCTCCGAAAAGAAGCAGAGACACAAGCTTTGGGCCAGACTTGTTATCCACCATGTTCATCCGTACGTCCTCCCGGGCGCCACGCTAGACGCCGTCAAAACTATTTGCCGTGGATCAGTCCCCGCAACCCCGACAACCAGCCGCGTAGCACGCCTCGCCAGCCGCGACGCGCGGGCGTCGGAGCGGCCGCAGGGGCCTGGGCCGGCTCCAAGGCCAGGTCCAGAACCTGCTCGACGCGGGTCACCGGAACCAGAGTCATGTTCTTGCGCACGTCCTGCGGAAGCAGATCCAGATCGCCCTCGTTCTGCGCGGGGAAAATCACGGTTTTGTAGCCCAGCCGGTAGGCCGCCATGATTTTGTCCTTCAGCCCCCCGATGGCGCCCACTTCGCCGTGCAGTCCGACCTCGCCGGTCATGGCGACGCCGGGCTTGACCGCGCGTCCGGTCAGCTCGCTGACCAAAGCCGTGGTCATGGTGATGCCGGCCGAAGGCCCGTCGATGGGCGTGGCCGGGAAGGCGTTGATGTCGAGGTCCATTTCCTTGAAGACGGATTGATCGATGCCGAGTTTTTTCGCGTTGGCCCGAATGTAGCGGTAGGCGTTGTTGGCTGAGTCCTGGAACTGCTCCTTCATAAGCATGCGCAGGTTGAGCCGGCCGCCGCCGTCTCCCGCCACCGGGGTTTTTAGCGCCTCGACGGCCAGCACGTGGCCGCCCAGCTGGGTCACCGCCAGGCCCGTGGCGTAGCCCACGCCGTTGTTGACGTCAACGCCGCGCAGCACGTGGCGCTCCCGTCCCAAATATTGGCGCACCATTTCCTTGGTGATTTCCGAGGGCATCGGCTTGCCGGAATTTTCCTCCTCGACCAGAAGCCCGCGAAGGAGCTCGCCAATCTTGCGTTTTAGTTCCCGCACGCCCGGCTCGGAGGTATAGCTCTCCACGAGGTAGTCCATGGCCTCGCGCGTCATTGAAATCGACTTCGGATCGAGGCCCAGGCTCTTGGCCGTCTGCGGCAGCACCTGATTCTTGATGATGTCGGCCTTGGCCGCGGTCGTGTAGCCCGTGAACTCGACGATTTCCATGCGGTCGCGCAGGGCCGGAGGAATGCCGGAGATGTCGTTGGCCGTCACGATGAAAAGCACGTTGGACAAGTCGTAGGGCACTTCCATGTAGTGATCCTGAAAGGTGCCGTTTTGCTCGGGATCGAGGACCTCGAGAAAGGCCGGCTGGGCGCTGCCGCGGCCGGAGTCCTGCGGCATCTTGTCGACCTCGTCGAGCAGCATGACCGGGTTGTTGACCCCGGCCTGCTTCATGAGCCGAATGATGGAGCCCGGCTGGGAGCCCAAATACGTCCGGTTGTGGCCTCGGATGTTGGTCTCGTCCGCGACGCCGCCCAAGGAAAAGCGCACGAACTTGCGCCCCATGGCCTGGGCGATGGCCTGGGCGATGGAGGTCTTGCCCACGCCCGGCGGTCCAATGAAGAGCAGGATGCCGCCGCCGTTGGACTTGGTGCGCTTGCGCACGGTCAGGAACTCCAGAATGCGCTTCTTGACGCCCTCAAGACCAGAGTGATCCCTATCCATGATCTTTTTGGCCTCGGCCAAATCGTAGCGGTCCGTGGTGTGCCGCGACCAGGGCACGGCCGTCAGCCAGGAGAGATAGGTCTTGATTTTTTGGGCCTCGGAGTCGCGCGGGTTCATCTCGCTCATGTTCGCCATCTCGCGCAACGCGACGAGCTCGACGGCCTGGGGCATGCCGGAAGTCTCTATTTTCTCAAGGAGGGCGGACTGCTCCTCGGCTTGCTTCTTAAAAATCGCCTTGGCGCCGGGCTCTTGCGCGAACAAAGCGGCCTTCTTGAGAGTTTCGACGTGGCTAAAAAGCTGTTCGCGCAGCTGTCGGAGTTCTTCCGAGTTTTGATCATCTCCGGACTCGGCGCTTACGCTGTGGCCGGGCAAAGCCAGGATGGAGCGTCCATTGCGGCCGATGCGGGTGCCGTCGAACTCGCTCGCCGCGGCCATACCCGAGTCCTCTAGGTCGCCGCCGCTGGAAGCGGCGGTCATGCCTTCCAATTCTGCCACAGCCGTTTCCCGGCCGGCCGCTGATTTCCGCGCCGCGGCTTCCAGCGCGCGGGGTGCCGCGTGGGCGGCGGGAAGCCCGGCTTGAGCCGGCGAAATCGAGAGCGCGTCCACTTGGGCCTCTCCCGCGGAAGCCGCTGAAACGGCGGAAGAAGGAAGCGCCGGCACGGGAGCGCCGATGGAAACGGAGGCGCGCGCCGCAGCGGGAACGGCCGCGGCCGCAGGCAATGTCGCCGAATTCGAAAGTGCCGCAACGGAGGGAAGCTCTTCGTTCAAAGCGCCACCCATAAGCGCGGAATTGGCGGGAAGAGAGGGCAAGTCCAGGGCCTGGCCGATGCCCGCCGGAACGGTTTCCACGGCGTCGACCCCAGAGGGCGCGGCGTCCTCGGCCTGCGCCCGAGACAGCGAAGGCACGCACAGCGGCCATGCGGCGATCGCGATTGCAGCCAGGGTTGCCGTAGAAAACTTGATCCGCTTCATTGTTCCGCTCCTTGCCATGCAGTCTGCCGCGGGCCGCACTCGGCGGCTCCGTGTTGGAAGTATAGAAGGATGCCGGAAGGCCGGAAATGGGCTTAACGGGAACAAATTTATATTCTTAGGCCCTAACCGATTCTGGGCCTAAAGTCCCACCCCGCCCGCGGAGCGAGGGCGCGCAAGCCCCTAAAGTTTTCGCTATAATAGGGAAAATTCAGGGAGGCTCGCATCATGATCAGCACGTCCGATTTCCGCAACGGCCTGGTGTTCGAAGACGAGGGGACGATTTACCAGATCATCTCCTACCAGCACCACCGCAAATCCCAATCCGCCGCCGTGTACCGCACGACGCTGCGCTCGCTCACCACCGGCAGCATGGTCGAGCGCTCCTACGCCTCGGGCACCAAGTTCCGCGAGGTGCCGGTCACCAAGCGCGAAAAGACCTACAGCTACGACGAGGGCGCCAACGCCGTGTTCATGGACGTGGAGACCTACGAGCAAGTGTCCTACCCCAAGGAGCGCCTGGGCGATCAGGCCAAGTTCCTGCAGGAGAACATGGTGGTCCTGGGCGTCTACATCGACGACAAGCTTACCAGCATCGAAATTCCGCCCAACGTGGTACTGACCGTCACCTCGACCGTGCCCGGCGTCAAGGGCGACTCCGTCTCCAACATGGTCAAGCCCGCCACGCTGGAGACGGGCCTGGAAGTCCAGGTGCCGCTTTTTATTAAGGAAGGCGACCGCATCCGCGTCGACACCCGCACCTTCTCCTACATCGAGCGCGCCAACAAGGAAGAATAGTGGCTAAACGCATCCTCATTTTCGAGGACGACCCCGGCTACCAGGAGCTGCTCAAGGCGCTCCTGGGCGAGTACGACCTCTCCGTGTGCGCGAGCGTGGAGGAGGCCTCCAAGCACTTCGGCGCCGGCATTTTCGACCTCATCCTCTGCGACATCAACTTGCTGGGCATGTCCGGCTTCGAGCTTCTGCAGCAGATGCGGGACAGCGGATTAAGCGACAAGATTCCTTTCGTCTTCTGCTCGAGCCAGTCCGACCCGGGGACCAAGGAGCGCGCCATGGAAATGGGCGCCACGGGCTTCGTGACCAAGCCTTTCGACGCCGACGCGCTGACCGGGCTCATCCGCTCCCTCCTCAAGTCGTGATCAAAGCCGTCATCTTCGACGTCGACAACACGCTGACCGACTTCATGCGCACCAAGCGCGTGGCCGTGGAGTCCGCGGTCGAGGGCATGATCGACGCGGGGCTTGTCGTGGACAAGCGCGGCATGGTCGACAAGATTTTCGAGACTTATTTTAAGGAAGGCGTCGAAGACCAGAAAATTTTCGACAAGATATTGAAGCAGGAGACGGGCGGGGTCGACTACAAAATCCTTGCCGCCGCCATCGTGGGCTACCGCCGGGCCAAGGCGGGCTCGATGGCGCTCTACCCGCACGTGAGCCTCACGCTCACCACGCTCATCAAATCCGGCGTGAAGATGGCGATTGTCTCGGACGCGCCCAAACTCGAGGTCTGGCTGCGCATCGTGGGCCTGGGCATGCATAATTTCTTCGACTGCGTGGTGACCGCCGAGGACGTGGGCGCGCGCAAGCCCGCGGCCGCGCCCTTCATGAAGGCTCTGGAGTTTTTGGGCACCAAGCCCGAGGAGACCGTCATGGTGGGCGACTGGGCCGAGCGCGACATCGCGGGCGCCAAGAAGCTCGGCATCCGAACGGCCTGGGCCAAGTACGGCGACACTTTCGACACCAAGGATTCCGGCGCCGAGTTCGAGCTCTCGGACATCATCGAACTGCTCGACATCATCAAAAAAGAGAACGCGCCCGCTTGAAGAAACTTCTCTGCGCCGCCGGACTGCTCGCCCTGGCCGCGTTGCCGGCCCGCGCCCTGCGCGTGGAGACCATGGCCCTGCCGGCGGGCTATCGCATCGCCGCCTCGACGTCCCCAAACGCGCCCGCGCCGACCATGCTGGTCGCCTCGGGCCGGGCTATCGTAACTTTTTCCACGGCCGCGCCTGACGAAGCCGCGCAGAACGCCGTCCTGCAGAGCGTCGGCGCCAGCGTGCTTTCAGAGCTGCCCTTTGGTTTTACTTTGGTAGGCCTACCATCAGGCGTCTCGGTCTCAAGCGGGTTGGCGCTCTTGAGCGGCGTTAAGGACATCTCGAGCATTGAACCCGACCGCGCCTATCGCCCCAGCGACGTCGCGCCCAACGATCCCTTATTCTCCCAGCAGTACGCGCTCACCAACATCGACGCCCCGCAAGGCTGGGCCTACGGCACGGATACGGGAACCGCAGCGCAACTAGTGACCATCGCCATGATCGATGCGGGGATCGATAGCACCCATTCGGATCTGACAAATAAAGTTCTTGGAACCGGAAGCGAATATTGCGATCCCGACACGGACGCCGCCTGCATCGCGGAGAACCCTCCGCAAGTCGCCTGTTATCACGGCACAGCCACCTCGGGCGTGGCCGCGGCGCAGACCAACAACAGCAATGGCATCGCGGGCGTGTCCTGGGGCGCCAAGCTCGTCTCCGTCCGCGTCTTCGCCCAGGGAGACTGCAATTCGGACTGCAGCGACGCCAGCGGCCACGGCTGCAATACGGACGACGCAACCATCGTCAACGCGCTTGACTATGTAGCCACCACTTTGGCTGCAAATCAGGCAACCTACGGCCGCGTGGTCGCGAACATGAGCATTGGCGGAACGGGCTCCTGCCCCGCGAACGAGTCCACGGCCCTCAACACGGCCATCGGCGACAATGTGGTCGTGACCATTTCCGCGGGCAACGACGGCGGCGCGGTCAACGCGCCCGCCAATTGCGCCGGCACGTCGTCCAGCGGCGGCATCATCCCGGTCGGCGCGACCGACTCCAACGACGCCATCGCGTCCTTTTCATCCAACGGCCCGGAACTGGCCGCCAATGGCGTGGTGGCGCCGGGCGTCAACGTGGAGACAACCAATTACCCCGGCGGCGGCTACACCAGCACGGCCACCGGCACCTCTTTTTCCGCGCCGCACGTAGCCGGCTTGGCCGCGTTGCTCCTGTCCCTAAAGCCCAACGCCACGCCGGCGCAAATTCAATCCTGGATCCGCGGCGGCGCCTATAACCTGGGTGTAGACTCCAATCATCAGGGCGCAGGCCTCATCAACGTCTATGAGTCTATGCGTCTAGCGGCCGGTTCTTCCGTCACGACATCCCAGGGTCCCTATGCCTACCCCAATCCCTTCCGGCTTGCCGAGGACCCTTCGGTCCGCTTCAATATTCCCGCGAACCTCGACGGCAGCAATATGGACGTCAAGATTTACACCATCAACGGCCAGTTAGTCCGCGATCTCTCGGCGCCGCTCTGGGACGGCACAAACTCGGCTGGAAGCCAAGTCGCCTCGGGCACCTATATCTTCGAGATCAAGAGTTCCGCGGGCCACGCCGTGGGCCGCATGGCCGTCATCCGCTAGAAAATTCTAGCGCTGGGCAGAAACACCCGCGGCCCGGTAGGAAAAGTCCACCCGTCCGACGTCCGGATCCCCGAAATCAAAGTCCAGCCCTCGCGCGGCGTTGAGGCTTGCGCGCCCCGGACGGGGATTAAGGGCGTAGACAAGGATTTTTCCTCGGCCGGCGTACTCCTCGGAGAAGTTCACGCCCCGACGGCCCAAAGTGAAGGCATCCTGCCCCCAATCCCGCGGTCCGCCGCCTTGAACCTGCACCAGCTCGGCCCAAACGCCCTCGATGAAACCCGCGCTCACCAGATAGCGCACCTCCAGATGCTTAAGGCTTTTGCGCCACGCCGCGGGATAAATGGCAACGACCAACGCATGGTCTCCTTTATAAGGAAGCCATCGAGCCGAGGCGTGCGCCGCCATAACCCGGCCCCGGCGGACGCGGCCCTTCCGGGTTCGGATAAGGCGTATCTGCGCAACGAGTTCCGTGCGGGACGGCACGGCGCCGAAGTCCGGACGCAGGGAAACGGGCGCCCATCGGGCCGAGGCGCGGTGCACATAGACGCGCAGCCGGCTTGTCTTGGGCCAGACATCCGGCGGATGGCGCGGAGCGCGGGCTGGGCGGGCATCCGTCTTAGGCGCTGAAGTCGAGGATCCTGAGGCCGCAGCTGCCGTAGCGGAGGATCCCTGCTGGGCGCGCGCCGCGCCTGAAAAAGCCGCCAGCAAAGCGCAGGCCAGCGCCGCGGCCCGCATCACGGCTTGGCCGGCACGCTCCGCGCGCCGGCGGGCGCGGCCGCGGGCGGTTTCGCGCCCGGCAACGCGTAGCCGCGCGCCAGGACTTCCGTGCATTGGCTTGAGTAGAGCCCGAAAAAAACGGCAAAGCTGCGGATGTCGGTTTTGACGTCGTAGATGCCCGCCAGGTCCGGGTGCGTTTTGCGCATCTGGGCGATGATTTTCCCGTAACTGCCGTTGCCCTCCGCGGCCGTGATGGTAGTCGCCTGCAAAGACGCGGAGGTCGGGATGTTGACCTCTCGCTGGCAGCTGCTCCCGCTGACTTCTCCGATGTCCACGGCGCCCCGCGGAAGGTCCTTGCGGGTCATGGGCAGCGTCGAGAGCGGACCCGTGACGTGGTAGAACACCGTGAGGGTCTTAAGCGAAATAACGTGGGGATGCGCGGTGTAGGTCTGCGCGGAAGCGGGACGCGCCAAGAGCAGGGCGGCCAGCGCCCACAGCGCGATCACAGGCGCCCCACGCGCGCGGTCATCAGCGTGCACTGCCGGACGTAGAGGCCCAAAAGCAGGGACTGGTAGCTTTCGTCGAATTTCGGATCGTAGACCATGTAGCGGCGCCGGTCTTTGACCGCGCCCCTCATGACCGCGGCGTAGCCGGAGTTGCCCCAGTTGAAGAGATAAAGCAGGTAATACTCGCAGGCGCGCGTGTGGACGGTGGGGTCGGACGGCTCGGCATGGAGGTCCGCGGGCGTCTCGGCCCGGTAGGAGTATGGATCGACTGCATTGGTGTAGAGCTCTCCGCAGCCGCCGGCGAACGCTGCGCCCAAAGCCAAAAGCGCCGCGGCGGTCCAGCGGGCGGCGCGGCGCGCGCGGTAGGCCGCCATGTTAGCTTGGGAAAATCGCGGAGCAGAAAGAGACGATGCCGCCCGCCGGATCCGGCGCCTGGCCGTAGCTTAAAAGCCGCGCGGGATCAGGAGCTTTCGTGCCGCCCGCGATTTTGGCCAGCCGCAGGGCGGTGTAGAGCGCCGAAAGCCCGCAAACCTTGCGCCATGCCGATTCGCCGGCGGCCGAACGATAGAATCCCTCCGCATCCATTTCCAAGGCTCGGGCCAAGGACGCGCGATCGCCCTCCTCGACGCGTTTTTTAAGCGCTTCGTCGACCTCGACGTCGTCGCCGAAACGCGGGCCCACATGCGATAGGTCCACGCCGGCCAAAATCATGACGCTTTGCCCCGCGGCCCGGCGAGCCTTGATGGTCTCTCCCCAGGCGACGATGGCCTTCTCCACGCTCGGAACGCTTGAGGGCGGATCGTCCGGGGAGAAGCGCTCGAAGCTCGAGCAGAGAACAGGCAGCCAGCGCGGCGTCTTGTCCCTCCACAAGTGCTTGAGCCACACGGCCTGAAATTCCAAGGAGTGCTCGCCGCGGTGGACCGCCTCGTCAGCCGCCGGGTCGTACCAAAGCGAGGCGCGCAAATCCTCGTAAAGCCCCCCATCGGCGGCCACCGGCCCGTTGGGGGTCTCATAAGCCTTGCGCGTGGCGGTCCACGGCGCGTTGGGAGACATGTGGGCCACGCCCAGAGCCACGATGAGATCCGGCGGCCGGCACTGCGAAAGGGCTTGGTAGGCCCAGGCGTAGGAGGGTCCGCCGCGGCCGAAATCAATGTGGGGGCTCACCAGCAAAAGCGGCGCGGGCGCAAGCGCCTCGGCCGCGGGGTCTTGCCCCGGCCCCTGCGGATGCTTGAAGAATCCCCCCAAAAGGCCGCCCAGCTCCAGCGGCTCGGCCGGATAGGAAACTCCCGCGAAAACCGCCTTACGCGACGGGCTTTGCCTGAAGCGCTCAAGGATTTCGGCGCGCTTTTTCGCCGCGATCTCGGTCTCCAGCAAAAGCGCCCGATCGAGTTCGTCGGCCATGGCCAGGACCTCTTCCGGCTTCAAGAACTGCCCGGTCGCTTTGGCGAAAAGGCCCGAGACCTCGGCCGCGGTGCGTTTGCCGTCGAAGAGGGAGGCCGCCAGCATGCCGCCGGCGGACATGGCCAGGGAGGACGGCGCGATCTCTTCTAAGTCGCGCAAGAGAAAAAGCGGCTTGCCTTCGTCATCGACCGGCACGGCTTCCAGGCGCGAGCGCAGAGGAGGCAGCGGAGAGGACGGGCCCCAAATCGCCATACGCTAGGATTCTATCGCAACGGCGCCCGCGGGCGCAAACGCCGCGGCGCGATCCTTATTTGCCTGCGCCCGGAGCAAATGTTAGAATGCGCATCGTGGCTAAAATTCTCATCGTCGATGACGAGAACGACGTCGTCTCGCTCATCAAATTCCTGCTGGAAAAAGACGGCCATGCCGTTTCCGAGGCCTCCAACGGCGTCATGGCTCTAGAGAAAATCGGGCTCGATCAGAACGGAGCCCGCAAGGGCGAGTTCGTCCGCTACGACCTCGTCATCTTGGACGTCATGATGCCGCTCATGGACGGCTATACCGTGAGCGCCAAGCTTTCCGCCGATCCGCTGGCGCGGGCCATCCCCATCATCGTGCTCACCGCCAAAGGCGGCCTGCAGGACATCTTCACCCCGGCTTCCAACGTCGTCGCCTATGTCAGCAAGCCCTTCGACCCCAAGAAGCTCCGCCAAACCGTGGCCGACACCCTGGCCGCGCGCGGAACGCAAGAAGGGCGTCCGTGAACGAGCGCGTCCTCATCGTCGACGACGAATCCGAAATCGTCACGCTGCTGCGCTTCATCCTGGAAAAAGAAGGCTACCAGGTCTCCGAGGCCGGAAACGGCGCCGTAGCCCTGGAAGTCCTGGGCATCGAGCCGGCCAACGCCGCCGCGCCCCTGCCAGACATCATCATCCTAGACATCATGATGCCGGTCATGGACGGATACACCCTGAACAGCCGGCTCCAGGCCAGCGAACGCGGCAAGAGCATTCCCATCCTGGTGCTGACCGCGCGCGGCCAGAAGATGCGCGACATTTTTGAGATCGCCCCCAACGTGAGCGCCTACGTGCAGAAGCCCTTCGATCCTAAGATGCTGCGCGAGCTCATCGCCGCGATTTTAGCCGGAAAGAAGAGGGCGTGATGGAGCCCGCGTCCAAGACGCCTGCGCAGCCGTCGCGCCAGGCCCCCCTGGCGGACATCCTGGCGGCCAAGAAAGCCAAGGTGGCCGAGTTGCGCGGCCGCGGCCTCGATCCGTACCCGCCGCGCTGGGCCAAGACCGCGGCCTGCGCTGAAGTTTTGGAGGCGGGCAAGAGCCTCTCCGCAGGAGAGCACGCCGCGGGCAGAGAGTTCGCTTGCGCCGGGCGCATTTTGCAAATCCGCGATATGGGCAAATCCATCTTCGCCCACATCCAGGATCAGTCCGGCCGCTGCCAAATTTATTTCGGCAAGAACACCATGCCCGAAGCGGACTTCGCCCTGGTCAAGAAGGATATCCACGCCGGAGACTTCGTCGGAGTGACGGGCCCCGCGTTCAAGACCAAAACCGGAGAGACCACCATCGAAGCTAAAACCGTGGTCCTCCTGTCCAAGGCCCTGCGTCCCATGCCCGAAAAGTGGCACGGCTTGAAAGACGTGGAAACCCGGTACCGCCGGCGGCACTTGGACCTCATCGCAAGCGACGGCGTGCGCGAGGCGTTTTTAAAGCGCTCGCTCATCATTTCGACCGTGCGCAAGGTCCTAGACTCCCGCGGCTTCGTCGAAGTGGAGACCCCCATTTTGCTGGGCCAGGCCGGCGGCGCTTCAGCCAGGCCCTTTGCGACCCGGCACAACGCGCTTCAAGCCGACATGGTGCTGCGCATCGCTACCGAACTTTACTTGAAGCGCCTCATCATCGGCGGCTTCGACAAGGTCTACGAAATAGGCCGCATCTTCCGCAACGAGGGCATCGACACGCGGCACAACCCCGAGTTCACCATGCTCGAGGCCTACCAGGCCTACACGGACTACGACGGCATGGCCGATTTGTTCGAAAGCGTCACCGCCGCCTGCGCCGAGACGCTGGGCGTTTCCTCGGTCGAGTGGAACGGCAAGACCATCAGCCTCAAGCCTCCCTTCAACCGCGTGCGCCTGCCGGAGCTTTGGAAGGAGGTCTGCGGCGAGCCCATGGAGGCAATTTTAGACGGCCTGCGCTTCAACCGCTCGGCGCTCTTGAAGCTCGCGGACAAGGCCGGCGCCCCGGCGGACGAGCGCACGCCCGGCGCCAAGGTCTTCGAGCGCATCTTCGACGCGAAGATCATGCCGCGCCTTGACGGCATCACGCTGGTCTTCGACCACCCCGCGGCGATCACGCCCCTGGCCAAGCTCAAACCCGGCAGCCGTTCGGTGGTCGAGCGCTTCGAGGCTTTCGCCGGAGGCCAGGAGCTGGCCAACGCCTACACGGAATTGAACGACCCCCTGGATCAGCGCGAGCGTCTGGCCGAGCAGGCCCGGCAGCGCAGCGAGGAAAACGACGCCGAGGCGGACATCTTGGACGAGGATTTCGTCGAAGCCCTGGAGTGCGGCATGCCGCCCACCGGAGGCATCGGCATCGGCATCGACCGCTTGGTCATGCTCCTGACCGGGCAAGCCTCCATCCGCGACGTCATCTTGTTCCCCACCCTCAAAAAAGAAGCTCCGTCCGAAAGCCCGGCGTGAGCCGCTTAGAGCTGTTCATCGCGTTCCGCTACCTGCGCGCCAAGCGCAAGGGAATTTTCGCTGCGATCACGACCGCCATCGGCGTCGCGGGCGTCACCGTGGGCGTGGCCGCGCTCATCACGACGCTCTCGGTCATGAACGGCTTCCAGGCCGACATCGAGCAGAAGATTATCGGCGCCCAGGCCGACTTGACCGTCTACGGCGCCTGGAGCCGCGCGGACTTGGACAAGACGCTGGCCGTCATCCGCGGCAACAAGGACGTCGCGGCCGCCGCGCCTTTCGTGCTGGGCCAGGCCATCGTGACCTACCAGGGCCGCACCTCGGGCATCGTGATCAAGGGCATTAGCCCGGAGGAAGAGTTCAAGGTCAACGGCTTGGACAAACGTCTGCGCGAGGGAAACTGGGCGGACTTGAAGGGAACGGGCAAGGAGCCCGGCCTGGTTCTCGGGCAGGAGCTGGCGCGGGGCATAGGCGCCTGGACCGGAGAGCGCGTGGTGCTGGTTTCGCCGCAGGGCATGGCCACCGCCATGGGCCTCATCCCAAAGATGCGCCGCTTCCGGGTGGCAGGACTGGTGCATACCGGATATTACGAGTACGACAGCTCGATGGGCTTCGCGAGCCTGGGCGTCGCGGCCAAGTTTTTCGGCGTCAAATCCGGCGCCACGGGCGTGGGCGTGCGGGTCAAGCGTCTCGATGAGGCCGACGCGGTCGCCGCGCGGCTTTCTCAAGAACTCGGCCCAGATCATCCCGTGCGCACCTACAGCCAAATGAACGAGACTTTGTTCGCCGCCCTGAAGATGGAGAAGACCGTGATGTTCCTCATCCTCGCGCTCATCGTGCTGGTGGCTTCGCTCAACATCGCCTCGACGCTCATCCTGCGCGGCGTGGAAAAAACCCGCGACATGGGGCTCTTGATGGCCATGGGTGCCACGCCCCGGCAGATTCGCGCCATTTTTCTGGCCGAGGGCGCCATGATCGGCGCCGTCGGATTGGGCCTGGGCCTCGCCCTGGGGCTCACCCTGTGCTGGGTCATCAAGACCTTCCCCATCGTGAAGCTGCCCGCAGACATCTATTACCTCACGCGCGTCCCCGTCTCGGTGCAGGGCTCGGACGTCGCCGCGGTCATGATCCTGGGTTTCTTGCTGGCCCTTTTGGCCACGGTCTACCCCGCCTGGCGCGCCTCCAAAATAGATCCGGTGGAGGCCATCCACTATGGCTGATCCGGTCTTGAAAGCCGCAGGCGTCTCCAAGACCTACGGCCGCGGCGGCCAGGCCGCGCGGGTGTTCGAAGATTTAAGCTGCGAGGTCCGCGCCGGGGAGTTCGTGGCGCTTTTGGGCCCCAGCGGTTCCGGCAAGTCGACGCTCCTCAACATCTTGGGCCTCATGGACCGGCCCGATGCGGGCGCGGTCTCAATCGGCGGACGCGACGCCTCGGGATTAAGCGACGCCGCGCGCGCGCGCCTGCGAAACGAACGCCTGGGCTTCGTCTTTCAGTTCGACTCCCTGCTGCCGGAGTTCACGCTCCTGGAAAACGTGGTCATGCCCTGCCGCATCGCGCTGGCCCACGGCCGGCCCGGCACCCTGGACGCGGCCCGGCGCCGCGCCGCGGACCTGCTCGGGCGCTTCGGGCTCGCCGCCGCGCAAAACCGATTTCCCAGCCAGGTCTCGGGCGGCGAGCGCCAGCGCGCGGCCTTGTGCCGCGCGCTCGTCAACTCGCCCGCCGCGATCCTCGCAGATGAGCCGACGGGAAACCTGGACAAGGCGAACGCGGAATTGGTATTTAAAGACCTGCAGGATCTCTCGCACAACTACGGAGTGGCCATCCTGATGGCGACCCACAACGAGGAATCCCGCCGATTCGCGAGCCGCATGCTCCGAATCCGGGGCGGCACACTAGCCGAGGAGGAAAAAACCGCGTGAAGATCTATATCGATGGCGAATTCCGGGAGAAGGAAGACGCGAAAATCTCCGTGTTCGATCACGGGGTCCTCTATGGCGACGGCGTTTTCGAGGGCATCCGCGCCTACAACGGCCGCGTGCTGGCCTTGGACGAGCACCTAAGCCGCCTGCGCGAATCAGCCGAAGCCATTTTCCTCACGCTGCCCCTGCCGATAAAAAAAATCCGCGAGGCAGTCCTGGAATCGGTGCGAGTCAACGGATTAAAGGACGCCTACATCCGGCTCGTCGTCACCCGCGGCGTGGGCGATTTGGGCCTCGACATGCGCAAGTGCCGCGGGCGTGCCGGCCTCATCATCATCGCGGATAAAATCCAGCTCTACCCCGAGAGCGTCACGAGCAAGGGCGTCGACCTCATCATCTCGTCGGTGCGCCAGCGCGGCGCGGACCAGCTCTCCCCCGCCATCAAGTCTCTCAACTACCTAGCCAACATCGTCGCGCGCGAGCAGGCGACCCGGGCCGGAGCCCAAGAGGCGGTGCTCTTGAACCGCGAAGGCTACGTCACCGAGTGCTCCGGGGACAACATCTTCTGCGTCTACGGCGACGAAATCTTCACCCCGCCGCTGCACGCCGGCATTCTCGGAGGCGTAACCCGCCGCCTGGTCATCAACCTCTGCCGCCAAAAACTCGGCGCCGAAGTTTCGGAGCGGCTCTTCACGCCCTTCGACCTCTACCGCGCCCACGAGGTCTTCCTGACCGGCACGGGCGCCGAGGTCATCGGCGTGGCCAAGATCGACGGCCGCCCCATCGGCGACGGGCAGCCCGGCCCCACGACGCGCAAGATCGTCGATCTTTTCCGCGACTACGCGCGCAATAACGGCGTCCCGGTCTACGAAGAAGCCAAGGCCGCGAAATAGCGCGCTTGAGCCCCGCTAAAACCGTGCGCCTCATCTCTTGGAACGTCAACGGCGTGCGCGCCGCCGCGCGCAAAGGCCTGCTGGAGTGGATGAGCAAGGAAAGCCCGGACGTCTTGTGCCTACAGGAGACCAAGGCGAGCCCCGACCAGCTGCCCGAGGAGCTCACCGACCCCAAGGGCTATCAAGTCTCGTGGGACTGGCCCAAGTTAAAGAAGGGCTACAGCGGCGTGGCCACTTTCACCAAAAAGGCCCCCCTGGATCAGAGCCGCGGCATGGGCGTGGAAAAGTTCGACCAGGAAGGCCGCACGCTCGTCACGGTCTACCCCGAGTTCACGCTTTTAAACGTCTATTTCCCCAACGGCAAGAAAAACGAGGAACGGCTCAAGTACAAGATGGACTTCTACGCCGCCTTCCTGAAAACCCTCAGCCGCCTACGCGCGGAGGGAACCAAAAATCTCGTCATCTGCGGGGACGTCAATACCGCGCACAAAGACATCGATTTGGCGCGTCCGAAAGAGAACCGCAAGGTCTCCGGTTTCCTACCCCAGGAGTGCGCCTGGCTTGACGAACTCTTGGCCGACGGCTTCATCGACACATTCCGCGAGTTCGAGAAAGGCGGCGGGCACTACAGCTGGTGGGACATGCAGTCGCGCGCCCGGGAGCGCAACGTCGGCTGGCGTATAGACTACTTCTTCATCTCCCAGAGCCTGCGCCCGCACCTCAAAGACGCCTTCATCCTGCCAGAGGTGCTGGGCTCGGATCACTGCCCCGTCGGCATAGAACTCTCGTTCTAGCGCGCGGCGCCGAAGGACCCTGCCTTACCCTAGGCCTTTTTCCCCGCCGCGCTGGGACCTTGGGCCCCTGCGCGCCCATAGCCAAGCCGCTATACTGCTCTAATCGGACCTCACGACAAGGAGATCCTAATGACCCGACGCCTCGCCGCAGCCATGCTCGCCGCCGCGTTTGCCGCGCTCGCCGCAGGACCAAGCTTTGCGCTCTCCCCCGAAGCCGCCGCCGGCCAGGCCGGAGCGGCTCTTAACGCCGCCTCTTTGCAATTTAGCCGGATGGTCGCCGTCCAGAAGGCCCGCCGAAAGAAAAAATGGGCTTTTACGGCGCCGGCCGCGCCGCAGCTGCCTCCCGGAACGCCCAAGAAGTACGCCGCCATGTTCAAAGACGGATGGGACGAAACCATGGATTTGCTCAAGAACAAGGACTGCCAGAAATTTTTCGCCGGCCACGGCGACAGTCTTCAAACCGTGCTGCGCATGCTTTCGGGCACGGAATACAGATTCCTAAGGCTCTCGAGTCCGGACTATGGCGCGGAGACCAACGGCCCCGGCTCGGTCTTCATCAATACGGACGGGGTCTTCGTGACGGCCGTGGACGGCCGCATTACGCTCGACGGGCGCCACTACGACTTGGAGAGCCTCTCGCGCCTGCGCGGGATGATTCTGCTCCACGAACTCGGCCACGAGCTCGGCTTTTTCGGCCCCGACGCCGGCCTCAAGCTCGAGAGCGCCAACGCCGGGCATTCGCTGGCCATCATCCACACCTGCCTGCCCGCGGACGGCATGCCGCAGGACTTCTAGGCCGGAAGCTCAGCCCCAGACGGACCGGCGGTCGCGGTAGATGGTTTCTTCTCGGCTCTTGCCCACCGAAACAATGGCGACGGGCAGCTTCAAGCGCTTTTCCACCTCCAGCACGTAGCGGCGCGCGCGCACCGGCAAATCGGCGAAGCGGCGCACGGACTGGATATCCCCCGCAAAGCCCGGGATGTTCTCGTAAATCGGCTCGCACTCCATCTGCGCGCGGCGCGAAGCCGGGAACTCCTCGACGCGCTTTCCTTTATATCGATAGGCCACGCAGACCTTTATAGGATCGGTGCCGGAGAGAGTGTCGAGCTTGGTGATGGCCAAGGACGTGATGCCGCTGGTGCGCGCCGCGGCGCGCAGCTGGACCAAGTCCAGCCAGCCGATGCGGCGAGGACGCCCCGTAGTCGTGCCGTACTCATGGCCGATTTCCCGCAGACGCGAGGCCATGCGGCCCTCCATCTCGGTCGGGAACGGTCCCAGGCCCACGCGCGTGGTGTAGGCTTTGGTCACCCCGAGCACCCCTCGGATGGCCGAGGGCGCGATGCCAGCGCCTACGGCGGCGCCCCCGGCAATGGGATTAGACGACGTCACGAAGGGATAGGTGCCGAAATCAAGGTCGAGCATCGCCCCTTGGGCGCTTTCCATCAGCAGCCGGCGGCCCTTGGCCAGATGCTCCGCCAAAAATACGGATGTGTCCCGGCAAAACGGCGCCAGGAACCCCCGCAGGCGCGCATAGTCCGCGAAGACCTCCTCGCGGATGGCGGACAAGGGCTTCATGCGAGAAAGTTCCGCCGCGCGGATGCGCAGGTTCTGGTCCACCAGGGCCTTGAAGGTATCCGGCTCCAGATAGTCGCAAACCCGCACGCCGATGCGCGCGACCTTGTCCTCGTAGCACGGGCCGATACCGCGCCGGGTGGTGCCCAGGCCGCGGCCACCGTCCTCGCGCAGGATGTCGAGCATGATGTGGTAGGGCAGGATGACATGCGCCATGAGGCTCACGTGCAGTCGCCCTTTGGAGCGGATGCCGCGTTTGTTGAGCGCCGAGACCTCCTCCATGAAGGAGCGCGGGCTTAAGACCAGGCCGTTGCCGATGACGTTGTGGGCGCGGCGGACCAGGATGCCGGAGGGAATAAGGTGCAGGGCGAAGGTCTTGCCGCCCGAGACCACGGTATGCCCGGCGTTGTTGCCGCCTTGGTAGCGGACCACGCAGTCCGCCTCCTCGGCCAGGCAATGGACGATTTTACCCTTCCCTTCGTCTCCCCACTGCGCGCCCACGACCACCAATGCCGGCATAGCCAACCTCCTGTGAGCCCTAAGACCTCGGAGCGAAAAAGCGCCGCCACCAGGGCAGCGCGTCGCTTAAAAACACCCGCGTGGCGCGCACGAACGCCCCGCCGTCGATGACGGCGTCGCCGCAAACTCCGGGCGAGAACCGCACGCGCACAAGCGCTCCCTCGGGCCCGGACTCCACGGCTTCCACCGGCGCCAGAATCGGAACCGGCCCGTCCTCGGAGTAGCCCCCGAAAAGGCGCGAGAGATACTGCGCGATGTCGCGCCCGTCCGTGATGTGGGCCAAAACCATGTCGCCCGAGCGCAGGGCCGAGGCCGCGATGCCGTCGGCATCCTCTTCCAGGCGCACGTTTAAGACCAAGATGTCCTCCTCGCGAATGCGGGAGCGCTGGCTTCGAGAAGAGGATCTGGGCTTGCTCTCCCAATCTCCAACCTCGCTCTGCAGGGACTTGAATTGCCCCAAATCCAGCAGATCCTGCGAAATCTTGAGGTTGGCGGCTTTGCCGGGCCAAAGCGCTTGGAGAACCTGGGAGACGGCCTTGGCCATGGCGTCCTCGCCGCCGCGGACGAGGCGCTCCAAGTTGCGCGCCTGATGGAAGTGAACCCCCAGGTTCTTTTCCACATCCAGACTCTCGGCCTGTAGGCTGCCTTCCCAAAGCCGGCAGGCGTAGAGGCTTTTTTCAAAGGCGAACCAATTCTGCTCCAAGGGCACCGCGTAGACCGCGGGGTTGAAGGAGACGACCGCGCGAGTGCGCAGCAGCGTTCCGTCCGTCGCGTCTAGAACGACCAGGACCAAACCGAAGCGCCCGTTTTCGGCCACGCCGAAGCGGCCTTTGAGAACGAGCACGCTCTTGAAGAGCCGCGGCACGGCCTTGACCGCGGCCTCCAGATCGTAGCCGCACATTTCTAAAGCCAGTTCCGCCTCGGCCCGGTCGCAGCCGGTCTCCTCCATCAAAAGGGCGATCTTATCCTGCATCGGTCCTCGAAGCCCGGGGATGCGCCGTCTTATAGACGTCCTTCAAGCGCTCCAGGCTCACGTGCGTATAGACTTGGGTGGTGGCGAGATTCTTGTGCCCCAGCATCTCCTGGACCGCGCGCAGGTCGCAGCCCTGGTTCAGAAGGTGCGTCGCGAAGCTATGGCGAAAGACGTGCGGCGTGACCTTTTTGTGCCAGCCCGCGGCCGCCATCCAGCGGCGCAGGATGACCGCCACGCCCTGATCCGAGAGTCTTTGCCCGCGCCAGTTTAAAAACAGGGGATCGCCGCCGTGCGCGCCGGGCCGCGCGTCGAGATAGCGCTTCAGAGCGGCCATGGATCGGGAACCTACGGGGACCAAGCGTTCGGCGCCGCCCTTGCCCATGACCCGGGCGGCGCCGGAGAAAAAATCCAAGTCCCCGACGTTCAAGGACGAGACCTCCGAGCGGCGCAGACCGCTGGAATACAAGAGTTCGAGCACCGCTTTGTCGCGCGCAGAAAAGCGTCCCTGCTTGAAGGCCGCGTCCAGGAGCTCCGCCATCTCCGCCTCGCTCAAGAACCGCGGCAGCCGGGGCTGCTTTTTGGGCATGGGAACGTTGGCGAACGGATCGGCGGAGAGAGCCCCCTCCTTGCGCAGATAGCGCGCAAAGGAGCGCACCGCGGACATGCGGCGCAGAACCGAGTTTCGCGCGAACCCGGTCTGGGCCTGCAGCCGGGCCAAGTAGGTCCGGATGCGGTCGCGGTCCACCTCGGAGGGCAGCCGCGCCCCGCCCGCGCGCAGGAAATGGCCCAAATCAGCACCGTAAGCCCGCAACGTATGGGGCGAAAAGTTCCTCGCCGCACGCAGGTGAGCCAGAAAACGCACGCGCCACTCCTCCAGGGCAAGCGGCGCGGAGGAGGCTGACTCGCTCACCCTGCGGAAGCCGGCCCGGCCGGCGGAGGGGCACCCGCGTCCTTAAGGGCCTGCGCGTCGTCCTTGGACACGGGGATGAGGTTGCGGCACTTGGGAAATCCCGGGCAGGTCAGGAAGAACCCGCGCTTGCCCTGGCGCAGCATCATGAAGCGCCCGCACTTTTGGCACTGACGCTTGGTGAGGACCGGCCGCGAGCCTTCGATTTTCTTCCCCTCGGCGTCCAAGGAGAAGGTGTTGCGGCAGGCGGGATAGCCCGAGCAGGCCAAAAAGCGCCCTTTACGGCCGGTGCGAATGACCATGGGTTTGCCGCAGAGGTCGCACTTCTCGTCGGTCGGCTCGGGCACATCCGCGGCGCCGTCGGCGTTCAGGCGAATCTTCCCCTTGCATTTGGGGAAAGTCGAGCAGGACAAGTACTTCCCGAAGCGGCTCTCGCGGATGAGCATGGGCTCGCCGCACACGGGGCACTTCTGGTCCGACATTTTGGGCTCGGGACGGACCACGGCCATGTGCTCGGAGGCCGACTTCATGGACTCGGAGAACGGGCCGTAGAAGTCCTTGACCACCTTGGTCCACTCGTCCTTGCCCTCGGCGATGGCGTCCAACTTTTCCTCGACCTCGGCGGTGTAGGTGAGGCTGACGATTCCCTCGAAATGCTTTTTCAGGCTCTCGGTGACCAGGATGCCGAGCTCGCTGGGCAAAAGCCGGCGGTCCTTGGGGTTGCGGCGCACGTAGCCGCGCCCGACGATGGTCTTGATGGTGGGCGCGTAGGTCGAAGGACGGCCGATGCCGTGCTTTTCCATGGCCTTGATGAGGCTGGCCTCGTTGTAATAAGGAGGCGGGCTGGTGCGGTGCTCTTCCTTAATAAAGCGCTCGACCGCCAGGGCGTCGCCTTCCTTCAAGTCGGTCGGGATAGCCGCCTTCTCCTCCCCCTCTCCCTCGTCTCCGTCCTCCTTCTCGTTTTCTTCCTCCGAAGAGATGGCGTAAACCTTGAGGAATCCCTCGAACTTCATCGCGCGGCCGGAAGCGCGCCACAGGGACTGCGGGCCCTCGACGTCCACGGAGACCGTGTCGTAGACCGCCTCGGCCATCTGGCTGGCGGCAAAGCGCTTCCAGATGAGATCGTAGAGCCTGTGCTGCTCGGGGGAGAGATACTTGCGCAGGGACTCGGGCGTGCGCGCAATGCTCGTTGGACGCACGGCCTCGTGTGCCTCCTGCGCGCCGCGAGACTTGGTCTGGTACTTGGGCGGCTCGGCCGGCACGTAGCGCGGACCGAAGCGCTCCTTCAAATAGCCCGCGGCTTCCGCGGCCGCGATTTCGGAGACCGCGAAGGAGTCCGTCCTCATGTAGGTGATGAGGCCGACGGGCTCGTCCGCGCCGATGTCTACGCCTTCGTAGAGCGACTGTGCGATGCGCATGGTCCGATCGGAGACGAACCCCAGCTTCTGCGACGCCGCCTGCTGCAGGAGGCTCGTGGAAAAAGGCGGCGGCGGGCGCCGGCGGGCTTCCTTGCGCTCAACGGCCTTGACCCTCAGGCCGCCCCCGGAGAGCGCCTGCTCGACCGAGTCCACGTCCGCCTGCGTCTTCAAGACGGTCTGGCGCACGCGGTAATCCTCGGCGAAAAGGGCGTAGGTCTTCTGCGTTTCGACCTTCTCGCCCTTGAACTCGATGAGGCGGCACTCAAAGGGCGCGCTGTCTTCCTTGCGGCAGAGCGCCGCGGCGGTCCAGAAGGTCTCCGACTGGAAGTCCTTGATCTCCTTGTCCCTCTCGGTCAAAAAGCGGACGGCCACGGACTGCACCCGGCCGGCGGAGAGACCGCGCTGGATTTTGGCCCACAAGAGCGGCGAGAGGGTGTAGCCCACCAGGCGGTCGATGACGCGGCGGGCCTGCTGGGCTTGGACCAGTCCCAAGTCGATGGCGCGCGGCGACTCGAGCGCGTGCGCCACGGCTTGGGGCGTGATTTCGTGGAAAGCGATGCGGCGGATGCGTTCGGGCGGCAAGCCCAAGAGTTCCGAGAGGTGCCACGCGATGGCTTCTCCCTCGCGGTCGGGGTCGGTCGCCAGGTAGACGTAGGAAGACTTCTCGACCAATGGCTTGAACTCGGCCAGGATCTTCTTGGCCCGCGGCAAAAGCACGTACTCCGGCGCGAAGCCCTTCTTGACGTCGACGCCCATCTTGCGCACCGGTAGATCTCGGACGTGGCCGTAGGAGCTGCGCACCACGTAGCCGTTCTTGAGGAAACGGGCGATGGTGCGCTCCTTGGCAGGCGACTCGACCACGACCAAGGCGGCGCCGGATTTTTTGGCTGCGGATTTGGCCGCGGGCCCGGCTTTTTTCTCCGGCGCGGCCTTAGCGGATTTTTTTGGCATAGCGTTGTCCAGGTAGGGATTGAATCAAATCTTTGAGCTCCATGTGAAACAGGGGCGCCGATAAATCGGCCGGGCCCAGACCGGCCCCCGCGCACAAATCCTCCAGGCTCCGCTCCTCAGACCCCAGCATCTCCCAAATCCTTCGCTCGATTGCCGAGAGGCCCGGAGCGGATTGCGCCGCCGCGGGTCCCTGCGCGGACGCCCGCGCCGGTCCTTTCCGAAGCCCGGGCGGCATGTCCTCCAGGAGGTCGTCCAGACATCGCACGGGCTTGGCCCCTTCGCGCATCAAGAGATACGGCGCCTCGCTTAGGGGCGAATCCGCCGGGCCCGGCACCGCGAAGACTTCGCGTCCTTGAGCAAGGGCCAGCCGCGCGGTGATGAGCGAGCCCGACTTGGCCCGGCCCTCCACCACGACCGCGCCCCAGCACAGGCCCGCGACGATGCGGTTGCGCCTGGGAAAGTTGCCTGGCAAAGGCGGCGTGCCGGGTTCGAACTCGCTCAAGAGGCAGCCGCCGCTCTCCACGATCCGCCGGGCCAGAGGCTTGTTCTCCTCCGGATAGATGCGGTCGAGGCCCGAGCCCAGCACGGCCCAAGTCTTACCGCCGGCCTCGAGCGCGCCCGCGTGGGCCTCCGCGTCGATGCCCGCGGCCAAACCGCTGACTACGGCCAAGCCCCGCGCGGCGGCCTCGCGGGCCAGGGCTCGGGCCATGCGGCGCCCGTAGGCGCTCGGCCTTCGCGAACCCACCAGCGCCAAGGCCGGCGTGCCGTCCGGAGGAAAACCCAGGGCGTAGAGCTTCTCAGGACGCTCCGGCAGGCTGCGCAGGAGATCGGGATAATCCTTTTCCCGGAGAACGGCGGGCGGGCCCGCAATGTCCCGGGCGGGGGATGGGACGCTCACAGAAGCTCCTCAGAAATCTGCGGCCGGAGCGGCACCACGGCGGGGCGCGGCGCGGGTCGAGATTGCACGGCCGAAGCGGCTGGTTTGGCAGGCGCCTGGCGCGCGAAAGCGCCTAAATCCGGCTCACGCCACAATGATTCCAGTTCCGCGGGCAGACGGCCGGTCGAAAGAATGAGGCGCACCGGGTCTACGCCCAGAACGGCCGCGAGGCTCCGGAGCACCGCGTCCTCTCCGGGCGGGCTTCTCTTGCCCGAAAGCACCTTGGAGAAAAACGAGGGATCGAGCCCGACGGCACGGCACAAAGCGCGCAAGCCCAAGCCCCTCTCGGCCATGGCCCCGCAGATCAAGGATGAAAACGGGGAGGGTTCTGCAAGCTTGCGCGGCCTGTTCACGGCGCCGCCGCCGAAGAAACTCCGGCGCTCCAATGCTCAAGGCGGCGGTACTGCATGGCCTCGGCCACGTGCTCGGGGCCGACGTCCTCGGCCCCGGCCAAATCCGCGATGGTCCGGCATACGCGCAAAATCCTGTCGAGGCCGCGGGCGGAGATCCCGCTCTTGGCTTCGGCGCGGCGCAGCAGCTCCAAGGCGCCCGCACCAGGCCGGCACAAGCGCCGCGTTTGCGCGGGAGAAATGCGCGCGTTCAAGCCGCCCGAGGAGCCGCCCAGACGATCGCCCTGGCGCCGGCGCGCGGCCAGGACGCGCCCGGCGACCGTGGCCGAGGTTTCCGCGGCCGAGGAGCCCGCGCCGCCGGCCCAGTCCTCGAAGGGAAGAGACGAGAGTTCGACCTGCAAATCGATGCGATCCATGAGCGGCCCGGAAAAGCGGGACAAATAACCCTCGAGCACTTTGGGGCCGCAGCGGCACTCCCGCCTGGGATGGCCCCGCCAGCCGCACGGGCAGGGGTTGGCCGCGGCAGCCAAAATGAAGCGCGCGGGGTACTCGTGGATTTCCTTCGCGCGGGAAATCGTCACGCGGCCCTCCTCCAGAGGCTGGCGCAACGCCTCCAGAACCCGGCGATCGAACTCGGGCAGCTCGTCCAAAAATAAGACCCCCCCGTGGGCCAGGGAAATCTCGCCGGGCCGCGCCGAGGGCCCGCCGCCCACCAGCGCGGCCACGGAGGCCGAATGGTGCGGCGCGCGAAAGGGGCGCCTGCGCACGAGCCCGCGCATGGCCCCGGCGCGTGACAAAGAATGAATGCGCGTCGCCTCCAGGCTCTCGTTCTCATCCATGGAGGGCAAGAGGCCCGGCAGCCGCCGGGCCAGCATGGATTTTCCCACCCCCGGCGGACCAACGAAAAGAATGTTGTGGCCGCCCGCGGCCGCGATTTCAAGCGCGCGCTTGGCCAGACTCTGGCCTTTGACCTCGGATAAGTCGGGAGCGGAAGGCTCGGGTTCCCCAGTAGCCGTCGTCGGACGCGCGGCATCCGCGAGGCGCCCCTCTCCGCCTAAGAAATCCGCCAGCTGTCGCAGCGTGGCGGCGCCCATCACCTTCATGCCAGACGCCGCGGCCTCCCCCAAGTTTTCTTCCGGAACCACCATCGCCTCGTAGCCGCGGCTTTTGGCCTCAAGCGACATGGCCAGCACTCCCGGGACGGGACGCAATCCTCCGTCCAAGGCCAGTTCGCCCGCGAAGCAGAAGCGTTCGGCCCACCCTCCGGCCCTCAGTTGGCCGGAAGCCGACAAAATCGCCAGGGCGATGGGCAAATCGAAGTGGGTTCCCTCCTTGCGGGACTGCGCCGGCGCGAGGTTGACCGTGATGCGCTTTTGCGGAAATTGGAAGCCCGAGTTGCGCACGGCGGCGATGACCCGCTCGCGCGACTCCCGCACGGCGCTATCCGGCAGGCCCACGGTCGCGTAGGCCGGCAGGCCGTTGGCCACGTCGAGTTCAACGAGAACGGAGTAGCCGTCGATGCCCCGCAGTCCCATGGAGTAGACGCGGGAGAGCACTCGCTAGTCCTCCACGCCCAGGGGCCCGCCGAAATGAAGGGACGCCTCGCCGACAGGGCTTTCCTGGCCCGGCACGGGCAACGGCAAGCTGAAGTAGAAGCGGCTGCCCTTCTGCGGTTCGGACTCGAGCCACAGCCGCCCACCATGCTTGGCGACGATTTCACGCACGATGGCCAAGCCCAGGCCCGTGCCCGGCACGCCCAAATCGGCGCTGGCCTGGGAGCGGTAAAATTTTTCAAAGACCCGCTCCTTCTCCTCCGGAGGGATGCCCACGCCCGTGTCCGAGATGCAGATGACGATTTCCTGGCCCTGCCTTTGGGCGCGAATCTTGACTTGGCCGCGCGGCGGCGTGAACTTGATGGCGTTGGACAAAAGATTGTCCACCGCGAGGGAAATCCAGCGCGGATCTCCAGAAACGCCGGGCAGGGACTCCTCGATTTCGCACAGAAGCTCGACTTCGCGTTTCTCGGCCTCCAAAAACTGGGACTCGGCGCTGGCGCGCAGGGCCTTCGCCAAATCAAAGGAGCGCCTGGACATCTTGGCTCCCGCCTCCAGCTTCGAGAGGTCCAGGATGTCCGCGACCAGCATTTCCAGGCGTTTTGCCGCGTTGATGGACATTTTCACGAATTTTTTCTGCTGCTCCGACAAATCCCCGGCCTCGCCGTCGAGCATGAGCATCAAGAAGCCCAAGATGGTCGTCAGCGGCGTCTTGAACTCGTGGCTGACGGTCGAGATGAACTCATCCTTGATACGATTGGACTTCTTCAATTGTTCCGCCGTTTCCGACAGGTGCCGCGTGATCACGGCGGCCTCGACCACGGCCGCGGCCTCGCCCGCGATGAGCAATCCCCAGTCCACGTGCTTCTGGCTGAAATAATCCTTGCGGAAGCTCCCCACGCGCATGACGCCGATGGTCTTCTCTCCGCAGCGCAAAGGCAGAACCATCAGCGAACGGATGTCCCAGAGCTTGGCGTAGCGCGAAATGACGTCGGGGTCGTTCTGGGCGTCGCCGGTCAGGAAGGGCTGGCCGCTCTTGAAGACCCGCGCGGAAGAGTGCTCTCCGTTCTCGATGGGAATGCGGTAGAACATACCCTCCTTTTCCTCAATCCCGTAGGCACCAGGCTGGACGACCAGTTCCTTGCCCTCGGCGTCGGGCAGCAAAAAAGCCACCAAATCCGCCTCGAGGTACTTGGCCAGAATGGCGACCAAAGCAGCCAGGATGGACTCCGTCTGTGTCCCTGGAGCTCCGAATGTCTGGGCCAGATCGTCCAGCGGCCGCAGACCGCGCTGGCGCGGATTGGGCGTCTTCTCGGATGATTTCCCGCGAGAAAAAGCGAAGGTGGCGGCCGCGGCGGCCGCAGCCGAAGCCAGGCAGGCGGCGGCGAATGCAATGGGATTAGTCATGGTTCTCCAGAGACAGGTCAAGATGGGCGTTTAAAAACGGCGCCGAACCGGCGATCTCATCGTGCGCAATCCAGGCCGCGCGCACGCCGGCGGCGCGCAGCACATGGAGCACCGCATGGCGGAACTCCGCGGCCCTGGTGAAGAGCGGCGAGTCCTCCGAGGGGCCAACCACGATCGCGGCCTTGGCGGCTTCCTGAAGGCAAGCGCGTCCCATCTCGAAGGGCGTGCCCTGCGAGGCGTCGTAGGCGCGGCTTAAGACGTGGCGGTAGGCCGTTGAAAAGCCGTAGTGTCCGGCCGCCTGATAGAAGCGGGCCAGGCACCAAGCCCCCGCGCCCTCGCGGCCCTGCGGGAAGAACAGGGCCAAGCCGGGAGCGTCCGGCCCGGCCGGCGGCGGGGAAAAGCTCCGGGCCGAGTCGAGCTTCATCGCGTCGGGGACGGGGGTCTTGGCCGCGTCGAAGAGCATGGCGGCCACCTCCGCCTCGGAGCCGCCGGCGGAGAACTTCGCCCGCACCGTTTTAAAGGCGGCCAGACGCTCGAGGCTCCGAAAGGCCTCGGCGTAGTCGCCCTTGCAAAGCTCCGCGATTTTGGCGGCCGTCTCCGCGCCCACGTCGAGTCCGCGGCGCTGGAGAAACGACTTGAAAATGTCGCTCTGCACGGCCGCGGCGGGAACTTTCAAATCCACGGCCCAGCCCTTGGCGAACGAAAGACCCAGGGCCTGCTCCAGCACCGCGAGAGCCTTGGGCGGGTAGAGGGAAGTCGCCGCGATCTGGCATTTCTTCTTCAAGGCGGCGGCGAAGAGCCGGGCCAGCTCGGACTTATTGCTGTCCGTAATCTGCATCAAGTGGAAATCGTCTATGATGAGCGCCCGCGCTCGTCCCTCCAGCGTCTCGCGGGAGTAAGGCAAGCCGCCGCCGCGCATGGGGTCCAAGATGTAGGAAAGCTTGAATCCCGTGGTCAGGATGATGCCGTCCGGCCCCAGAGACTGGCTTAGGCCGGCCGCGATGGCGTGGAGAAAATGAGTCTTGCCCACGCCCGGCGGCCCGAAGAGGAACAGCGGGTTATATAGGGACGCTGGAGAATCCACGACTGAAGTCGCGGCGGCATGGGCGAAGCGGTTGTAGGGCCCGACCAGGAGAGAATCGAAATTGCGTTCGAAATCGACGGCCGCCTCCACCTTTTCCTCAGTGGGTGGCCCGGCGCTTTCCGCGGGCGCTTGGGCGAGCTCCGGAGCCGCGGAGAGCACGGGCTCCTGCGACGCCGGTTCAGGCGCGGGTTCCGGGACGGGAAGCGGGGCCGGCGGCTCAGACTCAATATGAGAAGCCGCAACCTCAATGGAAGGCGGCGCGGCGGGCGCGGGCTCCAGCGCGGGGACGGAGGCTGGCTCCGAAAGAGACGCCGATTCGGCCGGGATATCCGGTTCCGGAGCGGGAGCCGCGGCCGCGAGTGAATCGAGGAAAGCCGAGAGCGCCGCCTTGTTGGACGCGCTCAAGGAGCGCACATCAATGCTCCAATTGTAGCCTTCGGGCGTCTTGGTCGACACTGGCCGCCCGCACAAATTGGCGAACTCGCGGATGAGCGCAAGCACGTCCTGCCGGTGGGCCTTGAGCAAAAGCCGGTGCCGCTTGGGGTTGGCCTCGTCTGCCCGCTCCTGCAGCTCCCATTTCTCCACCACGGCCTATTCTCTCTCCAGCGCGATGCCCTTTAAGATGAGCCAGTCGAGCACCAGAGGGCTCACGATGGCGTCTTTGGGCACCGCAATCCGGGAAATCCCGGGCTTGATCATGCGCCTGAACTCATACTCGGAAATGAAGCGCCGACCGCGCGGCTCCGCGTTCGCCGTTCTTTTCTGGACCGGCGCGCTGGGCGCTGCGCTCTGGCCAACGGTCTCTTTGGCGCCCCCTTCCTTTATAAGATGGGAGACGATGAGCTCGATAAGATCGTCCCGGGTCAGCACGGCTCAAACGCCCTAAGAGAGCTTGACGGAGATCCGATCGAGGTATTTCTCCAGGTCGTCGTGCGGCCGCGGGATGACGTGCGTGGAGACCAGCTCCCCGACCTTTTGCGCCGCCGAGGCGCCCGCTTCAACAGCCGCGCGCACCGCGCCGACTTCCCCCCGGCACAAAGTCGTCACTAGACCCGATCCTATTTTCTCGTAGCCCACCAGGCGCACCTTGGCCGCCTTGGCCATGGCGTCAGAGGCCTCGATCATTCCGGTAAATCCCTTCGTCTCCACCAACCCCAACGCCTCGCGTCCAGACCCTTCCGCCATCATCTCTCTCCTTTGGCCGGCAACTTAATGCCGGCGCTCCTCGTCCTCGCCCGGCCGTTCCTCGCCCTCGGGCGCCAAAATCGCGTTGCAGCGGCTGCAGCGGCGGGCCGGGCTGTAGGTGCGCAGGCACTCGTCGTCCTCGGGCCACCATTCCTCGAAAAACATGTCCGCCTTCTTGCCGCAGGCTAAGCAAAACCGCTCCATCGCCCCGCCGCAGCAGGGGCAGAACTTGGGCATGGTCTCGCCTTCCAAGTGCGTGAGCGCGCCGCAGGCGCCGCACTGCATGTCCACCTTGAGCTTGAATTTCGCCGGCTTGTTCTTGGCCATAATCAGTACCCCTTGGACTCTTTCGCGGCGGCGCCGCCAACGATGGCGACGCTGGCCGAAGTTCCCAGCCTCGTCGCCCCGGCCTCAATCATCGCCTTGGCCGCGGCCGCGTCCCGGATGCCGCCCGAAGCCTTGACGCCCATCAAAGGCCCCACGGTCTCGCGCATCAGGCGAACGTCCTCGACCGTGGCTCCTCCGCCGCCGAAGCCGGTCGAGGTCTTGACGAAATCCGCGCCCGCCTCCTTGGAGGCCCGGCACGCGCGGACCTTCTCGTCGTCGGTCAAAAGGGAGGTCTCCAGAATCACCTTTAAGAGACGGCCGCGCGAGGCGTCCCGGACCGCGCGGATATCAGAGAGGACCAGGGCTTCGTTGCCGGACTTAAGCGCCCCGACGTTGATAACCATGTCGATCTCGTCCGCGCCGTTGGCGATGGCGTCGCGGGTTTCAAGAGCCTTGACCGTGGGCGTGGTCGAGCCCAGCGGGAAGCCCACCACCGTGCAGACCTTCACGCCGCTGCCGCGCAGGAGCTGGGCGCAGAAAGCGACGTAGGAGGGGTTGACGCAGACGGACGCGAAGCAGTAGGCCTTGGCCTCCTCGCAGAGCTTGGCGACTTCTTCCTGCGTGGCGTTGGGCTTCAAAAGAGTGTGATCGACGTAGCGCGCCACGGGCGAACACTGCCTGCTCGGGCGGCACACGCCGATGCGGTCGGCGCCCAGGGCCTTCAACTGGCTTTCGTTCAACTCCCTGGCCGGGCCGCAGTGAGGACAATCCGGCGCGCCCGTGTGCTCGGTCTCGCCGTCCGCGGCGGCGGCCGAGGCCGGAGGCCGAGCCGCCCCGGACGCCTTACCGGAAAATGCCTTGGCGTCCGGGGCCGGGGGTTTATACGGCGCCCATTCACCGGAGAAAACCTTGCCCGCGGTGCCCACGGTCACCCGCGGCGGATGCCCGGCGGCGGACGAAGGCCGGCGCGGCGAAGGTTCGGCGGTCGGGCCCGCGCTCTTGCACCCGCAGTCTCCCGCCTTCAAAAATCCCTCGCGCGCCAAGACGCGCACGACTTCCTCGACCACCCGGCGCAATTCGGCTTCAGTCATGGTTTTCTTCCCATGTCCTTCGAAGTCAAACCATTTCTTTTAGTCATACTTTTTCACCTTTCCGCCCGACGTCACTTGGTCGACGATGCCGCAAACGACCGCCCGGATGGGCGCCTTGGCGTCCTTTAAAATCTGCCGCGCGGAGTTTCCCTCGTCGACGACGAGCACCACTCCGCCCGGGCCGGCCTGCACCCCGCCGTCGACGGCCATCACCGCGTCGCCGAGAGGTTTTTCGGTGAACGGATCGATGGGCCGGACCAAAAGCAGTTTCTTGTCACACAAGGATTTATGCTTCCTCGTGCCCCAGACGTTTCCCACCACCTCGGCGATGAACATCGCTAATTTCCGCAGCCATGGGACGCCAGCGCTTTTTTCAAATAGTCCGGCACGCGCCCGCCCGCGGCCAGCCGCAAGTCCGCGGCGGGCGCTCCGAAAACGGTTTTCATCGGCACGACTCCGGCCCAAATCGGCAGGGAATAATCCTCCTCTTCATCCAACGGCGGGCCCGTGCGGATTTTGGCCGAGCACTCGGAGAGCGGCAGGGCCACGACCAGGGTCTGCTTCATCTCGGCGGCGTTGGGCTTGCGCGCGTCCTGCCAGCGCCCCGGCAGCACATGCTCCGAAATGATTTCGAGCGCGCGCAGCTTTTGCGTCTGGTCGGAAACTTTCTCCGCCCGGCCCAGCACGACCACGCAGCGATAGTTCATGGAGTGGTGAAACGCCGAGCGCGCCAGCACCAGGCCGTCCACTACGGTCACCGTCACGCAGATGTTCCCGCCTGCGGCCAAGGCGCGCAAATGCCTCCCGCCGGCCGAGCCGTGGAGGTAGACCATGCCGCCGTCGCGCCCGTAAATCATGGGCAGCACGAAGGGCTGTCCGCCATCCACGAAGCCCACGTGGGCGACGAAGCCCGCGTCGAGGATATCCTCGACCGTTTTGCGGTCGAAGGCGCCGCGCTTGGGCAGGCGCCGCAGCTTCGTCTTGGCGGTCGGTTCAAATCGGCTCATAGGCTAGGCCTTCACGCGGAAGCTCCGGGTCTGATGCCCCTCGACGATGCCAACCACCGCCGCATCGATGGGCGGAACCTCGGGGAAGGCCACCGCCGCCTCCCGCGCCGCGACCCAAAAAACTTTTTCGGACGCCCCGGCCCCGACCGCGTCCATGGCCACGATGGGATCGCCCGCCGCGGCTTCGTCCTCCCAGCGCAGCGGCTGGATGAGCAAAAGGGTCTTATTCTCAACGGCGGGTTCCTGCCTCGCGCAAAACACCCGGCCCACCACGCGCGCCAATTTCATTTCGCGTATTTCCTCTCGATGCCCACCACCTTGGCCAAGCGCCTCTCGTGGCGCCCGCCCTCGAAGGGCGTGCCGAAAAACACGTCCAAAATTTCCGCCAGGGCCAGCTCGCCCTGGGTCTTGCCGCCCAGGCACAAGATGTTGGCGTCGTCGTGCGCGGCGGCAAAGCGCGCCGAAATCGAATCGTGCGCGGCCACGGCCCGAACGCCCGGCACCTTGTTGGCCGCCATGGCCACGGCGCCGCCGAAGCCGTCCAGGAGCACGCCCTTCTCGAACTCCTTCCCGGCCACGGCCTCGGCCACCAGAAGCGCCACGTCCGCGTAGTCCACCGCCTCCTCATTATAACAGCCGAAATCGGAAACGTCATGCCCCATCTTCATGAGGCGCTTCTTGACCAGCTCCTTGGCCGCGAAGCCGCCGTGATCGGAGCCGATGACGAGGCGCATCGCTATTTGCCCACCTGCGCGAGAAGCTGCTTGTCGGCCTGCGAAATGACCACCTGAGAAACCAGGTGCGCGGGCTTAATGGCCTGCACGCCCGCGGCCACGGCCGAGCGCACGGCGCCCGGCTCCGCGGTCATGGTGACGTAGCCCTTGCCGCCGGGAACGGCGGTCTTGACCTCGATTAAGCGCACCGCCGCGGCTTTGGCGGCGGCGTCGGCGGCCAGCACGGTCGCCACCGCGTCCTTGGTCTCGATGATGCCCAAAGCCTCGATGGCGTCGACCGGCACGCGCTTGTCCAGGGCCTCCAGCACCTGCGCGTGGACGTTGCGGATGAGCACGTCATCAAGCAAAGTCTTGCCCGCGATTTCCCGGCCCGCGCGCATGGCGCTCTCCACCTCGCCCACGGGGCCCTTGATGAAGACCACGTACTTGCCGCGCGCGATGACGTAGCTCTTGGCCAGCTGCACGGAGGCCATCTTGGTCATGGCGTCCGCGGCCTCGATGCCCTTGGCGATGGAAGACGTCTCGATAAATCCCACGGCGATGTTGGCTTGCATGAGTTTTCTCCTACTTCTTCTTTATAATGATGTTGCCCAAGCCCGTTGCGGCCGAGACCGAAAACGGCGCGCCGGCGGCGTCCCCGATTTCGTTGGCCACCCGGCCCAAGCCGGAGACCAGGCTCGTTTGAATTTCAGCCCCTTGCGGGAACTCCAGAACCTCGTCGCCATGGCCCGTTTTGACCGCGGCGCTTCCCATCTTGGGCGCTTTGGCCCACGCCAGCCGGACGTTGCCGTTGCCGGTCTTGGCCTCGGCCGAGCCTGTAAGCCCGTCCAAATTAACGCTGCCGTTACCGACCTCGGCGTCCACTTGGGCCGAGTTCGCGGAGCCGGAGACCAAGCCGTTGCCGTCATGAATCCTCAAAGCGCCGGAGACGTTCTTGAGAAGGATATTGCCCGACCCCACGTGAATGTTCGCCCCGCCGGCAAGGCCTGAAGCGCGGACATCCCCTTCGCCCGCGGAGGCCAGGACCGCCGTGCCGGAGGGAACGCCTGCAGAAATCTTAGCGCGGCAGCGGTCGGCCTGCCAGAACCAGCGGTTGGTGCCGCGCGCTTCAATCCGCAGCTCGGAGCCTACGACTTCCATGGTCACGTCGCATTCCGAAGGCTCGTCGTTGGAGACCTGCGCCGTAATCGTCGAGCCGGAGACGCCGTGGAGCGAGATGTCCCCAATGGCGACTTGGGCCGAGACGGTCTTGATGCCTGCAGCGGGAAAGTCCTTGGTAATGGTCTTGGGCGCCGGCGGGGCGGAGAAAAGCCCCGACAAAACCGTGCCGGCCCGCGCGGGAACAACCGCGGCCGGCGCCAGCGCCGCGGCCAAAAGAGCCGCCGCCAAAACCCGCGCTCGCGTCCTCATAATTCCAACCCAAAAAAGAGGCGCAGGTAATTTTCCAAATCGCCCAGCTCGACCGCCTTGCCGGTGGACAAAAGGTATTGGCGCATGTTTTCGGAAAAACCGGGGCCGTCGAAGACCACCAAGCCCGGAATGGGCCAAGCCTCGATGTCCTTGATGGTCGAGGGAATTTTCTCCTCGGCCGAACCCGGCGTGTTCTGGCATTTGCATTCGACGCCTAAAACCTTGCGCGTGGCCTTGTCGCGCAGGATGACGTCGATGCGCCGCTCGCTGCCCCACAGCCGGCGCCCGGCGCGGTACTCCCGGCGCGACTCCAGGCCCAGGCTCTGCGCCAAGGCCGCGACTTTTTCCTCAAGACTCTGCCCGGAGAGCACCGCCGTCTCGCGCCCGCTCATGAGACCGCCGCCAAATCACGGGAAGCTTCGGCGCCGTGGCGCGCGGCGCGCGGCAATATCTTGGCCGCGGGCGACTGCGCCGCAATCCGGGCCTTGGCCAACACGTAATATTTTTTGTCGAGCTCGACGCCCGCAAAGCGCCGGCCCAGTTCCAAGGCGGCCGCGCCCGTCGTGCCCGAGCCCATGAAGGGATCGAAGACCAAATCGCCCGGCTTGGAGCTGGAACGGATGACGCGGCGCAAAAGCTCCAGGGGCTTTTGCGTGGGGTGCTTGCCCCACTTTTTCTCGGAAGCCGCGGGCGGCAAAATATCCCAGACGCTCTTCATCTGCTTGCCGCCGTTTTCGCGCTTCATGTCCGCGTAGTTAAACATGTGCCGGCTCTTGGCGTTTTTGGCCGCCCAAATCAGGGTCTCGCTCGCGTGCGTGAAATAGCGGCAGGACAAGTTCGGCGGCGGGTTGCGCTTGATCCAGGCGACGTCGTTTAAAATCTTGAAGCCCAGCTGCTGCAGGGCGAAGCCCACCGAGTGGATGACGTGCGCGGTGCCGGAGACCCAAATCGTGCCGTCGGGTCTAAGCGCCTTCTGGCAGAGAGAAAGCCAGCGCCGGTTGAATTCGTGGTTTTCGTCCGCGCCGCGGCTTTTGTCCCACGCGCCTTTGTCCACCTTGGCCATGCGACCGGACTTGCAGGTGATGCCTCCGTTGGACAAGAAATAAGGCGGGTCTGCGAAGATAAGGTCGAACGCGCCGTGCGGATGCCGGCGGATAGCGTCCTCCAAGACATTGAGGCAGTCGCCGCGGTAGAGCTCGGCGTTCCCGATTTTTTCAGATTCAAGCTTCATGTGATCCTAAAATACCCGACCAAGCTGCACTGCAGGGGCCGCGCGAAGTGCGACGCCTTGGTGAGACCGTCGCCCGTGGGCGTGCCAATCGACATGGAGGCGTAGCCCTCGCCTAAGCCCAGGCCGAAAAGGTTGGGCGCGTTCTTGACGTAAATGGAGCACTGCATGCGCCGGCCCATGCGGGTCAGATGATCCACGCTCATCGAGTGCATGGACGCGGTGTGGTGGTTTTCCCCCTCCGCCTCATAGGCGAGCTCGATGGCCGAGTCCACGTCCGGCGCGGTCGTGACGGGCAGCACGGGCATCAGCTGCTCGGTCCAGACCAAAGGATGGTCGTTGGGCACGTCGGCCCACAAAAGCCGCACCGAGTCCGGCAGCGAAAGTCCGATGGCCTTGGCAATGAAGGCCGCGTTCTTGCCCACGTAGTCGCGGTTCAAGCGCGGGTCCTTGCAGCCGCGGCCGCCTTCTTTAATGATGATCTTGACCAAAGCGTCCGTCTGCGCGGAGGACAGTTCATAGGCCCTCGCGTCTTGGCGCATGGAATTTAGGAATCGCTCGCGCGCGGCCGCGGTCACGATGACTTCCTTTTCCGCGGTGCACAGCACGTTGTTGTCGAAAGACGCGCCGAAGATGATGTCCTGCGCGCACTTGGGAAAAAGCGCCGTCTCATCCACCACCGCCGGAGGGTTGCCGGGGCCGGCCGCGATGGTCTTGCAGGTCTTGCCCACGGTCATGGCGATTTTAACGATGGCGGGTCCGCCGGTCACCATGTTGACCCGCACGCCCGGGTGCGCCAAGAGCGTCTTGGTGGTCTCTTGGCTCGCGGGGGACACCGTGGTGATAAGGCCTGGAGGCGCCCCGGCCGAGACCGCGGCGCGGCTCACGATTTTCATGGCCTCGGTCGAGCACTTGGCCGCGGCCGGGTGCGGCGCGAAGACCACGGCGTTACCTGCGGACAAGATGGAGATGGAGTTGTTGATGACCGTGGCTGCGGGGTTCGTGGACGGCGTGACCGCCGCCACCACGCCGTAGGGCGCGTACTCGACCAAGGTCAGGCCTTTGTCGCCCGTGTAGGCGCGCGACTGCAGGTCCTCGACCCCAGGGGTGCGCAGCGCGCAGACCAGATTCTTCTGGGTTTTGTCCGCGGCGCGGCCCATGCCGGTCTCCTCGGCCGCCATCTTGGCCAAAGACTCGGCGTTGGCCACCGCGGCCTCGCGGATGGCGCGGATGATTTTGCGCCGCGCCTCCACGCCCAAGATCTGGAAGCCCTTCTGCGCTTTGGCCGCGGCCGCAACGGCCGAGTCCACGTCGGGGAAGACGACCCCCTCTTGCGTAAGCGCAGAGGACGGCGAGGCCGCGCCCAAAACCTGGTCCAGCTCGCCGCGGTTCTGCAGGGACTTCAAGACCTCCGCGACGACGCGGGCGACTTCATCCGCCTGCATGGTCTTTGGCCTTGCTGAAGACTTTCCTGCCTCCCTGCTCCACAGTGTCCACGATGGCGAAGATGACCGCGTCGACCGGCGTGTTGCTGGTCCGCGAGGTCTGCCGAGCCGAGGAACCCTGGACCAGAAGGACCATCTCCCCCTCGCCGGCGCCCACGGAATCCACGGCCACCAAGGGATTGCCCTTGGCAGTACCCGAAAGGTCCACCGGCTGGACCAGGAGCAGCTTCATGCCGACGAGCTTCTCGTCTTTCTGCGTGCAGACGACGCTGCCGGCCACGCGCGCGAAAATCACTTCTGGCTCCGCGCCCTAGCGCTTGCGCGCCAAGGTTTCCGGAAGAGAGATGGGCATCTTGCCTTCCAGATCCGGATGCGGCTGCGGGATGACGTGCACGGCGACGAGTTCGCCCACCTTCTGCGCGGCGGCCGCGCCAGCGTCGCAGGAAGCCTTGCAGGCCGCCACTTCGCCGCGGAATAAAACCGTCACCAGGCCCGTGCCGACCTTCTCGTAGCCCACCAGCTTCACGTCCGCGGCCTTGACCGCGGCGTCCGCGGCCTCCACGCAGGCCGTAAGTCCTCTCGTCTCGATCATTCCCAGTGCGTTCATTGATTTCTCCTTGCGTTAAACAAGATGCGCCGTGTCGCCGGTCTTCAAGCGCGCGGCGTTCGCCTCGTCCGTGTCGATGTGAAATTCCAGGCTGAACTTGTCCGAAACGCGGCAAAGCACGCGCTCGAAGACGACCGAGCGCTCGGGCGCCCCGGCGCGCAGGCGCACGACGTCGCCGTCCTTAAGGGAAAGCGCCTGAGCCTCGGCCGGGGCTAAATGAAGGTGCCGGCCCGCGATGATGAGGCCCTGCGTCAAATCGAGAGAACCCTTGGGGCCGACAATGCGCACGGGCGCGGTGCCGTCCAAGCTTCCCGAGTTGCGGATGGGGGGCTTCAAGCCCAACACCTTGGCGTCCGACAAGGACACTTCCACCTGGGTGCGCGGCCGGTGCGGCGCCACCAGGCGCAGCTTTTCGATGCGGCCCTTGGGGCCCTCGACGCCCACGGTCTCGTAGGCCGCCCAATAGCCCGGCTGCTTGGTGGCCTTGAGCTTGCGCGGCTCCGTGCCCGCGCCGAAAAGCGTGTTCCAATCCGCCTGGCAGAGATGCACGTGGCGGTTGGAGACGCCGACCGGGATGTCCGTCTTCGAGCGCTCCAGGCGCAGAGCCACGTCCGCGGCAATTTTTTGGGCCAGTTCGGGGTTTTGTTCCATAAAATCGTTTAGTTCGTTTTAGCCGGAGACTGGAAGTGGATGATGCGGAGAAAAGAAACGGGTTTCAAGCTCTCACCCCCCACTAGCGCGCCGTCGATGTCCGGCTGGGCCATCAAGGCATCGATGTTGTCGGGCTTGACCGAGCCCCCGTAAAGAATGCGCACGGCCAAGGACGCCTCGGGACTAAAAACGGCCGCCAAAGTCTTGCGGATGAAGAGATGCGCGTCTTGGGCCTGGGCCGGGGTCGCGGTCTTGCCGGTGCCGATGGCCCAGACCGGCTCGTAGGCCACGACGATTTTTCCAGCTTCGGTCGGAGCCAAGCCGGACAAAGCACCCCGCAACTGGGTCTCCAGCACGCGGTAGGTTTTCTGCCCTTCCCGCTCCTCCAGAGTCTCCCCGACGCAGACGATAGGCATGAGATTTGCCCGCAAGGCGGATTCGAGCTTCCGAGCCACGGTCTCGTTCGTTTCGCCGAAATAGCGGCGCCGTTCGCTGTGGCCAATTAATACCACAGAGCATCCAACACCACTCAACTGCTCAGCTGAAATCTCACCCGTATAGGCCCCCGATTTTTCCCAAAACAGATCCTGCGCTCCCACGCGAATGGGTGTCCCCTTAAGCTCTTCGGCTACTGCGGCCAGCAAGGTAAAGGGAGGGCATACCGCGACGTCAGCCGCAGCGTCCGATAGATTTTCCCGCAATGCGCGGACCAAACCTCGGCCAGCCTGGAGGTCCAGGTTCATCTTCCAATTACCCGCGATGAGCGGGCGGCGCAGGGCTTTCGTCATAAGCCGGTTTTTGTGGCCATTTTGACCACATTCCTAATTCTAACCAAATGCGCAGCCCGGGTCAATACTGAGAGTACGGGATGCGCATCTCCCGGAACATTCCCGGATTATAGTCCGACGCGCGCCCCCCGTCCTGGGGCTTGCGCAGCACGCGCAACGGAAAAACATGAGCGTCCTTAGCCGCCTCGATGGCTCCGTCGCTGGAGCCAAAAAACAGAAGGTAATGGCCGTTCTCCAGAGCCCGCGTCAGCTCCACGGGGCCCGATAGGAAGACGAAGTCTCGGGGAGACACCAGATGCCGCCAATCCTCCCGCAAAGCCTCGCCATCGGTGGAGGGACGCAGCGCATAGACGTCCACGCCGAAACCGAAGAGCTTTAAAATCCACGCGGTCGCATAAGGGATAATTTTAGGCCTGTCTAGATAATACGATTGGTTGACCGCGGCCCAAAAGCTGGGGGCGAAGGCCTGCGGCGCGGCCGCCTCGGCCTGCCGAAAGGACGCCGCGGAATCGACCAGGGCTCCGTCATACTCATAGGCCACCCGCAAATGGGCGACTGTGGCCAAACTGAACACAACCCCCCAAATGCACAGGGCGACGAAGATGCGCTTGGTCCAAGTCCACGCGTTATCCACCTGCTTTTTAATATGCTTAATGGGCACTGCCGCCTCCTCGCCCGCCCTCCGCCAAAATCCATGCAAGCCTCTCAATCGCCTTGTCTGCGGCGGCACTCGCATCAGAGAAGCGGCGAAACACCTCGCACAACTTCAGGCCTTCGACGGCTTTTTCCGAATCCAGAGCCGCGCCCCGCGCCCGGCGGAAGACGGCCTGCAGTTCCAGCCCCTTCCCTTTGGCCTCGGCCAGCCCCGATTGCGCCGACGCGCCGGAAGAAGCCAGCGCCGCCGCCATCCTCTCGAGCATTTCCCGCAAAAGCTCGGCCAGGCGAAGAATGCCCCCCTCGGGCTCGACAGCCCAATTGCCCATGTCCCCGAAGGCCAAAGCCAAGTCTTCGCCAGCCCGGCATAACGCCCCAGATACCGAAATCCAGTCTTCCCCGACCGCTCCATCCCTTGCCGCATCTTCGCTCAAGCGCGCAAGCTCCGCGCGTCCTTTTTCCAGAAAACTCTTCAAGCCGGGCTCCGTCTCGGCCGAGGCCAGGGCGGCGCACAGGCGGGACGCCATCGCCGCCACGATCCGGGCCTCTTCGGCCACGGGCGCAGGAACGCTCATCGCGCGGGTCAAAGCCATAGCTGCGATTCTACTATTTTTTTTGGCGGCGAGCGGCTAGGAGAACAAATCGACGTCCGGATCGCGACGCGACCGCGCGATGGTTTCCGGCAGCAAGCGCGCGTAGCTCCAGGCTGCCCACGCCAGCCCCAGACAGGCCAGGCCGTAACAGAGCTCAAAGCCCGCGTAGCGCAGCCACTGGGCCTGGGTCACAAACGCCCACTTCTCCGGCGCGTAGAGATTGGCCTCCGGCTCGCCCCAGAACAAATCGTAGACCGCCTTGCCAAAGACGGCCGCGCCCCACAGGGAGAAAAAAACGGAAACAATGCGGGCAAGACCGCGAATTTTGACGGTTTCCAGGCGCCCGGCCGCTCCGGAGTCGGGCAAGGAACTAGCGCTTGGAGTACTGGAAGCGCTTGCGGGCCTTGGGCTGGCCGCTCTTCTTGCGCTCGACCATGCGCGCATCGCGGGTCAGGAAACCCTCGGCGCGCAAAGGCTTGCGATTCTTCTCGTCGACCTTGACGAGGGCGCGGGAAATGGCGTGGCGCGCGGCCTCGGCTTGTCCCGTGGGCCCGCCGCCGACGATCTTCAAGATGAAATCGAATTTTTTGGACTCCTCAACAACGCCCAGAGGCGCCAAAACCGCGAGCTGCCGCCCTTCCTGGCCGCGGAAGTAGTCCTCGACCGGACGCGAGTTGATGAGGATTTTTCCCTGCCCGCCGGGAACCAGGCGCACCGAGGCGATGGAGGTCTTGCGGCGTCCCGTAGCCCAGATGGGCGCGGAGTGCTTGGGGCTCATGGCTTGGCGGACTCCTTCTTGGTCGTGCGCGGAGGCTCCTCCGCGTAAATTCTCAGGCGGCGCAGTTGAGCGCCGCGCAGGCGGTTGTCCGGCAGCATGCGCTTGACCGCGGCGTAGACGACCTTGGTCGGGTCCTTCTCCATAACGCGGCGCACGGGAGTGGTCTTGGCGCCTCCCGCATAGCCGGAGTGGCTGAAGTAGAACTTGGTGTTCATCTTGTCGCCCGAAAGCACCAGGTGCTTGGCATTGGCGATGGTCACGAAGTCGCCGCAGTCGACGAAATTGGTGTAGGTCTTCTTGTGCTTGCCGCGCAAGAGCACGGCGGCGCGCGTGGCCACGCGGCCCAGGATCTGGCCCTTCAAGTCCAGCGTGTGCCAGCGCCTGTCCTGCGCGGCCGCGCGGGGGGTGGTAAGCGTCGTTGTCTGTGACATCGTCAGCAAGTATACCTATTTGCCTTTTTGAGCGCAAGTTTTATAGCTGCGCCTTGAGCGTCCGAACTCGCGCGGCGATTTGCGCGCCCGCAAATGGCTTGTCTTCCGGCCAACGGTGCGGGATCCGCATCCATGGGTCTTTAGGCCTACAAGAATCTGGGCCTTTAGCATCACGCGCGCGGGCGCTTTATCCTATAATCATATTCTCCATGAAGAGAGGAGGCGCGCCGAGACTTTCCGCGGCTCTCTTAGCGGCCCTGGTTCCCCTGTGGCCCGCCCTGCCCGCGGCCGCCCAAGCCAACGCGGGGAGCATCACGAGCCTGCGGGACGCAGTCAACACATTCTCGCAGAAGCTTTCCGGAAACGCCTTGTCCCCCGAGGACGTCAACGCACAGGCCTATTCGCTTTTCAACGTCGGCGTGCCCTCCGCGCGCGTGGCCTTTCACTTCCACGCCCCGGTCTGGCATGTCATGGGAAAATCCGATTTTCTCAAGCGGCCCGCCACGGTGAGCGACCTGGTCACCCGCGCGCGTCGCGAAGCGGCCCGTTCTGACGCAGTTCCGCCGCCCAAGCTCCAAGACGCCCTGGGCGCCCTGGACACCATGGACGCGGCCGGACGCATCGCCATGGACGAGGGCGGCACTATGAGCCGCAACGAAATGGGGGTCTACGAGTTCAAGAAAGGCGGAGCGGGCTTGGGTCACATTTTTCTCAATGAAGTTACGCCCGCGATCGCCGCGCTGGCGGGCTTGACCCTGGCCGCCTCGACGCTGGTGCATGAGGCCTATCACCGCTTCGAGCGGGCTACGGGCGATCTCCACGGAGAGAGCATCGCCGCCGAGGTCGGAGCCTTCACGGCGCAATACGACTATTTGAAGTCGGTCTACCCCACCGGCGAGGAAATCACCACCCGGCGCATGGAGCTGGAGCAGATGATGCGCGTCCATCCGTCCGCCAAGCTCGCTGCGGCTCTTGGCTTCGTGGCCACCATGGACGCGCTCTTCGGCACCGGCGGCAACGCGGAGCGCGTGCGCCAGCTCGTTTTGCAGCTGGGCTATTCGTCCAAGTCCGGCTCCTCGCCGTCTTTCCCCTCGGCTTAAGCGGCCGCCCGAACCTCAAGACATTACCGGTCATTTTTTGTAGTATTTGACCCATGTTCCGGGGCAAAATTCGCTTCTGCGTTTTTGCGTCCGCCGGCCTTCTGCTCGCGGCCTGCGTCAACGCTCCCATCACCCAAACTCCCGGTGGATCCGGAACCCCCGCCCAGGGTTCCGCGGCCTCCGGCTCCGGCCAAGTCGATCCGCAGATATTGACCGCGATGCAAAATCTCATCGACAACGACGACAACTATACGCCCACCGTCACGCCGCAAGACAGCGTCCCCGGAACGCCCATCGGCGACTTGCTCAATCTCGGCTCCCCGGCCGGATATTCCCTGCGTAATCATTACCTCAACATCGGCGTGCCTCTGGCGCAGGCCTTCGCTGCCAACCCCGACCCCGATTTCGCCAAGCAGCTCACAACCCAGGCCCGCTGGGCCGGCAACACGGAAACGCGTTCGGCCGCGCTTATGATTTTGGCCCAGCGGCACAACCCCGCGGATTTGCCGGTTTTTAAGGAAGCGCTCAATTTCATCGACCCGGGCGTGCGCTTCGGCGCCATCGAGGCTCTGGCCTTGTGGCAAAATCCCGATTTGGCGACTCCCTTGCTGGCCTCCGAGGCGGACAACGACCCGGAAGCGGTATTGCGCGTGACCGCCGCCGGCGTCCTGGCGCGCCTGGGAGATCCCACGGGCCTCAACCGACTGCGCGCTTTCCTCAACGACGGCTCCTGGGTGGTTCGCGCCATGGCCACGCGCTATTTGGGTGACTACGGCACGGCCCAGGACTACGACACCATCGTCAATCGCATCAGTCAAGATCAGGGCAATGATTTCCTGGTGGCTGAAGATTGCGTCGCGGCGCTTAAGCTCTTCCCCCAAAAAAATCCATGAAAAAACTTTTTGTCCCGGCCCTCGTCCTCGCTCTAGCCGCGCCCGCGGCCTGGGGACAGGGCGCGCCGGCATCCGCCGAAAGCCAGGCGCCCATCCTTGAGCTTCAACCTCTGGTCATCACCGCGCCGAGGCTTCGCTATCCGTCGAACATCATGATCAACCCGCTTATCGACATGAACCTGCTGCGCCTCTTGTCCGAGCACGAAAACGAGCGGCCCAACCCCACGGCGCAGCTAGACCCCAACTTGACCGCCCTCACCAAGCTCACGACCCTGGACGGCTACAACCTCCAGACGCGCTACAGCCAGCTGGGCTTTTTGCTGACGCAGGGCCTAGCGGGCGCCAAGGACCTGCAGGTCCAGCAGGCGCTGGTGCAGGCCGCGCAGAAAAGCATCAACGATCAGATCCAAGCTTCGGCCATGATCGCGCTGGCCTACACCAAGGACCCGCAGTTCATCGGAATCTTCATGAGCGCGCTGCAAAACCAAAACATCACCGTGCGCTTCGCGGGGCTGGAGTCCCTCGCCGTCCTGGGCGGAAGCCAAGCCGAGGCGGCTTTGAGCAACGACGCCCAGACCGACTCCTCGCTCATCGCCCAAGCCTACGCCGCGGGCACCATCTGGGGCATGGGGAACATCACTGGCCAGAGCATCCTGCTCAATCTCTACCAGAATCCCAGCTGGATCGTCCGCGCCATCGCGTACCACTACATGGGCAAGTTAGGCGGCAACTACGAATACACCATGCTCCTAGCGCAGCTGCCGACCGAAACCAACCCCATCGCCCAAGCCGAGCTCTGCGCCGCGCTCCTGCGCCTGAATAAATATCGCAACAACTAAGGACCTTTTATGAACCCATCCCTTATCAGCGCCCTAGCCGTGGCCGGCGGAAACTGGGTCATTTACGGCCTCATTCTCTGCTCCGTGGCGGCGCTTGCCGTCATTCTCGAGCGCTGGAAGGTGCTCTCGCGCGAAGAAAAGCTCTTCGCCGCGCTGCAGTCCGAAGTCCTGGCCCGGCGCAAGGATGCGGAGGGCGTGCGCTCCGCCCTGAAAGTCGGCGGCGCGGCTGGCCGCATTCTGGGAGCCGCCTTAGACGACGCCAGCGACAATCCCGAGGTCTTCGAGGACATTCTCATCTCGGCCAGCTTAAAGGAAAAAAAGTTCCTGGAAAAGCGCCTGCTGGTATTGGGGACACTGGGAAACAATGCGCCCTTCATCGGCCTCTTCGGCACGGTGCTGGGGGTCATCAAGGCTTTCCACGATCTCGCGGCCAACGCCGCGGGGCCTGACGCCGTCATGGCCGGGCTCTCGACCGCTCTCGTGGCGACCGCGGTCGGGCTCTTCGTCGCCATCCCTTCGGTTGTGGCCTACAACTATTTCCAAAAGAAGGCATCCGATCTTCTCTCCGGAACGGAATCCCTGGGACGCCTGTTGCTGGCCCGGCTGCGCCGCGCTCCGGCGGCCCGGCGCGCGGCCTAGCCGAGCGCCATGCACGCCGGCCGGCCCGAAGGTCCCATCACCAACATCAACGTCACGCCTCTGGTCGACATCCTGCTCGTGCTTCTTATCATCTTCATGACGACGGCGCCCCTCATCCACAACCGGATGGTCAAAATCAACGTGCCCAAGGTCCTCCACTCCCGCCCGGAAACCGCCCAGTCGCTCACCATCGTTTACGACGCGCGCAAGCGCCTTTTGCTCTCTGGCCGCCCCATCGACACGACCGCGCTCAAGACGGCCCTCTCCGCGGCGCTGCAAGGCGATCCGAATCTCTCCATCACGCTCGCGGCGGACAAAAGCCTGGGCTACGGCGAGGTGATGGCCGTCTTGGATGCCGTCCGCGGGGCGGGCGCGCGGCGCATCGGCCTCGAGGTCGCCGGCAAGTGAATGAGGACAAACGGCTTTTCCGCAACTGCGTGCTGGCCTCGGCCGCAATTCACGCCGGGTTGGCCGGCCTGCTGATTTTCCTCCACCTGCGCGTTCCCGCCGCTCCGGTCGAAATCGACCTGACCCATTTTTCATTTTTGGGCACGGGACCGGCCAAGCTGGGGGCTCCCAAAGCCTTGGCCAAGCATCCTAAGCCCGGGCCGGCGCTTCCGGCCGTCCCCGCCAAAAAAGCCAAGCCGATTCCCGCTCCCGCGCCTTCCGTGAAAACCGCGCCAAAACCAAAGCCCGTCCCGCCTCCGCCCCCGCCGCCGGCCGCGGCTACCGCGGGCGGCAGCAACAGCGGAACGGGTTCATCCCCCATGACGGGCGGCGCCGGAAAAGGCGCCAATTACGGCACGCCGCAAGGCGGCGGCGACGGCGGCGCGGACTTGATCCGGCTGCCCAGTCTGCTCAACCGGGACGAGGTCTTGGCCAACCTGCAGCGCTTCTACCCCGAGAGCGAACGGCGCGCGGGCCGAGAGGGCACGGTCCTGGTCAACCTCCATATCGGCGTCGACGGATCGGTCTGGAAGGTCGACGTGGTGCAAAGCGCGGGCCCGGCCTTCGATGAAGCGGCCAAGAAGGTCGCGGCCATCATGAAGTTTTTACCCGCCCTTTCGCGCAGCGGGCCGGTGGCCGTAGTCATCCGGCAGGCGATGATTTTCCACCTCAAAAACTAGCCCGGCAGAAAGCTTAGGCCGCGGCGGCGGCGCCCTGCCCCGCCGAAAAGTAGCGCGCGCCGGGATGATGGAAGACCAGGGCCGAGACGCTGGCCTCCGGGTCCATCATGAAACCCTCGGTCAGCTTGAGACCGATACGCTCCGGTTCCAGCAGTCGGAATAGTTTGGTCTGATCGGACATATCCGGGCAGGCGGGATAGCCGAAGGAAACTCGCAGGCCGCGGTACTTGGCCTGGAACTTCTCCTTCATGCCAAGAGACGGCGCGTCCGCGATGCCCCACATCGCGCGCAGGCGTTCGTGCAAAAGCTCAGCGAAGCCCTCCGCCGCCTCGATGGCTACGGCCTGGAGCGCGTAAGACTTCAGGTATTCCCCGCTCTCGCGCAGGGCCGTTGAGAGTTCGCGCACACCGTCGCCGCAGGTAAGCGCGAAAAAAGCAACGTAGTCCGGCCGGCCAGCTGAGGCGGGCAGGACGAAGTCGGAGAGGCAGCGCCGCTCGCCGGAAGTCTGCCGGGGGAATTCGAACGTTTCGAGCGCTTGGGTCGCCGCAGGCGAATCGTAGATCAGGATCTTGTCGCCCTCCGAACGCGCGGCAAAGAACCGGTAGACCGCCCTGGGCTTCAAGAGCCCATGGGTCAGGATTTCGTCTTGAAGCTCCCGCACGCGCGCGAAGAGCTCGACGGCCTTGGGATTTTTCTCGCGCAAAAGCCTCTCCGGATTGCCCTTCAAGCCCAAGTGCTTGCCGTAAAGCATGACCGGATTGATATAGCGAAATACGACTTCGGCGTCGACCTCCGCCAGGACGTGAAGCTTCAAGTCCGGAGGAACGGGGACGTCGTGCTCCGCCGGCCGCGCGGCGGACTGCGGGACCTGCGGCGAAGCAGCCGCCGGAGCGGGCGCCGCGGAGGAGGTCCGGCGCAGATGCTCCTGAATCTCCAAGTTCTTTTTGAGAAACGCCTCGCGGCGCGCGGCGTCCTGCAGGGAGTTGGCGATGTCCAGACCTGACATGGCGTCTTTGGCGTAGACCACGGGCTCCGGATAAGCCAGGGCGATTTTCGAAGCGGTAAAGCGCGGCGACAGGGCGGCCCCGCCCACCACGATGGGCACGCGTATGCCCGCGGCCGCCAAATCCGCGGCCGTCGCCGTCATCTGCTGCGCGGACTTGACCAGAAGCCCCGAAAGGCCGATCAAGTCCGGTGAAGCCTTCTGCGCCGCTTCGATGATGGTCTCGGGCGCTACCTTAATGCCCAAGTCCAACACTTCGTAGCCGTTGTTTTTGAGAATGATGTGCACCAAGTTCTTGCCGATGTCGTGTACATCGCCCTTGACCGTGGCCAAAACGACCTTGCCGCGCGACGCGGACTTGGAGGCATCCATATGGGGCTCCAAAAAGGCCACCGCGGCTTTCATCACTTCAGCCGACTGCAGGACTTCGGCTACGATCATCTCGTTGGCCGCGAAAAGCCTGCCCACCTCGTCCATGCCCGCCATCAAAGGACCGTTGATGATGTCGAGCGCCGTTCTTTCCTTAATAAGGAAAGCCAGGTCGTCTAGAAGCCCCTCGCGCGATCCGTCCACCACATTGCGCTTCAAGCGCTCATCGACTGGCAGCTTGGCTCGTTCGGAGATGCTGGGCGCGGCCTTGGCCTCCCGATAGCGCTCGGTAAAAGCCGCCACGGCGTCGAAGCCAGCGGGATGCGCCGGGTCGCCCGGCCCATGCCAGCGCAGAAGATCCAAACATAGCTTCTTCTCTTCTTCCGAGATCGCGTTCAAGCGCGCGAGCTTTTCCGAATTAACGATGGCAAAGTCCAAGCCCGCCTTGACGCACTCATGCAGGAAGACCGCATTTAAAACCTCGCGGCCGGCGGGAGGCAGGCCGAAGGACACGTTGGATATGCCCAAAATCGTGCGGCAGCGCGGCAACTCCTGCTTGATGAGCCGAACGCTCTCGATGGTCTCCACGGCCGAGCCCCAATAGTTCTTGTCTCCGGTCGCGGCGGGAAAGACCAGCGGGTCGAAGATGATGTCCTCGGGCCTCAGTCCGTACTTGCGGGTCAGCAGATCGCAGCTACGGCGCGCGACGGCGAGTTTTCTCTCCCGCGTCATGGCCATGCCTTGCGCTTTATCCTCATCGATGGTGCCCGCAACCACCGCGGCTCCGTAGCGGCGCAGAAGCGGAACGATCTTGGCGAAGCGCTCCTCGCCGTCCTCCAGGTTAATGGAGTTGACGACGGAGCGCCCGGGGCAGCGCTTGAGCGCTTCCTCGATAACGGCGGCATCCGTGGAGTCGATCATAATCGGGACCTTGACCTTGCGGGCCAAAAGCTCGAGGACACTCACGATGTCCGACTTCTCGTCGCGATCGGGATCCGCGAGGCAAACGTCGATAATGTGCGCTCCGCCGCGCACCTGCCGCCGCCCGACCTCGGCAGCCTCGTCGAAGCGCCCCTCGGCGATCATGCTGCGGAAGAGGCGCGAGCCGATGACGTTGGTGCGCTCGCCGACTAAAAAGGGCTTTTGCGTTTCGTCGTCCAAAACCAGGGACTCCAGGCCCGAGAGCGCCGCGCGCCGCGGCGCTCTCGGCCGGCGCGGCGTCTTGCCATCGAGAGCTCGGGAAAGCAGCCGCACGTGCTCAGCCGTGGTGCCGCAGCAGCCGCCGGCGATGTTGAGCCAACCCTCATCCGCGAAGCGCGAAAGCCTTTGCGCGAAGGTCTTCGGATCCTCGTGGTAGCGGCCGTGCTCGTCCGGCAAGCCGGCGTTGGGGTAGCAAATCGTGGAGAATCGCGAGACTTCAGAGACGGTGCGCAGGTGGTCGGTCATAAACTCGGGACCCGTGGCGCAGTTGAGACCCACGGCGAGGAGATCGAAATGCGCCACGGCG